>NZ_JBHSGK010000013.1:0-578697 GCF_042654445.1 Bacillus daqingensis
TGAGAACCCTTGTCTTAGTAGGGTTCCCAGGCATTTCGTTTACCTAGTAACTGTCGAACTCGGGTTAGGTTGATTCTTTAATTGAACACGTAAATAGCATCAGGCTTTGGCCTGATGCTATTCATTGATCCATTTTCTTAGTGACCCAGCTCGATCTCCCGGATATCCTCCCAGCCGTACACGATTTCGTTCAGCTTTTGATCCAGCAGTTCGATTTCGACACGGTCGATTTCTTTACCGCCGAGTGATTCGTAAAACTCCCGCGACTCATTTTCTTCTAATACGAGCACTGTCATGGAGTGCATCTCTTTCCTTACTAATTCGTCAACGATGGGCTCCAGCAGCTGTTTACCGATGCCCATTCGCTGATATTCGTCGAGTATGTACATGGCGTAAAGCTCTGCTTCGTAGTCGCTGTATTCACTTAGGCGCTGCTCACTCGCGTTCGCAAATCCAATGATCGTTCCAAACTCATCTTCGGCAACGTAGACCATCTGATTGGAAATGATGCTGCGCCACTGCTTCGCGCGGCTTTCATACGTCATTTTATTCAATACTTTGTCCGGAACGATGTCGCTGTATGTACTTTTCCATGTATCGACCTGCACTTTGGCAACCGCTCGTGCATCTCGCGGCTTTGCTTCTCTGATCCTCATAAAACTCCCCTTTACGCTGACTGGTGATGACTTCCCATTAGTCAGACCGTAACATACTGAGCTCAAGGATAAAACAGCTGTCAGATATGCGCACATGATGAAATCCAGATTGTATCCTTTCCTAGAGAGACAATTGATTCACAATGAATACCTCAGCTACTAAAAGAAGCATCGCAGGCCATGGACGTTCAACAAGCTGCGATGCCTGACTGACAAGGAGGAAAGGAGCCCTTGTGAGGACGAGCTATTCGTCTTCCGGCCAAAACAAATCGTCAAGCCGTTTGTTTAAAGCTTTACAGATGGCGATGCAGAGATTGATTGTCGGATTATATTTACCGACTTCGATTAAGCTGATCGTCTGTCTCGTCACCTGCACTTGTTCAGCGAGCTTTTGCTGGGAAAGATTTGCTTCCTGGCGTGCTTGTTTGACGCGATTAAGATTCACCTTCATCCTCCTGAAGCCGCTTTTTCGCCTTGCGCTCCGAGATCCACGGCATTAATCCGGTCAGCAGAGCGAGCGGGACGATATAGATGATCACACAGACAAAAAAGACGGTGGCGAAATAGGTGATACTTTGCGCGGTCGTTTCTGCATAGTTTATCGCGCTGTTAAAAGCGAAGCTGAACGAGAACCCCAGCCCCAGCAGGCCTCCTGCAACAAAATAAAATGTGGAATATTTCTTCTTCTTTTTGACGAGGTACTCCTCCGCTTTATCCGTATAGAGCCCCATCATCTGATAGCGGATGCCGCTGTACAGACTCAGCAACAGCAACAGCGCGACCTCGATGCTTAGAAACGCTTCCTGCGCACCAAATTGTACGTAGTTATAGATCAGCGAGGCCAGCAGCAGTGCGTATACAATGTACATCAGCTCCCGGTACACCTTGTTTTCCAGTCCTACTACTCGCTCATCCTTCTGACGGGTTAAAGAAACCATTGACCATCACTCCTTCGACTTGAATTACCTTTATCTTATAGGAGAAACTTCCATTTTGCAATATATATATTGCAAAAGAAAAGAAGCAGCGTTTGGCTGCTTCTTTCTCGTGTTCATTACTTACGAATCTTTAAGGCGTTCTAGTAATTCTTCCAGCTTTGGATCCCCGATATAGTTGTCGATCGGAATAATCTCATAATCCTCGTACGACATGCGTGCACGGTCGGCTAAATTTTTATGCACGACGATAATATCCGAGTCTCTTGGAATATCTTCGATTCGATAGTGCTTGCACTCAATTCCTTCAACATCTGCTTTTTGCATCTTTTTTCTAAACGTCGTGGCACCCATGGCGCTGCTTCCTGCTCCGGCATCACAGGCAAACGCTATTTTGTTGATCGGACCAGTTGCAGAAGTGCTTCCTGCAGCAGCTGTCGTTCCCATAGCCTGCTTACCTTCTTGTTTCATCTGCTTGGATTTATCGATCGACTCCATCAGACCCTTTTCGTCATCTTCGGTTCGTCGATCTAATCTTAAGATAATCGACGTGACGATAAAGGAGACGACTGTCGCCGCGATAACACCCAGGATGATGCCAGTAAAGTTGCCTCTAGGTGTCAGCGCAAGATACGCGAAAATAGAACCTGGACTTGGACCGGCTACGAGACCTGCGTCAAAGAGCTGGAAGGTCGCAATCCCGGCCATACCGCCTGCGATCACACCAAGAATCGTGAGCGGCTTCATCAGAACGTATGGGAAATAGAGCTCGTGAATCCCGCCAAAGAAGTGGATCACGATCGCACCAGGAGCTGTTCGTCTCGCAATCTTATTCCCAAAAAATGTATAGGCTAAAAGCAAGCCTAAACCTGGTCCCGGGTTGGATGCTACGACAAAGTAAATCGACTGACCAACTTCAAGCGACTGCTGAAGTCCAAGTGGGTAATAGATTCCCTGGTCAATGACGTTGTTTAAGAACAACACCTTTGCCGGTTCGTTAATTAAGGAGAGCAGTGGCAGGAATCCGGTTGCCACTAACGCTTCAATCGCTACGGTGACCCCTTCGTTAGCAGCCTGAATGATCGGTCCAATCGTTGTATAAGACAATAGCATCAGGAAAAAACCGAGAATCCCGATGGAGAAGTTATTGACGATCATCTCGAAGCCAGCCGGGATTCTGTTGTGGAGGAGATTATCAAACTTCTTGATAATCAAGCCTCCCAACGGACCGATCAGCATTGCTCCTAAAAACATTGGAATATCAGAGCCGATGATCAAACCGATTGCTCCGATCGACCCCATGACGGCTCCACGACGGCCTCCTACCATCCAGCCCCCTGTGTAGGCTAGTAAAAGCGGTAACAGGAAGGTAATCGTCGGGCCAACCAATTCAGCAAGGTGTTCATTCGGAAGCCAGCCGCTTTCGATAAAGAGGGCCGTTAACAGGCCCCATGCAATAAAGGCGCCGATATTAGGCAGAACCATGTTCGTAAGGAAGCCGCCCATTGCTTGTATTTTAGCTCTTATTGACGACTTTGGGGCGGTAGAATCCTGCATTGGAATTTGATCTGACATTGGTTATCCACCTTTCTTTTTTCCTCAGGAGGTCACACAGACACCAGGTGCCGAGTTCCCTTCCTATCAGCTTCGTCGCTTTTTTTCAAACGCCTCACACGTCAAGTAAGCGCATTCATCTTCAGGCGCATCAACACACATTGATCACCTGATACACAGCTATTATTCAACATTCTCCACGATGCTTAATATTTCTTCTTTCGACTGAGCTGCTTCCAGCGCTTGTTTAATATCATCATCTGCAAACATGGATGCCAGTTCAGATATAAGATCAAGGTGACCGGAGCTGTCGGTTGCTGCCAGCACCATGACGATCTGCACTTCCTTATCCTCCGGATACAGGACCGGCTCTTCCAGCTTCAGCATCGAGATCCCGTTTTTATTCACTTCGCCTTCGTTTTGCGCATGAGGCAGCGCAATACCAGGCACAATCACAATGTACGGGCCAAATTCATGCACGTTGCTGATCATCTTTTCAACGTAGCTCTCTTTAATATACCCCTGTTCGAGCAGCGCGTGTGCCGCTATTTTGATGGAATCCTCCCAGCTGTGGACCCGTTCTCTCAGCGCAGTCGTTTCTTGTAAATATGCTCTCAGCATCTAACTCATCCCTCTCTATTTCAGCCTTCACCAGCTGGTTTGTGCCATCGTCTCGTAAAAGGAAATGACCTTCTTTTTGAACGATGGCTGTTCAATTTGCGAAAAATGCTCCAAGGCTTCTTCCATACTCGTTTCCGCTATATACGCCTGAATCGCAAGCGCCTCTTCATCCTCAGATGGATTGAACAGGTATCCTGCCGCGATCGCTTTCGCCAGATTCGTATAGCTGAGACCTCTGTCGGCCAGAGCCTTTGCTGGCTTGACGAGTCTCTCTTCTGCATGAAGCTTTCGGATCGGAGCGCGGCCGACGCGGTAAATATCATCAGCAATCAGGTCGTTTTTAAAGCGGGAGATCGTTCGGTCTATATAATCGGCTAACTCCTCCGGCTTCATGTCATAAGCTGCCTCCAAATACCGGGACACCTCAGTCATCGCGCCGCGCACCGTTTCTTCAATGTCCGGATGCTTCAGTGCGTGCTGAATCGTCGGCTCGTGATGCAGGTGGCCCAAATAAGCGGTAGCGGCATGACCCATGTTGACGATAAACAGCTTTCGTTCGATGTAGGGGGCTAAATCCTCTACGTACGTCACCCCCTCTAGTTGTGCAGTGGTATCGTTGACTATGGCCGGCTGTTCCACGATCCATTCAAAATATGGTTCGACGAGCACCATCTCTACCTGGTCGTCTGCTTTCGTCAACGATAAACGATCGATCGCCACGTTCGGAAATCCGGTTTTCTCAGCTATCGCCGCAAATTGCTCAGGTGACAGATGCTTTTTAACGGCTTCTTTTAACAGAGCTGTGGCATGCAGCGCATTCTCATTCGCCATAACATCGACTGTTGTTCCTTTCTGTTCCAACCGTCTGACGAGTCCTTCTGCCAGCGTCGGCGCCAGTTTTTCCAGGTTCGTCACGCCTACTGAAGTGGTGATGATGTCAGCCTCTTGTATGCTCGTAAGCACATCTTCCTTTTGCGACAGCCCGTGCAACGCAGCAACAGGCTCAAGGATATGAGTTGTTTTCTTGTCGTCGAGCTGTTCGATTATATACCGTTTATTTCGGTTAAACCGGTCGATCGATTCATCCGAAACATCGACAAACTCGACGAGAAACCCGTTTTGGTTAAGCACATATCCGATCAGCCCTTTGCCGATGTTACCGCCGCCGAAATGAAGCGCTCTCATAGTCGGTCTCCTCTCTCTTTCAATTTCTTTTCTACTCAAGATTTGCGTGATATTCCCACAGACTCGGCATATCTATGTTCTTCTGCTTAATGAGCATCAGCGCCAGCGTATCGCCAAGCACCAGCAAGCTTTGCTCAAATAAGCTCGTCATCGGCTGTACGGACGGAACCTCATTTGGCAGCTCGAGCTTTGTGCGCACAGGAATACGTACAAAATGATCGGTATACTGCTTCATGGAGCTGTCCGGATTCGCACCGATGTGCGCTACTCTTGCCTGGTGCTGCTTTGCTTTTTTCGCAATCACAAGCGGGAACGCCGTTTCTCCACTTCCGGAGCCAACAATGAGCAGGTCGTTTTCTGTAATTGCTGGTTCTGTGATTTGTCCGACCAGATACGTCTGAATGCCTAAATGAGCCAAGCGCTTTGCAATTGACTGCAGTGACAGGAACACTCTTCCGACCCCGACAAAAAATACTTTGTCCGCTTTTTCGATTTCTTCTAACAGTGCTGCCACACTCTCTGCATCGATGCTAGCGAGCGTCGTCGACAGCTCGTCCATTATTTCTTTCTGATAGTCGGTGTAGCTCATGAGTTCACTACCTTTCTGCGGGATAACCCTGCTTGAATATGCTGCTCCATCGTCTGCTTGTTTTCTGAGACAGATTGATCTTTCATAAATAAGCTGGTGCTTCCGGCGACGAGCGTATCTGCTCCGTGCTCAACGAGTGTCGCGATCGAATCCATCGATACCCTGCCGTCCACTTCAATTTGTGTCTGCAGATTTCTTCTCTGGATCAGTTCATACAAGTCCTGCACTTTTTCAGCTGCATACGGCACTTGTTTTTCGCTTTTAAATGTGGCAAATCCAGGGTTGATCAGCATCAACAGAACCGTATCGCACTGCGGAAGCAGGTAATCCAGTGTGGAAAGCGGGGTCGTTGGGTTTAATGCGACGCCTGCCTTCGCTCCGCTGTTTTTAATCAAATTTAAGTAGCGGTCGGTATGCATGCTGCTCTCCAGGTGAAACGAAATTTGCTCAACGCCGATATCAATCATTTCCTGGATGAAAAATTCGTTATCGTTTGTCATTAGATGGACGTCGAACTGCATGTCCGTCAGCTTTCGCATTTGTTTTACCGTATCGATCCCTAAAGGCATGCTCGGACTGAAAGCGCCATCAATAATGTCTATGTGAAGGGTATCCAGTCCTTCCTTTTCTAACGCCTTGATGCTGGTTTCCAAGTTGCACAAATCCGCACTCATAATGGAAGGTGCAATAATTACGCTGTTTTTTTGCATGTTTTTGCTCCTTTACGCGTTTTTTATGAGTATAATACTTAAAAACGCATATGTAAAGATAAAATTGCAGATATTTTTACGTTTTCTTGCACGTTCATGCAATTTAACTTCCAGATTGGGAATATGTTACGATAAAAATAAACAGTAGGAAGTGAAACCCTTGTTAAAACAGGAACGACAGCAAAAAATACTGGAGTTTTTAAATAGCGAGCAAAAAGTAATCGCAAGCGATTTAAGCCAGCGTCTGCAGGTTTCAGAGGATACAATTCGGAGAGATTTAAAGGAGCTTGATTCGCAGGGACTTGTTCGCCGAGTGCACAGCGGTGCTTTACGAATCGGCCCGCCGGTAGTCGACTTTTCCACTCGAAAAAACGTAAAGAGCGATGTCAAAAGCGAACTCGCGAAAAAAGCGTTGGATTATATTAAAGACAACATGGTACTGTTGATTGATGGCGGAACGACGAACCTCCACTTCGTTAATCAGCTTCCCTCATCGTTAAACGCTACGATTATTACGAACAGTCCGCCAATCGCCATGGCGTTATCAAGTCATAAAGGGATTGAGGTCATCATGATCGGCGGAACATTGTTTAAAGAATCGATGGTGAATCTCGGGATTGAAGCTGCAGACTTTTTAAATCATGTCCGCGCTGATTTGTACGTGATGGGAATTCATAAAATTGATCCGCAAATCGGCATCAGCGTTCCAAGCATTGGCGAAGCGGCGGTTAAACGCAAAATGGCTTCCGTCTCCAACGAAGTGTTAAGCATGGTTACCTCGGATAAACTGAATACGTTCTCCAATCATATAGTCGCACCTGCCAACACATTGACGTACCTCATTACAGATGCCGATCAGCCAGATATTCTCGGCTCCTATCACAGTCAGAAAATCGTCGTGATCAATGACTGATGAGAATTCATGCTAAAACCCCAGTGCTAATGTGAGCGCACTGGGGTTTGTTTGTAAGATCATTCTTATTATAAGGCTATGTGCTACAACGTACTTACTATATCAACAGATATAAAAAAAGCAGCGCACGGCTGCTTTTTTTAATAACCTCTATGCTCCTGCGTTTACTTTCCTGTGCCAGTCCTCCCGCCTTTTTCTGCGTTTCAGCTCCTGATAAAAAGCGAGCCGTACGACTTCGTACACCACGATCATGATAACTGCTCCGATTATAAACAGCAGAGCGCCTGCGAGGATGCTGATGACTGCGAGCACGAACAGGCCGAGTAGTGAGAGGCGATAGCCTTTCATCATCGTGAAGCTTTCCCGGATGCTTTTCAGCACGCTTTTCTCCGGGTACTCATAGAGAATATACCCGACCTGGGAGATGCCCAATAGGATCCAGATTAACAGCGTAAAGATGCCTGCATAAAACGCGAGCAGCATAGCTCCTCCTGCCTGCAGCGCCATCATATTACCGAACAGCCCGAGGATCCCGCCATACATAAACAGTGTTCCCACTACATCAAGCAGCAGATACGTCATGAAAAACACGGCGGTCCCTTTATACAAGAGGCTCCACTGCTTAAATGGATACGCACAAGTGCTCCAAAATCGCCTGCGCATCGTATGAGCCGTTTTTGTGATGTAATCAATTATGATAAAAAAGAGGATGCTGTTCACGACAGCCGCAATTGCGAGCGACAGTAAATTATTTGTATTTGCTATTGTCAGCGGCTCCATTCGAACTTGCACCGTCCCCTGCACGGGCAGCGTTTCGAATACGAGCTTGATGACATATGCGAGCACGACGACTCCGATTATGTTTAACCAGTTGCCTCTTAATAGCTGAAAAGCGTCCTTTATACTTGTACCAACGATTCTAACCACAACCTCGCCTGCCGTTTTATGCTTCTTGAACCTGCCTTATCTTATTCTGTATTTACTCTGTCGTGCATGCGTTCAATGGACTTTTCCAGACCGAACGTTTCCGTGACGCCGAAAATATCTTTATCGGATTGACGACCTTCCTCGTTAATATACACGTCCAAGTCATGCATGATGCGATGGGCGTATCGCAGAACGGAGGTGTCTTCGTTGTTAACACCGTAATAAAACAGCTCCCGTGCGTTTTCCACGTCATCCCGCAGCTTCGAGTCGTCGAGCAGGTACGAGAGTAAATAGCTTAAGTCCGATCCCATCGGCACGTAGCTTTCACCTTCAAACTCTCTCGTTTCATGCACGAAGTCCGCAAATCGAAACTCGTCAATTGCGCCGTACCCGGTGATGTTATTAAAGGCTTCGTGAACCTCGTATATCAGCTGTTCTGCTTCCTCCCGTTTTCCTTCCTGGTAAGCAATATCTTCCGCAGCCTCTGAACGATCTAAGGAAATCGAGTCTGTCTCTTGTCCTTCCTTCATCTCCGTCTCTTCTGCTTCTGTATCGTTGTCCTGCTCTGCATCGTGTGAACGGTCCTCATTCGCTTGATTCGATTCATCCTGTGCCGATGACGATTCAGACAGCTCGATGTCTGATGCTAATGCAACTGTGGCAGAAATTCCGATTACGCCAATGATGGAAACAGCCAGTGCTTTTTTCATAAGAAAGTCCCCTTTATAAAGGTGCTGACCCGTACGTTACAGGAGGAGGCCTTCAAACACAAGGTTGATTTCACCATTTATTTTCCTTTCACTGGTATTCATAGGATAATCGTCGCAGGGCAGGCTTTATACAAAGAGTTCTGTTACTATGTATTGCTGACAGAAGGGCACCTCACGACAACGCGGCAAGCTTGCCGTGGACGAGCTCCTCCGCTTCCTCGCTGCGCTGCAGGTTCTTCTCGGCGCACAGGCGTCCACCGGTTTTCGATTCGCTTCTATTCGATCTTACAAAAGAGAAATCGCTTCGATCTCTCCCTTTCCGCTCCGTAAAAAAGAGAGAAAGTGAATTTCAAGATGTCTGCGGTAAGAGACAGATTTAATATCATCCCGTACTGAAAAGAAGAATCACAAAGGACTTCAATGCTGTAAGCGAAAAAGTAGCGGCAGGCGTATTGCGTTTCTATCAACATTAGTCATCAACAGTGACACTTATGCAATGACAACCTGCACGATGACAGATGAACATTTAACGCTGTGAAACGAAGGCGAGGACACCTAAAGGATCAGCGCAGTGTGAGAATCCATGTTGGCGACACGCTCTTTCGCCAATAGTAGTCGAGCACAAGCCCTTGGGTAAGCCTTCGCCGAGAGTGAAACAGCTCGCTGTACGTTGTTTAAATGGGTTATTTTCAAGGTAGCCATTCAAAAAATCATCTCGTATATGTACATAATAAGTCGCTCACTGTGGTTAAGGCGCTTATCTCATAAGAACTGATTAACATGCGTTCCATTCGTACGCCATACTTTAGAAGGAGTCGATGATAATCGTTGAACTGCTGATTGTTGCTGCCGTACGTCTTCTTTTTTGTGCTGCGAAAGGCGCTCGACGTGCACGATGAGAACTATGGACCTTATACGACTGCGCTTCAGGAAACGACGATTTGTTCTTCCTGCGGGAAGGTACTGAACGAAACGTATCGGGCCGAGGAAACGAATACGATTTGCGACGCGTGCCAGTGATTCAACCTAAAAAAGTCTGCCTTCGCCTTAAAGGCGGGCA
This sequence comes from Bacillus daqingensis, assembly GCF_042654445.1. Taxonomy (NCBI): domain Bacteria; kingdom Bacillati; phylum Bacillota; class Bacilli; order Caryophanales; family Bacillaceae; genus Bacillus; species Bacillus daqingensis. The sequence continues at coordinate 9,861 of NZ_JBHSGK010000013.1, forward strand.
GACTTGTTTACTTCGTGCTGAAAGTGTTTGGAGATTTCATTGATCGCATCCGCTGCCTGCGGGTAATACCCGAGCTTGCGGACAAAAGCATGATCCATGCCCTTGTAACGAAAATGCCGAACCGGTACCTGCGCTTCAGCCAGCTGCTTGGAGAACGCCTCAGCCTGAACACGCAGGTAGTCGTATTCGGCTGTGATAATGGTCATCGGCGGAAACGTTGATTTGTCTTTTCGCAATAGCGGAGAGACGAGGGGTCTGTAAACGTCTTCGAGGTTTTCCAAATACAAGCTTTGCACAAACATGAGCGAATCCTTCATCGTCACGAGCTCCCGGTATATTAAATCTGCGTCTTCTATCATATTATAGTCGTTGATCCTCCACGTGTTTCGGGATAGCTCGGACAAATCAACAAGCGGGCAAAACATACCGATATACGTGATCTCCCACGGTTCTCTGCCGCTGAGCTGGTGAAGACCGAGCGCAAGGTTGCCGCCTACGCTGTCACCGATTAAACCAAATTTGCTCCTGTCCATGTTCCATTCCTCTGCATGATCATAAAGATAGCGGGCCGCTTCCAGACAGTCGTTCAGTCCTTCTTGATACGGGTGTTCAGGTGCCAGCCGGTAATGGACAGCTGCTACCACTGCGTCCGCTTTCTCTGCGAGCAGCTTACATACGTTTTCCATCGCCTCAACGTCCCGTTCAAAAAACCCTCCTCCGTGCAGATAAAGCACAACAGGTTTTTTTCCCTTACCGTGGCGAAATACCGATAATGGAAGGCTTCGGTTTTCTGCATGAATCGTCGCCATCGTTTTTTCGACGCCTGTACTCAAATCCCAGTTGTGCAGCTCCACGCGACGTCTAGCTGCTTCTAAATCTTCCATGTCCATCGGACGTCTGTTCCGTAAACCTGCCTCTGTTTTTAAATAGTGTTTGACGCGCGGATCGAGACCGCGTCGGCCTTCCTCAAAGGGAATCTCTTTATGCAGAATACTGATATTATCTTCTGTCGAGTGAGCGATATTTCCTTCCAGCCTGCGAACGAGTTCCTCATGTGTATGTGACACAGGCGTCTGCCTCCTTTTTACCAAAACAAATCTGCTGGGGGAATGCTTCACAACAGCAGTGCGCGGGACCCTTATTTCATAAGATGAACAAGCGGGAATGTTTTTGTAAATTCTCTTCCACTTCATCTATTTAACTAAACGTCTTCAACAGAAAATAGTCGTATATACGTTTACGCATTTAAATTTAATAGGAAAAAAGAAAGCCTTACAGGTTGTTTACGGCTTGCTTTAATGGGTGTGCACTTCGCTACAGGTCATTGTTCGCTTTTTTTAACACCTGTTTAAAATGGGCGGCAATTTCACTGATAGCATCTGCTGCCTGAGGATAGTACCCGAGCTTACGGACGAAGGCGTGGTCCATCCCTTTGTATTCAAAATGCCGGAAAGGGACTCCTGCTTTCTGGAGCTGCCGTGAAAATGCCTCTCCTTGAATGCGTAAATAATCAAATTCTGCCGTAATAAGGGTGATCGGCGGCAGGCTGGATTTATCCTTTCGAAGCAGCGGGGAAACAAGCGGCAGGTGAACGTCTTCCAAATTCGTCAAATAGAGCGTTTGAATAAAGATAAGCGACTCTTTTAACGTAACAAGCTCCTCGTAGATAAGCTCATAATCGGTATCCAGATCGTAATGCGTAATATTCCAGGATTCTCTCGATACATCTGAAAAATCGACCAGCGGGCAAAGCATCCCAATGTAGCAGATTTGCCAAGGCTCGTCTGTGCTCAAGTGCTGCACGGCAAGTGCCAAGTTAGCTCCTACGCTGTCCCCTACGATCCCAATCTGGTTGGTTCGGACGCCGTACTCGTCTGCATGTTCGTATATAAATTTTACTGCCTCCAGACAGTCCTCTAAGCCATCCTGATACGGATGCTCCGGCGCCAGACGATATTCTACACCAACGACGAGAGCTTCTGCCTTTTGTGCGAGCAGCCTGCACACATTTTCCATCACGTCCACGTCGCGCTCAAAAAAGCCGCCTCCATGCAAATAGATCAGAACGGGCTGCGGCTTTTTTTGCTGATTGTAGATCGTCACGTTAATCTCGCGCCGATCGGCGTGTACAGAGGTCTTAGTGGCACGGATGCCAGAGCTTAAATCACGGTTGTTTACTTCCACCTTGCTTCTCGTTACTTCCAAATCATCAATCTCAAGAGGGCGGCGTGCCCCGGGATGAACATGCTCCATCAGAAATCGCTTCACTCGCGGATCAAGTCCGCGTCTCTCCTCTTCAAACGGAATTCCTTTATAGAGAATATTTAATTCTCCTTTGGTCGTATGAGTGATTTTCTCTTTCAGTCTGTTCGTTAATTCATCGTGCGTGTATGTCATGATGTGGGTTCCTCCTTTGCTGGCAATCGGGGAAATATTCGCTCGGTGCGCGTTCTGAAGCAGTCATGTACTCTGTTAACATATTTCTCAATGGCACGTAAGAGGCGAAACGGAACATTCATTAGCGTCACTAATTTTTTCCTTTTATATCGTGACAGTAAACGTTAAAAGCAAGAAATAGTTATTCGTCCTTAGCTGCCTAACATAGTCAGTTAGACATGATAAAATGAGGTATCAACCTATTTTGAACCAAATGGAGGCGGCAGATTTGACCGTTTTATACATCACCGGTCTTTCCGGTTCGGGTACAACGACATTATTGGAAGAGCTGAATCGAGAAGGAATGGAAACCGTTGATTTAGATGAAGGCTTTACAGAGCAGGTGCCGGTAGCTGGAGGCGGATACGAATGGCTTCTCATTGAGGAAAACGTAACAGCGCTGTTAGCTGCTGAACGCAGTACTTCTTTGATCATGGCAGGCTGCTGCCGCAATCAAGGGAAATTTGCGGATCAGGTCGATGCTGTCGTTCTGCTGAGGTCGAAGCCTGAGGTCATGTTGAAACGCGTTTCCAAACGAACAACCAATCCGTACGGCAAAACGCCAGAGGAGCTCGAGGAGATTCTTCATAACTGGGAACACGTTTTACCCCTGCTGGAGAAAAGCGCTGATCTAATCATTGATACAGATGACCTTTCGCCGGCTGACGTTCGCTCCGTTATCCTGCACACTTTTCTTGCGTCGTCTTGATTCATATCGGTACCAGCTAACCGGTTGGCATTAAATGGATTCGGGTATGGAAGATTAACGGCTATCGCTGCGCTCATTCTCTAAAAACGAGCAGAGGAGATGCGATGATGAAACGGTTCAATTTGGCGTTCTCCGGCGGTGGGTTTCGTGCAGCTTTCTTTTGTTTAGGCGCGTACAGTCGCTTTGTTGAGCTCGGCGTGCACGAATTTGTTTCGAAAATCAGCTCGGTTTCCGGTGGGAGCATCACAGCGGCAGTGATTATGAAGGAGCTTTGGCACGGATCGTTTACGAACCTGGATGATTTTAAGGAACGGGTAGAGGTTCCGCTGAGGGAGTTTGGCAGGCGCGGATTTCGCAACCATGTGATCCGAAACGCCCTGCTTCCGCCAAGAAGACCGCTCCGCCCTGTGCTGCCACGTGCCAGGTTCAGCAGCCTGTCCCCGATCACACTGGACAACGAGCTGTTTCGTTCCCTGATGCGCGACGAAGACATCGTTTCCGGAATCACGCTTGACCAGCTGCCGGATTCGCCGGAATGGGAGTGCAATGCCACCAATCTGCATACATTGAAGCGGCTTTCATTCAGTAAAAAAGGCATCACGGATGAAGTGTTTGGCTACAGCCCGGACGTTGCAGACATTTCGGTAGCGGCTGCCGTCGCTGCCTCTGCTGCGTTTCCGTTCATGTTTGAACCAGTCCGCCTTGATGTGTCAAAGCGGTCGTTTTCGAACATGGATCAGCCATATTCGTTTTTCCTGCTGTCCGACGGGGGCGTGTACGATAACCTCGGATCTGAGGCGTTCCTGTCTGAGGCATCCAATGAAAAGGATAAGCCGGTCCCTTACCTCATTCTCGATGCGTCCGCCAGAAAAGCAGCCTGGAGCCCTAAAGAGAGGCGCTGGTGGGGGAAGCGGCAGTGGCGCATTTTAAGCGTCAGTATGGATCAGGTCGCCGAGCTTCGAAAAAAGCTGATCCGCGGTCACGATTCCCTTGGCGTGCAGCTCGTAAACGTTGAAACGATGCAGCAAAATATCGAGTTTCAAACCACCTATTGGAATGCCCACTGGGAGAAAGAGGGATTCGGTCGCCGTTTAGAGCTGCCGAACTATGAGACGGAATTCGAACAAATTGAGCGCATGCTCGCAAACGTACGGACTGATCTCGATGCCTTCAGCGAGATCGAAATCGGCATGCTCATGTGGGCCGGAGCGATGCGGGCCGATCTTGGCTGCCGCATTTTGTTGTCACCAGATGAATTAACGTCACTGCCAGGTTATGCGCCCCGCCACGAAGCGCCTTCCCCATGGGATTACTTGCGGGAGGACGAGACGGTCCTTTCAATTAAAAACAGATTAACGAAATCCCACAAGCGGCGGCTTACCCGCAAGTAATCTGGCATGCACAAGAAGGCTCTATCTGTTTTTTGGATAGAGCTTTTCGCTCTAGGGTGACCCCCTGCTTTTGACTTTTTTTATAGTAAATAATGGTTAAATAGTGTAAATGAGGGAAAGGAAAACCAGACGCATTTTTCTAGGAGGCATGATGGAGACGAAACCGAAGTCAGTCAAAACATTAGTAAAGGAAACCTTCCAACAAATGAAGCAGCCCGGCACATGGCTGCCGGCATTTGTTGCACTCATTGTCGTAACGCTGCCGGTGTGGATTTTTCTCCTCGTATCCAATCAGCCGATCTTTCTTGGAGAAGGCCGGCAATTTTCATTTGGGGAACTGATGCAGACAGGTGGCGCAAATGAGCACCCCTACCGTGCAGGCGGCGGAGCGTTAACGTTGCTGGAGCAGATTATCTACTTTGTGCTTCTCCCGGGTATTTATGCCTTTCTCATCTTAAGGCTGCTGTTTCCTGCAAAGGAATCGAAACAGATCTGGAAAACGTCAGGGAAACGCATTCTGCCGCTGTTAATTGCGAACCTTATCCTCGGTATTGTGGCCTTTGTCGTACTAATGGTACCACTCGTTCTTGGCATGGCCGGCGGTCCGTTTGTTTCGTTAGTGATGCTGGTGTTCGCCCTGATTCTTTTAGCCGCACTGTTGATCAGGCTCAGCTTTTTCTTTGCGCTGATTACGATCAGCGGAGAAACACCACACTTTAGTCCGGCCTGGCACCTGATGACCGGACATACCGGGAAAGCCTTTCTCTTCCTGCTTGCACTGGGTGTGCCAGGATTTGCACTCGTATTCGGCATCGAACTCGTTATTCTCTCGATCCTCGGATACAGCGTGGCAGCAGAAATCATCGCTACGCTGCTCAATTTCCTGTTCTGGATTGTGCTTTTAACAGGCTACACCATGCTTTTCCGCAACATCTATACGTGGGAGGAAGAAAAAGAACCAGAGCTTGCAACCTAATAAATACCGGGCTTTTCAAACAGAAGCCCGGTTTCTTTGAGTTCAGTACAACCACAAATTACATGGGGAGGAGTGACCAGCATGCCTAAGCTGCTATCTGTCAGTGAATTAATTACCGAAACGTTCCGCTGCATCAAACAGCCCGGATGGTGGGCTCCCACTTTTTTGGCGCTGATTGCGGTATCGTTGCCTGTATGGATCTTTCTTCTAATTTCGGATCAGCCGTTTCTCTATGGTGAAGGGCGCGAACTGTCCTTAGGTGAATTGAATCAAACCGGCGGGGCGAACGATCATCCTTTCCGCGGCGGCGGTGAGACATTTGTTCTTTTTGAACAAATTTTTTACATTGTAGTCCTTCCCGGAATTTATGCCTTTCTTATTTTGAGGCTGCTGTTTCCGAAGCGAGAGAGCAAACAGCTTTGCAAAATCGCAGGCAAGCGGATAGGGCCGCTGTTAATCGCCAATGTACTATTTGGTATCATACTTGCGGTCATTTTACTACTGCCTGTTTTGCTTGGACTCGCAGGCGGTCCTGGATTTGCACTATTTTTGCTCGTTTTGACCTTTCTAATCGTCCTAATAGGCTTTGTCCGCTTCAGCTTTTACTATATTTTAGTCGTGCTAACGGGCTCAACTCCACAGTTCAATCCAGCCTATCACTTGATGGCCGGTCATACCGGTAAAGCAATCTTATTTTTCCTTTTGCTTGGCTTGCCCGGGTATGGGCTGATCTTTGGTGCAGAGCTCATCCTTCTCTCGATTTTCGGTTACAGTGTATTAGCTGAGATATTATACACATTTATGACCATCCTACTCTCGATTGTGCTCGTGACAGTACTCACGGTACTTTTTCGGAACGTGTACCGGTGGGAGGAAGAGAAAGAACCTGAGCTTTCCACGTAAAAAAGAACGGACCTCAATTTTGGGTCTGTTCTTTCATTAAAAGGGACTTCGGAATATATAGTGGAATTACTTTTTTAATAGTTTAAAACAACTGGTGTTTAAATCGGATTTTCTAGTGGGATGTTAGGACAATCAATAGTATTATAAAAGTATCAATCACATACGAGTGATACGTTGGGAAAAAAATAAAATAGTCCAATTTACTTGACCGTGTACTATGGTACACGGTTTATAATATTCATGGGGTGAAATAAGATGATTTACCGCATTAGTGAGTTTGCAGAAAAATGTGGCGTTAATAAAGAAACGATTAGATATTACGAGCGAAAAAATTTACTACAAGAACCTCACCGAACGGAAGCTGGTTATCGGATATATTCATATGATGACGTTAAGCGTGTTGGGTTTATTAAACGAATACAGGAACTTGGATTTTCTTTAAACGAGATTTATAAATTACTTGGTGTTGTAGATAAAGATGAAGTTCGTTGTCAAGATATGTTCGAATTTGTTTCTAAAAAACAAAAGGAAGTTCAAAAACAAATAGAGGATTTAAAACGAATTGAAACTATGTTAGACGACTTAAAACAACGATGTCCAGATGAAAAGCAATTACATTCGTGTCCAATAATAGAAACATTAACATGAGAGATTAACGAAAGGGGCTTTATTATGAATAAATTTAAGGTAAACATTCAAGGAATGACCTGTGCGGGTTGTGAAAAACACGTTGAATCAGCACTTGAAAAGATAGGTGCTAAAAATATTGAGTCTAGTTTTCGTCGTGGTGAAGCAGTATTTGAACTACCCAATGATATTGAGGTTGAAAGTGCAATAAAGGTGATTGATGAAGCAAATTACAAAGCCAGAGAAATTGAAGAAGTATCGTCACAAGAAAACGTGGCGTTAAGTAATGAAGACAATTATGACCTTCTTATTATTGGTTCTGGTGCTGCTGCCTTTTCATCGGCAATTAAAGCTATAGAATACGGTGCAAAAGTTGGAATGATTGAGTGTGGAACGGTTGGGGGAACCTGTGTGAATATTGGCTGTGTTCCGTCAAAAACTCTTCTTAGGGCAGGGGAAATCAATCATTTATCAAAAGACAACCCGTTTATAGGTTTACAAACATCCGCTGGAGAAGTGGATTTAGCTAGTTTAATCACGCAAAAGGATAAATTGGTGAGCGAACTTCGGAATCAAAAATATGTGGATTTAATTGATGAATATAATTTTGATTTAATTAAAGGTGAAGCAAAATTCGTTGATGCTAGTACGGTTGAGGTCAATGGGGCAAAGTTATCTGCAAAACGCTTTTTAATTGCAACAGGTGCATCTCCTTCGTTGCCCCAAATTTCAGGACTTGAAGAAATGGACTATTTAACTAGTACAACACTTCTTGAGTTAAAGAAAATACCAAAACGATTAACTGTAATTGGTTCAGGATACATTGGAATGGAGCTTGGACAACTATTTCATCATTTAGGTTCAGAAATAACGCTTATGCAAAGAAGTGAGCGACTTTTAAAGGAGTATGATCCTGAGATTTCAGAGTCAGTTGAAAAAGCGTTAATTGAACAGGGTATAAACCTTGTCAAAGGGGCAACTTTTGAGCGTGTTGTACAAAGTGGAGAGATAAAAAAGGTTTACGTAACAGTAAATGGCAGTAAAGAAGTTATTGAATCAGATCAGTTACTTGTTGCCACTGGAAGAAAACCAAATACGGATTCTTTAAATTTAAGTGCGGCAGGTGTTGAAACCGGAAAAAATAATGAAATCCTGATCAATGATTTTGGTCAAACAAGTAATGAAAAGATTTATGCAGCAGGAGATGTGACGTTAGGACCGCAATTTGTATATGTAGCAGCCTATGAAGGTGGAATTATTACTGATAATGCTATCGGTGGGTTAAACAAAAAAATAGATTTATCGGTAGTCCCTGCTGTTACGTTTACGAATCCAACGGTTGCAACGGTTGGTTTAACAGAAGAACAAGCAAAAGAGAAAGGGTATGATGTGAAGACATCTGTATTACCTTTAGATGCTGTTCCAAGAGCAATTGTAAACCGTGAAACAGCCGGTGTATTTAAACTAGTAGCAGATGCAGAAACACTAAAAGTATTAGGGGTTCATATTGTATCTGAGAATGCAGGAAATGTCATCTATGCAGCATCATTAGCTGTTAAATTTGGCTTAACGATAGAAGATTTAACAGAAACCCTAGCACCATATTTAACAATGGCTGAAGGGCTAAAATTAGCTGCACTTACGTTCGATAAAGATGTTTCGAAATTATCTTGTTGTGCAGGCTAAGGGAACTTTTTTTACAATTCCCTATTCAAGTGAACCAGCTAATACTGTACTAAAGTGTGCAGTAGTTTAGCAAAGTCTACAAAAGGATTTCATACACTATTTTGCGATCACCCATTATATAAATGCTTTAAGGGATTTTCTAAGTGCATTTGTGGTCACAAAAATAATTTAACACTGATGATTTCGACATCAAATCTATATTTGATACCTTAACACCGCAGAGTAATAAAGGATGAACAATATGTCAGACTTATTATCCCTACCAGACATTAAAACAATAGAATCACCACAAGAAAATGAAACCGATATGATGTTTAAAGTTGAAGCAGTCGGACCACCTGAACGTTGTCCTGAATGTGGTTTTGACAAGTTGTACAAACACAGTTCAAGAAATCAACTAATTATGGATTTGCCCATTCGTTTAAAGCGAGTGGGCTTACAATTGAACCGTAGACGATACAAATGTCGTGAATGCGAATCTACCTTCTGGGAACGCCTAGTATCTGTAGATGAAAAGCGTAGTATGACCAAAAGGCTTTTAAAGTCTATTCAAGAGCAATCCATGTCTAAGACCTTTGTAGAAGTCGCAGAAAGCGTTGGCGTTGACGAGAAAACTATTAGGAACGTTTTTAAGGACTATGTGGCACTCAAAGAACGTGAATACCAGTTTGAAACTCCTAAGTGGCTTGGGATAGACGAGATACATATTATCCGAAGACCTCGGCTTGTATTGACTAATATTGAACGCAGGACTATTTATGACATCAAGCCTAACCGTAACAAGGAAACAGTCATCCAACGTCTTTCAGAAATCAGTGACAGGACTTATATTGAGTACGTCACAATGGATATGTGGAAGCCCTACAAAGACGCAGTGAACACTATCCTTCCACACGCTAAAGTGGTCGTAGATAAGTTTCATGTAATTAGAATGGCTAATCAAGCCTTAGATAACGTCAGAAAGTCTTTGAAAGCTCATATGAGCCAAAAAGAAAGACGTACCCTTATGCGTGAAAGGTTTATCCTTCTAAAGCGTAAACACGATCTAAATGAACGTGAATCATTCCTCTTAGAGACTTGGTTAGGTAATCTTCCTGCCTTAAAAGAAGCCTATGAACTCAAAGAAGAGTTTTACTGGATATGGGATACTCCTGATTCAGATGAAGGTCGTCTTCGTTATAGTCAATGGAGACACCGTTGTATGTCCAGTAACTCTAAAGATGCATATAAAGACCTCGTGAGAGCCGTAGACAACTGGCATGTCGAAATATTCAACTACTTTGATAAAAGGCTCACTAACGCTTATACGGAGTCAATTAACAGCATTATTAGGCAGGTAGAGCGAATGGGTAGAGGTTACTCGTTTGATGCCTTACGAGCCAAAATCCTTTTCAATGAGAAGCTCCATAAAAAGCGTAAGCCACGATTTAATTCAAGTGCTTTCAATAAAGCTATGTTACACGATAATTTCAATTGGTATGAAGTGAATGATCATAACATTACAGACAACTTTGGTGTCGATTTTTCCACACTTATTAAGAATTTGGAGAAGGGTGATTTATAAGCCCTTTTCCACCATAAAAACCGAATACCCCATTAAAAAAACTCATACAGGTCTACAAAATAGCGAAACTCTTCATCTGTCAGCTTGCGTTTTCCATAGCCTCGATAAAAAGCTTCTGCATCAGCCTTCGTGACAATTGGCGGTTTTGGCCTGATCGCTAACGCAAGATCATATCTAGCGTCACCAAGGGCTCCTCCTCCCCAGTCGATTATGCCAGTTACATTGCCCTCATGAATCAGAACGTTATCGATTGTAAAATCGCCATGAATCAGCTTTTCGGTCTCGAAGATTGGTTTATGGGGCTGCAGATTGCTCAATAGCGATTCGCTCCCGTCAGACATTCCGTTTTTTAAATTGATTTCCGCCTGATCAAGCATGCGGTTAAGCCACGGTCCCACTTGTTCTTTTAGTTCCAGCGGACACGGTGTCGCGTGGATGTCAGCTAATGCCGCTCCAAACTGCGTCACTATTATGTTCCGTTCTTCCAAGCTGCAGCAATCGCTCAGAGCTGCTCTCACAGTTTTGCCTTTTATGAATGTGAGAAGGGCCCAAGTTTCATTAGCCTGTTCATCATTGATAAAAGCATAAACGCGAGGCACGGGCAGATTAGATTGGTTTTGCAACAATGAAAGCACGTATACTTCTCGCTTTAACGAGGCACAACCATCAGCGCCATGCGTATGTTTAAGCGCAAACGTGCCTGCTTGCGTTTGGATAATGCCGAGCTGCGAGGCATGACCTTGCCTGGGATAGTGTATATCATCAATCCCCTTTACAGCGGATTTAATCTTCTTTGGAATGTCATCTATGCTAAATATTGCGTACACGCTCCTATCTGATTCATTAGCTCGCTACACCGTGATACAAAAGTCGATGCTTATCATAAATGGCTTTATCTAAAATCCTTAATAGCTAATCGCTGAAAGATCTCCAATCGGATAATTCTATGTCTTATTTTCGTTTGTCTGCAGGATTGGAATCACTAATAACGGGAATGAACGTAGTAACGAAAGTCAGCTTCCATTTCAATTGACATCATGAGTGTGCTTCTTAGGGGGAACATGCAATGGAAATCCTCGCGGTTATTTTGATCAGCTCTGCTTTAGTTATTATGGGTATTCTTGTCGCAAATATTACGATTTTTACTCATATTGACAAAAACAGCCGCTCTGAGTATGAAAAGAATCAGGCCCGCGACCGGGTGTATATGCTGATCGGTCTGCTATTGTTTATTTTCACGATAAGCTATGGAATCCGTGTTTTCAGTGGGTAATGTAATTATGTTCATCCTATACAAGGAGGCGTGCATGATGAAAACAGCGTTGTTTCTCGTATTGGATCAATACGCAGATTGGGAAGGTGCTTATTTGGCTTCGATGCTGAATGAAGATGCAGACTGGCAGGTAAAAACGGTATCTGTTAAGCATTCAGTGACGTCCATTGGCGGATTTACGACGCTCGTTGACTATCTGGCTGGAGCTGAACCGGAGGAGTACCACCTGCTTGTCATGGTAGGCGGCAATAGCTGGCACGAGGACTGGCCGGAGCTGACCCAATTCGTGAAGCAGGCATTTGACAACGGCATTCCAGTCGGTGCGATTTGCGGGGCAGTCGATTACCTAGCGAGAAAAGGATTCTTGAACGACGTTGACCATACAGGGAATGATGTTTCCAACTGGGCGGATTTCCGGAACTATGAGCCGTCCGGGTCCTTTCTTCACGAACAGGCCGTTCAGGATGGACGTGTCGTGACAGCGAACGGGACGGCTCCGGTGGCATTTACGCACCTCGTGCTGGAAATGATCGACTTCGCTCCGCCGGAAAAATTAGAGAAAGACATGTTTATGATTCAATACGGCATGTACCGCTTTATGGAGATGTATGGCGGAGACGAGTGATCAGCGGTTTCGGTACACGACCATCGCTGCTACGTAAAACAGCGTGGCTGAAAACTTGATGTCCTCCACATCGATCTGGCTATCTTCGAGAAATACATTGATTCGTTTATCCAGCTGTCTGCTGCTTAGTGCGTAAAATGATTTGACCTTCATGAGTCGTGCCCCCTTTTCCGTTAGTGATAATCTCGTTTGGATGAATTATAAAAGTACGCGGCCAGCAGCAGGGATACGACCCCTGCACCAAGGCTGAACTCTGCCGGTACGACGATGGCCAGCAGGAAAAAAACGATCGCAGCAGCTATCATGACAAATGCTAACATTCGCTGTACATTCATCGGATCCTCCTATTAGTGAGTAAGGCGTGGAGCTTGTCTTAACAGTATGCCACATGACTATTTCCATTTTCGGAAAAATGATTCGAAAGCCCTTTCACGAAACTCCAGAGATTGGGTATAACTAAACGTAACAAGCCAATCCGAGGTGAGCCATGCATACCCATCAGTTTCATGATTATGTTGACAAGCAGAACAGGCAGCTTAAACTGAAGTGGCGCGTAATGGAATTCAAAGAAGAAGCCGTCGGCACACTTTGTCTGGACGTCTACCAGGACAACTGTCTTCAAAAGCGCTTTGACTCATACGCTGAGGCATTTAACTACCTGGAAAACGCAGGTGCTTTCCTGACCGTCTTCCGAAAATCCCCGTTTTGTTAAGTGAGAGCCAGCCGGGAGCACCGGCTGGTTTTTTATATTCCTCGCTAATCATTTATTCTCAGATTTGTGTTGCGATCCGGGTTATGTTCGTCCATCCATTTTTTCACTTCCGGAAGCAGCCACCCTTCCGCATCTTTTAAGATAGTTAACAACTCGTCTCGGTCACCAGATGGAGAAATAGCATAACTCAGCATCAGACGCATTTTCTCCTGTAAAGCAGGGAAATTCTGACTGAACAGTAGATAAGCGGGATACAAGTCACGTGAAAAGCGCTGAGCTTCTACTGTTTTGAGAGCCATGCCAGCTCGAACGATGATTTTCATGATCCAGCTGCAGCAGTCCAACATGTCCTCAGGATCATCTTCATTGTCAACAATGTCCTGCCTGGCGCTTGCTAAGTGGCTTTCTACATAAAGGAGGTGAGCGTTTGCGAGAGCTCTGCTAATCCTAAACGGCGGCAGCTTTGGTTTTATGTGTTCTCCATACATACATACGCTTTGTGTTGATATCATGAACGCCATCATGGAAAACTCCCGGCTGCCTGTTAAGGTTTCAGCTGTCACCGAATTCAGTTCAATCCCGCTCAATACGTCGTGCCTTTCAGCTATCTCCGACAACGAATTATCCAGAGCAGCCTCCACTTGATTTGTGATTGGTTCTTTTGTTACTAGAATCATGTCCAGGTCAGATATGTACTTGATTGCTTGTCCTTTTGGCACAGATCCTCGGAGATAGATGCTCTGTAAATGATCTTTCACGTGAAAAATACATGCATCAACAGCCTCTTCAATACTCTTCCAATAATGCATATCAATGTGAGAGGCACTTGTTTCGTTTATGATAAAACCATCTTGATCAACTTTCACATACTGGCCAATAGGCTTAATGATCGACACTGGCGCTTGCTCCTGAATTCTGCTTCACCTCCAACACCATCTCCACTGTTTTTAAAACGTGACCATCAATCGGGTCGTCGTACTCTCTTACAAACGTAAACCCTTTTGCATCATAAAATGCTTTTCCTGATCTGTTGTCTTTTTCAACTTCTACATAAAGCTCCTGAAGCTCCGATAAAGCGCTGATCGCGGCATCTAAGAGCTTTGTGCCAATGCCGTTTCCCTGTACTTCCGGAAGAAGGTAAATTGCACCAAGCATGGCTTTTCCCTCTTCGTTAACGTTTGTCGTGGAAATAAAACCAACTACACGGCCTTCCTCTTCTGCTACGAATAGTCTTGATCTTTCGAGACGCAGCTCCATTCGCTCCGTGCTGTAGGCTGCCTGTAAAAACCTTTCCTGTGAGGCCTCTGGAATAATGCCTTCGTATGTATCCTTCCACGAACGTACAGCGACTTCCTGCACAGACGGGATATCATCTGATGTCATTGGTCGAACATGGTGGCTCATTCTTCTCCCTCCAGCTTCTTTTCCATTATAATATTCGTCAACTCATAACCGGCGGACTGATACAGCTGTACTGCACGCTTGTTGTGTGCAAATACGTGAAGACCGAACACGGTGATGCCGATTCGCCGGGCCTCCCGCTCAGCCTCTTGAAGCAACAGACTGCCATATCCTCTGCCACGAAATGCTTCGTCAATCAGCACATCGTAAATGAAGCCCTTGCTATTTTCCTGCGTCGCGAACCAAATCATGCCGATTGTATTCCCATCGACGACAGCTTCATATAAATAGTGTCCATCTGAATACACACCATCTGGCAATAGCTGCTCATAGGATTCTTTCGCGTTCGCCTCCGCATCTTCCTCCCGCCAATTGCCAGCTTTTACTTTTTCAGCGGCGTACAATCTCAGTGCCGTTTGCAAATATGTACGAAAATACGCCTCTGTCATCGGAATGAGCTTCATTCTCTGTGCCTCCCTTTTGCCTCAAGTGGTCTTTGCGAGTCTTCCTGTAGTTAAGCATACACGCTTAGCGTATCCCGGCTACTTTCCTTTTTATACAAACACGCCATCATTCCTTTTAAAAAGTCTGCTGGGGGAAAGTTATTAAAATGACGTGCCAGTTTATTAAACGGAGCGTCAAACGTTTCAAACTCGGTGCTGAACTTATCAACCTCAAGCTGCATCTTTTCACTGTTATCAACTTTCGTTCTCAATAGCGAAAATCTTATTAATGTCTTGACTGAAGTTTTCAAACTCGACGCTGAAGTTATCATTTCCATTTCTGCGTTTGGTAAACCAAAGGAAGCTCGGCTCAGGAGAAAAAGTTGAACATATTCAGCTGAAAGTTGAACGTTTTCGTTCTGGCCCCTAAAATAACGTTTTTTTCGTTATAGCAGTCTTAAGTTGATGCTCGTAAACACTTTCCGGCGAAGGTTAATGCTTTTGCGGCTGAAGTTAATGATTTCGAAAGCAAAGCTAATGCTTTTGCGCCAAAAGTTGAACACTTTCCGCTCGCGCACTAAAAAAGCAGGCCCAATTCAGGCCTGCTTTTGCTGCTCCAGCTCTTCCATTGCGTGATGCAGCGCGTCGTGATCGAGCTGATCGCCGATGAAGACGAGCGTGTTCGTATACTTTAAATCCGCCGGCTGATAGACCGGCATGCCGTAGGAGTATTGAAACAGAAGCGTTTTCCCTTCCTGAAACCGGAGGTAGCCTTTAATACGGTAGATCGAATCCGGCATGTGACGCAAAAACGACTCAAACTGCTCCTCGTCAATTGGCTTCGAAAACGTATAAACAAACGTTTTGATATGCAGCTGATCAGCTGCGTGCAGCTTGATGTGGTCTCTGGTAACCTTTTTCCGGGCCGCGGTCAGCTCGCTCGGGTCCACTCTCGCAAAGGTCGTCGGAACAATGTTTCCATCCGGATTTAGCCCCCGGATCTCCGCTTCGATTGCTCGTTGCTCGTCAGTCGATACGCTGTCGGTTTTATTTAAAAGCACGAGATCCGCGTGTTTGACCTGCTCTGAAATAAGCTGTCGCATTTGGATATTCAGCGTTTGCCGCTTCTGCCAGGTCACCGCATCGAGCAGCGTGATGACAGATTTTATATTTAATCGGTTCGCAAGCATTGGAGACAGCGACGCGTGCAGAACGTCGACCGGATGAGCGACGCCGGTAGTTTCGATATAAATGGCGTCCAGATCGTGGTCCTGCACCAGTCCGGCCAGCTTAATCTCCAGCTTGTCGGAGAGCGTGCAGCAGACACAGCCGTTTAACAGCTCCTGCAGCGGAGTGTCTTCCGGAACCGAATCCGAGTCAATCGAGACGTTTCCCATTTCGTTCATAACGACACCGATTTTTCTTCCCTGCTCCTTCTCATGCGCAAGCAGCTGCTGGAGGAGCGTCGTTTTTCCTGCTCCTAAAAAGCCGGACAGCACTATGATTTCAACTTGTTTCATCCTGATTCATCCTTTCTGCCATGCTCCCCTACAATAACGTATTTGGTGATAAAACGTAAGGGTTCCGCTTTTCTTTTCACTCGCCACAGTTCGTGCGTGCTTTTTCAGGGGAAAGTGGTAAACTAAGAACACTACGATCGTCGCGCTTGAAAAAGAAGGAGGTTAGCAGCGTGAATAGCTACTGGTTAGCGAAGACATTTCACTCTTCGTACGGGTATGTAAGGTATGGCATATGCGGAGAGGGCCCGCCGCTCGTTCTCGTTCACGGCACACCTTGGTCTTCCTTTAACTGGCGGCATCTTATTCCGGGTTTAAGCGAATGGTTTACGGTCTATTACTATGATTTAGTCGGCTACGGAAAGTCTGAAAAAGCGACCGGCGACGTCTCCCTTGGCATTCAGCACCACGTGCTGGACGAGCTGCTTCAAGAATGGCGGATAAACGAGCCGATCGTTGTCGGCCATGACTTTGGCGGAACGACTGCGCTCCGAACGCACCTGCTTCTGAATGTTTCATACAAAAAACTCGTGCTGATTGACCCTGTCGCGCTCGCTCCGTGGGGGTCATCCTTTTTTTCGCACGTATTCAAGCACGAGGAGGCATTTCGCGGCATTCCCGGTTATATTCACGAGGCGATGGTTGCCGCCTATGTTCAGGATGCAATGTATACGCCGATGCCGTCCGATACGCTGAAAGGGACGATCACTCCCTGGCTGAAAGACATCGGCCAGGCGGCGTTTTACCGGCAAATTGCGCAGGCAGATCAGCGCTATACCGACGAAATTGAACCGTTATATGCATCGATGACGGTGCCGACGCTGATCCTGTGGGGCGCGGAAGATGAGTGGATTCCGATTGGCAGAGGCCGTGAGCTGCGGAGGCGGATTCCGAATGCGTCCTTCCGCTCCATTCCAAACGCAGGTCACCTCGTTCAGGAGGATCAGCCCGCGACCCTGCTTGGCTATTTGACACGCTATCTTGTGGATGACGAGAATGCTATTTAGCTTTACGCACCTGTCTGATCACGATCCAGCCGTCGCGAATGCCCTGCTGAATGAGGGCTGGCTTTCGCTTGCTGGATAAGTCGAGCTTGTGAAAAATACGATTCAGCATGCTCGTAATCGAGTTTGGCGAATAATACAGCGTGCGGGCGATTTCTTTGTTGTTTTTACCGGACAGCACTTCTTGAATAACGATCCGCTCCGAAGCGGACAAGCACTCCGGCAGCAGCTCCGGTTTCATCATGATTTCGCGCTCCTGCAGCTGCGGCTGAACTGCCGGCATGTCTCGTACGAGCTGGATCACCGTGTCCGAAGAACAGTAGTATCCTTTATAGTGAATCGTAAGCCCGACAAGCTTTCGGTGGGAAAAAATATCCTGGTAGGCGGCAACGACATCAAACCAGAGGGCGAGCCGCTTATTTTCTTCATACGTCAGCGTCCTCTCAGTGAAGAGGACGTTATAGTCATGCTCCTTTACATTTGGCAGCGGCGCAATTTTAAACGGCAGCTCCGCATCGGCAAACCAGATCACCGTACTGGCAGGCGTTTCGATTGAATCGTCTTTTTGCAGATGGGCATCAATTTCGGCCATCCACTGTTTATCCACCGTACAATACCATCCCTTTTTGCTGTAGGCTTTCTGTTTAGGCATCGTCCACTCCCACCTTTCCTTCACCTACTCCTTCTCTGTTTAGCAGGCAACACCTTTTGCTTTTGAGAAGATCAGACATTGTAGACCCAAAAGCCGCATCCTTATATTTCATCAATTGATCTGATTTATGAAATACGAAGCAAATTTCATTAGGACAAATGTTGATGTGTGATGGCGTTCCCTCATCTCTCATCTATTGAGATCGCGAAGCCGGTGTCAGGGAAGCCATATTCGGCGCGCCGTGTCATATGTTAGGATGTAAACCAAGCCACCAGAAACGCACCATACTTGATCGATTCAGGAAAGGAAGTGTAGGCAATGTCTGTCCTGCTCGTTTACGCGACGCTCAGTGGTCACACCGAAGAGCTTGCGGAATTGATAAAGGATCGCTTGAAAGAGGCGGATGTTAGCGTGACCGTAAAAGAGGCCTATGAAGCGGAGCCGCACGAATTTGCTTCCTATGACTTGGTTATCATCGGCACGTATACGTTCGGCGATGGAGATATTCCTGATGACGTAATTGATTTTTACGAAGAACTGCAGCAAACTGACCTGACAGGGCAGCTATTCGCTTTGTTTGGCTCGGGAGATACGAGCTACGAGCATTTTGCGGGAGCTGTCGACCGGATGGATGAAGCAGTTCGCGAGCAGCACGGCACGTTAATCGCATCAAAAATGAAGTTCGATTCCGACAACGATATACAGGAAACGGAAGAGCAAGTGGACGCCTTTGTTGCAGAGATTTTAGACGCTCGCGATCAATGGCAGGTTCATGGATAGATCAAACGGCATCCGGGAACAATCGGGGTGCCGTGTTTTTTATTTATTTCGAAATAAGCCCCGCTCCGCACGCTTTCTCATAAAATTCGACAGGTCCTGCTTCTTCGATTCGAATATCTGTAACACCTTGCATATAAAGGTCCTGTAAGCACCGGTGCAACAGGTTGTACCCGATTCCTTTGTTTTTAGCATAATGCGTGACGCCCATCGGACCAAAGCGTGCTGTTTGATGGTCTGCCAAAAAACACGCAAACCCAATCAGACGGTTGTTTCGTTCAGCTACGTACACTGTTGGCGGGGTCATCTGCATACACTCTCTTACCCGCTCGACCCAGCGTTCTCCAAACTCGTCTATGACGTATTCGATGATGCGGCTTTCATCTTGCAATTTTGCTCTTGAAATGGCTCCACCAGCCTCTTTTAGCGCAGGCTGTCTATACGTTCTCAGTGAAACGCTCATATCTCTTGGAGAGCAAACGAGTTTGATGATGCGTTGTAGCTGTTCTTCCGATAAAACATCTTGTATCGCATGTTTCTCGAGCATCAAAGCGGCTTCAACAAGATGCCCTTCATTGATATACACCTGCCGGTACCGATTCGCTATGTCTTCTGCCCTCTTTAGGGCGTAATCGATTGGAACAATCGTAAAGCTTCCGGCTTTTTCCCATAAAGCCAGAATCAGATCCGGCATCGTTTCACGCAACTCCTGAAGCGGGCCGGTTCCTTCGCGAAGGGCACCGATGAGCACATGAAAAACAGAGGCTGTCTGGTCCGCTTCCGTTGCAGCTCGATGCGCTTCCCTCATTACTCGTTCTGCCCGATCCGTAACCAGCATACGCTCACCTCCATTCCATTCGAAACGCTTTGCCAACTTAACCTCTTTCATTCCCCCGCTTAAAATTACCAGTAGCTTTTGCCATCAGAAGCTGCCGTTCTTTTTCGTCAGTGGCATTTGCTGCCCGCGCTAAAAACTTCTGCGCCTGCTTTCCCTTCAGCGTCGTAACCTGTCTTCCCTCGTAGTCAATGAACACTGTCTCCTGCTTCGACACGCGGTAGCGAAAGGGCTCGTGACCGAGCTGATTTCGTTTATCGATACTCATCGTTTCTCCTCCAAGCACACGTTAAAAGGAATTTATTTACTATTACTATGGTATCATATGAGTAGTGATTCGGCATGTTCATATACGGGTCATTTGCTAAATGAGCTATTTAGGGAGAGATACTGCATGCATGGAACGGATACACTTGTTGAAATAGACGTTCATTTTTCCTTCAGTTCACTGCTGGATCTATGGTCCATTCAAGTACATACGCATCAGCCGCATACCTTTTTTACACTTGTGTTCACGACGAAAGACGACCATGAAACAGAATTCCAGTCTTCGGCGACATTTGAGAGCGACGAAAACGGATTGATTGATCCTGCTTCGCATCAACCGTTGCAAGGAGACTTCTTTGGTGATGACGCGATGAGTTTTATGTGGGAAATGCAGTGTAAGGTAAAAAAAGAAGCGATGTTTGTGAAGCACCGTCCAGATCCGTTAACGGTCGATGTCGAAGTGTTTGATCAGTCGAAGACGTGCCTGGCTCACCGGTCTGTCACGCGCACTATTCATGCGGATGACATTATTCGGGAGGAGCTTCAGGGTGATATCGTCGGCACGATCTATTATCCAAAGGATGCTTCAGATTTGCCGGGACTCGTGATCGTCGGCGGCTCGGATGCTTCTGTGCATGAAGCTGCCGCAGCGTTGCTGGCATCGCAAGGGTTTGCTGTGATGGCACTCGCCTACTTTGGGAAAGCACACCTTCCGAAAGGAATCGAACGTATCCCGCTCGAATATGTCGAATCCGCTTTTAAGCACCTGCAAAACAGGAGTTTTGTCGATCCACATCAGCTCGGGATTATCGGCCATTCCAGAGGGGCGGAGCTGGCGCTGCTATATGCGAGTCAGTATCCGAGCGTCAAGGCGGTCATCGCAGCAGCACCGAGCGCGATTATTTTTTCAGGCGTGCTGCATTTTCAGCCTATTGCAAAACCAGCCTGGACGTACCAGGGAGAAGCGTTTCCCTACTTTCGAGCCATCCGTACGTTCGGAGATACGCTTTCCTTTTTCTATCACTGGATCACGAGGAAACCTTATTCAGGACTCACTCCCATCTATCGTAATTTAACAGATGAACAGAAGATCAACGCCCACCTGATCCCTGTCGAAAACATACAAGCGCCAATTTTATTCTTTGCAGGAACAGACGATCACGTGCAGCCGGCAGCTTTTTTCACCAAACGAATGGAATCAACACTAGACGACCATCATGAGTACAAACACCAGTATGTCTATCATGAAGGAGCCGGGCATTTTTCTGCTTTCCCAAGCAGTTTGCCGAATCTGCCCCAGTCTATTGGCGATACGAATTATCATATGACCATGCAATTCGGCGGTACACGCGCCGCCAATGGATCTGCCGCTCAGAATTCATGGGAAAAAACAGTCGCCTTTTTGACCGATACCTTCCAGGCAGACAGATAAAAGGCCCGCTTCTCACGCGCAGTCGAGTCTATTGGGCGTCACCACTGTTTAAAAAAGACACTGAACAGGGGAATTCCCCTGTTCAGTGTCTTTTGATTTATAAAGCGCCGTGCGTTTCCAGCTGCTTTTGCTTCGCCCGCGTGTATCCTCCGTCGGTAAAAGTCATCGTACCATTTTCAAGCCAGTAGACCCCCTCTGCCAGTCGATCAATCAGGTAGCGGTCGTGAGAAACGAGCACGATTGTACCTGCGTAGGTGGACAGCGCCTCTTCTAATACTTCCTGCGACGCTAAGTCAAGGTGATTCGTTGGTTCATCAAGAATCAGCAGGTTCACGTTTTGATGAATAAATTGTGCTAAACGAAGCCTGACCCGTTCTCCTCCACTCAACTGACTCACTTTTTTCCAGACGCTGTTACCATAAAATAAAAACGTGGCAAGCAGTCGTCTCGCTTCTCCTTCATCCACATGCACGTGATCCCGGAACGTTTCCAAAACGGTCCGCTTCTCATCTGTAAATAGGTGCTGAGACACGTAGCCAACGTCAACCTGGCTTCCAAGTTGAATCCTGCCTTCATCTGGCTTGATCTCTTCAAGTAAAAGACGAAGTAACGTCGTTTTCCCGGAACCGTTCCTGCCTACGATCGCAATCCGATCCTGATAATAAATCGTAAAAGATAAGGAATGAAACAGTGCCTTGTCGCCAACTTGCTTCCTCACATTTTCTGCGACGATTGCATCTGTCCCACTTCTATGTTTCACATCCATCTGCACGTTCATCTGCCTGCGATGCATGGTTGGCCGTTTTACTTTTTCCATTCGATTCAAGGCTTTCTCCATGCTTCCCGCGCGTCGATGCATGCTGTCATTTGGCGGATTTGCCTGGTTCGCCCAAATTCGCAGCTGTTTGATGGTTTCCTTCATTTTCTTAATCTTTTTCTGTTGTTCCTGGTAGTTCTTGAACTCAGCAAGAAGCCGCTCCTCTTTCAGCTTTTCATATCTCTCAAAGCCTGCTTCATACGTCACTGCTTCTCCGTCCTCTAGCTCAATCACACGCTCTGCTGTATCCGACAGAAATTGGCGATCATGTGAAATAAACAGCACCGTCGCATCGACGCTGCGAACGTATTCCGTCAGCCACTCCATGGCATGAATGTCCAAATGATTGGTTGGTTCATCCAGCAGTAAAACAGCTGGCTTTTGCAGAAGCACCTTTCCGAGAGCCAGCTTTGTTTTTTCGCCTCCACTCATGCTGGAGAAAGGCTGTTCCAGCAGGTGTGTAATGCCGAGACCCTTTGCCACTCTGCGAATGTTCGTGTCTCTTTCATATCCCCCAGCTTGAGAAAAAGCTTCCTGGCAGTCTGTATACCGCTCTGCCAGCTGCATTAGTTTCTGTTCATTTGATTCATGTTGAAGCCTGTTTTCAAGCTCCTGCAACGTTGCTTCCAGATCATTGGCAGACTCAAACGCTTCGTCCAACACCTGCTTTCCAATCCGGATTCCTTCATCGGGAAGCTGTTCGATCGTTCCAATTGTCGTTCCCTTCTTCCAATGGATCGCTCCGCTGTCAGGCACATCGTGTCCGTTCAACAGGCGAAACAAGGTTGATTTGCCTGATCCATTGATGCCAACGATCGCAACGCATTCCTTCTCCTGAACCTCGAAGCTTATCGCATTTAAGATTTGTTCTCCGCCGATATTTTTACTTAACGCATTCACATGCAATGTCATGATTGTTCCTCCTTTGGTTCTCTACCAAAGGCAAAAAAAGAGTGCGCTCGCAGCAGGACAGCTGCAAACACACTCTTATCCGTACATAACGCTATGCACGATGATAGAGATGATTCCGCTGTTCTTTCTGATTATGCTGATTAAAAATGGACAGACTGGTCCCCTTGATCGCATAACCGGAAAAAATAGCTCGGACAAGATGCAGGTGTGCCATCCGTCCAGCCAGTGCCGCTAAAACCACTGCAGCGTTATTCATCTCCATCACCTCCGTTTCGTTTCATTACCATAAGTTTACTGTTATAAAGGAATGACGTCAAGATCATAGGTATTGCTATTTTTCTGCTCACCAGCTGACTGAACTGTTCAACATACTAAGAACCATCTAGCGGACAATCAGTCTATATTTATAGAGAGAGACATGTGAATGAACTCATATATAGAGTCATTGGTTTGCTGCTGACTGACACCTGTTTTGCTAAATCCGGCTCGCTCATATACGGTGATTGCCCTTTTATTAAAAGCAGCTACTGCGAGTGTAATGCGCTCTACATGGTAATGGGAGCGCAGGAAGTCGATCATTTTTTCCATAAACTGCAGTCCGATACCTCGACCTGTCCAGGAAGGCTTCAACCCCATTCCCACTTCGGCAATACGGTCTTTCGGAGTTACTTCAATAAATCCAACAAGCTCTGCCTCATACATGACTGCATGCACATGAGTGCCTCTAGCTGCAGGATCAAGAAAGTGTGTTAAGTCCTCTTGATCTGACGTCATATCATAAAAACTATAGCTGCCTTCATATTTCCACGAATAAGCAATCTCTTCAGCCTGCTTTTGCGATAATAGCGTAATGGTCCAGGACACGTTTAACACCATCCTGTTCTATTTATACTTAGCTATCATGATTAATCTTTCATTTGTGCTCGAATAGCAGATGGAATCATCACGACCTCTGTCGTAAGATCTGCCGGCGGATAGGACTTGTCTACGCACTCTTCCCAATAGGCAAGGTGCTGCTTATCGATCCAATGATCCGAGTCTTCCACTTCTGCACCATGATCTCCTTGAATCGAGAACCAATATAAATACTCATAACCGTCCCGGTGATCACGAAAAATCGATTCAACGTACATGTTTTCCTGATCAAGCGTCAGGAGCACATCCGCCATATGTTCGCTTAGAAACGCCATCCATTCATCCACTTTTTCTGATTTTCCAGGCTTTACTCGAAATCGACTAAGCTCGGTTTTCATCATTGCCTCCTCCTGCAGAATGCTGTTGTATGGTAACCAGATAAACTTATTCCTGGCCTAACGTGAATCCATCGAAGTGTCTTCTACCGTGCGCTGCTACCTGTTCATTTACAAAGCGTATTAAACGCTCCTTCTCATCATGGAGATAAAAAATCATCTAACGCTTGGATTGCTTGAGTTGCAATTGCTTCATCATTACCTCTTTTTCTCTCTTAGCAACTTTAACCATCGATGATTCGGCTGATACGTTTGCAGCGCCGTTTGCAGCCTAAGAGTTGACTGGTCGCTCATATGGTTCAGCAGGTGGCAAAAATCTTGTTCATCTTTGATGCCGGGATGTTTTGATTTATACAGCAGCGTGATTTCCGGTCGCAGATAAGGGATACTATGTTGGTAAACGGAGCCGATCGAGTTGATTGGAAAGCGCACTCGTTCGTCCCGTCGAAACAGCCAATCTTCGTCACGGCTTTCGTTTAATAAACATTCCACTTGTATGTCTTCTGTTCTGTGGAACGCATGCAGCTCATGAATCGGCAATTCCACACGTTCCCCTTCCCAACCCAAAAGCTTTCCGTTAGCTGCTTTTGAGAAGTCGAATTGGCTTAAATGTTTCTTTAAGCGAAGCTGATCGTCCCGAAACACCGCGATTTCAGCGTCTTGATGAACCCTTGTTTCACGCCCAATTGCTAAATCAACTGCCCACCCTCCGGCGATATACCACGGTCTAGTAAAACCGCTCATGAACTTAGTAATGGTGTAACACTGTTCAAACAACATCGTAGCTCCCTTCTGCAACCTGCTATTTCACTTATCAGCGGAGCCTTCCTAGTCTTGATTTAGCTTTTCCTCCAGCTCCGTCACTTTTTTCTCCAGTTTGATGACTTTTCCGTTTAAAGTGACAGCAAGTCCTATCGCACCTGAGGCTAATGCGAATGCTATGATGCTCATGGTTTCCATAGTGAATCCACCTTTCCGTATGTATAGTAAAAGGAATTTATTTACTGTTTCTATGATATCATAAGCACAGACGATGTGTTTTAGGAGGTTTGTGCGATGACGTGTTTAGGCTGCCGGCTGGCGCTGCAGGAAGAACGTGCTTTTGTTGTGTACGAAACTAAATGGGTGACGTGTATCCTTGATAGTCTTCCTTTTAATCCGGGGCATGTGCTAATTTTACCGAAGCGGCATGCGCTCGACGTGGACGATCTCGATCAACCGACTGCTCACGCGGTGATGGAGGCTTCACGGGTTATGTCCAGGGCGATGAAAGCTGCTTATCAGCCGGATGGCATCTCGATTGTCCAAAACGGCGGAATGTTTAACGACTTGGATCACTATCATATGCACGTTGTGCCGCGGTATGAGGAACAGGATTTCGCTGACTTTCACCGTGCCTTTCCAGAAACTGAACCGGTATCTAATGAGGAGCTGAAAGAGGCGCAAACTCGTCTCATTCAAGCGTTGAAGATGGAGGAACCATCATGACAACCTTTTATGTTGCTTCCAGTTTCTCAAATAAAGACGCGGTTCGCTATGTCAGCAGTCAGCTGCAAGCCTGCGGCTGGAGACATACGTATGATTGGACGAAAAATGAGCGGGCTGCAACGTTTGCAGAACTGAAGGAAATTGGTACGTTCGAAAAAGAGGCCGTAGCAGCTGCAGATGTTTTCATTATGCTCCTGCCTGCAGGAAAAGGCAGCCATATCGAAATGGGGATGGCGCTTGGTATGGGAAAGCATGTGTATCTTTTTTCCGAGACCGATGCAGTGAACGACTTTGAAACGACCAGTACTTTCTATCATCTGTCAGACGTACAGCAAGTAATTGGCTCGTTAGATGAACTGATTGCACGAATTCAAACGGAGAACTAGCGTTCTTTTGTACGGAGCCACTTTCAGGTTGTGTCCGCTTTTAACTTAGCCTTCAAATCCTGATGGGCCTCTTTTAGCCACGGATGAATGACTTTTAGCGTGTGTCGCTTACTCCACATGAAATCAAGATAGGCAAAAGCAGCGTGACTGAGAGAATGTTCAAGCTGTAAAGTCAGTTCATCTAGATAAGGGGGCTTCCCCTTTTGATCCCATTCCAGTTTATCCGCGACAAACAGAATCTCATCCAAGATCGAAGCTTCTTTTTTCAACGTTGTATGGCATTCAACAGCATTTAAAATAGCCGCCTCTTTCACGTGAAAAAGCTCTGATCCCATAACGTTGGAAAGTCGTTGATGAATAACCATCGGAAACTGCTTTTCTTCTTCATATATAGGCAGGTGAAGCTCCTTGGCGACAGCAATTTTGTCCTTGTTAGGAATAACAGCACTGCAATCGTGCAAAAGAGCTGCTGTCTTTGCCTGAACAGGATCCGCATGGAATTGGTAAGCCAGTGACTCAGCTGCTTTTGCGACCTGAAGAGAATGGTCTGCAGTAGCATGACAATCGTGCTGATGCAAAAAGGACACGATGTCGTTTTCCAAGTCTCCAGAAAGTTCAGTAGACTCTCTCAGCGATTCGATATACGATGTCATGGAGCTCTCTCCCAACTGATTTATTGATTTTTTTAAAAGGAATGTGATTTTCAACATACTGTAGAAATGCTTGTAAATCCTCATCAGTAAACGTGTGATTAGCGTCATAAAAACTTGCATCTAAAAGCTTATGGTAGACCTCAGGTAAGAAACGTTTTCCTGCTTGAACGGCCTCTTGTTTCGTAATCAAGCTGCGGTCAATCATGAAGACCCAAAAGCGAATAATTGTCAAAATGCAGTAATCTGGTTGTTCAAACATAGTTGTTAAGCACATCTGATATTCTTGTTGCACTATTTTGAGAAACTCTTCGTCGCTGATATCTGGGAAAATTCTCGCTATAGGCGGCCCGTCTATACTAATTCCCTGAACATGCAGAAGCTTTATATGAGAAGTAAGGTCTGAATCTTCCTTGGGCATGGCTTGTGTCAATGTAAGGGTTGCGTTCATTTCATAAGAGAATCTCCAATGTTCACTGTAATGAAATTCAAACGGTCCTGAAGAGTGCCAGTTTCGTAATTTATCAAGGCAAACCACATGCAGTTCGATCGGATACGGATTTAATGATATCGCTAACAAAATGCTAGCAGCCATTTTCTTTTCATTAAAAATTAAGGGTCTGTTAACGACTATTATAACGTCGACATCACTTCTGTTCGGTACAAAGCTTGATGTGGCAAGGGAGCCGTGAAGATATATCCCCACATATGACGAGCCAAACAATGACAATAGTTCATTTCTTAATGTCTGTATCTGACAATAGGCGTGCTGATTTGCAGTTAGGCCATTAGTGAAGCTACTCATCTTAATCACTCTTTCCACTACCTGAATCCGTTTTACAGATATATTCAAGACGAAAGTGCCTATCAGTTCAAATACTGCAGTCGATAAATGTAGACTCCCCAATATTTGAAAAAATCAGTAAGTTCAACATGTATGATTATCAATCCACGATTACTTATATTCCACTATTTCGTATTCATCTACTTTTAAGTCTTCCTCGCTTATGAGAAGAAGCCACTCGTTATCCTCGTAAATCATTTCATAAGGCTCCACTAAAAATACAGTGTCCAGCTCAATTTTAACGCTGAATACTGCACGATTTTCTGATCTCTCTATCATTTCAAGGATCTCAAAGTCATGAGTAGGATCGTACATGACTACCTCAATATAATTAGAGCGAGCTTCCTCTGGAGAAGAAAACCTTTCGTTTTTCACATTTTCTGCATAGTCATCAATGTTACGATCTACGAAAAGCTGCAATGTCTCCTCTAACTTATTCTCCGCGGCTTCAATATCATTACCGTCATTTCCCGTATACAATACAAATGCGAAAAGACTTAGAATAAGCAAAGCAGGCACGACGATTCGTTTCAAATGAATTCACCCCTATAAGAAATAAACAGTATAGTTTAATATTACCAAATAAAACTTTGAGTTTATTTACATTTAAGCAGTTATCCTATATTCGAATCGAACGACCTAGCTTTACTAGTATCTAACAAAAACATAATTGACTCATCAAAATGAAAGGCACAATTAATATTTGGCATAGGCTGTTCCATTTTGCAGGATCACTCCACCCGTTTATCTTCAAGATCAGATTGATGTGTGGCATCCGTATAATGCATTCTTTGCATTTCAAACTCCTCTGTCTCGACATTTTCTGAGAATACAATATAATATTCTCGTTCCTGCTCCGTTTCGATTAAGTTCCAGACTGGTGATTCGTCTTCCGTACCGACTAAAACAGTATATTCAGGTGCTTCTTCTTCAAAAATTTCCCTTATATCAATGTACCAGCTTCTGTCTCCGTCTTCATCTTCTGTCCACCATTTATTATATACCTCTGCGTTAATGGCGTTATAGTCTCGATACTCAGGCTCACTTGAGCAGGCACTCATTAGAGCAAATAAAACAAACAGCACAACGAATTTCATTAAACACACTCCTTTTTAGATCAAAGATCTCTCATTAATCATCGAAAAAGATTTTAGGGACCCAGAGATCAAATAAATAATATGTTATTTACTTGAGCATAATAATTATATCATAGGGCTTATCATTTGGTGTTTATTCCCTTTTACCTACTATCACTTACACGGTAAACATCTTTCAGATGAGATATCTTCATCAACGCATGGGATTTTGCATCATAGCGGTCCAGACTTATATTTCTTTTATTTAACAAAGCTGTAGCTACCTCACATTAGTTATGGATCGTTTCTATGTTTGCACCGGCTTGTTTTTGAGGTATATACGTTAATAATCATCTTTTGACCTATTTTTGGAGGCGTTTTATGGTGAAGAAGGTTCTTTTTATTGCCGGCGGTCTGGTCGGTGCGTTTTTGCTGTATCTCTGGATCGGCGGGGTGCTCATGCTGCAGCTGACGGTACCGGAGGAAACAGGCCAACCTGATACGGATCGTTTTGTTAGTGAATCAGGCTCTCACGATCGGGTGGCGCTGATTCACGACCGGATTGAATCGAAGCAGACCCGCACGTCACTGAAGGAGCAAGCGGAAGACACGCTCGATGTGACGATGTTTAAAATAACGGATGGCACAGTGGACATGATCTTTTATACATCTTTATTAGAAGCTGCAGATCGTGGCGTTCAGGTACGCGTGCTATTAGACGGCATGTTTCATAACCTGCGCGGTGAAAAAGGCGCTATTGCCGAGGCGTTTACACACCATGACAACATGGAACTGCGCTTTTTTGAACCGGTTAATGTGTTGAAGCCGTGGGCGCTCAATAACCGCATGCATGATAAATTGCTGATTGCCGACGATACGTTTGGCATGATCAGCGGCAGAAATATCGGCGACAGGTATTTTGCACGGGAAGGCTTCGAAGGGGCAACGGATGACCGCGATGCTGTCGTGTTTAATCCAGAGGGCGCCGAGTATCAAGAGAGCGGCGTGATGCAAATGCAGCGGTATTTTGATGAGGTGTGGACGAGTGATTATGTCGAGGATGCCGCAGATGGTTTATCAGACAGTCAGCTGGATGATGCGGAAGAAATGCTGGAAGTGCTCCGCGCAGAGCATACGTCACTGCAGCACGAAGAGGCTGATCTTTACGGCCATACGTATGATTGGGAAGAACTCACATCTCCTGTTAACCAAGTGACGTTTATTCATAACCCGCTTGGCAGAATGAATAAGGAGCCTTGGGTGTGGAAGGACCTGACTGCGCTGATGGAGGAAGCCGAGTCGTCTGTGCTGATGCAAAGTCCGTTTATCGTGCCGACGAATCCAATGCTTGATGCATTGAATCGGGAAGCGCTGCCAGAGGAAGTCCGGGTTGTAACCAATTCTCTCGCGGCTTCTCCCAATCTGCCAACTTACTCCCGCTTTGCTGCTCACCGGGAGGACTTAGCCGGTTCTGAAGCTGATTTATTGGAGTATCAGGCAGAAGGACACTCGATTCACGGAAAATCGTACGTGTTCGACGACCGTTTATCCGCAATCGGCTCCTTTAACCTTGATCCGAGAAGCGTGTATTTGAGTACTGAGAGCATGCTTGTTATCGACAGCGAGGATGTGAATCATGAGCTGCGCACCGAGCTCGAGCAGCTGATGAACGAGCAAAGCTTGCAGGTGACAGAAGACGGAGACTATGCAGAGTCGGACCATGTGGACCGTGCGGAGACGCCGATTACTGCTGAAATCGGAAAACGACTGCTCAGACCGATCACCGCTCCATTTGAGCACTTGTTTTAATCGCTGCTCATTCCAAGCGGTGGTCTGCACGAGCCCAGCTTCAATTCATGCTTCACCCGAATGATCGGATTTTTGCTATACACTGTCTTCATCATACGCTCGATGTCCTTCTGTTCAGAGGCATCGGGCGTTTCATTTGCCAAAAGCTGCTGCAGCCATTGCTTTATTTCAACAGGATAAACATTCCCGGCGATGGACGAAAGCCGGTTATAGCCGAAGCGGATCTTCTCAGCAAGACCTTCCTCTCCGCCTGCATAAAACGAAAATTCGCGATCGAATCCGTTTTGCACGGCTTGTATTTTTTCAGGTCCGCCGAGATCCTTGATGCCGATCACATTCTCATTTTGCGCAAGTGTGATTGCGCTCTCAGATGATAAATCAAACCCGGTTCTGCCTGGATTGTTATAGAGAATGACTGGTTTTTGACAGCGCTCGATCAGCCGTTTCGCATAGGCTACGGCTTCATCCTGAGAAGGTCGTATGTACGGCGGAAACCCGATCATTACGCCAGACAGATTCGTTTCGGAAGCCTTTGCGGCCAGCTTCTCTGCATCCTTCAGCCGGACTGCTGCGATGCCAAACAAAACCTCCATCTGATGAATCGCTGATTCGCTGATGGATTCCATCATTTCCAACCGTTCACCCACACTTAAGCTGTGCTGCTCGCCCGTAGAACCGCTGATCAGCACTGAGCGGACTCCTTTTTTCTGAAGGGATTTAATGTGCGCATTTGTCGCCTCCATGTTTACATCCTCTTTTTGATCAAAAACAGTCGGTACAGCAACGTGCATTGTTTCGTATAGCATAGAACCTCTCCTTTTTCATCGGCTATATCCATAGCAGTAAATTCCAGAGTCCCATTCCAATCAAAAACAAGCTCCCGACTCCTGATAGTACTCGAATTAATGAATACAGCTTTCCTTTTGCTGCGACTGCGGTCAGCCATCCCAGCAGCGTAAGCCATCCAATTTGCATGGTGATATGAACGAAGCCGATGAATGCATAGTGAAGAGACAGCTCCCAACCTGTATAGGGGCTTAGCGACGGAATGATCGTAATATATAAAAGCAGTGGTTTGACGTTCAGCAGATTCAGTAAAAAGACGCGTCGAAAGGTAATCGACTGCCTGTTTTGCTGCCCTCCAGAAACGAATAGCGCTCTCAGCAAGATGATGCCGATGTAGATCAGCATCATCGACCCGACAATTCGAACCGCGCTCATCAGCTCCGGCAGCTGCAGGAGCAGTGCCGAGACACCGAAAGCAGCAAGCAAGGCATGAATGGCAATTCCTGCAACGGTACCACTGATAACAGTCCTTACTCCTTTCAAGCCGGCTTGTTCGACCGCTGCGAGCGTGAGCACATAGCTCGCTCCGGGTGAAACAACAAATGGAAGCAGAACGGCGATAGATGTGTACATGCAGCAGCTCTCCTTCCTGAGGTGTACCGTTCAATTGTTTTGAAGCTAGTTGTCTACTTCTTTCAAAAAGGAATGGATCGCTTCATTCACTTGCTCCGGCTGATCCAGGTTCATCAAATGATGGGAATCATCTAGTTCCAAACGTGTTGCACCCGCAAGACGTGTGAAAAGCGTGTTCTGCTGATTTTTTGTGACGAGATCCTGTTTCCCGTGCATGAGGAGCACTGGACAGCTGACCTTTTCCAGTTTCCCGGTCCGTTCCGTTTCAGAAAGTCCGTGCCATGTTTGCGACCAGGTCGTCTTTGGCATCGAGCGGACGGTTTGTTCAATATAGGGCTGATTATTCCGGTTAAACCGCGCCAGCAATTTCGCCTGTGTTTTCGCAACAGGAAGGCGCGGCACGAATCGTCTCGTCCAATGCGTAAGCGGTGCAAACAGCTTGCGAAAACCACTTGTAGAAAGTGAATGGTAGCTGTTCATAAGAATGAGAGAAGCTGCCCGGTGAGGCGATGTGACAGCAGCCTCCAGACTGATCGCTGCTCCCATCGACAGTCCGCACATATGCGCTTTTTCTATGTGAAGATGGTCGAGCAGGCGGATGAGATCTGCCGCTGCTTCATGATGCTGAAATGTCCCCGGGGGTGTAACGGAGCGTCCGTGACCGCGGACATCCCAGCTGATGATCAGAAAATCCTTTGCAAGTGCCTTTACTTGCGGGGTCCATTGATGATGATCAAGCGTAGCCCCGTGTGTCAGGACAAGCGGTGGTCCATGACCCGTCGTTTCATAATAAATGACTGCATAACCTGACCGAAAAACAGGCATTGTTTTCCACCCTCTCCCATTTGCAAAAAGTTGAACGTAAAAGCTGAAATCGATAAAGGAAATAGGACGTTAGAAGGCGAATAGGTGTAGATATCAATTTGAGGTGGTGCTCATATGCTGGATTTAGTCATTTTACAAGTATTCGTTCTGCCGCTTGCGAGCATTGGGATCGGAATTGCATTATATGTGGTAACCGGCAGAAAGCTGGCTGCTCCAGCAGCTTCGTTTGTCGTTGTTATCGGTTATGAACTTGCTTATCACCAGATTTTCTCGAGGGACCTTCCCTTCTATCCAACAGCTTCAGCAGTCATTCTCCCTTTTTTATCGTTTGCTATTGCAGTCGGAATGGAGTTCATCGTGGCGTCACGGGTGGAATAAATCAACCTTGATCCCCTGACTGAAACCGCAAATAAATATATATCCGAATGCCGTCAAACGTGCAGATCATCTGTGACATATCCTCGAAGCTACTTTTTGCCTTCTATATCTCTCACATAAAATCCTGCTGGGAAATTGGGGTTCTCTCTGAGTCTTGGGGAAGCAAAGCTGATTGCACCGTTCGGGACCCCGTCTTTCCTTTCGATGCTGTCAGATGTCGGCAGCGTCATACTAAATCGTACATACGATGCAGCTTCAAGCAGAACGAGCGTGAACCCACGCTGAAAAGCTGCCAAGACGATTTCCAACCACGTACCGCCTTCCGTTGAGCCGATCTCCGCTAACGAACATATCCAGCAGCCCACTTCCTTTTCACTTCAGGGAACTCAAAACAGCTGATCCTTCAGGAAATCCCACTGCATACATGTTCAAATAAATCGCTCTGCTTCAAATGCCTCCATCAACGCTTCCTTCGATAACCCTCCGTACACGATCGTTCGCTTTCTCATACTGGTACTGCCTTCTCACACGTACATATAAACATCGACGCGTCCTGTTTCATAAAAATACCTTCCCCTTCGTAAAACGTTTCGAACGTGATGGCTGTAAATCCTGCTTTCTGCAAAAGCAGCTCCAGCTTTTTTTGGTCAAATCCGCTGTGCAAAGCCGGATGATGAACGCGTGCGTTTTCGTTAAAATCGACAATGATCAGCCTGCCTGTTTCATGTAAGACATGAGCGATCGCCTGCAGGATCCGCTCCGTATCGGGAATATGAAGCAGTACGAGAGATAGGAGCACGATATCGGCGCTTACGCTCGGTTCTGTTTTGACGAAATCGGCGTGAAGCACGGTCGCGTTCGAAAGCTCTCGTTCCACGATTTTCGCTTGTGCGAGCTTCAGCATTTGTTCAGAAGCGTCTGCGATCGTAAGCTCTTGCACGAGGTCGGTAAACTCAAGGCTTACGAGCCCCGTGCCTCCCCCGTAATCGAGCAGCGCTTTGTCGGTGCTGTCGGAAAGTTCCAGCTTCACCCGCTCTGCAATAACCGAAGCCAGCTGCTTTCGCTCCTTCGTATCGTATTGTCTGGCAAGCTTCTCAAACACGTTTTTCTCCATGCTGTGCCATCTCCTCCCCGTTAATACGCCCGCTTCATACGCAGGTACGTCATTCCGTACACGCCTGCCCCGATGGTACAAATAATGTAAAGCGTAAAAAACGAAACATGATTCATATAGCCGAACATCGCCAGTCCGAGCAGCGCAAGCGGGATCGCTATGGCGCCATAAATAAAGGTCGCTTCGGCGGCTGAGCGGCGAATCGTGATCACCCGCTCATCCTTGTCTTTTATTTTCTGCTTAGTCGATTTTGTTTTTTCATCATATGGAATGCTTAGTCCTGTGAGTAATACGAGAAATCCCAGCAATGTGAATCCAAGTGGCACAAGATCCATGCGTTCAAATGACACTCCGATTATCTCTGCCCCTCTATTTGCCGTCACTGCGGCCAGCAGTAGTAAACCGATACCTGTCAACGATATGGCGATCCAGATTTTATGCGTCATGTTCATCCCCCTCATAAATAAAAATGTCCTCAATACGTCTGTCAAAATAAGTCGCTAACTTAAAGGCCAGCGTGATCGATGGATTATAGCGTCCATTTTCAATCGACCCGATCGTTTGCCGAGTCACTTCCATCGCCAGTGCCAATTCGTCCTGCTTGATCCCTTTCTCTCTGCGAATTTCCGCTAACCGGTTTTTCATAACCCCTCCTTCTTACGGAAAGTAAACTTTCCACTACCTTATCATAGGTAATATCTGGATGCAAAGCGAACTTTCCATTTTGTGTGCTAGCGAATATGACTAGATGATTATCTTTGCGTAAATATTGGCTAAGAAAACACTATTTTTTGATATTCATACTTCCTATTTTTATGAATAGAAGTAAGTTGTTGTAATCGGAGGAAATCAGCTATAAGATAAAGCTACTAAACCGCGCTGGAGGGATGTTCGTGAGAGGGTTTGTATATAAACAATACGATGCGACAGGTCTTGCTGCGCTGATACGCGCTAAAGAAGTGACGGAGAAGGAGGTGTTGCTGGAGGCGATTACGCGTATTGAAGGGATGAATCCTGCGCTTAATGCGGTGATTGATAAGGCTTACGAGGCGGTGATCGAACAAGTGGATCGCACTCCTTCAGAAGGCCCTTTTGCGGGTGTGCCGATGCTGGTTAAAAATATCAATCAGGAATGGAAGGGCGCCCTCGCTTCGGAAGGCTCACGCGTTCTCCACCATCACCGGGCTCCTCAGGATTCGACGTATACGTCTCTTGTAAAGCAGTCCGGTATGAATGTGATCGGCGTAACAAATGTGCCTGAATTTGCACTGATGGGCATTACCGAGCCGGTCCAGTACGGCGCGACAAGAAATCCGTGGAACGTGAACGTCACTCCAGGCGGCTCCAGCGGCGGATCGGCTGCCGCAGTTGCTTCCGGAATGGTTCCAATCGCCGGTGCGAACGACGGCGGCGGTTCGATTCGCATTCCTGCTGCCTACTGCGGGCTGTTCGGATTAAAGCCGACGCGCGGAAGGACGCCGATGGGACCGATTCGAGGACGTGCCTGGCAAGGTGCGTCCGGTGATCATATCCTTTCAAAAACGGTGCGGGACAGTGCGGCCATGTTAGACATATTAGCGGACAAAGAGACGACTGGCGCGTTTCGAGCACCCCCGAAGCCTGAGTCGTTTACAGCGAGTCTGGACAAACCGCTATCGAAATCATTCACAATCGCCTACTCGATCGATTCCCCAATCGGTACAGCAGTAGACGAGGAGTGTCAAAAAGCAGTACTGCAGACCGTTCGCTGGCTCGAGGCACAGGGACATCAGGTGGAAGAAAAAGCAGCTCCAGTCGACGGACTCGCCATCGCCAAAAGCTACATGACGCTCTATTACGGGGAAGTCGCTGCACGATTGACAGAAATTGGATCGATGATCGGCAGAAAAGTGACGATGAGCGATGTGGAAACGACCACGTGGCTCCTTGGCATGCTGGGAAGAGCTATTACCGCAGAGGAATTTGTTCTCCAAATGCGTATCTGGGATGAGGCTGCGATGCAAATGGAGGCATTTCACAAGACGTATGATCTGTACATCACGCCGGCAACGGCTATGCTTCCGGCTGACATTGGCGCTTTCCAGCTGACGAAAACCGAAGAGCTGCAGGTGCAGCTTGTTTCCAAACTGAATGTCGGGAAGCTCCTGCTAAAAACAGATATGCTCGACCAGATGATTACCGAAAGCCTCGAGCGAATTCCGTTTACGCAGCTGGCAAACCTGACTGGCCAGCCGGCGATGAGCGTTCCATTGCATCAAACAGGTGACGGTCTCCCGGTCGGGGTGCAGATAATGGGTGCGAGAGGCCAGGAGGATCTGCTGATTCAGCTCGCTTCTGCACTTGAACAGTCAGAGCTGTGGGTCGACGTCCATACCAATCCATTCATGAAGCTCTAGGCAAGCGTAAAGACCCCGAAAGCACGCCGTGTTTTCGAGGGTCTTTCTGTTAATCGGCGAGTTTGTTCACGTTGTCCCGCCAGTTTTGAACCGGCTGCCAGTTGAGCAGCCGCTTCGCTTTTTTGTTATCCAGAAGCGGTGCGTAGCCAGAAATGTCCTGACGGATGTCTGTTACGTTCGGGAAGCAGGTTTTCATCAGCTCCTGGCTTTCGATATCCATGCTGCTCTCATCTGCTCCAATGTTCAGCGCAACTGAGCCGAGGCCTTCTGCTTCAACTGCAAGCCGGTAAGCAGAAGCCGCATCGCGGGTATCGATGTAGCTCCAGAGAATTGGTTTACGTATTTCCGGTTCGTGAATGAAGCTCGGGAAGTTTTTGTACATCTCCGGCGTAATCACGTTTCCGAGCCGGAACGAGACGATCTGCATGCCAGTGCGGCGGTGCATCATATCGGCCGTCTGCTCATTGACAATTTTGGAAAATCCGTAGCTGTCGTCCGGAAGCTGCGGATGTTCTTCGTCGATCGGCACGTACTGCGGCTCCAGCCCCTGTCTTGAAAAACAGATGCCGTAGGACGATTCACTCGACGAAAGCACCGCTTTTTGTATGCCGAGATGAGCAGCCGCTTCGAGAATGTTATACGTCGACATCGTATTGTTTTCAAACGTCACTTCATTTGGGTGTGAATACGCCACCGGGATCGCGGCGAGATGAACGACAGCATCGGCACCGGCCAAGACGCCGTAAACTTCACCGAGGTTTGTTAAATCGGTGATCACCGTCTTACACCGTGCTTCCTTCGGGTGCTTCACGTCTGCATTCACGACCTCATATCCGTGATCGATAAACTCCTGAATCACATCTCTGCCGAGCAGTCCGCTTCCGCCTGTCACTACTACCTTTGCCATGTACAGCCCTCCTGGTTTCTTCAGCGGCATAACGCCGCTTTTCGTATTCTCAATAAACGAAGCATATAGCTGTCAGGAGCGGATAGCAAGTGAAACGGCTTTCATTAAAAAAGAAAGAATCCAATGATGATATTCCTATCTACGATACTGATCTTAGCAGGATTTTATGTCACTTATATGTTCGCAGAGCGTTTCGTGAAGAGAGTGAGAAACTGATACAGCAGGGAGATCAGCTGGATGGCTTATCCCTTCTCTTTTCTCATGCTTTTTTCCGCCTTGCAAGTACTCGATCTTCACCTGCTTATTTTCAAAGTGGCAGTGGGAGTAAGCGCTCCTCATGATTGGGTATCTGTTGTTGCTGCTTAACTTAAAAAGGGTCTATAGTAGTTGGTATTCAAAATTCAGTAAAGAACGTAAAAAGCATGATCGTCACCTTTGAGACATCCTATCATGCTCTTATTTCAGTCTAACCGTGAGAATAGCGCGCGAGAAAACAATTGAACTGTTTCTAACTCCCAATAAGGCGTATTCGATAATTGCTTATCTGGCTCGGGGAGCTTTCCCCGTTTATAGTAGACATGAACCTTATGGCGGTTCCAGGATTTATGGCCTTGATCCTGTAAATATCGCGCGACATCCGTCTGATTGAAATATACAGGCTCTTTCTTTGTCTTATATGCTACCGGAGGCCGTTTGATAGGCATCGTCGCTTTAGAGGTTGAATAGCGGCACGTTTGTATATACCTCTCAATAAACGACAGTATCATTAGCGCATCTTCTCTGTCCGTGAGGCTGTTTAACAGACGAATATCAAAGCCGTTCGTATCAGGGTCTTTCAAAAACAAATACAGTGCGTAAAACGGGTATTCCTGATCCGTAAGCTGTTCCGGTGCTGTCTGCTCAAAATGCGGAAAAGAAGTAAGCAGTTCCTTTAACGTAGCGTTCATCCTTAACACCCCTTTGTTTACTTTGTATACAACGTAGCACATCAAGTTTACAAAGTAAACATTTTATACTGAATATTTCTTAGTAGATGAGTTGAACACCTATCACATGCAACTCTTTTAATGCTTTTTCGTTTGCTCAAGCGATCGATCATGCTAAAGTAGGTAATGCAAAACGGATGATAACAGGAGGTTTTTAGATGAGTGTGCAAGCTGAACGGAAAGTAACGCGCGAGGAATTTATGGACCTGGCTCAGTCCGGGATGGTGGAATTGTTTGATTTGGAGCAGTATAAAGTGGTGGATGGCTACAAAGGAGAAACACGTAGCCACTTCGTGTACGATACATCAACGCACGACTGCTTTTTAGTTGATCTGGCTACTGCTTACGATCTCGTAACTGGCTTTTACGCAAAAGGTGACAAGCAAGCTGTTTCCGCTTCGTTAAAAGAAATCGCTGCCTCTGTCTAATTATTTTAAGGCGGACTTATTTCTAGCCAGCAGACATACAGTAATGTTAAAGCCAAACGTTCGAACCTGCACGTAAGGCCGGTGTCTCGCCATCAGAGATCTATCAGATTCCGTTTGCTGGAAAAAGAATAAATACAAAAGGAAGATGACGCTCCGTTTCTGGAGCATCATCTTCCTTTTTGTTTGTTACACAGGTGTATAGCGTCGTACGGATTTTACGCAACAACGTTTATCGGTACAGCAGTGAACCTTGCGATCATGTTTAAAGATAAAGGTTTGAAAAGTCTGTACCTGGTAAAAAAATGAACCTGTTTTTTGGATTTACACGTACACGCTATTCTTGATCGATCGACGATACGCTTAAAAGCAGATTTGGCATCTCGCAATCTCTACAAAGTAGCGTGAAATGCTGTATTAGCTAAGAGGATTAGCGTCATCAAAATTGAGTTTAAAAACGCACCAAGGTAGACATTGCCTGTTAATTTGAAAAAATAGCGATTGTATATAGCAGCGATTGTCAGTATTGGAACTAATCCAATCACTACGATTGAGGATAAGGACTCTGCAGGGAAACCAGCTGTTCCTGTGGTAAACAAGAGCCCATAATGATAAACAAGATAAAAGACCAGTCCTCCAACGAACATGAAAATAGAAACAGCGTAGCCTTTAATACCGTTAAAACTCTCGTCAGAAGTCGTCCTATTTACTGAATATCCGACAATAAAATAAAAAATGAAGAAGAGAGGCGCATAAATGAATAACGCCATCAAATGGTGAAATCCAAACGTTTTTACGGCTAACGTCCACAGACGGAAGTCGGTTTTGAATAATGCATCAACCAGATACAGTAAAGCATAGCCTATCACGATCGAAAGAACAGCTATCATCAGTGCAGCAACAATCGCCTTTGGATTAACCTTTAGCCCAGTACGGTGTAGCTCCATTTTTTGAGAGCCACTTGATAAATGATACTGACCAATAACGACCATCAGTGTGATTAAAGCTACGTTTACAGCCCAAAATAAAATTGGATTTCCAGTAGGTGCTCCCAGTAATTCAGTAACAGTAATGAGCTCATTCTGAAATTGCAATAAAGCAAATTGGATAACACTAACGATCAGTATAAACCCCGAAGCCTTTTTGATGGCGATCCTGCTTTGTTTACGTGCAAAGGAAGCAACAAATACTGCAA
This sequence comes from Bacillus daqingensis, assembly GCF_042654445.1. Taxonomy (NCBI): domain Bacteria; kingdom Bacillati; phylum Bacillota; class Bacilli; order Caryophanales; family Bacillaceae; genus Bacillus; species Bacillus daqingensis. The sequence goes on from NZ_JBHSGK010000013.1 coordinate 49,968, forward strand.
TACTTGTGAACATTATAATGATATTAACCATCAACACTAGACGAATAGCACTCTCATCAGCACTGTAGAATGCCGTAAATAACAATGCCGGAAAAAAGGCCCCAAACAAAATCAAAATTAAATTTGCAGCCTTTTCTCCATCTGACTTAGGAACTGGCACCGCTTCAGGAGCTTTGACATTAACGTTTGATAAGACAGGTGCCTGTGTGAGAAGTCGAATAGAAGGAACGAACAAAAGGAAGAAACCAATTAAAGCTACAAAGGAAAACCATTCTTTGTACATCCAAGATTGTCCGCTTTCTCCAATTTGAACAACTTCGCTGTAATCAGCAAAGGCTTCGTCATAAAATTCGATAGCGTGTCCTGTAGTTGTCATAGAAAAATGATTCCATGGATGAATCTCTTCCGGTTGATAAATCACTCTTTGTCCTTGATTATTTTCAAAAAATTCACCTTGTTCCGGAGTATCAGGATTTCCAAGAAATGCTTGAGCTTCTTCTGTTTCTATATAATTTTTACGCTGAACAGGCCGTTCTTCGGCAGCAGCTTCCGGGTCAAAGAAAAACTCATCATACGTAGCTGCGATCTTTCCGGCTGTTCTTGGTCCATAAGCTGCAACGATATCTTCAAGTTCATACTCTAAAGCATAAATCCATTGATAGTCAGAGCCCATCGTTAAGTAACTGTCGATTTTTCTAACACCTGTTTCTTCATAAAACATTTCATCAAGCATGATAGCATGTGTTGAAGAAAATCCACCCATTGAGTGACCTGAAGCAGCTATGATACCATTCCCTTCATCATCCTTTAACACAAAATCCTGCTCATACATGTAATTCACTGCGTCGTATATCGACGTAGGCCAAAATGAGAAGAACGGAATTGGTTTGTCCATCGTCCCAATCGAATGACCGTGGTCGTATTGGTCCAGTGCCAAAACGACATATCCTCTTTTAGACATTTCAATTGCCTGAGGTGCCTGCATTTCAGCTGAATTTAAGTAGCCGTGTGTGGCGACGATCGTTGGCCGCGGTTCGTCAGCCGCTCCATCAGGTACATAAAGCAAACCTGACAATTCTCCTCCTTCTGTTCCAAAACTAACTCTCGTAACATCTACATCCCCCGAAGAGCTATTAGCCAAAAATGCTGCAAAACTTCCTCCAAATATCAGCACAATTGACACGACAAGCATCGTGATCCATTTTTTACTCACATCGATCTCCCTTCGATTTTGTGTGAGCCCATAAAAAAACGCACGCCAAATGTATGGGGATATCCCCATCAAAAGGCGTGCATTCCATCGTCTCAGCACTATCTTTATTAATATAAGGCTAATCTTACCCATTAATGATAACGCTGTCAAGAAATTAATGTAAAATAACGATTAAGAATACTTAGTCAAATTAACTTATATCCAATTGATTCACTTAATATATTATCTTTCATTACTATTAGTTGGTTTTATTTTACATTTAAAGCATTGTAGAAAGTAGTCAATTTTTCATTTTTGAGAATGGCTTAGCTTGATCGAACATATAGCTAGTTCTTTTTTATGTACCTAATCTCTGTTTTATACGTAGGATAGCTGAAACACCGCTCATATTCATACAGATATATCGCAATGAAGTCATCATCCCTCAGGAAGACGACTTCATTTTTAGGTGCTCGCTCTCATTTAACCCACCAGCAGGCTTAAAATAAACCCGAGCGCAACGGCTGCGAAGAAAAATAAAATTCGAATCATATTACCCTCCATGTATCATGTACTAATACGTGTCCGGCTTATTGGCATGGTTGATTCAGATCTAAAAAAGATTCCCCAATTAAGCTGCGATCGCTGAAACATTCGCTGATGAAGATTCCTTTACGTATTGTCTTTCTCTAGCTTCCTGACAATTTCAGCAAGATACCTATTTCTTTCTTTTTGAAGATTAATCAGGCTGATGAAGAACCAGACGGCTAGACTAATTAAGATTGGATAAACCACAAACGGTAAAACCGCCATAATGTAAAATCCGATTTCACTTCCAGTTCCAAATATAATCATTAACCCGACTAAAAATGCTGCACCAAAAATCAACCCATATTTCATTCTCTACCTCCTTTGTACCAGACAGCTATCCATTCTTTTCTTTAAAAATTCATTCTTCATTATGTAAAACCACTTCATTACCGTACCATAATTTCCATTTAAAAGGAATGAGGCATATGATGAGAGCTTCGGCAGGTGCCGTGATAATCTTAGATTAAGAACGGATGAGGGCGGTGAAGGGGTTGAAACAGTGGATACCATTGCTCGCGATTGCGATGCTTGTCGGAGGTGCGATGTTCGTGTTTCAGGAGCCAACGGACGATCCGCAAATTGCCGAGCTTGAAGCAGAGGTCGAAGCGCTGACGGAGGAGCGGGATGACCTGCTCGATTCGCTGAACGGCTATCCGGAGACCTATCAGGTAGCGCAGGCGGTGCAAATTACGGAGCAGTTTGTACAGGCGGACTCACTTGACGAGGCTTCCGGACTTTTATCTGTTCATGCTAACGTCATCCGCCACGAAGGCAGGCCGACCGGCGTGATTCAGTTTGACGATATGCATACGTACCAGTGGCTTTCTCCGGACGAACTGGAGCAGCAGTTTGCCGATTTTCGCATGACGGAGGCCGGACTTGTGCTGAGCTATGCAGCTGATGTTCCCGATGTACCGAGCCACGCGCCGTTTTTCATGGACTACCTGCTTATCGAAGAGGATAATGAGTGGCGCATTTCCCGTGTGGCATTTAATGCCTCTAACTGAAACCTTTTCCATGCAACTGACGTATTCCAATTACTGGAGGCGATTTGATGGAATTGATGGTTGCACTGATTCTCGTTGCTTTATTCACGTGGCTGATTTTTCGCTATCAGCTTTCCGGTGCGTCGATGTTAAGCCGGGGTCTCGCGCGAAAAAACGGCTGGAAAAAAGCGTCCACGTCGGTTCTGACGTGCGGTACGTGCGGCAACGAGATTGAAACGAAGGAAGAGACGGCATATTGCGAGAACTGCCGTGCTTATGTATGAGAGAAATGGCCCTGTGAGGCCCTTTTTTTAGGTTGTCCGCTCCTGCAGATGCACGATCAGTCTGCCTGCTGCTGCCCGTCCCGCCCGGAGCGCACCTTCCATAAAGTGCGGATACGTTTCGGCAAGCTCGCTGCTCGCAAAGACCATGCCTTCATGTGGCTCTCTCAAAATCACATACGGCTTGATCATATGACCGTAGCGGATCGAATCGCCGTAGCCTCCGCCGCAAAATGGATGATGCACCCATGATTCAGCCGTCCGGGACGTATAGGATGCGGCTGCTTCTCCAAATGCATCCGTAAGCCAGCTCTCTGCTTCCTCCAGCATGCGGTCTTCCTCTTCTGTCGCCATTGATTCGGCGGTAGCCGCTCCAATAAACATCGTCAATCGCGCATTTTTTCCTCTCATCGAGGAATCTATCACGTTTACCCCGTCCGGATTCGTAAAAATGACCTCGGCAACGGATGTTTCTTCCCCTTCCACCTCCATCTGCGTCCAGAAGGCTTCGTTATATTCCCACGTTATCTTAATGATGGAGCCATTTACATAGCTGTGAAGCGCCTCCTCGTACTGCTTTGCTGCAAGCTCCGACAGCTTGATACGTGCTGCTACGGTTGGTGGGACGGCGATGATCACGCCGTCTGCGTCCCACGTATTTGATTCCGTACTCACAGAGACTTCGCCTACGGACGTGTTGATTTCCGTAACAGCCTGTTCCATATGCAGAGCGTCTTGCAGCGGTGCTGCGAGGTGCTCAGCCAGCTTCGTGAGCGGGCCGTTCACCTGATGCGTCGTGTCTTCTTTTTCAGACGGATAGCGGTCGTTCATCGACAAAAAGCCGGCAGTACTCACGAGATGCGGCTCGACGTTCAGCTCCTCGCCGTACATGCTCGAAATAACCCGCTTCTCTTTTTCTTTAATATCCAGTCGTTTGTATAGATCGGTCAGGGGAATGTCATCGCGCTCCGTCTCGATTTGCATGTACTCCAGCTGCTCCTCGTGATCCTCCACCTGCTCTTCAATCACTTTTGGCTCCGGAGCCTGAATCAGCAGGCCATCATCTGAAACGCCCGTCCGAATGAGCGAAAAGCCAGTTTTTGCTGCCAGCTGCACGATCTCCGTCATATCCGGATTAATCAGCTGCGCCCCGCGTTCGACAAAGTGCTTTCCGTCGTCACTTACCTCCGATTTTACCTTGCCGCCGATGCGGCTCTCCGCCTCGAGTATGATCGGCTCGCAGCCCATTTCCAGCAGTGCATGAGCTGCTGCCAGACCCGAAAAGCCCGCACCGACTACGATAATTTTTTTCGCCATAACTCCCACCCCTTTTTTGAATACCGTACCCCGTTTTTATACTAGTGTAACTAGATAGAGACTTAGTATGTTTTTATTTCCTTGTGTTGCGCATAATAAAATTCCTGTTTATATAGAAACCAATTTTTCTATTCTCACAATCGACTTAAAGAGGTTTCCAATTTAAAGAATTTAATTCATAATAAGGAAGTCACAACACTTATCTATTCGACTAATTACCGACTTCACTTGATACTAGATTTTGGAAGGAACAGTCGTCAGGCAGGAGGAAAATATGGAACAACACTCATTAACAAAACCTACGATGACCCCGAAAGAAAGACTTAGCGCTTTGGCCGGTGCTGCGTTCCTGATGGCAACATCAGCTGTTGGACCAGGCTTTCTGACTCAGACTGCCGTATTCACCGAACAATTACTTGCGAGTTTTGCGTTTGTCATTCTTGCTTCAATTATTTTGGATATCGGTGCTCAGGTAAACATTTGGAGAATTATTGCAGTAACAGAAAAAAGAGGACAGGACATTGCAAATCAAGTACTGCCTGGTCTCGGCTATATCGTCGCTTTTTTTGTAGTACTTGGAGGCTTAGCTTTCAATATTGGCAATGTGGCTGGAGGCGGATTAGGTGTAAATGCTTTATTCGGGTTTAATCCAGTAATCGGTGCCATTATGACGAGCACTGTTTGTATCGTTATTTTTCTTTTCAGGCAGGCTAATATGGCAATGGATAAAGTTGTTCGCTACCTTGGAGCCCTCATGATTTTATTGACCGCTTATGTCATGTTTGTCAGCCAGCCTCCCTATCAGGAAGCCGTGCTGCGAACTGTAGCCCCTCTCGAATTGGATATCCTCGCGATTATTACAATTGTAGGCGGCACAGTTGGCGGTTACATCACGTTTGCCGGCGGTCATCGCCTTCTTGATGCTGGGATTACCGGAAAACAAAATTTAAAATATGTAACTAATACAGCTATAGGCGGCATTGTTACCGCTTCAGTCATGCGATATTTATTATTTCTTGCAATATTAGGAGTGGTTGCAGCGGGTTCTTCATTAGATCCGGAAAATCCAACAGCTTCCGCTTTCCAGATTGCTGCAGGTGAGATTGGATTCCGCATGTTTGGATTGGTGCTGTGGGCTGCAGGGATCACGTCTGTTATTGGCGCCGCCTATACTTCTGTTACTTTTCTAGCTTCCTTTCACCGATCGATCGACTCGAATCGGAATTATTGGGTAATCGGGTTTATTCTTTTTTCAACAGGTGTTTTTGCGCTTGTCGGTGAACCGGTTACGCTGCTAGTGCTTGCAGGAGCATTTAACGGATTAATCCTTCCGCTAACGCTCGGATCGATATTACTTGCAGCTCATAATAAAAAGATTGTAGGCAGCTATGAACACCCTTTCTGGCTAACTATTTTTGGAGCGATTATTGTTGTCTTAACTGCTTATTTGGGAGTGCGTACACTTATTATGTCTGTGCCTCAGCTTTTCTAGCAATATACATGTACTGAAACGTAAAAGACTAAATCAGCTAAAAAACAACTACGACTTAGGAGGTATTATCTTTGGATAACCAAGCAATTTCATCTACAAAAAAGGCGTTTTACAAACGTTGGTGGTTTATCACTCTTATTATTATTTTAGCTATTTCTGTTGCTACAGCTCAAGATGAAGAAGATCTTGCGAATGAAGAAGCAGATGTTTCCGCTGAGGAAAATGAGAACACAGAAGAAGATACGTCAGCTTCTTCTCAGAACAATCATGCTGACGAAAATGAGATTATAGCGGATGAAAGCGAAGAAACGAATACGAAAGTGAATTCCGAAGATGAGAACGACAAAACAGAAGCTTTTTCTCCAGTCAATTGCAAAGATTTCGAGTCAGCCGAGCAAGTTTATATGTATTGGACTGAAGAGGGCTACACATCTGAAAATGATCCAATGGGCTGGGACGGAGATTCAAACGGGGTTCCCTGCGAGCAATTAACGACCGACATTGCTGAAGAGTTTTTAACATATGAAGAAGAGAAAACAGGAAATGGAACTGAAGAAAACCCTGCTGATCTCTCAACAACAGAGGATGAATTGATACGTTACTTTACTTCTTATATAGAAGATGAGCATGATCATTATACTGTGATCGAAAACGTACGAGTAAATGATAATCTTTCTGAAGATGCAGAATCAGATACTTTCATCGTTTTAATCGATGTAGAGTTCCCTGTTCAGAACACGCGGGATACAGGCGAAGACATGATGCGCGCAGTTTCATCAGATATCGCTGCCCACTATGCGAATAAAGGAGCTGGCAATGTAGCTGAGATTGCTGTTTTCTGGACTGATACGTATCATAATCGAAATTTGAAGTTTGCTTACGAATATGATGACGGAGCCTTCTATGTAATGGACGAAGCGATTGCTAATTAAGCTTCTCTCATTTTCTCTTTGCAGCTTTGTTGATTTTAATATTTCTCACTACGATATTAGAAGGATAGCTGTTATTACGGTCATGAATAGACTCCTGAACTGTCTCTTTACTACTTCACTATTCAGGAAGTCTATGGACCGGTTTAAATGCATGTTCCTGTTTCCATATTTAACGATTAGTTGCCAATCTCCTCAAGCCAATGCATCAGCTGTCGTCTTGGGTAATAAACGGTGCTATTAATCTTAATGTGGGGAATATCCTCGTTCGCTTCGATAAGTTGACTGGCATCCTTTATTGCTGGAGATACGTTCAACAAAATCGAAATCCCCGTTGCGCTCCAAAATAAAGGTTCTATTGCCGATACGAAATTCTACAGAGCTGTCCAATCTTCATGTTGGACCCAGCTTCCAATCATACTCTGCACGGAGGCGAGCGTTAGTGCAGTCAATGCTAAACCGAATGCCATCGCTAATGTATAATCTTTTCCGGTGACGTACAAATACAGATTGATTACAGTTGCTGCAAACGCCAGCATGCTGACGATCATCCACAACATAATCACCTCTGCTTCTTTATTGGCATACACTAATCAACTTAATGTCATGCGACCTATCGGTTAAAAATGTCGAGGTAATCGTTGCTGATAATATAAAAAATCAGGATCATCACGAGTGCTTGGGCGCCTGTAATCAATGCTTCGTCTTTCCAATGAGACTTTGTGTAAAAACTGAACAACCTTGCGATCATAAAAGCGCAAAACCAAATGAGGAAAAACACCATCATAAATCCAACTTTGCATCACCTGCCTGTTAAAAAGTGTTGAGAGGCGTGTCCCTTTCTCCGTTGCCCTGCCTAATACCAATTGGACATACCTTTATTTACCAATTTATGTTACGTTGTAAGCAGTATTCATACAACGGAGGTCGGCCATGAAACGAATTTTTTACGCTTTGCTGGCACTTGTTTCTGCTGTTTTTGCTTTCGTCACCGGCGCGTATGTCGTGTATTTCACTGCTCAAACTGCGATTCTTCCGATTGAGGCGTGCAGACCGTTCTTTATTTTCACGTCTGACAGTGTGCAGACGTGCGGGCAGATGCATACAGCCGATGCGGTGCTGGCGCAGTTTCGCAGCCCGCTCGTGTATCTGTTTCTCGCAGTTCTTGTCACAACAGCTGTCTCGCTTACCCTGTTGATCAAAAGCAGAAAAGCCGGCGCAGCGCCTTGAAGTGCGCTGCCGGCATATCCTTTTAATGGGGATGTTCAGTTGGAACTCAGCGGTAGATGAAGTTGACGACTCGTGAATCGGCGACGGGCTCGTAGCCGATGCGGGTGTAAATGGCGTTGGATGTCGGGTTTGCCAAATCGGTGTAGAGCGTACAGAACGAATAGCGGCTTAACAGCTCTTTCGTGAGCGCGGCGGTGACGTTTTCGGCGTAGCCTCTTCCTCTATACTCCTTTGGCGTGTACACATGCTGCACGGCACACGATCCGGCTGCGGGACGACCAGCTCCCGCCATCGAAACCGCTTGACCATCATCCTCCCAGAGCAGCACGCTTCGCTTGGAAATAAAGCGCTCCGCAAGCTCTGCTGCTTCCTCTTTTGTTACTCCGTCGAGTGCCTCCTCTGCGAAGGCCTCAATCCATTCGGTTAACAGTGCTGCATCTTCCTCTTCCGCCCAGCGCGGTGCTCCGCTAGTTTTTCTCGGCGGGATCACCCGGTCCGCACGAAAAATCCGCTGCTCCATGCCGACTTCACTTTGACAGCCGTGCGTCGCCTGCCAAATCGTTTGAAACGCTTCTACTGCCGGAATGCTGCCGATGATACTTGGCACGTCATGAACGGCAAGCTCCTTGATGGCGCTCGTCCAAACGGGTTCCAACTCCGTAGTAAACGCCGATAAGATCAAATGGTGCGGCGGCGTCCTTACGAGCAAAGCGAGCACCTCTTCTTTCTCTTTAACAGCTACAAGCAGTGGCTGATCGCTCTCAACCAAGTTATGTAAAATACCATACGGCAATCCATTGGCTGCCTGGTTTGCGGCAAGCTTTTCTCCTGCCAATGCCAGTGCTTCTTTAGCCGTGCTAAGTGAAACCGTGTCCATTTCCCCCACTCCTCTCTTCATTCAGTTTAACAAAATATATTTTCCAACATCATGAAACAATTGTCACGTGTCGTCCGTAACTTACGTAGAGAAAATGTGGAGGCGATGACGATGCGAACGATTTTAAGCCTGCTTGCGGTCTCACTGCTTGCAGCAGTTCCGGTTCAGGCAATCGAGCAGAATGCGACAAACTATACCGAAACCTACATGGAAGAACGAATCGAAGAAGGAAGTTTTAAAGGAGCGATCGTCAGCATCGTCCAGGACGGGGACGTCGTGCTTGCAGACGGTTACGGGATGGCCCATGCTTCACTGGAAGCGGATGCCGATACGCTGTTTCGCGCCGGTTCTGTCGGTAAAAGCATGACCGCTGCCGCCGTGCTGCAGCAGGTCGAGGCTGGTACGCTGTCGCTTGAAGCTTCAATCACCGATATGCTTTCCATTGAGCTCGCCAACGAGCCGGCAGAGACGGTGACGATCCCGCACCTGTTAACCCATACGGCTGGCTTTGATGAAACGATGACGGGCTTTTATGCTACGTCCTACGATGAGGTGGATCCGGTTCGCTTTCTCGAGGAGCGGACACCTGCTTTAAAGCGCTCGCCAGGCACCGAGGTGGAGTACAGCAATGTGGGACTCGCGATTGCTGGTCAGCTGGTGGAGGATGCTTCCGGTGAACCGTTTCCTGACTATGTGGAAGCACATATTTTCGAACCGTTAGGCATGAATGATTCCTCCTTTCGCCAGCACGAGGATTCCTCTGCCGTAGCCGCGAGCTACATTGGCGATCAGCCTTATCCGTATTCTTATATTCACATGGTTCCGGCAGGCTCGATCACAACATCCGCGAACGACATGGCGCTTTACATGCTCGCGCATCTGGAACAAAACGAGGAGCTTGCCAGTTCAGAAAGCTTTTCGCTGATGCATGAGCCGCAGTTTCACATGCACGAGGACGTGCCCGGGATGCATTTCGGTCATTATGGATCGCAGTTTGGCGGCCTCGATGCGGTTCGCCATGACGGCTCGATTGACGCGTTCATGTCGACGATGATGCTCGTTCCGGAGCTTGATCTTGGTATTTTTGTCTCCACAAACGGCGTGACCGGGATCGAATCGCAGCGGGTAATTGCTGATTATTTAAGCGGGCTCGCTGAAGCGATGGGAGTGGAAACTGAGCCCCACACTCTCGCTGAAACGCCGACAACAGAGGACGATCTTGCGAATTTTTCAGGCTCCTACACGATGAACCGGGTCAATGAAAAAGGTCCGCTCAGCATCATTTCGATCTTTAATCCGACGATTTCGATCGAAGCTGCTTCAGACGGCACGCTGTCCGTTGATGATCTGCATTTTTCCGGAGGCAGATACACCATGCAGGAATCGAGTTCTCCGCTCGTTTTCCAGCAGGTAAACGACGATGAGACGCTGGCGCTTTTGGAAAATGATCAGTTTATCAGCTCCGTCTACCCGATGATGGTGTTTAACCGGGTGCCGCTCATTGGCGAACGTTATCTTTCCTACGCTGTGCTTGGCTTTATCGGAGCAGTGGCGGTCTTTTTCCTGCTCGTGATCCCGGTACGAGGATTGTACCGGATTATCCGCCGGCGTAAGGTGCCGGATAAACGCCTTCGAATTCTCGCCTTCTTTACGGTGCTATTCCTGCTGCTTGCAGCCGGTACAATGGCCGCGTCTGTGCAGCTGTTGATCTTTGGCTATGTGACAGCTGGTACGTTTATGCTGGCTGCCCCGCTCGTACCGCTCCTGCTGGCGTTGATCTACGCGCTCGTCTGGTGGCGGGCAGACCGGGCAAAAAGCAGCGTCGGCTTTCTGCTGATCCAGGCAGCGGTCGTCTTTTTCGCCGCCTTTGCGTTATACTGGCAGATGACCCCTTTCCACGTATAAACACACCTGCAGTTTAGCAGAAGATCGGGAAGGGAACTTTTATCGTAGATATGAAAAAAGGGGGATTTTCCATGGAGGTTCGAGAACCAGTCGGCTTTTGGAAGCGGCTTGCGGCCGTCATATTAGACGGGATCGTCATCACTGCAACGATCTTTATTTTTGCGCTGATTGTTTTCGGTGAATTTGCGGCTGAAGAACGGCTTTTGCAAGTATTTGAAGGCATTTTACCCATCGTTTATTACGTGCTGCTACCCGTGATCTGGACCGGATATACAATCGGAAAACGGGCGCTTGGCATTCGCATTGTTCGCACAGACGGCTCTCAGGTAGGGCTGCTGACGATGATCGTCCGCGAACCGGTGTCCTACATTCTGTATGCACTGACGTTCGGCATCGGCTTCATCGCATCTGTCATCATGGTGATTGCGCGTAAGGATAAACGTGCGCTGCATGATCTGCTTGCTAAAACATATGTCACCAGCATTCCGCCGGAACCAAAGCGATAAACGTACCGCTCCTTAGCGATAAGGAGCGGATTTTTTATGCAAATAGTTGCTATTTGTTCTTACATATGGAAACATAACGATACGGTCTTACGTACATTAAAGAGAACATCTTCATCGAATCCGAACAGGAAATCAGCCGATGCACGGTTCAGCTCTAAAGGCTTTCCTTCATTTTGCGATAAGTTTACTGAAATTTCGGTTTTCTTAGTTGTTTGGCAGCTTCTTCATTCAGGTCTCGTTCCTGACTCAAAGGGAGGTATGGATATGGTAATCGGTCTGATTCTTGTAGTTTCGGCAGTTATTTATGTCATGATTCATTGGGATACCAACAGCAAAAAATCACTTTACGGCAGTATTGGACTGTCGGCAGCCGGTCTCATTTGTCTTATCGCGGCGGTCATGATATTGGATTCGACTTTCCCCGACTCCGGCTCTGTGGCAACGCTTGAAGCAGTAGAGACGTTGATTATTGCATCCGTCATTGCAGTTCCTGCGGGAATTATGTTAGTGATCATTACCTCGATCGCGCGCAAGAAGCGAAATGAGAAAGAATCAAAAACATGAGTTAAACCTGGTTACCATCATCCAAGCTCTCATTACTTTTCTTCCTGCTCCCATCAAAATACATCACTAAATGAAAGGCATCTTAGCAAAGCTGCATATAGCTTTGCTAGCTCAATCCGCACCGCAGGTCGATTCAGCTGAAAGGAACGTATCTCGACAACTGCAGGCTGTAGCGTATCTGGGGTCTTTAGCAATGCAGCTGGAACGCGAAGTCTTTTTTTGCTCAGTTACTCCGTTCAGATCATTATTTCTAACAGACAGAGGGCGGTAGAAGATGAACTATTATGTAACGGCAATCGTTGGAATTCTCACGTTTTGTTTAGCTATGTATTTATTGCTAAAAAAAACTGCCTGGTTTCACAGGTCAGAAATTAAAAAATCTAATCAGCCGAAAGAGGCTCATTCAACTACTACTCCTCTTTCGATTCTTGACTACTATACGAAGACGAAGGCCCATTATGAATTTTTTTATCAAGTTGATAAAGATCGACAATATGAAGAAGTGATCTTTTATCCCTCCTCGAATGAAAGGAAGGTTCAAATTACTGCTTTATATGTTGAACGTGGTTTTCTTGAAAAACAGTCCCGAAGAAATATCGCCCAAATGTTTAAACTATTGGGCTATACCAATCGGTTAATGAACCCGAATGTTTTGGTGAATATGGTAAGATCCGGGGTCGCCGCCGCTTCTTACCTCCTGCGAGGCAGGTTATTGGTCATGGGTCTTATTTTCACCGCATTAATCTCTTTTTCCTTAGATGAAAGTCTTGCATTCTTCACAGAATTTATTGGAATCTTTGTCATGTTCGGATTGTTTTTTTACGCCTTATATTTGTTAAAAGAGTTTATTGCTTATTTTCTGCAAAACATTTATTCCTTAAAGCTTTCCAAATCATTTGGTGTGACAACAAATGAATATAAATCTGTTTTCATCTATCTTTGGACGTCATTCATCTTATTTTTCAGTACTCAGTTTCTCAAATGGTTACTGATCGCCACGTTGATGTTCGTCATTATAATGCTATACAATTAATTCACTTTTATAGCGTGCGGAATCAATCTACACCATCCATCCCAAGCACTTTCATATGGATGCAGTGAATGCCATGAGCTATCTGAACGTGCACGATCCTAATCAATTGCTTTTCAGAAGGAGCAGGACGACATGCATATATTCGGGGAATTTATTCCGTTACCTATCTTTTTAATGCTTTGCGCGATCTATGGCATTGGACTAATTTGGGGCTGGCGTGGTCCTCGGCGTTACCGGCGGGACCGCTTTTTCCCCATGAAAGGAATGAAACCTCGTGAGGTGTTAGAGGATGTGACTGCCGGTGCATTGTTTGATGAGGGGCTTCCGTTCACACATAACGGCTCGATTCCAGGGTATACACGAGAGTCTGCACGAAGAGATGTCTTTTTTCATTTCAGGCCTGCCGGAACCACAACAGGCGCAACGTGGTCGCACTATCTTGCTGATGCTGTCCGGATCAGTCAGAAGACGATTGATTATGCCAGGGTCGCAAAAATGCTCGGTGTGATCAATCTGGAGTTGTCACCGGGCTGGCGAATGTGGCCTTTACGCTTTCTGTCCCACTATCTTTTCTTCTTTCTGTATGTTTTTGCTGTTGGCTTTATGCCATTAGTGATTACGTTGGAGCATGTTGGCGATCAACCTTATGATCCAAGCCCGCCATGGGAACTGCTTGCTGTCGGCGGCTATATGATCCTTTTTTATATGATGGCCCGATTAATAGTGGAGACGGTTCAGTATGCCGTTCAGCTAAGGCGTTCGAAAAAGATTGTTAACAAACTCAGTTTGTTTAACAGCAGGGAAACCGTGCAGACTATCTATCGCTATCTTCATCGTCAGCTTGGCTGCTATGTCGTTAGCTATGCCACTCTTATTATTATCGTTTTCGCTCTGCTCAGTTTAGTAGAGCCTCCATACGGGATTGATTGGTAGCAAAGATCATGCAGCTGCCGTTCCTTCACGTTGCATAGCGGTTTTTCATGGATATCGTTGCAGTTTTTCCTTAAATATGGAAACATAGACATACAGATTCTTTTTGCAGAAAGGGGAACACCAGTGATGCGATTGGTAAACAAAACGCAGCTGGCATGGAGTCTCGTTCTATGCCTGATGATCCCACATGTGGTTCCAAGCGCTTATGAGAGCGCCGGCCGGGGCAGCTACAGCTTCGGACTGCCATTTGAGTTCATTACCATCTATCAGCTTGAACCAGGGAGCGGCTGGTTTTTCACTAACTTTTTCAGCGGCAACGACGGCATGTTTGTCAGTATCGGCGCCCTCGTACTGAACGTGCTGATTATTTATGGAGTCGTGCGATTGATCGCGAGAATGACTTTTGCTGGACGTGATAAAAAATACCGACGAACACCCTCCGTAACCTAACATGCACGTCACCACCGCTCAGGAAAGGAATTCAAAATGCTCTTACATACGACATTAAATGGAACCGGCTCCCCCCTTCTCTTTCTTCATGCCGGACTTGAAACAGGTGAAACGGACTTTGTTTATCAGCGGGACATGCTGCAATCAAATTTTCAAGTTGTGACGATGGATTTACGAGGGCATGGCCGCTCTCAGCCTGCGAGTTTACATGCTTACGTTGAGGCATGCGCGGATGATGTTGCAGAAACGCTGCAAGCTCATCACATCAGGGCTGCTATCGTTATCGGCGCTTCACTGGGCGCACTCGTCGCCTTATGTTTTGCCCGGCGTAGTCCGGACCTGGTGACTGCCCTCGCTGTTCATGGAATCATCGCTGAAAAACCAGCTAATTGGTCTGAACTGCGATCTCAGGAGAACGCCCATTATAAAGCCCTTTTAGAAAACGAGGCGGCTGTCTCGCATTTCGACAGCCTTCATGGAGGAGGCTGGCGTGCTATTTTGCGTATGGCGCAGGATGACTACGATCCATTTGCTATTACGGGAAATGTTGCCGACCTTTCGATGCCGGTTCTTATTTGCGCAGGGGACAAAAATCTGAATGAAGCGAGCTCGCTGGATGTTTACAAAAAGCAGCTAACGTATGGCCGAACCGTTCTCGTATCAAATGCCGGCCATCTGGTTCATCAGGATCAGCCCGCTGCATATCTCACGGAACTCTTCTCTTTCATACACGATTACGGAGGAAACGATTCATGACTAAATATCTTATTCTCATTCTGCTTATAAGCGCCTGTCAGTCGGCGGAGACCTACGAGGGTTCGCCGCTTTCCATTGCGATAATCGGTGAGGAAACACCTGCCTCAGTTGAAGAAAACGATGCATTATCAGCAGAGCGTTATTCGCTGCCGCAGTTTGAAGAGGAGCGCCCGGACGGCTATGATGCGGGGCTCATTTTGGCCGATCAGCTGTCGGAAGCAGCCGATCCGGTCTATGTGGCGATGTACGAAGAAACCGAATTTACGTATGTGTTTGCTGAATCAGAGGCTGGTCCCCTCCCGTTTGTAGTCGATGCTTCCTATGAAACCGAAAAGCCGAAATGGCACGGCGGTACGGGTTTAATTTTACTGAAGCACGATGGCGACTCGCACTCCACGCTGCAGGTTCCGCTGCTGGACGATAACGGGGAGAGAAGAGAAGAGGAGGCCTATGAAGAAATCTGGGAGGCGGTTGACGAAGCTCGGTTCTGAGCGTTTCATTTAAGTATAAAACGGGAAAAATAGTGATACCAACTTGCAGAAAGGGGTTTTACCGATGTCTGTGCATATGAACGTGTATCTCAAGAATGAGAATGCCGCAGAGTCGCTCAGAACCAAGCTGCTGAGGTATCATGTCACGGATTTGTACATCGACGAACTGCCGGACGGCGCAGAGCTTCGTACCCCGTTTATTGCTACTGGAAGTATTGGCGGCACCCCGGGCAACGTGCAGGTGTTTACGTCGCTTCGAAACATTCGCAAGGACCGCAGCGTCAGCAGGCGTGACTATCCGCATTATTTGATTTCGTTCCGCGTGCCGGAGGAATACAAAGAGCAGGTGCTAAAAACAATTAAACAAGCAGACGGCTATATAGAAGAAAGCGTGGCGCAATAGCGTTGACGAAAGAAAGCCTGCAGGAAGGCGACCTTCCTGCAGGCATTTTTTATTCTAACGGCTGAGGATCAAGCTGAATCATCTGCCCGATGCTTATTTCGTCGGAATAGACAGAGTGGTTCATTTCAATCAGCTCATTTGCGGTTACGTCATGATACTGCCGTGCTATGCTGTGAAAGTTTTCGCCTTCATCGGCGTGATGATAAGCCCCGTCCGGAGCTGCGTCATCTACGGAAATTGGTGCTTCTACGACAACGTGCATGCCCTGCTGCAAGTCATATCGATCCACGTCTGCGTTCCAATTATCGAGATCGTCCGCTGTCACCTCGTCGTGCTCCGATGCGATGCTATAGAACGTTTCCCCTTCCTGGACAACGTGGGTTTCCACTCCGCTTCCAGCATCATCTGCAGCTGTGATCGTCAGCTGCTCTCCAATTTGCAGGTTGTACGGATCAGCGTCCGGGTTCATGTCCTGCAATTCATCCAGCGTCACAGTAGTGTTCGCTTCCGCAATGCTGTACATCGTCTCGCCTTCCGTTACCGTATGCGTCACGTCTTCTGCACTTACTGAAAAACCTCCGACCATCATCGTCGCACCCGCTGCGGCGAGCGTACCCGCCATTAGCTTCGTACGTCTCACAATTAGCCTCCTCGTTAAGATTAGTAGCCGCGTCTGAACTGGCTTAATCTGTGAAGCTATGAGGTTGTTAGTAATCCCATACCTTCTCAAAACTGGGATTAAACATGGAATTTTACAGATTTGTTACGAATATTGCAGTTTGATGACAGAAGCTTTTTAGATTGATTTGGCTTTCGGCGGGCCGAAAGCTTCCTTCTTTCGTTTGGATTGGGGAAAGTTATTAATTGTGGAGGGAATGTTTTCATCCTTGAGGGGAAACTTTTTAACCGTTGCGTCAAACTTATCATTTCCAAGCTCAACCTTATACGTGTTATCATCCTGCGTTCTTTATATCGAAAAACTTATCATTCTTGCCCCCAACCTTTTTATTTTGAAGGCTACTTTTATCATTTGATTGGAATCTATTTTCAGACGCAGGCTACCTTGAAAATAGCTCGTTCAACCAACGTATATCAAGCTGTTCCACTATATCCAAGGCTTGTTCTTGCATTCGTTTCACAGCGTTCTTGATTTTTATCTTTCATGGTGCAGATTGTCATTGCATAAGTGTCTCTGTAAAAAAGTTGACGTTTTTAGAGGCAAAGTTGAATATATTGCTCAACGTGTTAATCACTTATTCGTTATAACAGTCCCAGGTTGATGCTCGTAAACACTTGGCAGCCAATCTTAATCATTTGCGGAGCATAGTTGAAGCTTTGATGAGCAAGCTTAACGTTTTGTCTGGGAAAGTTAAACACTTTCACGATCATCTTCCCATGCAGAACCTGCCATCGCCGCCAAAAACGAAAAAGAGCCTCTGGATCAGCTCCAGAGGCTCCTTCCGCTAGCCTGCCTTTTTGGCTTCGAGCCGCTTCATGACAGAGCGGGTGATGGTCTTTTCAATTTCGATAATGGTAAAGATCACGACGCCGAGTACGGCAGGGATGATCCAGAATTCGATGCTGAGCGGCACCGTGCCGAATGCAGTGTTCATAAACGGCACGTACAAAATCAGCAGCTGCAGCAGGATCAGAACGCCGGAGACGAGAAACGCGACTTTGTTTTTAAAGAAATTGCGGTTGAACGCGAATCCGGTCTCGTTGCGGACGTTAAACAAGTGGAACATCTGCAGCATGACGATCGTATGCAGCACAACGGAATTGAGCAACGCCTGATCCGTCGTCTCCTGCAGCATCATGAGATAAAAGGCGAATGAGGTGCCGCCGATGAGCAGGGAAACGAAGATAATCCGGAACACGTAGTACGGCGTTAAGAGCGGTGTATCGATCGGACGCGGCGGCCGGTCCATAGCCCCCTTCTCAAGCGGCTCAAAGGCGAGCGCGAGAGAAACGGTGATCGCAATCACCATGTTAATCCAGAGAATCTGGATCGGGGTCACCGGCATGACGGCGGCGCCAAGCAGAATCGCAATGATGATCAATAGCGCCTGGGCGCCGTTTGTCGGCAGAATGAAGAGGATCGTCTTTTTCAAGTTCGCATACACGCGGCGGCCTTCCTCAACTGCGCCGACGATCGTTTCAAAATTATCGTCCACGAGTACCATCTGCGCCGACTCTTTGGCAACCTCTGTTCCTTTGATGCCCATTGCAACGCCGATATCCGCGCGCTTTAAAGCAGGTGCATCATTGACGCCGTCCCCTGTCATCGCGGAGACGTTGCCGTTTTTCTGCAGTGCTTTTACGAGACGAAGCTTGTTGTCCGGACTCGTGCGTGCAAAAACGTCGTTAGACAAAACGGCCTCATCAAGCTCCTCATCGGACATGGTATCGATGTCGCGACCTTCAACGCCGTTTGTGCCGTCCCCAATCCCGAGCTGATCACTGATCGCAAGCGCCGTATCGAGATGGTCCCCGGTAATCATCTTGACCCCGATGCCGGCACGGTGGCACTCTGCCACAGCGGCAACTGCTTCTTCCCGCGGCGGGTCGATGATCCCTGTCATCCCGAGCAGGCGCAGGCCGGACGTCAGGTCCTCATGATCGATCTCCGACGTCGATGCATCCACATCGATGACGCCTGCCGCGAGCACGCGCTCGCCCTGCGAGGTCCGGCTCTTCATCGCCTTTTCCCAGGAAGCACGGTCAAAGCTGGCGTCGGACGCTGCCATATCAAACAGCCGGTCCGGTGCTCCTTTTACAAAAATGCGGCGCTTGCCTTCCTCTTCGATCAATACCGCCATATACTTGTAATCAGAGTCAAACGGTATTTTCGAAATGGCTTTGTGTCTCGGGATCTCGGTGGCTGCTTTTTCCGCGACGGTTAACAGACAGCCTTCGGTTGGCTCGCCGCTCATCACCCACGTGCCGTCCTCCTCCTGATGAAGCGAGGCGTCGTTACACGTTTTCATTGCTGTGAGCAGCTCATACACCTCGGTATTGTCCGGCTCTACTTCTTTGTCACCATCCATGATGCTTCCTTCCGGGTCGTAGCCCGTGCCGGTTACCTCATAGGTGTCACTCGGTGTCATAAGCGCCGTTACGGTCATTTCATTTTTCGTAAGCGTCCCGGTCTTATCCGAGCAGATAACCGATACGGCCCCGAGCGTTTCAACAGAAGGCAGGTTACGCACAATCGCCTTGCGCTTGACCATGTTCTGCACGCCGAGCGCGAGAATGATCGAGATGATCGCCGGCAGCCCCTCCGGAATCGCAGCTACGGCCAGACCAACGATCGACAGCAGCAGATCAACCGGCGCATAGTCGCGGAAAAAGAATCCGAATGCGTAAATGAACACCGATGCACCGACGATAAACAGCGCGATCGTCTTGCCAAACTTATCCGTCTGGCGCATGAGCGGCGTTTTCAGCTCATCTACTTCATTGATTGACTCGTTGATTTTACCGATTTCCGTGTCTTCTCCAGTTGCAACGACAACTCCAACTCCACTTCCAGACGTGATCGACGTGCTCGAAAAAAGCATGTTCGTCTGGTCGCCGAGCACAGTGTCTTCCGGCAGCGCATCGGGCTGCTTCCGTGCGGATACTGACTCGCCGGTAAGTGCAGCTTCTTCCGCACCTAAATTGGCAGAAGAGAGAATGCGGATGTCTGCTGGTACTTTATCACCGGCATTCAGTACAACAATGTCTCCTGGAACGAGATCTGCGGCGCTGATTTCCTGACGTCTGCCGTCGCGAATGACGACAGCGTCCAGCGACAGCATGTTTTTAATCCCTTCCAGTGCTTTTTCGGCTTTGTTTTCCTGTAAAAACCCGATGGTCGCATTGATGACCGCAACGAGAACGATAATCGCCGTATCGATGTAATAGCCAAGCAAAAACTTGAGTACTCCTGCTGCCAGCAGAATGTAGATCAGAATATCGTTAAAGTGCTTGAAAAATTTTACGAAGATGCTCTCCGTCTCTTTTTCAGGCAGTTCGTTTTTTCCATAGGCTTCTAGCAGATGATCTGCATCGGAAGCGGAGATCCCCTGATCCTGGTCGGTGTGAAGCTCTCTGACAACATCATCAACGGATAGAGAAAACCACTTTTTGTTCATAACTCCTCCTTTTTAGTAAATTACCCAACAACATAAACAATTACTTATATATTTTATACCCGTTCATCATTCATTTATATACGTTTTTATACAAAAAGTTGTGAACAATTTATGTCAGACAAACCTTTCCATGTGAAGGTTTTGGCAATACAAACAAACCGTTTCGCTCGCATTTTTCTCGACCAAAATGTATACTTTATGTATATCATTTTCCGATTCCCGCCATTTATTCCAATTTTGAATGGAGGCTGAAGCGATGTCTTTTATTCCGTTCTTTGTCGGCATTGTGTTTATTGGCATTCATTTTCTCGCAAACGTGCTTCTGCCCTCCGAACGAATCAAGCGGATGAAATGGTTCTCGTTCTCGGGCGGACTTGCGGTATCGTACATTTTTATTTACCTGCTGCCGACGCTTCACCAGGAGCAGGCAGCGATCGAAGAACCCTACCGGCGTCTGACGATGGAGTCAGAGATTTACTTTATCGGACTGATCGGCGTTGTCGTGTTTCTCGGCATTCAGATCATGATCAGGCAAAATTACGTCTCGCATACGTCCTCGTTCTGGTCGGCGATCACGTTTTACGCGTTATATAATGCACTTGTCTCCTATACGGTACTTTCCTTTGAAGTCTACGGCATTCAGGCGATTTTTTACTGCTTCGCGATCGGGCTGCATTTTATCGCCGTCGCG
Source organism: Bacillus daqingensis (assembly GCF_042654445.1). Classification (NCBI taxonomy): domain Bacteria; kingdom Bacillati; phylum Bacillota; class Bacilli; order Caryophanales; family Bacillaceae; genus Bacillus; species Bacillus daqingensis. The sequence continues at coordinate 70,731 of NZ_JBHSGK010000013.1, forward strand.
CAGGACATGTGGCGCGAGTTTCCGGAAGAGTACAATAAGTACGGCAGATATGTCCTTGCTATTGGCATCGTTGTCGGCTGGATATTGGCGCTCACCACCGATTTCCGCCCTCTCGTAAAGTCCATTATCTTTGCTTTCGTAGCCGGGGCAATGATCTTTACGGTCTTTAAGCATGAACTCCCGGGAGAAAAGCAAATACACTTTCCGACCTTTGCCCTTGCCGTCATCCTCTACTCCGTTCTTACGATGTCACTGAAGTTTTTCTTCGAGTGGTAAATCAATTCAAAGAGCCCGGCAGAGGCGCTGCACGGGCTCTTTGATTATGCCTATTGGTTGTTTCCAGATATATAGAGGTTAACTATAAACATACAAACGATCGTGAAGATCTCGATAAGACAATTTAGAATGAGCCCGATGATGCAAACCTACAATCTATTGGTATCTTGATCAACCTGTTATCTATCCTATTTAATTCCTGTCTCTTGTACAAAAGACCAATTGGTTAGTCAACGTGAACAACAGGAGCATTTTTATAGTAAATCAGGCAGAGAATCTAAAATCTCATCCGGGTCAAAATGAACAAACCAGGTATCCGGGATTGCCGCATACATTTCTTCTCCTTCGTACTCAAAATGAATATTCCAAACTCCTTCGGTAAAAAAGATGAATTCTCCGGTGTCTGCATCGAAGTCTGCGCTCACAAAGTAATCGTCCCAGGAGGCGCCAGGCAACGTTCCTGACAGTTCCGCTTCCATGTCTTCAATATAGATCGTGTCCGGGGTGATCGTTTCAGTATCTTCCTGCAGCTGGTAATCAAACGAAACGTTACGACTGAACGCAGCAAACTCATCGTCCTCCTCAGCGTAGTCAGCGTTTTGCGCCAGGTGCGTCCCGCCTGCGTTATAAGGCTCTGCCGGTTCGGTCAGCTCGGATTCAATCGGGACATCGCCTTCGTAAGGAGATCCTTCTTCCAACGAGCTGCTTATGTACTGAAACAGCATGTCCGCCTGGTCACGATCTATCTCATCCGTATCACCGATCCCGGTTTGCTGCTGCGAACCGGTGGAGAGATCGATGCCATATTCCTCCCCGAGCGCCTGCATGTCCTCCGCCGGGTTATCCGAACAACCTGCAGCAAAAAAGATGAGAATCACAGAGCTGAAAGTAAGTGAGTTTTTCATCGTTACCTCCTGTATGTAAGTATATATTTCCATTCCCTCTCCATGGAAATAAAAACCAATTTTGAAGGTAAACAAGCTTTTTATTGGGTAAAAAGGCTTACTAATGGAGGCAGTTATGTCAGGTTGTTTAGACCTAACTGATTCGCTATACTTGGAAGCACAGTTGGATGAGTGGACGGATTGTTTCGCTCGTCAACTTAAGTGTTGTCGAACCTGCAAGTTGATTCCGAGGAATTTCGCTTCTATTTGACTGCGCTAAAGAAGCGACGTTAACAAGCATGAAAGGGGTGAAACCATGAATCGATTCAGCTATCTGATCCTGGCCGTACCGTTTTATCTTGTGCTGACCTTCGCGATGGTTCAAGTCGTGAATCGAGTCTTGCCCGTTACAGATACGTTTTTTCTACTGCTCTTTACACTGACGATCCTGCTTATCAACCTTCTCATCACGAAGCTGACGCTGGAGCGAGTGATCCCGCGGGCTGCGAAGCTGGTCTGAATCGGCTAAGCGACGAAAAAAGCCCGGATCCTGAACGAATCAGGAAACCGGGTGTCAGACAAGCATCTCCATCCCACCTGCAGCGGCTGCTCCGAGATAAAGATACCCGAGCATGCTTTTTCTGGAGCGCAGCTCGGCAACTCCAAATAAAAGGAATAAAAGCGGCACCGTGTTCATAAGCAGCTGTCCTAACAGATCGGAACGCTGACCTGTCAGCAATGCCACCGCGAGCAGAAGGAGCCAGCTCATGCCTAGCAGTTGATTACATACTCGCAGCGTCATAAAAATGCGATTCCGATGCTCACGGCTAAAGCCGCTATCGTGGCAAGAAAAAAGGCACCGGCGGTAAAGCCGTCTGGCAGGCTGCCTATTTTACGAATTAACGTTTTCTCCGTGATCGTCACCGCTGCATAAAGCAGCAGTCCCGGTATGCCGATGCCGCTTGCTGTAATAGCGCCGCCAAACAACAGCATCAGTGCGACAAACAGGATGGCGTAGGCAAATGCTGCATACGCTCCAGTGCTGACCGGACCTAGAACGCCAGCCGCTCGTTGTTCCATAAGCTATCCCCTTTCCAACAGGCAGATATTGATCATCAGCCTCGTTGTTGTCATTGTTCTTTTCAGTGTATCATCTTTCACTGGTATCTTTTTTCCTATTTTTTAATCCAGCTCCCCAATTGGTTCCATGTCATCGGTATACTGCTCGATCACCTGAAGCGGCTCATCCTCCGCTTCGTATACCCGGCTCTGTCCCGTTTCCATAGACGTGATCTCCATGTAGTCGTCGAAGAGATCGATGTTAAACATCAGCTCCTCCTCATAAAAGCGCAGCGTATACGCATAAAAAGGGACTCCGTCGGGAAAGTCAGTTTCCGTCCAGTCCGCCTCCCGAAAGGCAGATGCCACCTCCTCGATCTCTGCCGACTCTTCCAGCCTCACTGTCTGCTCCACCTGGCTTCCGCCTTCATCAAACTGATCGATGACGATCGCCTCCGGCTCATGATCACGAAACTCAGCAAGCGGATTTTGAAAATAATTCGGCAGAAGCGTTAACAGCACAACCGCTGCGATGACAACACCGCTGATCAAAAACACCTTCATCCCATCGCCTCCAGCAACTATTCATCACCTGTTCTATTAAAACGTTTTGTAGAAGAGTCATTTCATAAACTCTTTTCCAGCATATTCACCTGTCAAAGAAACTTCAGAGAATCTAAACGTACTGAAGCAGATGTCAATTCACTAATCATTGTGATTCGCTATTTAAGTTATATTCGAAATAATGCTTATGGGATTTTCTCACGAATATTTCCATCATTTCTTTATGGGATGTCTATTTCGAATGAATAACTTATTACTCCGAGCGTATTTTCTTCTTCGTCCTGCCAAGTAGCTACGATAGAATATATTGTATGTCCACTTCCTTGAATTACAAACTCATTTTCCTCAATGACATGGTCAGAATAAGTACTGTCTTCAGAGAGCGAACGATAATCTAAAGCATCTGGGTTATCCTCATGAAACGAAATCCCAATAACAGATCCAGCTTCTCCAACATAATTAAATTCCGATTCGATATAATTCGTTAAATCTGAATCGTATCTATCTATATCGTTTTCTTCACAACTCCCCCAGCAAATGATTCGTTGATCGTAAGTTAACCTCTGATCATCCAGTGTAATATCTGGCTGTACTAATTCTGGCTCTATTCCTTCAGGCTCTTGAGAAAGACTGCTATTATTCGTTTCAACTTCTGTCATTTCGTTACTTTGACCGAACGACATATTTTCCGTGCTGTTCTGATTATTGTCTTCATTATTATTACTGATCTCATTTACATTAGTACAACCGAATAATAGTAACAGTCCTAAACATACTAAATACAGGCGATAGTTCACACGATCCATTCCCTTCAGTTGACATTAATATTGAATCGCTCAATTGGGTTTCTTGAAAAATAATTGTATTTTTTCAATCACTATTCAGGACGAATTGATACTTCTTTAAATTAGTCCATTGATATGCTTAGTCAGAACCAAACTCAAATTCTACAGTTTCTTCAGTGATATCTATGCTTTCACGAGTTCCGTTCTCGATTTTATTCATATTCAATATCATATACTCACTTCTTAGGGTATACGTTTTTTCGGGATCAAATTCATAATTGATAGAGCTTCCTTCTTCACGTTCACCTGGATCTAACCGAATAGTATCGCCTTGTTCAACAAGCTCATCTTCAGGCTCAGAGGCTTTGAGCTCCTCATCTTTCCAAACGCCTATTCCAGATAAATACCGTCGATCAGTCAGATATACTTCAACTTCCGAATCGGATCGATTTTCTATCACTACTTGAGCACGAATTTCATTCTCCTCTACTGTGTATTCAAATCCATAAAATATATCCTCTGCATGTTTAAAGTATCCAGCATCATAATCCTCCTGATTGAAACATCCGAAAGTGAAGAAAGAAATGAATGTGACATAGCTTAACATTCGCATAGAAAAACTCCTTTATTACGTGTCCTATTTATTAATAGTTACTCTTATTTGCTTCCCCTACAATTAACAATTGTAACCATATTTACTAGATCAATACGTATTTCAGGCTACTTAAAAATCAATGAGGTACCGCTTCCTCTTTATTGAATTCATGTGCTAATCGAATTTGATTTACAATTAGAAATGCTGCTGTTGAGGTTTTATGAAGCACTACTCCTTTCCCTTTTATCAGCAGGCTGTCGTTAGATCGAGTAAGCCCGCGATGCAAAAAACCACCTCTATTACCTAGAGGTGGCTGGATTTGATCAGCGGATCGGTATCCAAATGTGAGACTCCACTTGCTCCGATTGTAAGTCGTCTGATGTGACGACGAGTATCTCCGGTCCTTCCCGCACTTCGTATCCGGAAGATGGCAGCCATTCGGCATAAATGCTTCCCCACGTCTGCTGCAGGTGCTCCGGAAATGCTCCTACTGAAGTAAAAACGGCCCATTTCCCAGCTGCAACTTCCAATGACGCATAGCCCTCGAGCGGCCTGTTTCCTGCTGTCCCTAAATACTGATCGAGTGATCCGGCTTCTTCCATCCTGCCTTCTGAAAAGTTAGCGGAAGCCTGTATGATTCCTTCCGGCTCCGCTAGACTGTGCTCCAGCAATTCCTCTGTCATTGAAGTCGTCAGTTCCTTGTGCATCTCTGCAATTTCTTCATTCTCGCCTTCAAACTGAATCGACACGCGCTTTTTCAACCCGTTAATATAAAACGCTTCTTTTTCTGTCAGTCTGTAATCCATCTCATTTCCTCCTTTAAGCTGCAGTTGGAAAGTCAGCTTCGGGAATGCTCTCATTCGTCCCGTTTTGCGGGATTCGCTTGGCGTAACGCCGTGCATCTGTAAAAAAGCCCGCGTGAATGCGTCCGGTGACTGATACCCTGACAAAAGGGCAATATCAATCACCTTCGCATCGGTCTGGTAGAGCTCGTTTGCTGCGATACTGAGCCTGCGCCGGCGGACATACTCAGAAAACGGCATACCTGCCAAAAAAGAGAACATTCGCTTAAAATGATATACTGTGGTGCCTGCAAGCATAGCGACACGTTCCTCATCAAGCTCCTCGTGCAAATGCTCTTCGACAAACGTCATCGCTTGATTTAATCGACTGATCGAATCCATCAGCTGACCTCCCTTCTGTAACCAGTGTAAAGCGAGTACATGAGAAAAACCCTGCAAAAGAGGACGAGATGATGCAGGATCCTCTTCCTTAAATCTCAAAATAATCGGTCAAAGAAATCGTTTTTTCATGGTTATACCAATGCTGATACGCTTTAAATATGGTTAGAATATCGTCGTCGGATCGTTCTACAAGTTCCTTCACGGTTAAAAAACTGCGCCAGTAGTCGAACATAATGCTCGTTAAGGTACCGCTGTAGCTCTCCTGACCAAACGTATTCAATGAGTGAGTGCCATACTGCTCCTGAAACTGAGAAACAAGCTCTGTTTCCACCTCGGTAATTTTCTGAAGTTCATCGTTTGACAGGAAGAAGCTGCGCGAAAGATAATCACACATCCCCTCTTCAAACCAGATACTATCTTCACGCGCATCCTCAAACCCGCCTGGAAACAAGTCCAGGTGGTGCGTCAGTTCATGCCCTGCGATCGTAAGCACCTGCGCCTCAGGCATCTGTTCATAGTATGGTCTGATTTCGGGTACATGTTTATCCTCCAGCTGCCGGAGAAACAACTGTCGCCAGCCATCTAAGTCAGGAGATATGTAAATCAAATTGCGGTTCGTAAAGGCCGGAATTGGCAGTTTGGAAAAAACAGTAGTAGCCAATTCCTCCGACGTCCATACGAACGCTTCGGGAGGTTCCTTCAGTTCAAAATTAGCTTCCAAATAGCACTGATAGTCTGAAAGCTTCTGAGTAAACCGGCTGATCCGAGCCTGATAACGTTCACTTTCTGAGCTTGATTCAAATGCATATACGTGTTTCATCACTTTACTCCCTTATAGGTGATAGCGGTTGATACGACTGATCGCGTACGACGACTGATTCCGGCTGAAAACAGATCAGTACATTCTCCTGCCCTAACGCTTGAAAGCGCGGATCCCATGCTGCTCGTTCCGGCCCCAGATACTTCGCTAAAAGCCTGTCTGCTCTTTGCTTGTCAAACGGCTTCACGTCAGCCGTTCCGCGAAAACCGATGTGAATGAACGTTCCGCTTGAAGCGTCAAAATCAACGATCCCCATTGCACAAGCCGCCGTTTGTCGAACACGCTCCGGAAACGTATCCCCAGCTGTGCCAATAATCCATAGTCGTTCTTTCTCCCACAAAAACCAAAGCGGTGAATCACGCGGTCCTTCTGGAGCACTCGTTGCCAAGTGAGCGACGAGCGGCTTTGCAAGCACTGCATCCAGATCAACACCGGTCCCGACGTCTCGAATAATCTTCATATGAAGCCTCCTTTATGTAGTCTCGTCTTCTTAAGAATTCGTTTCATTGTTTTTCTTCTTATTCCAATCATACGGCTTTTTAGCCCAGTCATTCAGCAGCATGAAAGCAACGATGACGGCAGCTGCCAGAATGGCTGGTGTCCAATCCGACTCCTCGAAGCGGATATAATTGTAGATGGAGCGGATCGTGATTCCGCCGCCGACAATTATAAACACAAACATAAATACGTTCTTCATCTGCACCGCCTCCTTCAAGGTAATACGCGGAAGACCGTCCGATTATTGCAACCGGACGGTCTTTTGTTAAATCAACAATAAAATCAGGATCAGGACAGCAATGATACCGAGCATCGCTTTCCAGCTGATACCTTGCATACTGCCTGTTTTAGCGCGATCAAAGCTGTCGGCTGCGTTGCCGCCAGGATGGTTTTTTCGTTCCTCGTTCACTTGCTTTTCCTGTTCATCTCGATGGTCCTTCATCCGTGACCTCCTAAGCGTCCGTGTTCATGAGCATCGTTTTTGCCATCTCCACATAGTCACTTTCACCAGACCGGATAGCGAACAAGGCGACCTGAATCGCGCCTGCTCCTGCAATCGCCTCAATATGAGGCAGCATCCAAGCAGAAACGTATCCCCCGGCACGCTCATAGTGAGCCAGCACCCGCTCCAGTGATGCTTTTCCAAACGTGTGATAGTGCGCGGTGAAATCCTGAGCCGGGTCGTGCACCGCTGCCTCTGTCCAATCGATGAATCCGGTCACTCGCTCATCGGCAACGATTAAAATATGCCCCGCATGCAAATCTCCATGAGTGAGTGCGGTTTCCTGCGGCCAATAGCGGTCATCCTCGATCCAGTCACGCCAGCGGCGGCTGTTTGCAGGCGCTGTGGTGAACTGTTTTTCCACCTGTTCCAGCTGCTGCAGGTACGTCTTTCGTACCTCCTGCATGGAGCGCTGTTCCGGCTTTGGAATCTGATGCAGTGATGCTACCGCCTCCGCAAAGCTCTTTTCATAGTTCTGCGTTACGCGTTCTGGATCCATGTTCCACACATATGCCTGTGCTTCTTTATCGATCACGCCCGCGGGCTTGCCAGGCAGCGCTTCGTACGCGATCAGCTCGTCTGTGACGATTTCCCAATTTGGGACAGCGAACGCCGCATACTGCCGGATATGTGCCAGCATGCTTCTCTCTTTTTCGATCCCATTCAGCACGTCCGGCCGGCGCGGCATGCGCAGCAGCCACGTTTTCCCGTACACGTCCTCTGCAGTCGCCGCTAAAAAGTCGAGTCCGGATTCATTTACTTGCATAGTATGTTCACGGAGCTCTAGACCGTGCTGCTTCGCTCGTTTTATAATCATTTCCATTCCCTATCTCCTCCTTTTTTTGTTTAAAAAGAAAGAGACTGCCACAGACGTCCTGCGTGCATCACGTGCATTGTCGAACCCTCCTTTGAATTGCGATCATTGCTTATACCTCTCCTACGAATGAACGGCGTCCACGTTTCATTCTTCCTCAATTTGGATGAAAAACGTATAGTGCGCGTTGTTCCGACTGTCGGGCCAGTCTGCATGAATCCCGAGCGGATAGCCTCCCGGTTCTGCAGGCATCGTCACCTGCTGCTCATCGACCTCGAGCGTTTCATCAGGAGCCCCGCCGTCCCACGTTTCAGCCTGCAGAGTCGGACTGGAGTCGTCATCGAAGCTCACGGTCACTTGCTCGCCGGGACGAGCCGTGAGTTCTTCCATATTCCTAGCTAATATAATTTCCGGCGGAGTTCCACTCTCGGCATCTTCAGCGCCTCCCGTCCATTCCCAACTGTACGTACCGAGCACTCCGGATGCTTGACTTTGAGCCGATTCCATTGCTGCATCAGGAGGCTGATCCTGACAAGCCGCCAGTAAAAGGATTGCCAGAACGGCAGCTGCTGCTTTTCCCATCTCGACCTCCGTCCTTTCTAAGTCGCCATTCGTTTATCAAGCACGTGATCGACCCCATAGAAAACAATGGAAGCCGCTATTCCAATGTAGAGCATTGGATGCGTGAGCATGTCATTCCAGCCGACGTACGCGATCCACACGTGAAACGGAAGAATAAAAAATGCGCCGAACATGATGTGGAGCGCCAGTGAAGTCCGTCTTCCCGGCGCGAAAAAATCCGCCGCAATCGAAGCAGGTATTGCATACACGAGCATGATAACGGTGATACATAACGTATAGACGACGAGCATGATGAACACGTCATTCCCGGAAGCAAGTTCGTCCATCCCCATCACTACGACCAGCGCAGCGAAGCCGGTAACGACCGCCGCTGAACCTTTTCGACGCAGCATCAGACTTCGCCCTCTCTGAATTTGATTAATTGACTGAACCAGCCCCCGCTTCTGGAGATGTTCTGAGATACTATCTATTTAATAAAATTCTTCCATTCGTTCTCTCGCTTATTCTGTTGCTTCTCTTTTCCCTCGAATCAGATAGAAAATCGTCAGGCCGGATAACACGGCCATACTGATAACCGCTGCCGGGCTTTTTGTAATAACACCAATCAGTACGACGTTCAGAATGAGCATGAGGCTGATCAACATAGTAGTCATATTCTATCTCCTTTCGCTGCTCCTATTCTGCACCTTATTTTACCATAACCAGTCTGTAGTTGCTTTGCGGTTCTTTCGCCACACTAAACAGTTGACGATCAGGAGCAGTCGTGCGAAAATAAGGTCAAACGCTTTACTTAGGTGAAGCGTTATTGCATTGTAGTGAATTGGAAACGATTGCAATTTTGAAGGAGGCACCTTTTATGGTAAAACGCATTCCGGCGCATTTGCGTCAATATACGGTAAAGCAAAACTACGAGAGCTATACGCCGATCAACCATGCCGTGTGGCGCTATGTGATGCGGCAGAATCACGAGACGCTGAAGGATCTCGCGCATGAAGCGTATACGGACGGACTGACGGCTTCCGGTATTTCCATTGAACAGATTCCAGACGTTGCGGAAATGAATGAAAAGCTTGGGCGATTCGGCCTTGGAGCTGCAACGATTGACGGGTTTATCCCCGGCGTTGCATTCTTTGATTTTCAGTCAAACGGTATCCTGCCGGTCGTGGCGGAAATCCGCAAGCTGGAAAACATTCAGTACACCCCGGCCCCGGATATGATCCACGAAGCTGCCGGGCACGCCCCGATTCTGGCGGATGAAACCTATGCAGCGTATGTAAAACGCTTTGGCGAAATCGGGAAAAAGGCAATTGCAACGAAGGAAGAGCACGATGTGTTTGAAGCCGTGCGCACCTACTCCAACCTGCTGGAAAAAGGCAGCGCCACCGAAGAGCAGCTGGAGGCGGCACAAAAAAACATCGCTGAAAAAGAAGCGCTCGTACAAGGCGAATCAGAAGCCGAGCTGATCGGACGTCTCTACTGGTGGACGGTGGAATATGGCTTAATCGGCACGCTTGAGAATCCGAAAATTTACGGTGCCGGCCTGCTTTCCTCGGTTGAAGAGGGCGGCAACATTTTAAGTTCGGAAGTGGAGAAGGTCCGCTACGACGTGGATCAGGTGGTCGCTACCACGTTCGATATCACAAAGCCGCAGCCGCAGCTGTTCGTGACGTCCTCGTTTGAGGAGCTCATGGAAGGGCTCGAGCAGTTTGCTGAGACGATGGCGTTCCGCCGCGGCGGCACCGAAAGCGTCGATAAAGCCGTTGCTTCCGGCAGCACGGCGACGATTGAACTCTCGTCCGGCCTCCAGATTACAAGCACGTGGGCGGAGGGTGAGCGGGATGCTGACGGTGAGGTTGTCTACCTGCAGGCTTCCAAACCGACAGCGCTTGCCGTCGAAAACTACGAGCTGAAGGGGCACGGCCGCAGCACGCATACAGACGGCTACGGCACGCCAATCGGACGACTGGAAGACGGCAGCGCGTTAGAGGACATGTCAGAGGAGCAGCTTAAAGCAGCCGGTATTCAAACTGGCCGTGAAACGACGCTTCGCTTTGCGTCTGGCGTGACGGTTTCCGGAACGGTGCAAAACGTCCTGACCAATGACGGAACTCCACTGCTGATTCAGTGGCAAGATGCCAGCGTCACTCTCGGCGAAAAGCGTCTCTTTGAACCGGACTGGGGCGACTTTGACATGGCGGTTGGCGCAAAGGTGGCGTCTGTTTTCGCCGGAGCCGCCGACAGCGAAGCGTACTTTGGCGAAGAGCTTCCCGCGGAATCGACGCTCGCGCACGAGCAGGAGGAAACCGCACTGGATGAGCTTTACGGCCGCGTCCGGACTGTCCGTGAACAGTCAGCGGCTGACGGCACTCCTGAGCTGCAGGAGGTGCACGACCAGCTGCGTGACTATCCGGAGGATTGGCTGCTTCGTCTGGAGATCGTGGAAATTCTGGAAGAAACCGAAGCCGATCCGGAGCTGCTCGAAGCAGTGAAAAACGAACTGCACCAGCTTCAGGAAAGCACAAACTCCCTCAGCAAGCTGATCCGCAACGGACTGTTTGTAGCAGAAAAAGCACCGTTGAAAAAATAAGCCAAGCAGCGTCCTTAAGGGGCGCTGCTTTGTTTCATTGATGGAAGGATTGAGTGCTGTTTTGCAGGAGATTTCACGATCAGGCGCTGGCCCGATGTCCTTCTTAAAGTTGAAAGTTGCTTTCAATCGGTTTTAAGTTCGTTTTGGGAATGCTTAAGTCGTTTTATTCGTTTTAACCTCCTGTTACGTTGCGTAAGTTACTTTTGTGGGACGTTACGTCCCTTTCAAGTCGCGTTAAGTTGCTTTTCGCCGGAGTTAAGTTACTTTTTAAGACGGTTGCCTTTCGGCGCTCTGCCGAAAGCCCCTCCTTCACTTAACGACTAAAAAACCGGCGGTCTGCTATCTGCCGGAACTTTCCTGCTGTTTTTATGTATCGTCATGATCAATCTCTCGATCACCAGATGGACAGTGTTTAGCACCACGTGAAGCCCTTTGCGGTGAGCATGATGAACACCTAACAAATCAATCTGACGAACAGTGGTATTTGCTGCTTCAGTGGTTCACCAAACACCAGGAACGTCGTCGAGAATCCCCTGTGGATCGAGCGTGATAAACCAGTCGTCCAATATGGTAAAGTGCACTTCTTCTCCTTTGTATAAGAAGTGTATCTCCCATTCGCCATTCGTGTAAAATTCGACCTCCCCGGTCTCTTCGTCGTAATTGCCACTCGTGCCTCTGTCCACCCAGTTAAATCCAGGCATTCCGGTTGAATATGCATTAGGGTCGATGATATGGATCGTGTCAGGTGCGACTTCTTCTGCCCCCTGCTCGAGATCATAGCTGAACGATATGTGCCGTTCAAAGCGGTGATCCTCCTCAGATACGTGTTCTTTCCGAGTTATTGTCTCAGCACCGCTTGAGCCAGCGTCTACCACAGGCTCTCCCAGCTCCGGTGTGAATGGTACATCACCGTCGCCTTCCTCTGTGCCATCTTCCAGCGCGGAACGGATGTATTGAAATAACTGCTCTGCCCCATCTTCATCAAGATCGGCCATTTCGTCACTCTCCATGTCGGTATTTTCTAAGACCTGCACCTCCAGTCCGTACTCATCTCCAAGTGCTTTGATTTCCTCTTCTGGCGAGTCGCTGCATCCGGTTACGAAAAGCAGGGCGCTGCCTGACAGGATAAGAGTGTATTTGATAAGAATCTCTCCTTTTTAGTCATTCTGCATAAAAATTGGACACATGCCCCGTAAGCATGTATTTGATCGCATTAAGCAATGGTTTGATTATTCAGTGTGCATAAGTCTATTCATTCTCTAAAACTTGCACCCGCTCCGTCAGCAGTTCCATTTGCTGCTGCAAGCTTGATACTTCCTGCATGTATTGAAATAAAAGCCATGCACTTAAGCAGAGCAGTCCGATCACGAGTGGCATAAAGAGACGGCTTTCCCGGTTTACCGGCTTCATGAGCAGCTGAACGGCGAGCAGTGTGCCTGTCGTGATCGCGCTGAAAAGAATCGATTCGATGTTGTACGGGTGATAGCGCAGCATTTCCCAAAGCAGCTGTGCCGTCGTATCGTCCTCCGGAATTAGAATGGTCGTCTCGTGAATCACCTGCCAGCCCCTGCTGCATGCTGATTACGTTTACGCTGGAAGAGTAATATAGATGGAAGGTATGAGGGAGTAAAAGAAGACGACCAAAAGCAGCAGGCCGACTCCACAACTAACAAAACTATGTGTTTTCATCCGGACACACCTTTTTTGCATACGCTTTCTTTTCCAAATTCTGTTATACTGATTTTATTAAGAAATGAAAGGGAGTGAAGCGTATGGAATATCGGGATCCGATCGGTGACATCATCAAACATGCTGATGCTGAACCAAAACAAAAAGGGAAGCGCCTTTCTGCTGAATACCGGAGCATGGACGTCTATCAGCAGTTTCAGAAGACAGCCCGTGAGCAGGGTTTCCTGCCGGAATGGGTCAAGGTGCGCAAAAAGGTGCACGCAGCTCTCCTCCAGGCAGAAACAGATGCAGACATCGATAACGTGAATTTTCTCATCCGGCTCTATAACCAGAAATGTCCGTCCCAGCTGCAGAAAGGCCTCGTCACGCTTGAGTCCAAAACATGGGCGCTCTCAAACTGGGAGTAGCTCAGCTCGGAGACTCTGCTTCCAGTCCGTGCTCTTCTTCCATCCGGCTCATCGCGCGTGTAGTCGGAAAATCATTTGCGTCGTAAGGGATGACGAACGTACGGTTCTCGTCAGCAAAGGCATACTCATTGACGGTCACCGATTCTCCTGACGTGAGCCGCTCCACGTGCTGAACGTCCTCCCAAACCATCGTTTCTTCGCTGAAGGACCACATCGCATTCGTATGGACGCCTTCCGCATCAAGATAGGCGTAATGCGCGAGCGAGAAGGCAAACAGCGGCAAGCTGAGAAGGCCGAGTCCTGCGTGCACAGCCGTTCCACGGTATGTACGCTTTTTTCCTTCTGCGATCAGCATCGTCACAAACAGGGAAATAATACAGAGTGCCGCCCAGGCCATGGCGGCTGCCATAAGCTGAAACGCGCTCGGATACGGAATAAAGGCCCAATGATGTTCGGAGAAATAAAGGATTTCCTGAAAGAAAACGACGAGCGCCGGCGGCAGAAAAACGGCGCCGATCAGTAAAAAGGCAGCTGCTGGAATGCCCCATTTTAAAACGGTGCTGCTGTCCAGTTCCCATTTTTTCATCCATCTTCACCCTTCCTCTTCGTCTTCATCCTCTTCTGACACATCAATAAACAGCGTGTAGGAGGCGTAGCCCTGTTCGCCCCAATCCGCGAATATTTCAATAATATGCTCGCCCTCCTCAGACGGTACGGTGAATTCACCTGTGCCGCTGGCAAGCTCTTCCTGCACCGACTGCTCATTCCAGAGCAGCACATCGATCTCCGCGTTTTCTGCGCCTTCCAGCGCCACGGTCGCATCCGCTCCTGCTTCTACCTCGACTGCTTCCAGATCCTCCATTTCAACTGCCTGCGGAGGTACCACGGACTCTTCCCGGGAGCCGCCGGTTGCGCCCTCATTCCATTCGTAGGAGCCCATAAGCGTCGCCGCGGTAATGTCTCCCATATGTACACTCGCGCTCGGCGGTTCGTCCGCCGCGCACGCGGGAATACTAATAAAGCCTGCACTGACTGAAAGTTTTACTGCCCAATTTTTCACATCATCACCTGTTTCTAAAAATAAACTTGCTGTGTTCATATAGAACCAGCAAAGAGCCATTATTTTCTAATACGCATGAAGCGGCTCACAGGTTTCATACCCGTTTAAGGAAAATTGGAATCATCACAAGGCAAGGAGGCAGACATGAAAAACAAAGGAGCGTTTTACCTGATAACCGGAGCAGCACTGTTGTACGTACTGCTCCGGGTGCTTTCCGGGGAGACCGACCGTGAAGCGCTCGTCGAGCAGATTCGTGAAGGTGATCTTCCTTCGGAGCATGCGCACGCGCGTATTGAGATCGACGAGATGGTGTATGACAGGAGCGACACCGTAACGGTTTCCGTGGAAGCCTTGGATGATATTGTACCTCAAGACCTGTACTGGCAGGCCGCCGGGACAGACGACTGGGAAACAACTGGTATAGAGGCCGCAGAGATGAGGGAGTTGCCGCAAACGCTCTCAGCCGGCGCGACGGAGACAATCGAGGTTTCTCTCCCAGACTATGAGGCACAAGTCGTCCGTCTCGTGTTCGCGTTTGAGCATGGAACATTTGAGGAAACGCATAAAATCGCTGTAAGCTTGTATGTAGAATAAGGAGTGGATATGCTGTCCTTTCACAAGCCTGGCACACAGCTTCCTTTCATGTTTGTATACTAGCTACAAAGGCTTTCCAATCAAATTATTAGCTCTCCCGAACGATCGCACGTTTGTCCTCATTCGTCAGCGTGTACGCATAAGGCGTGATGCCAAGTGCTATGAGTGCAATCAGAAAAAATAAAGCGATGCTCGTCCCGATGGCGAGGTCGAAGAAAAAGTTGAGCATAAGCGGTGTCGTTGGCAGGATCGCGATCCAGAAAACGACTTTCCCATGTGTCGTGATGTACTGCGTCTCATTGCAGTGCGGACAGTTCGTATATTCATATAACAATCGCTGTGCTTTCAGCGCCTGCTTCCACGACAGCGTTTGATGGCAGGCTTCACAAGTCGGTCGTTTCATCAGTCTCTTCCTTTCTAAAGCGGAAATGCAGCCGCTACTTCTTCTTCGCGTTGTTTAAGATAAGCGGGTGACGGCACGTGACCGAGAATGTCGTTAGACGTATAGCATTTGCCGCCTTTGATGACCTGATGAATCGTTTGCGTATTGGAAATCGACTCCAGCGGATTTTGATCGAGTATCAGCAGATCCGCTTTGCAGCCAGCTTTTATCGTGCCGCGGTCGGTCAAGCCGATTGAAGCCGCAGCGGTCGAGGTTGCAGACTGGAGCGCCTCCATTTCCGTCCATCCCATGTCGGTAAACAGCTCCAGCTCTCGGTGCAGCCCGGTTCCGGCGTAAGTCCAGACGCCCGCCGGACAATCGGTCCCGGCTACGACGGTTCCCCCGAGGGCACGATACATTTTGGCAGCTGCCTTCACCGTTTCCAGCAGAAAGCCCATATGCGTTTTCAGCAGCTCCTCCTGTTGTGCGAGCCCTATCCAGTGCGTATTCAGCATGCCTGATCCGCTTAAGCGGCCGTCTTCTTTAAACAAGAACTCCGCCTCCCACGGCGAAGGCAGCTGTTGAATCTGATCGAGGACGAGCAGCGTCGGACACAGGTTTACGTTATGCCTTAGCAGCTCGCGGCATACGGCTTCCATCCGCTCGAGATCAGGCTGTTCCCAATCAATATCAACGTCCGTTGACGCCATTGTCCAGCCTGGATACATCGCCTGCACGATACCTGAGGCGTGCTCCAACCAGGTGACGCCCAGTTCTGCTGCTTCGACGGCCGTCACAGAGGAATGAATCAAATCACCGCTCACTTCTAGTCCGTGCTGCTTCGCTTCTTCTGCAACCGCGCGCATCGCCTCCTTCGAAAGCAACCCGTATACTTTGATAAACTGCGCTCCGGCTGCGGCCTGCCGCCTTACTTCTGCGCGCGCTGCTTCCAGATCGTCGGTGACGAAATTGGCTAGAGCCGTCTCGCCCCAGAGCCCGGGCGGTCCATCAATCATGCGGTCAGACGCATACACGCGCGGCGTCGGCGCGTCCGTAGGCGCATGAATCAGTTTTTCCAGTTCGATGACGTTTCCTGCCGTATTGCGGACGGTCGTCACGCCCGCTGCCGTAAAGTGCGGCGCGAATCCTTCTTTGATATGGCAGTGCATGTCGATTAAGCCCGGCATCACGTACCGGCCCTCCAGATCAACCCTCTGTGCATCCGTTTCCGGCGCATCGCCTTCATGTACGGCGGCGATCGTGTCGCCTTCGATTCGGATTGCTCCTGTAAAGACCTTTTCCCGTTCGACATCGATAACAGTTACATGTTCCAGTATGTATGCCATTGGTTCACCTCGCACAGTATCGTTTACTTATTTTAACATAAATGGTTCCGTTTTGTTTCCGATGAGGAGTAAGGAGTGCTTTTTCCCTTTTGGAAACAGAGCTTGTCTATGAAAAAGCTATCCTGCTTTAATGGTAGATACAACGAAGGTGATCTGGCTTGATACCGAAAAGGGCAGCTAAAACTAGTACCTTTGGATATCTGCTTCTATAATTGGTTGATTGTTCCAGCTGATATGCTAAACTGAAGAACGTTGACTTATGATCATGTTTTGAATAGGAGGATGCTATGCGCTTGGATGTTATCGGAGCAGGATTGCTGATTGCAGCGGCCATTTTGTTTGCCGGTTCTCAAATTGTACGTGAATTGCGACACGTTGTGCTGAACGAGGTTCAGCCAGTATCAAATGCCTTCTCACAGCCGCTCATGATTGCGGCCATAATTGCGACTGTGTTAGGCTGCATTGCTTTGTATGCGCACCTTGGTAGTCGTAACGATAACCACACAAAAAAGACGAGCGCATGACTCGTCTTTTTTACTCCAGCTCGATCGGTTCTGTTATCTCAAGCTCCACCGGCTCGAGGTCGCCGCTTTCTTCACCGCGCCAGCTGGCGACTTCCAGCGTAACGTGAATCTCATACTCATGATCCCCGTCTAACACAACGCCGCGCAGCTCTTCGCCATATTCCGTATCATCCGGCTCCAGCGTATATGACACCGCCAGATCATCGACCGGTTCCCGCTCCACGTCTACTGATTCCCCGTTTTCGTACAGCTCAATATCTGTAATGTTCTGTCCGGCGGAAACCGTAATCGTTTCCTCACGGTCGTTGCGGATAAAGATGTCGGCATTTAATTCATTCGTTCCAGCCCCGTAATCCACGCCGACGGTCAGCCCCTCCACCGTTTCTTCGGCCGTTTCATCCATTTGTGCCCCGCAGCCGGCAAGTACGAGTACGGCCGCTGTCACTCCCGCTTTTTTCATACAACGTCTCCTTTCTGCTTTTCCAATACAGCCTTTGACGGAGGTTTGATAAAAAGAAAGAAAATGATGCTGATCATAAGCGCCGCTGTAACAAGTCCGCTCCAGAGCCCAATGCCGGTTGCGCCGGCAAAAAATCCGAACACAGCAGCAGCCGGGAGCGTAATCACCCCGACCGCCTGCCGGATCGGCACGGACATATCGGTGCTCTCATGCCGCTTCAACAGCTTCATAAACGGATGCTTCCAGCTTTCCAGCCACATTTGGTACGTCGTGTAGACAACGATCGTCGTGCAGAGCACAAGCAGCAGCCACTTTATATAAAACGGCGCTACGGCAATCGCAATTGTGAAGAGAATGAAAAACTGCGCGTAGACGAGCATTCTCATCTTGCTTCTAAGCCAGCGCTTCATGAACCATTCAAACAGCCGCTTGTCGTTCGTCGGCTCTTTAAAAAAGCTTTCCGATTCCGTAAAAAGGAGCATCGGCTTTTTACGCGGATATTTCTTCGGCTTTTCCTGGGTCCCGCTTTGCTGCAGAAAAAAGGCGGACAGATTAATCCGCTGACCCATTTCACGAAGACAGTCCAGTGAAAACGCCCAGTCCTCGCGGAGCCTCATGCGGATGAGATACGCTGCCGCTCCTGCGAGAAACAGGGAACCGAGCAATGTCAGCCAGATCGGAGCAAACACGAGCCCGATATAAACACCTGTAAACAGGAATGTGACAACCGTATTCATCGCATACAGCTTCCCCCGCTCATAGCGCACGTCCAACAGCTGCTTCGTTGTCTGCGCCGTGATTTTCGTCACGAACGCTGCTGCCAGCACAGAGAGAATCCAGCCGGCCGAGTAGCCGCCGTATACGGTCCAAACAGGAACGAGCGCGATCGCAAACAGCAGAATCATACCTCCATTGAGGAGGAGCGTATAGACGACGCCTGTTCGTTTAATACGCTGAAACGCCGCCGGGAATTTACGCAGAAACAGCATATCTGCCTCGACGACGAACAGTCGAAGCGTACCTGCATGGATGATGATCAGTAGCAGAAACGACCAGCGAAACGGCGTCATCCACGTAAACAGGTGCTCCAAATTCCCCTGCCAGAGCTGCACGTAGTAGTAGCCGCCGATTGCCAGGATGGGAACGACGATGTAAAGCGCTACCGTCCAGTCGATAACCATCCGCCAGATCGCGATTTTATCCTTCCACTCCAGTTTGATTCGTCCGATGCCGGTTCTCATAACTCTTCCTCAGTCATCAGCTCGTCAAAGCAGTCTAGCAGCGATCCGTCGACGCCGCTCTCACGGCGAATGTCGTCCAGCGTCCCTTCTGCAATGATCGTGCCGTAGTTAACGAGCACGAAGCGGTCGCATATTTTTTCTGCCGTATCGAGCACGTGAGTCGACATCAGCACACAGGCACCCCGCTCCCGCTCCGCTTCCAGCTCCCTAAGCAAATCCTTCATCGCCTTCGGATCGAGTCCGATAAACGGTTCATCAATGATGTACAGCTTCGGCTTCGCCGTAAGCGCGAGGATAATCATCAGCTTCTGCTGCATGCCTTTGGAAAACGCCGTCGGATAATGATTGCGCACCTTCGTCAGGCGAAACAGCTTCAATAAATACTCCGCGCGCTCCGTCGTCTCTTCCTCATCCAGGCCGGTCACGGCGCGCATAAAGTCAATGTGCTCCCACAAGGTCAGATCCTCAAAAAAGATCGGGTGCTCCGGGATGAAGGCATACTCCTCCGGTCCCGGAAGCGTAATCTCCCCCCGCTTCACCGGAAGCAGGTCAAGCAGCGCCTTGATGATCGTGCTTTTCCCGGCCCCGTTCGGTCCGAGCAGCCCGAGCCACTCGCCCTCCTTTACCGAAAGCGTAATCTCGTGAATCGTATCCTCCTTCGTCGAGTATCCACCCGACACCTCCCGCATATCCAGCACCGTCATAAAAACACCTTCCACATTCCATCGATTTGCTTTCATCATAACAGAATCTGGAAAGCTGTGGAAGACAAGGCCCGCTGCCGGAGGTTTCTGTGTGGAACATCGGGCACTGGCCCGATTTCCTTATTGGGGGTGAAAGTTGCTTTGGCATCGGTTTGTGTTCTTTTTGAGGGAGCTTACTTTCCGTCGCCGTTACGTTGCTTTTCAAGGTGGTTGCCTTTCGGCGCCCTGCCGAAAGCCTCCTCATCCTCTCCAAACAAAAAGAAAACCGGGCATCCGCCCGGTTCCTTAATGTTTAGCCGTATACTTTTTCGATTGTTTCTTGTACTTTCGGTACGAGTGTGTCCCACTCTGCGTCAGGCTCTTTGTTGACTGTGACGAAGTCCTGAAAGCCAAAGATGTTATCGACGCCGTCGAGGGCGAGCAGCTCTTTTGCGAGCGGGTGATCCGTGTCATCGCTCTTTTTAAAAGAAGCGCTGCCGCTTCCTTCGAAGAGCACCTGATCAGTTGTGAATTTCATTGCGTTCGGGTTAGGTGTTACGTCTGCGCGTACGTTTACAGGCATGTGAATAGTTCCTCCTTTATCAGCATATAGCTCTAGTGTAGCACGCGCGCTTTCTGCTGAAAAGCGCGGGCGGTCTACGCGTCGGTTTCCGTGCTCAATTCGCCCTCGGACATGGCTTTCCCGTTCACCTCAGCGGCAGTAACGGCCGCTTCAATCTGATACGGCCCTTCCCCGTTTACGGAGGCCCGCACTTCGTAGGAAATGCTTTCTCCTGCCGCAAGCTCAACTGTTTCAAGGGCCTGGGTGAACATCATATCTTCGGAGTAGTCGTATACCTTCGTGCCGCTGCTGTCGTAGATTTTCACGTCATACTTCTGTCCGGAACGAAAGTCGAGTGCGGCATCGCTGTCACCGTTATTCGTAAGCGTCAGCGTCACATTTATTTCGCCGTCCTGTTCGTCTGCATCAGCCTGCAGGTGCAGGTCTCCCATATCAGCCTCTCCTTCCATCGCTTCCTCGTTGCCTGGCTCGTTCTCTTCAGGCGCTTCCTCTGCGCCATTATTATTATTGCCGATCGACTGCGGGCTGTCGGCTTCTTCATTATCTGCCGTGCCGCATGCCGTTGCTGCAAGCAGCAGCGCTGCCAGCATAGCTGTTCGTTTCATGCAGAACCGCCCCTTTTTGTATGTATAGACGCTCCGACAGGGAAAACGTTACAGTTCCCTGTTCAGGAGCGCTTGGCTCTGCTGACATAAACTGCCTGCCATAAATCTGGACAGGACGAGGTAATCCCGATGGCGCCTGCTTTTTCGGCGCGGCAGACATCGGCATCGGTGCGCACGAGGCCGCCGGCCAAGACAGGCAGACCAGTTTTCGCGCGCATGAGCCGGATCGTCACGGGTATGACACCCGGCACAACCTGCACATAGTCCGGATTGGCACGTTCAATCAGCTTCAGGCTTGAGTCAATGCTTTCCTCGTCAAATGCAAAACAGCGCAGCACGCTCGTGATGCCGTGCCGGCGCGCCTCCACGGCCGCCTGCGGGCTCGACGTGATGAGCGCATCCGGTTTAATGTAGCCGGCAAGAAACGAGACTGCTTCCGGTGTTTTCGACAGCCCCTTCATGCTGTCTAAGTGAAGCAGCAGCTTCATACCCGGCCGGCGCCGGCAGATCTTATGCACTTTGACGAGCTCCTCCATACTGGATTGGGCGAGCACGATCGCTTCCGCCCCTTCCAGCGCCGCTTTCATAAATTCTCCGGCGCCGGATACGGACGGGGTGACGCGCTGGTTTTCAAACAGCATCACTATCACCTGCTTTTTTCGAATTAATCCTGAGGGATCTTTCGCATGCTGCGCGCTTTTTCTGCGGCGTCGATTACTTTATCAATACAGCTTCCAAACCCTGCTTCAACAACGGCAGCGTACCCGCCTTCTAAAATCGGGGCATCTGCAATTTTGATATGGCGCTCTTCGCCCGCCATGTCGATCGCGAGCTCAGCATTGATCAGCGCACTGCCTAAATCAAACAGGATCACCGTCCCTTTATTGGTGTAAACAGAATCAATTGCCTGCTGAATATCCATGGCATTCGTGCCGATGCCGCCGTCTTCTTCACCGCCGGCGACGGCGATGTTGACTTCCGGCTGCATTTCATACAGCAGCGCCTTGATGCCTTTGACAATGTCGGCGCTGTGGGAGACAAATACGAGACTGACCCGATCCATTGTCTCATCCCCTTTCGCGGGCTGTTGCTGCAAGCGTCTGAAAGAAAAGGGCGGAGCTTGCAGAGCCCGGATCAATGTGGCCTACGGAGCGGGCGCCGAGATAGGCTGCCCGCCCTTTTTTGGCGTGCATCTCTTTCGTTTTTGCTTTCAGCTCATCGGCTTCATCGGAAAAGGCGTTCCAATCCATGTCGCTTCCGTCAAATTTCTGCAGGAGCGGCACCCATACGTCCACCATCGTTTTTTCCCCGACAGAAGCTTTGCCGCGCTGCTCGATCGCTGTTTTTCCGGCTTTCAGCGCATCGAGCAGCTCCTTGTCGGACAGCGTCTCCTGCGTCCCGGCAGCTGACGCCATTTTCATCATGGCTGATCCGTACAGCGGACCGGATGCTCCGCCGATCTTTCCGATATACACCATCGCCACCGCCTTAAACAGCTCCCCTGGTGTCGTAAATGTTTTTTCATCAAACAGCTTATTCATCTCTTTGACGCCTCTTGCCATATTGATCCCGTGGTCCCCGTCGCCGATCTTCTGGTCCAAGTCCGTCAATTCGTCTTTGTGCTCGTTAATTTTATCTGCGAACTGCTTCAGCCAGTGCTGAATGTCTTCTGCCGTCCATGTCATGGCAAATCCTCCCCTGCTTATCGCTTAAATGCTGTTGTGTCTGCCTCTGCAGCGAGATATTTTTTACGCGTATCATCCAGCCGCAGAATCGACAAGGAGGCCCCGGCCATTTCCAGAGACGTCATATATTCGCCGACGATGGTTTCTGTGACGCGGAGCCCGTGCTGCTTGAGTATGTCTGCGACCGTGTGATTCATCACGTACAGCTCCATGAGCGGGGTTGCTCCGAGCCCGTTTATCATGACCGCAATCTCTTCCCCGCTTTCAAGCTTCATGTCTTCATGAATTTTATCAAACAAAATCTGCGCTATTTCTTTCGCCGGCTTAAGTGCAGTACGCTCGGTTCCTGGCTCGCCGTGAATACCGGTGCCGATTTCCATCTCGTTGTCGGCAAGCTCGAAGCCTGGTTTTCCGGCAGCCGGCACCGTACATGGGTGAAGCGACATTCCCATCGATTTCACGTTTTTAATAACGCCTTCTGCGATCTGCTGCACTTCATCGAGCGACTTGCCGTCTTCCGCAGCAGCTCCTGCAATTTTATGGACAAATATCGTACCCGCAATACCACGTCGTCCGCTCGTAAAGGAGCTGTCTTCCACAGCGACATCATCATTGACGACGACCTGCTTGACGCTGATCCCTTCTGCTTCCGCCATTTCTCCAGCCATCTCAAAGTTCATGACGTCGCCGGTGTAATTTTTAATGACGAGCAGAACGCCTGCCCCGCCGTCTACGGCTTTGATCGCCTCAAACACTTGGTCCGGAGTTGGAGAAGTGAACACTTCACCTGCGATTGCACCATCGAGCATGCCTTTGCCGACGAAACCGCCGTGAGCCGGTTCATGACCGCTTCCGCCTCCACTGACAACACCGACTTTTCCTTTCACCGGAGCGTCTTTACGAACGACGACCGTCGTTCCCTCCACCCGTTTTAGCGCCTCTGGGTGGGCTGCTACCATCCCGTTTAACATTTCATCAACAATCTGGTCCACATCGTTCATCAGTTTTTTCATGCGTGTAACCTCCTTTGAAATGTCGAGCTGCCTCTAAACATATGCAAGGATCGTGCCAATTTGAAAACGCTTACGCGAAGCGGTTACGGCTGTTCTTTCTGGAGTACCTGGTCATAATGACCAGGTGGCTGGGCGGATTGACCAAAAAGCGCTGTAAGTCCATGCTCGTGCAGCTTTCGGGCAGCTGTTTTATGGGAGACCCCGAGCATCCGACCAAGCTCGGAATAGCTTGCCGCATAAGGTGCTGCGCGCTTGACGGCTTCGCGCTCCGCTTCTGCCAGCGTGAGCGGCGCTTCCTCTTTTCCGGCAAACGCTCCTGGTACGTGCGCCGCGGTTAATCGTTCATCCGGGTACAGCGTCATCATCCGCTCGATCACGTTTTGCAGCTCACGGACGTTTCCCGGCCAGCTTCTTTTTTCCAAAGCCTCCAGAAACGACGGATCGACCTGGGGATCTTCCCGCTCCATGAGACGTGAAAAGTAGTGAATGTAGTTGGCCGCAAGGAGCCGGATGTCGCTGCCTCGCTCCCTTAGTGCCGGCAGATGAAGGGGGACGACGTACAGCCGGTAAAATAAATCGTCGCGGAACGCATCACTCGTGATCAGCTCATCGGCAGCCCGATTGGTAGCGGTTATAATACGAATATCTACTGGAATTCGCTCTCTGCCACCGACACGGACGATTTCTCGTTCCTGAATCACACGCAGCAGCTTGCTTTGCACTTCCGGCGCAAGCTCGGAAATCTCGTCGAGAAAGAGAGTGCCGCCGTCTGCCTGCTCAAAAGCGCCGATATGGGTTTTAAACGCGCTCGTAAACGCTCCTTTCTCATGCCCGAACAATTCACTTTCCAAAAGCGTCACCGGAATCGAGGCACAGTTTACCGCGATAAACGGCTTCAGCCTTCTTGCTCCGGCTTGATGAATCCCGCGTGCAAGCAGCTCTTTGCCCGTGCCGCTCTCCCCGCTGATAAACACCGTCGCATCGGTCTCAGCTGCGCGCATGGCAGCCCGTATAATCGCCCGAAGCGCTGGACTTTCTCCAACGAGAGACTGAAACGCCAGTTCATCGGCTGAGTCCGCCTGCTGACGCGATACGGCTGGTACGCCTTTCAACAATTCGCGCATGCCGCGCGACGCCCGCAGGGTAATAACGGCTCCGCGAAACTGACCGCTCAGAAAAACCGGATCCGCCTGCATGACGTAGACATCTCCATCCTTCGTGCGAATCGCCCTTGTAACGGGAAGCTGCCGCTTCAGCGACGCCCACTCTTCCCGCTTCATTAGACGCCGCGGCTCGATCGTTTCCCGTTCCTGCCATTTTGTAAAAGCCGTATTTTCATAAACGCTGTCGCCTGCTTCGTCGAGAAAGACAATCGCATCCTGAATCGCAGAGAGCAACAGCTGCAGCCTTTCTTTCAAAAGACGCACGGATTCGAGCTCCCTTGAGACGCTCTCCACGTTGGAAATATCCTCAAATGTGGCAACGGCTCCAATGATCTCCCCGTCGTAGTAAACCGGCGCCCGGTTCGTAATGATCTGTGTACGGTGCAGCTTCATTTTCACGTTCCACTGCGCTTCTCCTGTCTTCAGCACGCGGTGCATCATCGACCCCGGCACGCTCCGGTCGGCCCGGCTACCGTGGAGCTCTGCCTGCGTTCTGCCGATGAGCGCTGCGGCTGCTTCGTTGACGTACGTAATCCGGTTTTCTCTGTTTACAACGAGTACGCCGTGACGCATGGCGGCCATCGCCGCTTCCATACTGACAGAGCTTTCAATAAGTAGCTCATCCGCCATCGTATTCGGTTCTTCTTCCTGCTCTTGAGCAAAAAACGCTTCAATCACATCCAGCAGCGGATCGGCATCTGGTTCTTCCGTATAAATCCGGAACGACGCCCCGGACGGAATACGCAGCGATACAATCGCCAACAAATTTGCGATCTGCGCCCTTCTGCCGCCGTATTCAATCCATACGTGCTGCAAATCATCTGATGAGGACACGTGCTGCTGCAACGTGGAAATCATCGCGGCGGCAAGCCGGATGTGCAGACCGTTTCGGCGCTGAAACTGCATCATTTTTTCCAACATGTTCTCC
Source organism: Bacillus daqingensis (assembly GCF_042654445.1). Lineage (NCBI taxonomy): Bacteria > Bacillati > Bacillota > Bacilli > Caryophanales > Bacillaceae > Bacillus > Bacillus daqingensis. The sequence goes on from NZ_JBHSGK010000013.1 coordinate 96,244, forward strand.
TCCCCAGTTCAAACCAACGGACATCGCCTGTTCGTTATATGATTCGACGCGAGTCTGCGATTTCCTCTTATCTGACTTAGGACATTCGATGAAAGTTTATGTGCATCTAAGGGGACGTTTGTATCCAGGTATCAAAATGAAACTGTTATAACGAATTTCACTCGCAGATTGACTGTATGCTGGCATTGTTTTGATTGAAATGATGGCTGATCGGAATCTTTCTTTCCAAAACCATTTTTTTGCGATCGGTCCCCTCCCTTTCCATGTTTATGGTGTACCTGAAGGATGGAAAACAAATAAGGAGGAATCGAGATGAAACGAATTGTGTTGAAAGAAGAGCTTGCTGCGATCACGGGGGACTATAAGCTGGCGATGGTGCTGAATCAGATGATGTACTGGAGCCGCCGCACGAAAAACCGCGACGGCTGGGTGTATAAAAGCGGACAGGAGCTGGCGGAGGACATGCTGATGAACGTGTCTGCTTACTCGATGCGGACGTACTTGAAGAAGCTGACGCAGCTTGGCTTCATGGAAGAGCGCCGTAATCCGGTGATGAAGTGGGATAAAACGATGCAGTACCGCATCTGCTGGGGAACGGTCCAAAACGCTGTGGTGAAGGCAGGATACAGCTGGGAGGAAGAATCCCCTTCGAACGAAAAAAATTCCGCTTCGAGAGAAAATAATGCAGCTGCAATACCAGAGATTCAAGCAAAGATAACAACAGAAAGACAAGAGGATCCGTTAGCTGCACTGTGTGTGGATCAGTTTGGACCGATTAAAGGATTGGAGAAGCGGCTGGCAGCTTGGCGGCCATTGTTTCACGACTTTGAAGCAGTGCTCCGGGAGGCTCTTGAAAAAGCTGCCTCCTACGGGGCACGATCTTTCTCGTATGTGGAAACCATGCTGCAGTCCTGGAAAACTGAAAAACGACCGCCATCCCGGATCAACCCTGTCTTTAAAGCACCGGTGCCGGACTGGCTGACCAATGAGCCGCCTGCCATACCGGCTTCTCCGGAAACCCTTTCCGCACTCAGGAAGCAGGCAGAATTGCTGAAGGAAGATCTCGCAGCGAAAAAACGGCTTCGCAGAGCATAAAAAAGGCTCTGCCGGTAGTGGCAGAGCCGTCAGGCTGTTGAAAAAGTCTTTCAACTTCATTCTTTATTCGTTTGGTTGACTTTCCCCTCTGTTAACCGAGCCTGCCGTGGGCTGGCCTTCAGCTATGTCTCAGGGTGATCCCGTATGAAGGGAAAAAAGGCACGGGAGAATGGCGCGGCTGCACTCGGACACAGGCTTCTCACGAGAAGCCTTCAAAAGCCAGTCCGGCTCCGCTCGTGCGTGGATGCCGTTCGCAGATCTGAACGGCACGGAATCTTCAGGCTGCGCGGCTTCCACGGGCACGCCGGACACGAAGGGAAAATGGATTTGTTTGTTGGAGAAAAACGTTCCGATCGGTAGATACGACTGCTTCATGGTACATACGTGAAAGCACTGATCATCCTTATTCGACATCGAAGCGTTGCCTATATAAAGGTTCCACCCATATGGAACAAGCACGTATGAATCACCACCAGGCGTTTCAACCGGACTGGCAGCTGCCAAATTGGAGGATCTCGACTCCAGGAGGATCAGAACGAGGCGAAGATCCAGCGCTTCCGACAGCAGGAGGGAGCGGTTAGCTGAAGCCGTTCCCTCCGGAAAGCGAGTGTCCGTAGATGCAGGCAGGTGCAACGTTATTCACTTAAAATGACTTTATCCACACTCTGAAGGCTCTGCCAGAAGTGGCAGAGCCTTGATTGTTTCCTGTTATTTTGGATCTTCTTCTTCCTCTTCCTTCAGCTTCTCGTTGTAGTAATTGACGGAGAACTGCGCTCCCTCATCGACCATCGAGTTGTCCTGAATGTCGAGCGGATCGGAGTGTCCGACCTTTTCCCGAAGCTCGCGGTCTTCGTCTTCTTTCGTCTGGCCTTTCACTTCTGCGACCGCCCGTTTTACATAGTCCGCTGCTTTCTCACGGTTCTCGTTGTTTCGCAAGTAGTAAACGGCGGCCGCTGCTGTTGCTGTTAGTGCGGAAAAGAGTAGTTTATTTGCCATATACGTGTGCGCGCTTTGTCAGCGCTGCACCTCACCACCTTTCTTGTAGAATAGTCAGGCTCGTCTTCCAAGTATCAGGTTCACGACAGCGACGATCAGTGCGATGACGAGCAGCGTATGAATGAGTCCACCGCCGAAATCCAGACTGAAGCCAAGCAGCCATGCTAGAATAAGAATACCAATAATAGTCCAAATCACAATGTCCACTCTCCTTCTTTGTCCATAGTTAGATTGAATTGTAGATAATACGTTTTATTGCTGCGGTGCTATAGTATCTATTACCAAAAAGCCTATATGCAAAACATTCTTTTTATGAAAGGTGCTGAACGGGCCTGATACAGGTCCCTATTCCATTCAGGAAGGGGTTCATCCACATGAAAAGACAGTTTGAATCGGAGCGGCGGAACCTGATCAACCATTCTATACGTGAGCAGGAACATTGGACAGAGGAAATGGCAGAGGCTTTGCCGAAAGCCGTAGCGAGTCATTTGCGAAAAGCCGGCTGGATCGGTCAGCCGGTTATCCGGGAGGCGGACGTCGTCTGGAAGGAAAGCTTTATTCGCCTTGCTCCCGGAAAACCGTGGACGAAGCTGGAAACGCTCCAGTATGTATCGGTGCGGGAGCCTGCGCGTACAGCCTATATGCGGACGAAGCGCATGCCGCTTGAAGTGCGCGATTTATTTATGGACGGAACAGGACGTATGGACGGGCGGTTCCTGAAAGTCATTCCCGTCTTCCGTACAACGGGTCCTGAACTCAGCCAAGGCGCGCTGCTTACGATTTTTGCCGAGGCTCTGCTGCTTCCGGCTCTATTCCTGCATTCCGGCATTAGGTGGCTGGAGTCGACTGCTCATGGCATCAACGCATCGCTGTCTCACGCAGGTCTTCACGTCACCGGCACGTTTTCTCATGACGAATCGGGTTTGTTCAGGCGTTTTGACAGCGAAGACCGCCCGTACAAAGAAAAAGACGGCACCTACCGGCTCCGTCCATTTACAGCGGAAGTCGAATCTTGGCAGACACAGGGGCCGCTGTTGATACCGAAAGCGATTCGCATCATGTGGCACCTTGATTCCGGAGCATACGACTATTACAAAGGAACGATCGAGGCGATTCAACATCCGGAAGATCACTGAACGCACAAAAAAAGCTTCCGCTTTCTGCCCAAAGCGAAGCTTTCACTGGCTGTGTCCTGCCCCGTATTCGTCCTTATGCTTCTTCTTTGACTGGTGCGGTTCCGAGCATGTTCTCCTGCTTGGATCTGTTCAGCATCAGCTTCCGGTGAAGGTGCTGCATTTCCCGGAGCACATCCGTCATCTTTTTCTGGTAGTGATCGTGCGTATGCCGATCGGAATAAGTCTGTTTGATACGCCGTAAAAAATGAAGGCGCCTCCCTAAACTGTCCAGCTGGAGCTGCAGGGACTGTTCTTCTCTGCGCAAGCGAGAGAGTGTGTTTTGTTCTATCAGGGATAGGTTCCGTTTCACGTGCATCTTCCTCCTTCATGTTTTCCTGGTCGTTGGAGTAGAGGAGTAGAATTCAAGCCAAAAAACGCCCTCGCCAGAATTGAAAGCGCCTACAGCTTATATTCCTTAAACGGTCGTGCTTCAAACGCAAATATGGGAAAATCTATAAGGGCAAAAGGACTATTTTTGCTAACTTCTGGTAAGTATCCATTGCTTGCTTATGTCTCGTTGAGCGTCTTGCTGCCTGTATCATGAACCTGCTTGAGCAGCTTGCGCTGACTGAATCCGCCACGCTCGGTGCGCTTTTTAAGGCGGGTTTGCTCCACTTCTTCCGAGGTGCTTCCATAATATTCCGTGAGCGCGTACAGCACTTCCATCGCGTCTGCGATCTCTTCGAGTTTGTCATGCTGAGAGTCAGCCTGCTCCAGCTCCAGCGTTTCCTCGCGCAGCTTTTCGAGCAGTTTCGTTTCGTAGTCGTCCGCCTCCAGCGTAGCTGTCTCGCACGTTTTGCCATCCTGTTCAATGATGGCGGGGATCCGATCCCGGACAAGCTTGTTGTATTGTTTTATCATTCTGTGGACCTCCTCGTTTATTTATACTTCCCGGGAATCCCGTAGCCTGCTTCGGACCACAACGATTATAGCAATCACCGCTGCAACTGCCAGAAAAGCAAGCAGCGGATTTTCCAGCATCCAGCCGATCATTGTCATGCAGTTGCCTCCTGTTTGAAATAATGGGGTGCTTTTCGTTCTTATAGCTTTCCGACTGTCATAATTTACGGAGCTGCTTCTGTCTGCCATATCTTTTTGACGAAACAAACACGATCCTTTCCAGAACCGTCATAGTCTGCATGAACCGGTATGCCATCGATAACGTGAGTGCCTTCTATAAAAGAAAAGCCGTTTGCCTGATGAAACGCGATTGATGTTTTGTTAATTGGTGATGTGACCGCATAGATATCGGTTCGTCCCTGTTCCATCGCTTTCTTACAAAACATCTGGTACAGCTCCCTTGCAAGCTTCTGCCTGCGGTAGGCCGGATCGATTCCGACAAAGTGAATATAAGCAGCCTGAGGATCGGCCTGTGAAAGAAAACCGACTAAAAAGCCGCACGTGTTTCCGTCTGATTCTACTATAAAGCACGTTTGCTTAAAATGACGGACGAACAGTCTTGGCAGCATATCGCTCATCTGCCTTCCGCCCCACCATTCGTTGACCTGTCCGATGAGCGCGTCGTAGTCGTGAAGCGTCATGTTGCGTATATGCATGTCTTATCCCCTCTCTTACGGCGTATCTGACGCGTGCACCCGGTCCACCCAGGCAGAGACGTGATCCAGTGCGTCGCTGGGAGCCATCCAAATATCAGGTTCGAGCCCGTAGCCTTCCCGACCGTAGGCATGCGGATTCCACAAAAAGAAAGCAGGCATCTGGACCGGCATATGAGAGTTCGGCAGCTGGACGGAGGAGCCGGCATCACTGATTAACGCTCCCATCGTCGGTACGCCGATAATATGCGCGTCTTCAAACGGCTGCAGGCTCATGACCATATATTCTGAAGCAGAGGCCGTTTCTTCATCCACTAAAATATACAGAGGCGTGTTAAGCTTCGGCTCTTCCGCTATCGGAACTTCTGCCTCTTCCCACTCATCATCAAACGACGTCACTTCTATTTCCGGTTCAACCGGCACCTCTGACACATCGAATCCTTGGAACATCTCCGGTTCGATATGGTCATAAAACGTAACGACTTCCATTCCCTCTTCCTCGTAGATATCGCGCATATTTGAAAGCAGAATGTGATTCGTATTGGTTTTCAAGCCAACTTCAGTAGATTCAGTTGGAGGAGATCCCGTTAAATCATGCACCCATCTTGTGACGAAAATACCCAGGCCGCCGCGATTGCCGCGCAAATCGATAATCGCAGCATCCGCCTCTTCCACCGTTTGGACTGTCTCCAGCATGTCGTCATAGGTCACACCATCGTCATCAAAGACCGTCATAGACCCGAAGCGGATAATCGGAATCTCTCCTTCCGTCATGCTTTCATCTAGAATGTCCGCTGATGGTGAAGCAGTGCCCAGCGGCCGCACAGCCGTTACGTCCAGCGTTTCATCCTCAGTCTCCACCTGCCAGCTGTCATCTGCCGCAGTGGATCGTCCAATGATATGTTCGAGCTTCCCTTCTTCGCTGATATGAGGGACAATCCATTCGTCCGGATCGTCTCCGTTTATAGAAAGAATTTGAGCGTCCTCAAGAAACCATTCGTCGTTGGCCTGATTCACATAAACATCTTCTATGTAATAAAATCCTTCTTCCCGCTCAAATGGAACGCCGGAGCCAAGAAAGAGGTGCTGATCGGTGACAAATGCATACGTTTCTTTCACCCGATTCATAAAGTTGCGGGCAGAAATATCTGTTTCGGCTTCCTCAATCCAGTCAATCAGTTCGTTGTGATGTTCAAGAAATACGTCTTCACCACCGTAATACTCCATGGGGCCGTAACCGTAGCGGAAAAGCCGCAGCAGTGTTACAGCATCTTCTTTCATTTCTTCCTGTGAAAGCTGATTCGAGGGCGGGGTAATCGGATTAGCCAGCTGCTGCAACTCCGATATGGACAGCTCCTCCAACCCTGTTTCTTCTAAATCAGGGACATAATTCGCCGGATCATGCTCTTCAGGAGTTTCCCCTCCGAGCTCAGCCAGCTCCTCATAGTCATCTCGCTCCCCGCTGCAGGCGGTCACGAGCAGGACCGTGCTTCCTAACAGAAGTCGCTTCATCTGATCACCTCTGACTACAGTACGATTGTAAGCATAGTAAGTTTCAAAAAAATGATCGACAGGCTTAGCGTTTTTTAGTGTTCATCTTTTCATAGTTCTATTTGGTTACTAAAATGGTGGGTTAAGGAGTAGTTTTATTTTATTTGCACTGCTTTACGTATGGAGGAGGGTTTTGACACGTCTTCTCTAGTTGCATCCTGTAAGCTTTCTGCTATCCATGCTTCTAAAATGGTATTAAATAAATCAGGTGCTCGTAATGAAAAACCGTGACCTACGTCAGCTATCATTATCCCTTTGCTGTTCTCATTGCGATGAACCATTTCTTGCAAACTTGCCTTCATGATCGGTCTTTCTTTTTCACCGACAGTGATGAGAAGGGATCCTTGAAAGGAACGAAATGATTCCGGCAGACGAAAGGACATGTTCTCTTCCATCACGTCAGCAAAAGCTGGCTTCGTCATCTGGCGGCTTTCCTGATAATACTGCTCATGCTGATCCTCCGGAAGGTACATATATGTCGCCTGCACCTTCGAAATAGCTTTCCATTTCACTAATGGCAGAGCGTGCTTCATCAGCTGAGTGAGACAGCCTGCGAAAGGGACCGGTTTAACTAATGCACTATTGATCATCGCTGCATCAATCAGGGAAGGCTTCTTTTCAAGCATGGAAATGACCACCTGTGCTCCTAACGAGAAGCCCACTACCACGACCTTCTTCTCTCTCCCTTTCCTCTTTATTAACTTCAGGCATTCATCGGCTGCCTCATCGATCGAAAAAAAACGTGTACTGCTTACTTTTTCCATGCTGAGGAAGATCCGGTACAAGACAATGATAGCTATCCGCAAATTTTTCCAGCTGGGATCTCCACATCCATCCGCTTACTCCGCCACCATGTAAAAACATAAGAAGGACTTCATGGTCTTCTCCACATTCTGTATAATGCACATCATTCACCTACTTCTCGCAATTCGGCCTTATGATACCATCATACATGATTTTCCAGTTATCGTCTTTCTTCCCATCAGGGTAACCGATCGAGCGTTATCGAATAAAAAAAGGCCGCAGTCCCAAAGACTGCAGCAACGCTATGTATGAATGATGTTATGCCTGCCACTGCTGATAGTAGCCGCGGCCGTCAAACCGTTTAATGACCTCTTCGGTCCGCGGAGGATTTCCTTCTTTCCACTTAGCCGTAACCGAATAGCTCTCGTCCAGGCTGGAGATCGTGACGTGCTTTTTTGTTAGATCCATCTGAGCTGCTGCGAAGGCTTTCACTTCGTCCAGCACCGCATCACTGATAATCTGCGTTGTGCCTGTCCCGTAGTTAATTTTCCACGTTTGCATGTGCTCCCTATCGCCCCTTTTACCATGCTGATTTTTGTTGCTACGTCATAAATACCCGCTCATGACAGGCTTAAAACCATTTTTAAAGAAAAAACCGGCGGAACCTTTACTCCGCCGGTTTACCTCTTATTCACCCAGAGCGCTTCGAATCGCTTCTGTGTTGTGCTTCATCATGTCAGTATACGAGCTGATGCCCGTATCGTCTGCCCCAATGCCGTCTGTGTAGAGCATCTCTTCATAGATCGGCACATCTGCATTGTCCGATACGGTTTCCATATAGTTCGGGCTTACGGTCGATTCCACAAAGACGTAGGGAACCCCCCGCTCCTGCACCTCATCGACCATGCTGGAAATTTGCGAAGGCGTACCTTCTTCGTGCGAGTTCAGCTCCCAAATGCCTGCTGTATCAAAGTCATAGCGCTCGCCAAAGTACACGAGCGCATCTTCACTTATCGTCAAAAAGCGGTGCTCTTCCGGTACGACGGACAGCTCCTCTTCGATCCAGGCATCCAGCTCGCTGATTTCGTCCACGTACGCTTCAGCATTGGCTTCAAAATCCGCTTCTGCATTCGGATTTAGCTCAATTAGCTTTTCTTTAATGTTTTCTACGTAAATCTCCACGTTCTGCGGGTTGAGCCAGGCGTGAGGGTCCTCCGCGTCGGACTCTTCCAGTGCGATTCCGTTAATGCCTTCAGCCGTTTCCACCGCTTCTGTTTCAGAGGCATTGTCCATGAGCGACTGCAGCCAGGATTCCAGCCCCATGCCGTTTACGAAAAACGCTTCACTGTCCGCTACCGTCTGGAAGTTGCCGGGCGTCGGCTCGTGCTCTTCCGGCTCCTCACCGCGGGGAACGATATAGTCGACCTCGACGTGGTCCCCGCCGACCTGCTCGACAAAGTCAGCAATGACAGAAAAGCTGGCTGTTACCTGAAGCGTCTCGTCCGACGCCGCTTCAGCCTCGTTTGCATTGTTTTCATTTACATCTTCCACATTCTCGTTGTTTTCTGATCCGCAGGCTGCAAGGAGCAGCACACCGGCCAGTAAACTTGTTCGTTTCATCTTATCAAACTCCTTTTTGTGGCGTTATGTAACATATTTGTTTAAAGCTATAAATGTTTCCTTAAGGCAAATTTAAGTTCATTTTACATGATTCAGTTCGGTCTGTCTACCACGATCCGACTTCCTGTCTGCAGCTGCTAGCAGGACAAATTGATTGCGGATCAAATGCTGGTTCCAATCAGCGAAAAGACCTTGTCCGACTTGGACAAGGTCTTTTCGTTTCTATTTAGAAAACGCCTCCATCATCTGCAGCGCTGCCGGCGCCAGCAGAATAATGAACAGCGTGGGAAAGATGAAAAAGACGAGCGGGAAGAGCATCTTAACAGGAGCCTTCATGGCTTTTTCCTCAATCCGCTGCTTTCGCCGCAGGCGGATGTCTTCGGTCTGCACGCGCAGAACGGACACCATGCCGATACCGAGTTTTTCTGCCTGGTTGATGTTGTAGATGAGCGTTCGCAGCTCCTCTACATGAAGCCGGTCATTGATAGCCGAGAGCGCTTCCTTGCGCGTTTTACCGAGCCGGACTTCTTCCAGGTACGTTTTAAATTCATTGGAGAGCACACCGGCCTTTTTTTCGGTTACCTTCGCGATGGCCGAATCGAAACCAAGGCCCGCCTCCAGGCTGATCGTAAACAGGTCCATCGTATCCGGCAGCAGCTGCAGTGCTTCCTTGCTGCGTGCCTTCGCCCGGTTTTTCAGCATAAGTTTCGGGACGACGAGTGAAAGCAGCATCACAGCGGCTGTCATAAGCAAGATGGCTGCCATTTCGAGCTGCAGCACGATCCCAAGTGCTGCTGTAAACAGCGCGAGCATGACGGTAACAAGCTTTTGCATGAGCCGGAATTCCGCCGGGCCCATTCCGTAAGGAGAACCTGCCTGCAGCAGCAGCAGCTCCAGCTTGCGGACGTCTGCACTGCGAAGCTTACGCTGCTGTTTTTTTCTGGACCGGTTCCAAAGCGGAGCAATTACCCGTTCATAAAAGGACCGCTCCGGCTCCTCCTCTTTTTCCACCCCATAGCCGGTCACAAAGCGGGCGACGCGTTCCCGCTGGAGCGCTTTCTCTGACAGATACACGAAAACGGCCCCGGCTGCCAGTGTGACGCTGATGAAAACCATACTACTAAGCCAAAGCATACGCTACACCTCTATCGCAGTTATTTTACGGACAGACAAGAAGCCGATCAGGCTGGAGACGGCTGCACCTGCGAGCAGGATCCGTCCGATTTCGTTCGTGAGAAGTGTTTCCATATAAACCGGGTTGATGGCTGAAATGACAAAAGCAAGTCCAACCGGAAGCAGACCGACTACGAGACCGGACAGCTTGCCCTGAGCGGTGAGCGTCCGGATCTGCCCTTCCATTCTCGCTCGTTCACGGGTCGTTTCCACAATTCGTTCCAGAAGGTAGGCGAGATTGCCTCCGACCTGGCGCTGGATGAGCACCGCTTCCACAAATAAATCCAGGTCATCGCTCGGCATGCGTTCTTTCCAGTCGATCATCGCTTCCTCGATGTTTTTGCCGTACTGCATCGCTTTGATCACCAGCTCCACTTCCTCCTGGATCGGCGGGTAGGACTCCTCTGCTACCATCTGCAGGGACTGCGGCAGGCTGAAGCCTGCTTTCAGGGAGCCGATGATGGACGCAACCATGTCAGGAAACCCTTCGTTAAACTGGCGGATCCGCTTTTTGCGGCGCATGTTGAGCCAGATCTCCGCCATGGCGTAAACACCACCCGCACCAGCGATCAGCAGCAGGAGAGGTGCTTCGGCAATGTAGAGCAGCGCTGAAACGATGATGACGGCAAACAGCTTGAAGACGACGAATTCCTCCGGCTTGATCGGCAGCCCGGCGACGCTCAGCCGCTGTTCGAGCAGCTTTTTGCGGCGGCTTTTTCTGCCCCGCCTGACGATCAGTGCTTTCATGCGGCGGTTGGAGCTTTTCAGCGTTTCCTTTAATGACGGCCCAGGCGACGCTCCGTCAGCCGGGCGGAGGAGCTGAGCTGCGGCGAGCATGGAGAGAAACAAAAACAGAAACAACGAACCTGCTGCGGCGTATAGCACGGGTCACCCCTCCTCTGCAGTGAAAATCGACGGCGGAAGATGGATGCCCTCGTATTCCATCTGCTCATAAAATTTAGGCCGCACACCGGTGGGAACGAGCTTTCCGAGAATACGTCCTTCCCGGTCGACGCCCTCCTGACGAAAAACGAAGATGTCCTGCAGCACGATCACATCGCCTTCCATTCCCTGTACTTCGGTGATGTTTGTGATCCGCCTTGTGCCGTCCTTCATGCGGGACTGCTGAATGATGACGTCAAGGGCGCTTGCGATCTGCTTGCGGATGGCTTTTAGCGGCAAATCCATCCCGGCCATGAGCACCATCGTTTCCAGGCGCGATATCATGTCGCGCGGGCTGTTCGAGTGACCGGTGGCAAGCGAACCTTCGTGGCCGGTGTTCATCGCCTGCAGCATGTCAAGCGCCTCCCCGCTCCGCACCTCGCCGACGACAATACGATCCGGGCGCATCCGAAGCGAGTTACGGACGAGGTCGCGGATCGAGACGACGCCCTCGCCTTCGATGTTTGGCGGCCTTGATTCCAGGCGGACGACGTGCTCCTGGCCCAGCTGCAGCTCTGCGGCGTCTTCGATCGTGACGATCCGGTCCCGATTGTCGATAAAGGAGGATAGCACGTTCAGCGTCGTCGTTTTTCCGGAACCGGTACCGCCGCTGACAAAAATGTTCAGCCTCGCCTGCACGCAGGCTTTGATAAACGAAGCCATCTCTTCTGTCAGCGTGCCAAAGCGGATCAGGTCATGAATCGTAAATGGATCCTTGGCAAATTTCCGCACCGTGATCGTCGGACCACCGAGCGCGAGCGGCGGAATGATGGCGTTCACACGAGAGCCGTCCTTCAGCCGGGCATCGACCATCGGGCTGCTCTCATCGATCCGCCTTCCGAGCGGGGCAGTGATTTTCTCGAGCACCGCCATAATATGCTCATTATCACGGAAGGTGATATCAGTCAGCTGAATGCGGCCGTTTATTTCGGCATAGACTTTGTCGGGCCCGTTTACCATCACTTCTGTCACCTGTTCATCCAGCAGGAGCGGGTTGATCGGACCGTATCCGGTGAGATCGTTCACGAGCTCCTTGCGCAGCGATGCGGTATCCGCTGTATCTGAAATGTGTTCATGCTCGTCGATCAGCTCCTGGATGATCGCATCGAGATCATCGACGATTTGGTCTACGTGATCTGATTTACGTTCTTTTAAAATGTAGTCAAGCGTCAGCTTCTTCAATTCGCTTTGATCGGTTGTCACGGCAGCCGGCTGCTTTTTTTCCGGCACGTAAAGCTCCGGAGCAGGTTCCGGCTTCGGCGGAGCTGAGAGCTCAGCATCAGCTTTCTGATTCTTTGACTGCAGTTTCTCTAATAAACTCATGCTGACGCTCCTCCTTCCATTTCCACTTTCTGCGTGGCTTCACCGGAGTTTCCTCTCTGTGTGAAGCGGCTTTCGCTACAGCCTTGGCATATCGGCCCTTCGGCTGCGTCCGTACGAGCGGCACCCCTGTTTCCATACTGACTGCCAGCGCTCTCGCTGCGTCCGGTACTGGACAAACTGCCGCACCCCCGCTTATCTCTTTCGCCTCTTTCGCTTGTATAAACGCTGTCTTTTTCTGTTCGGTATACACAAGCGTCAGCTTGTCTTTTAAATGCAGTGCTTCGAGCGTTTCGATCAACAGCTTCGTGTTCTTTGCCCTGGCAAGCCCCGGAGCTGTCACGATCATGATCCGGTCCGCCGCTTCAAACAATGCCAGGTTCAGCTCGGTCAATCCAGCGGCAGTATCGACGATAATCGTATCTGCATGTGTTCCAAGTGCCTGCACGGCCTCTGTTACAAATCCCGGCTTCACAAGCTCCGCATATTCCGGACGCACCGGCGCCGCCAGCACGCGGATGCCGCTCTCGTGCAGCAGGCAGTAGCTGCGGATATCGGTTGTATCGTTCCGCTCTGCCGCTTCTTTCATCGTGATGACCGGATCGAGATTCAGCATCAGAGCTGCATCTCCAAAAGCGGTATCTGCATCGATTAACGCCGTTTTCTTCCCTTCGGAGGCGTTGACGGCTGCTACGTTGACGGCAAAGGTGGTTTTTCCCGTTCCTCCGGAAGAGCTTGCGATAACGATCACTGCTGGTTTTTTATCCATGATGAAGCCCCCTCCCTATTCGTCTATTTCAAGACGGGTGATCCGGCTGCTGATCCAGCCTTCCTCGTCTTCGTCCGGCACCGCTACGTAATACCAGGCACGACCGTCATCATCTTCTTCCTCTTCCTGGAGAAATGGGAGCTCGTCACCTTTATCGACTGCTGTAACCACGTTCGCATTTAGGGACGGCCCTTCCCGGACGAGCGCCTTTTCCGCAACCGGCACGACCGATTCCTGAGCGGGCTCCTCTTCAGCTTCCTCGTCTTCCGCAGCGGTCTCTTCTTCCGGCATCTCCTCCTCTTCTGCCTCCTCCTCCTCGACTTCACCGCCAAGCTTACTGTGAAGGGTCAGCTGCAGGCTGCCCGTTTCGGAAGCATGGATCACGTTAAGCGCTTCTTCCGGTTTCATTTCAAAGGTAACAGAATGGTACTCTTCTTCTGTCTCTCCTTCCTCGTTCACCTCAATCATGCGTTCCCCGACGGCAAGCACACGTACTTTTTCCTGCAGTACGGTCGTTTCGACAGGTCCTTCCTGCGGCTCGACCGACAGCACGATGTCAACGTGATCCTCCGGTTCAATTAAGTTCGAGACAGAGCGGACGTAGTCCACGCTGATCGAAACGGCTCTGTTTCCTTCCTCCAGCTTTTTCGATACAAAATCGCTTTCCAGACCTTCTCCGTCCAGCCGGTGCTGTAAAATGATTTCGCCTTCCCGGAGAGGTGCTGCCGTGAAACGGCCGCTCACTTCCTCCAGCGCAGTAACGGCGTCCGGATGCAGATCATCTGCGGGAACTTCTTTCGTGGACACCATCTCTTCGCGCAGTTCCGTATAAGGCTCGATATCACTGCCGGCGACAACCGCCTCCACGGTTTCCACCGGTTCCGGCTGCGAGCCGGCTGCCTCGTTCATATAGACGTAAAATAAACCCGTTGTCATGAGACCGGCTGCTGCTGCCAGCAGCATGATCCGTTTCGCTTTCATACACCACACACCACCTGTCTGAAATTTTTATTTAATGAGCCGGACGGTATACGCGCCTTTATCTGGCGCGGGCGCTTCTCCGGCTTCGCCTGGACCGGCTCGTCTGATGAACGTGCCGCGAATGGAATCATCATTTTTGCCCATCGGATCATGCACGTAAAAATAGGCAAACCCTGTAATACGGATCGATTTCAGCTGTTTGTTGGATTTCTCGTGAGGCACGTATACGATTACAAGCATCACGCGGGAGCAGTCCCGTTCCGCTAGTCCCTCAGCAGGGTACGGACAGTTGGCGATGCGGTGGTTGATGCCTGCTCTTGTCGGACCGGCGATATTACCGGTCTGCGTCTGAATGATGTCGCCTATGGCAAGCTCTCCCTGATAGCCGTATGTCAGACTGGACTGGTAGCTTTGCGCCCCCGGACCTCCAAGCGCCAGTATTCCGAAATGCCCGCCTTCACCGTCGCCGCTGTCGACTTTCAAATCATAGTCCTGCCCGTACACGAGCGGAATCGATTCATCGATACCGAGCGGCACCGCTTTCGTTGCACGCGCAATCGGTTCAATCGCTGCCTTCGCCTCGACTTCGACCGGGATGGTTTCCTGCCCGAACAGGGAAGCAAAAAAGACGGGTGCCGGCCTCCCGACTGTGACATGTACCTCGGTCGATGTGACATTAACCGACTGAAGACTGCCCGCTTCATTGTGAGCGGCCATAACTTCCTGAACGACTCCTTCAACCGCAGCCTGGCTGTTTGGTATTTCCTGTGCGCCAGAAAGTGCTGCGGCGTTTGCTGTTTTCTGCAGATGGCTTTTCGTCGAATACAGCTGGCCGCCGTCGACAACAAACCCCGTGGCAGCGAGCACGAACAGCATGGCTACGGCTGACATGACAAGCATGCTTCCGGATTCCTTTGCGAAAAATGATTTCATTCGGTTGTCCCCCTTCACTCCACGCGGATCGTGGAGCTCGCGCGGACTTCATATGGAATTGAGGCTGTGCCAAGTACGCCCAGCACCTGCTCCGGGTACGTGAGCTCTACGGTGACGTACGTTCCCGGAGCCCGGCTTCCGGACGGTGAAATCGACACCTGCAGCCCGTCGGTTCTGGTTGCGTTGTTCGCGACGTAGGTTTGAATCGCGCCATCCGTTTCTCCAAGACCGCCAAGCCTTACCGATTCCTGAGCCACAAGCTGCAGCTCCAGCTGAGTATAGAGTACACGCCCAAAATCGACGATGCCGACGACTAAGATAATAAACACCGGAAGCAAAAGCGCGAATTCGACGAGCGACTGCCCGGTCTGTTTACGGATCATGAGAGGACACCTCCGCCAATCACGAGTGCGCAAGCCGCTCCAAGTGCAATGGGAATCCCGTATGGAATCGCCCGGTATGCAGTGATGTCCTGTCCCCTTCGAACCCGCCGGTAGCGGATCAGGATCACGGCTGCTGCAATCACGCCGCCGATCAAGGCCGTATAAAGAAAGGCGCTGAAGACAAAGCCTGGTCCCATCAGCGCGCCGATCACCCCGAGCATTTTCACGTCGCCTGCACCGATTCCCTTCATTAGATAAGGGATCAGCAGCAGCCCCATCCCGGCGAGGAGACCGAGAAAGGAATAGCCGACCCCGGCAGCCCCGGCCTCTGCACCGTGCAGAATGAACGCGGCTCCCAGGGCCGGCGCGAGAACTGCATTATAGATTTTCCGCTTTCTCCAGTCGGTGATAACGCAAATGACGATCATCGTAATCAATACTGCTGCTAGCATGCTATCCCGTCCTTTCCAGCCTGTAATGGTTGTAAAAAAGGCAGCCCCGGATGCTGTGAGGGGCCGCCTTTTCCGGTACTATAATGCAATCAGCTGCCTCCGCCGCCTCCGCCGCCGCCAACTGCGCCGGAAATTTGAGACGCGATGTTTGCAAACAGGCCGTCCAGTGCGCCTGTGAGCAGTGCGACTGCTGCGACTGCGATAACGGCGATGCCGCCAAGAATGAGTCCGTATTCCGTCATGCCCTGTCCATCTTCTTCCTTCAGAAAGCTCATCATCCAGTTTGTCATTTTCCCCATCTCCTCATTGTTTTTTTGTGATAGAATGATCTTACCGCACGTCCGACGACAACAACTGCTCAGCTTGAGCGGGAGTCTCTTCGATACGAAGCTGCTCTCCGGGCGAAAGCCGAATCCGACTGACCGTTCCGGTCGGAAGTTCGAGAACGGAGCGGGTCCGCGGAAACCGCCTGCCGATTCGGTTCGGGATCAGATGTTCTTCGATCCCGGTAATGATGCCGCTCTCATCCAGGTACACGACGTCAATGTTCACTTTCATGAAAAACGTGTGTATCGCTGTACAAGGCTTCAAGTGGATCCCTCCGCCAGCATGCCGCTGGAACATGAGGCCTTTGAAGCGCGGCCAGAACCGGTAGGCAGGAAGCCCGTTCTCTGTGATCAGGCGGTTCGACTTTCGCTCTGTCACCTTCAGCATCGAATCTCCTCCTGTCTTTCTTGGGGTGGCTCAACCTGTGCTACAATTCCTATTATGTCCTGCTTCTCCAAAAGCAACCATCCCCCATCCCTCCTGTTGACCTATTTTTGTTCTTAATAAGAAACACATCCTATCTTTTAATTCGTCTAAACGAACAATAATAGGCATTAAGACATTTATGAAAGTCCTTAAATAACTTATTTTAATCATTTATACTTTATTATTTCTATTTTATTCCATTTAAAAGAATCTTAAGATTCAGGAAGGGGTCTAAAAAGCCCTTCCATTAACTGCTCAGGCACCACAAATAAGCCGGCACGCTTCGAGCGTGCCGGCTGCTTCATCATGAACGTTTTTATCGCTGGTAGATAAGCTGATACACTTTTGAAATCGCCTGGGCCCGATCGGCCACGTTCAGCTTTTGAAAGATTTTGGTGATATGGTTTTTCACCGTATGGTCGCTGATAAACAGCGTACCGGCAATTTCCTTGTTTGTGCTGCCTTTAACAAGCTGGTCGAGTACTTCTTTTTCCCGCGGAGACAAGGGCAGATCTGCATCGAGAATCGAAAACGACTCGGCTTCCTCTTGCTTTCCGTCCAGCTCGAATTCAGCCTCTTGAAACACGTGATTTTCTACGATTCCGCAAAACAGCTCCGTCAGCTCCGGATCGATCCCGAGCTCTTTTGCCGCTGTGGAATCCTCCTCTTCGGCAAAGGCAAACAGCAGTGCAATCAGCTTCGCGGCGGTTGAAGCACTTCTCCACGATTCCGGGTAAAGAAACAGCTGTCTCGCTTCACCCGCAGCATCCGCCGTCTCGCGTGTTTTCAACACCGTCGACAAGTAAAGACTGCTGTAGGAGGAAAGCCTGCACACAGTCAATACGGTATGCACCGTTTCTTCCGGCACGTCCATGACCGAAAGCACCCGGTCGGCCGTTCGTGTTAACAGGGCGCTGCGAGTCCGTGCATCCGGATCAAATTCGGCGGCAGCACTTTCCAGCACCGTAATCACCTGTTCCTCCACGTCATCCCAGCGCTGCATCGCCCGCTGCAGACTGATCGCTCCTAATACGGATAACGACTGCAGAAAAGCGAGCAGCTTCTCCAGCTCCTCCCCGACGAGAGAACCGCCATCGACTCCGTAAACGCCGATCAGCTCTCCCCTGTGGAGAAACGGACATTCGATGACAGCGCTCCCATCCTGCATCAGCTGCACGGACGGCAGGGTGCCTGCGTAACCGTCAGCGTGAAAATACCTGCCGGCTGCTTCCTTAGCATACTGCTCCAGCAGCGGCTGCTGCCTGCCCCGTGACACCAGCTGCATGCGTCCTGTCAGCGGTGACTGCACGAACATATAGGAAAAAGTACTCTCTGTCAGCTGCAGGCCGATATCAACAAGCATGTACATAATTTTCCTCACGTCGCCTGCATAAGTCATCGTCATGCATAGATCCATGAGCGAATGAAGCTGCACGCGGTAGGCCTCATTTTCCAGCTTTAACGATGCTAGCAGCTCGGACGTTCCCAGCATGGAGGCAAGCAGCCTTCCCTGCTCTCCGGCTGCTGATGACGGGGCAGACGTTTCCGTCCCTGCAAAAAAGAGCAGAGGCGAACCGTCACGGTGCGTGATTGGACAGCAGTACAAATAAGCTGCATCTATTCCCTTTTCCCGGAATAAACTCCCACGGCTGTCCGCTTGCACGTGCTCCCAGATCGATTCATGCTTTCCGAGCAAGGCTCGTCCTAAAAACCCCTCTCCACTTCGAAACCGGCTTTCCGCCAGTGCAGCTGCCGTCCCCTGGACATCGGTAATACTAAATAAATCGTCGTCTATTTCTTCTGCAATACCTGCAAAGTCAAATACTGAACCGGCTCCCGAAGCACGCTGAAGAAACGCAGTCCGGTCCGGTTCCCGGCCCTCCATGCTGTTGATGAGCGGCAGCTGACCGCCGGCTGATTGTTCCAGCAAGAGAGCCGCCCGCTCTAATTCCGAGGTCCACCTTCGTTCCTGGTCATCTGTCCAATCTGCGGTAGCAGCAGTGAGCGTCTCCCACCTGCCGTCCCCATACCGCTGCCGAAGGACCTCCGGAAGCTTTTTTTTAACATCCGGCTCTGCCGCAGTTCCAGCAAAAAGAATGTAATTCCCCATCGAGAACGGACGGACAAAGCTGAATAAGCCAGGTATAAAATCAAAAGCGGTTACACGGTCAGGGAACTGATAATCGTGAATGTAGTGAGCAAAATCCTGCTCCGTCTTCGCATCTGACCGCCGCACGAGCTCGTGGAACATCTCATCTATGCCGATCGGTTCCACTACCGGTTTTCCGCTTCGGTTTACAACATAAAGCGTCAGGCCCAGCCTTTCGCTGTAAAGGTTCAGGATCGTTTCAACTATTGCTCGATTCAGGCTCATGATCGCTCCCCTCCGGGAACCCGGACCGCTAAACCGTTCGTCAAGATGACCGCCCCCTTCTTTATTCCGTACCTTTCTCTATACTTCTCTGTTACGTGCTAATTTCCTTCTTTTGGCTGAGAAAAAGGAGGTTGTATGTGTAATAATACCTGCTTTGTACACATCGGTTGTAATGGGACAACGTTGTTCCATGCCTTCTGCTGTGCTGCAGCTAACAAATTAAAAAAGCCGGCATCCCGGCTTTTACAAAAGATACACGATCGATGTGATTGTTAACTTGAGATTCTAGTTGGAAAATGCCTCGACTAGCTGCAGCACAGCTGGACCGAGCAGGATGATAAAAAGCGTCGGAAAAATAAAGATGACAAGCGGAAACAGCATTTTGATCGGTGCTTTCATTGCTGCTTCCTCGGCGTGCTGCTTGCGTTTTTCCCGAATGTCTTCGGTTTGAACACGCAGCACCGACACCATACCGATGCCGAGCTTTTCAGCTTGAATGACGTTATAAATCAGCGCGCGCAGCTCTTCCAGTGCCAGCCGGTCGTTGATAGCAGACAATGCGGCACGGCGCGTCTGGCCAAGGCGGACCTCCTCCAGGTACGTCTTAAACTCCCCTGAAAGAATACCGTCTTTCTTCTCCACGACTTTGCTGACGGCCGCATCAAAGCCGAGGCCCGCTTCCAAACTGATCGTAAATAAGTCCATCGTATCCGGCAGCTCCTTTAACGCCTGTTTTCCACGGGCACGAGTCCGGCTGCGCAGCATCAGCTTCGGATAGATGGCAGCAGCGAGCAGCCCAAGCAATGAGAGCAGCATCACTATTGGCACTGCCGCTCCCAGCAGCAGAGAAAACCCGGCCATAAAGAGCGGGAGAGCCATCATCAGTATGTTCTGCAGCAGCCGAAATTCTACCGGACCCATGCCGTAAGGAGAGCCCGCCTGAAGCAGCTGCGTTTCCAGCTTTTGTACGCTGGCCCGCTTGAGGCGGCGCTGCTGCTTCTTTTTTGTTCTGCGCCAAAGCGGAGCGATCAGCCGGTCATAAAAAGAACGCTCTTCCTCCGGTTCAGCTGGCTGGCCGTAGCCGACAGCAAACTGCTGTATCCGTTCGCGGCGCAGTATGCGTTCTGCCTGCAGCGCCAGAAAGGCTGCCACGCTCAGCGTTATGCTCGTAAAAACGAGGACGATAAGCCAGATCATCTGCTACACCTCAATCGTTGTAATCTTGCGCACGAATAAAAATCCGATGACGCCGGAGACCGCTGCGATCAAAAGCATGATCTGACCGATCGTCTCCACAAACAAGGTCTGCATATATTCCGGGTTCATGAGATAAATAACGAACCCCAGCACCGCCGGAAGTAAACCGATGATAATCCCGGACAGCTTCCCCTGCGCGGTCAGGGTCCGAATCTGGCCCTCAATTCTCGTTCGCTCCCGCATCGTCTCCACGATTTTCTCCAGCAAATAAGCGAGGTTTCCACCTACTTGACGCTGAATCAAAATTGCTTCGACGAGTAAATCCAGATCCGCACTCGGCATTCTTGTTTTCCAGTCGATCATCGCTTCTTCTACATTTTTCCCGTACTGCATGGATTTAATGACAAACTCTGTTTCCTCTTTGATCGGTGAGTATGATTCTTCTGCAATCATCTGCAGCGACTGCGGCAGACTGAAACCCGCCTTCAGTGAACCGATGATCGACGTGATCATATCCGGCAGCCCCTCGTTAAACTGCTTGATTCGCTTGCGCTGTTTTGCTTTCAGCCAGATGCTGCTCATCATGTAGGCCGAGGCAGCTCCGAGAAGCGGCAGAAGCAGCTGCTGGGTGATGATTTGCAGCAGGCCGCCCAGGATGAGTGCTGCGAACAGTTGAAAGACGACAAATTCTTCCGGTTTAATTGGCAGTCCAGCTGCACTGAGGCGCTGCTCCAGCGCATCTTTGCGGCGGCTTTTTTTACGATGCCGAACGAGAAACAGCTTCATACGCCGGTTGGAGGCTTTCAAGCTTTCCTTCAGCGACCAGCGCTGATCTGCGCCTTGGTCTGGGCGAAGCAGAGAAGCGATCGCGGCTAAAAATAGAAAGATTGTCAGATACAGTCCAGCTGCAGCGGCAATTCCCATCTGCTACGCCTCCTTTTCCGTGAAAATCGACGGCGGCAAATAGATGCCTTCGTATTCCATGCGCTCATAAAAATGAGGCCGGACGCCCGTCGGAACGAGCCTGCCGATGATTTTACCGTTTTCGTCAACGCCGCTCTGCCGGAAGACGAAAATGTCCTGCAGCACGATCACGTCGCCTTCCATCCCCTGCACTTCCGTGATGTTCGTAATGCGCCGTGATCCGTCTTTGAGGCGCGATTGCTGAATGATGACGTCAAGGGCACCGGCGATCTGCTTGCGGATCGCTTTAATCGGCAGCTCCATACCTGCCATAAGCACCATCGTTTCCAGGCGGGAAATCATGTCGCGCGGACTGTTTGAGTGCCCGGTGGCGAGAGAGCCGTCGTGACCGGTGTTCATCGCCTGCA
The DNA here is from genome assembly GCF_042654445.1 of Bacillus daqingensis. Taxonomy (NCBI): domain Bacteria; kingdom Bacillati; phylum Bacillota; class Bacilli; order Caryophanales; family Bacillaceae; genus Bacillus; species Bacillus daqingensis. The sequence goes on from NZ_JBHSGK010000013.1 coordinate 117,586, forward strand.
GCATATCCAGCGCTTCCCCGCTTCGCACTTCTCCAATCACGATCCGGTCGGGACGCATCCGCAGCGAGTTGCGGACGAGATCGCGAATCGTCACCGCTCCTTCGCCTTCGATATTCGGCGGTCGTGATTCCAGGCTGACGACGTGCTCCTGCCCGAGCTGCAGTTCGGCTGCGTCCTCAATCGTGACGATGCGGTCATCGTTCGCGATAAACGAGGAAAGCACGTTCAGTGTCGTCGTCTTACCGGAGCCCGTGCCGCCGCTGACAAAGATGTTCAGCTTCGCCTTCACGCACGCCTGAATAAAGGCAGCCATTTCTTCGGTAAGCGTTCCGAAGCGGATCAGGTCGTGAATCGTAAAGGGATCCTTCGAAAACTTTCGAATCGTAATGGTCGGTCCGCCAAGCGCGAGCGGCGGTATAATGGCGTTCACACGGGATCCATCCTTCAGACGGGCATCCACCATCGGGCTGCTTTCATCAATGCGCCTGCCGAGCGGAGCCGTGATTTTTTCCAGCACGGCCATGACGTGATCGTTATCCCGGAAGGTGACGTCGGTCAGCTGTATCCGTCCGCCGATTTCGGCATATACGCTTTTCGGACCGTTCACCATCACCTCGGTCACATTCTCATCGAGCAGCAGCGGATTGATCGGACCGTAGCCGGTAAGATCGTTTGTCAGATCCTCGATCAGCTTTGCCATATTGGGAATGTGGGTGATGTGCTCATTTTCCTGCACAATTTCCTTTAAGATTGCTTCCAGATCGTCCACAATTGCATCAATGTCATCGGATTTACGCTCTTTTAAAATATAGTTCAGCGCCAGCTCCTTCATTTCCTTCATTTCTTTCATCTCGTCTTTTGAATCGAGCGTAATCGCCTTTTTCGACTGCGGCTTCGGCTTTGGCACTTCCAGTTCAGGCAGCTTTTCTTCTGGCGCAGCCGGCGGAGCAGCTTCAGATGTCGGATTCTTTGACTGCAGCTTTGCGAGCAGGCTCATGACGCTTCATCTCCTTCCACTTCGTCCATTTGCGCAGCTTTTCGGGCAGAGCCGGTTTTGGCTCGAACAGATGACGGATCTCAGATCGTATCGCTCCTGCATAGGCACCGCGCGGATGTGACACAACAACCGGCACTCCCGTTTCCATACTTTCTGCTAGCTCGTCTGCGGCATTCGGCAGCACAACGAGCCGCTCTGCTGCGCAGATAACCGCAGCTTCAGCTGGTTTTACGAATGCCTTTCGTTTTTGCTCTACCGATACGAGGGCCAGCTTTTCTTTCAGCTCCAGCGCCTCCATCGTATCGACGAACAGCTTTGTATTTTTCATGCGGGCAAGTCCCGGGGCTGTTACGGCATAAATCTGATCAGCCAGCTCAAAGGACGGAAGGCTGAGCGCGTGAAGGCCTGTTCCCGCATCTATGACGATCACGTCGAAGGTTTGCCGGAGGGAATCAATGGCGTCAGCGAAAAAGTCCGCTGTTATTAACTCAGCAAACTCTGGACGTACCGGTGCTGCGAGCAGAAACAGACCGGATTCATGTTTGAGGCAGTAGTCAGCGATGCGGCTGCTGTCCTGTCGTTCTGCCGCTTCCTTCAGTGTAAGGTGAGGCTGAAGATGAAGAAACAGTGCTCCGTCGCCGAAAGCTGCGTCCGCGTCGACGAGTACAGTTTTTTTGCCTGATTTCGCAAGCTCTACAGCTATATTTACGGCAAAACTTGTCTGGCCGGTGCCTCCGGCTGCACTTCCTGCTGCAATCACTCGGATGGTTTCGTCCATGAAAGCCTCTCCTCTCGTCAGTCTGTTTCTTTGCGGGCAATGCGGCTGCTGATCCAGCCTTCTTCTTCCTCTGGAAGTGCTACGTAATACCACGTACGCCCTTCCTCATCCTTTGCTTCCTCATCGAGGTAAGGCAGCTCCTCGTCTTTATCCACTGCTGTGATCACATCTTCATCAAGTGACGGGCCTGAACGGACGAGTGCACGCTCTACGACCGGAACGACAAACGCTTCTGTCTCTGCCTCTTCTTCTGCCGCTTCTGCTTCAGCAGCTTCTTCCTTCTCCATGTCATCAGCTTCATCTTCTTCATCAGGCTGATCCCGCTTGCTGTGAAGCGCGAGCTGCAGGCTGCCTCGCTCCGAAGCCTGAATCACACTCAGCGCCTCCTCCGGCTTCAGCTCAAACGTAACGGCGTGATACTCGTCTTCCGTTCCTTCTTCCTCATTCGTTTCTACCATCCGCTCTCCTACTGCCAATACGCGGACGTTTTCTAATAGCATCGTCGTTTCAATCGGTCCAGCTTCTTTTTCTTCTGATAAGACAATATCAACCGTGTCCTCCGGTTCAATTAAATTGGAGACGGAACGCACAAAATCGACGCTGATGGAAATAGCCCGGCTGCCGGAGCTGAGTTTTTTTGACACGTAGTCGCTTTCGAGACCTTCCCCGTCAAGCCGGTGATACATGACTAATTCTCCTTCGCGAATTGGAGCCGCGGCAAAGCGCCCGATGATCTCTTCCGGGTTCGCGACTGCTTCTGGATGAACGTCCTCTTCCGGAACTTGCTTGACCGTCAGCATATCTTCTTTGAGCTCTGTATATTGGTCGATGTCAACAGCAGCTGCAGTCACCTTTGTCATGACAGGCGGGTCAGGCTGAGAACCGGCTGCTTCGTTCACATACATATAAAAGAGTCCTGTTGTAATTAGTCCTGCCAGCACGGCCAGCAATAAAATCCGTTTCGCTTTCATCATCTGCACCACCTGCTTGGTTTAAAATATGTTCCCCTATCGTTTCAGCCTGACCGTATACGCGCCTTTGTCCGGTGCCGGCTGCTCGCCGGCCGTTCCAGGACCGGTACGTCGGATGAACGTCCCGCGGATGCTGTCATCGTTGCTGCCCATGCGCTCGCTGACGTAAAAGTAGGCAAAACCGGTGATTCTTATTGATTTTAGCTGATTGGTTGATTTCTCATGCGGTTTATACACAATGACGAGCATCACCCGCGGACAGTCACGCTGCTGATAGTCTCCGTCCGGGTAAGGGCACGTATCAATTCTGTGGTTGATGCCTTTTCGAGTTGCTCCGGCAATGTTACCCGTTTGAGTTGGTACAATATCACCGATTTTCAACTCCTGCTGAAAGCCGTGCATCAAACTGTTTTCATAATTTTGTGCCCCAGGCCCCGCCAGGGCGAGTACGCCGAAGTTGCCGGCTTCTGAATCTCCGCTGTCCACCTTCAGCTCATATTCCTGGCCATAGACGAGCGGGATCGACTCGTTAATTCCGAGCGGAACCGCTCCGATCCCGCTTGCAATCGGATCGATCCCTGCCTTCGCCTCCACTTCAAGTGTCATCGCTTCCTGTCCGAACAAGGAGCCGAAAAACAACGGCACGCTTCTGCCGAGGCGGACCTGCAGTTCATTGCCGGAAACATCAGCGGCAAGCAGACTTCCCGTTTCATTATGAGAACCGATAATCTCCTCTACGACATTTTTAACGGCGGTTTCACTTGCAGGTATTTCCTGCGCACCGGAAAGCGCCGCTGCGTTAGCCGTTTTTTGCAGGTGGCTTTTCGTCACGTACATGTTCCCTCCGTCAATGACGAGCCCGAGCAAGAGCAGAATCAGCAGCATGCTGAAGCCCGTCATCACGAGTACACTGCCGGACTCTTCCTGTTTGAATGTCCTCATGTTTTCACCTCTCACTCGATCCGAATCGTAGAGCTTGTACGTACGGTATAAGGAATCGCCGCCTGCCCGAAGATGCCAAAAAACTCTTCGGGATATTCGAGCGTGACAATGACATATTTGCCTGTTTCTCTCATCACGGAAGGATCGGGCTCTTGTACAACCTTCACGTCTACCTCCAGCAGTGCGCTGTCTCTGCTCGTTTTTGCTTTTGCAAACTTATCAATGTAGGCAGACGTTTCACCAAATCCGCCTAGCCTTGCTGATTCCTGGGCAACGAGCTCCAGCTCCAGATGGGTGTACAGGACGCGTCCGAAGTCGACGATGCCGACAACGAGGAGCAGAAAGACAGGCAGCATGATGGCGAATTCCACCATCGACTGGCCGGATTGTTTCTTCATCATCCTGTCCCGCCCCCTGTCATAAGAGCGAGCAGCGTTCCGATGGCTATCGGAACCCCGTACGGAAACGCCTTGAGCCAGCGGTCCCCGTTCCAACCGGCTCGAAACAGGCGGCCGCGAATCGATACGATCACGAGCGCGATCAAGCCTCCTGTGAGCGCAGTGTATAAAAAAGCATCAAACACGAAAGCTGGTCCCATGAGCGCACCGATCACGCCGAGCAGCTTCACGTCTCCTGCCCCCATTCCCCCCAGCAGATAAGGTATGATAAGCAGTCCAAGACCTGTAAAAAGTCCGAGGAAGGAATAGCCGAAGCCGGAAAGACCTGCTTGCAGACCGTGCAGCAAAAATGCGGCAGCAAGCACCGGCAAGAGCACGTTGTTGTAAATTTTGCGGTCGCTGAGATCGGTCCAGACACAGACCGCTGTCAAACTAAGTAAAAGCAGTATCGCCATATCCGCCATCCTTTCCTCGAGGTTTTACATATCGTGAAAAAGGCAGCTCCGTAAGCACGGAGACTGCCTCGTTCGCTGCTTGTGCTTATCCGCCAAGTGTACCCGTAATCTGACCGACGAGATCGGTGAAAAATCCGTTCAGCCCCGGTGTCAGCAGTGCGATGACTGCAATTGCGATGACGGCGATTCCTCCGAGAATTAAGCCGTACTCCGTCATACCCTGTCCATCTTCTTCTCTTACAAATCCTAGCATCCAGTTTTTCATCTTCCCCACTCCTTCAATTAGTTAAGTATGTTCCTTAAACATGGTGCGACGACATTGACAGCGGAGCTCTTTCTTCCAAAAGGAGGTGCTGACCCGGATCCAGCTGCATCGCTTCAAGCGAGCCTTCCGATAATTCCAGCACAGAAGTCGTTCCCGGAAAAGCTGCTCCGAGCCGGTATGGCGCGAGTGAGGCCTCCACTCCGGTGATGCGGAGATCCTTATCCAGATAGACAACGTCGATCGGAACCCGCATGAACCACGTATGCACCCTTTTGCAAGGCTGTAAGTGCAAGGCTCTTACTTGCTTTTGCAGCATCAGCCCTTTAAATCTGGGCCAGAACCGATACGCCGTATTTCCTTCTTCGGTTAGCACCCGTCCGGTTTCCCGGACGATCACCTGCATCATGAGCCACCTCCTTTTGTCGAATTGAGATCCGCTTTACATTGCTTATTATGGGCTGAACCGCCCGGGTACACTATCCCCCTCCGCTCCTGTTCTCTCTGTTGAACCTTTATTAAGACCGTACCCCTATTTAAGGTACTGCTTTCCTTTTCGCTCCCATTTCGTTTTGCCCGTGCCAAAAGACGCAAAAACTCCCGCAGCCTATGAAAAGGCACGAGAGCTTCTTGTTAATGGATATAAATTCCTTATATAAGCGCTTTAATGCCCAGGAGCGCTGTTCGGTTCATACATCATTTGATAAACCTTTGAGATCGCCTGAGCCCGGTCCGTGACCCGCAGCTTTTGAAAGATTTTCGTTACGTGATTTTTAACGGTGTGATCGCTGATAAACAGCGCAGCTGCAATTTCCCGGTTGTTCTGTCCTTTTATAATCAGGTCCAGCACGTCCTGTTCACGAGGAGAGAGCGGCAGTCGTTCTTTGATGATGCGGCTGTAGGGCTCCGACGTCTGATCATCTTCGCCCAGCGCAAATTCCTCTTCTGAAATGATAATCTCTTCTATAAACACGCAGAAATCATGAAGCACACCTTCTTCTTCTCCAAGCGCCCGCACGGCCTTGAGACTGTCTCCAGACTCTGTATAAGCAAGCAGAACAGCTGTCAGCTGGCTGTCTTCCTCTGCTTCGGACCAGGGCTTCCCTCCCAGCAGCTGTCTCGCTTCCTGCAGCAGCCGCACCGGCTCCTGCTCGTTGAGCGCTTCTGCGAGAAAAGCAGGGCTGTAGGCAGATAGCCGGCAGGCACTGAGAATATGATAGGAACGTCTGTCAGAAAGCTCCAGCCGGGCCAGGAAGCCTTCTGCCGTTTCAAACAACTTCACGCTTTGCGCATGCTTTTCCAAGTCAAATTCCGCCACTGCCCGCTCCAATGCGGAAATGACCCTCTCTTCTGGATGCTCGTCCTTCTGCCTCGCCAGCTGCAGGCTGACCGCTCCAATGATCGAGAGCGTATATAAGAACGTCTGCTGCTCCTCTAACTCTTTGCGCGTTACGTGATCACAGCTCACGCAAAGAATTCCGAGCAGTTCTCCACGGTGAACAAGCGGGCATTCCACGATACAGCTTCCGTCTTCTGTTTCGTGTATTTCCGGAAGCTGTGAGGCCGGTTTGTATTCGCGGTAGTGACGGGCTGCGGCTTTACGGGCATAGGCGCTGATTTTCTCGCGGTTCCCGCCGCGGGAGACGAGCTGCATCTTGTCGGAGTTCTCTGACTTGAGCAGCACACACGAAAATGCCCCGCCGGACAGGCTCATGCTGATATCTACGAGAATGTAGACGATCCGCTTCACATCGACGGTAGAAGCCATCGTCATGCAAATATCCACTAACGACGTCAGCCGGTGGATCTGCCGGCGGTTCTCCAATTGCAGAGACGACGTATAGGAGCCCGCCTCTAAAATTGCTGCCAGCACCTGGCCTTGCTCGAGTGCAGCTCCAGTCAGCGTCCTTCCCTGCACGGTTCCTGTGAAAAGGAGGAGCCGGGATCCGCTTCGCTCCGTAATCGGGTAGCAGTAAATCGATGTCGGATCGAAGTCATACTCTCGGAAAAATGCAGAGCGTGTGTCATCGGAGATGTCCTCCCAGACGACTTCTCTGTCTGCGAGAAGCGCCCGGCCGAGAAAGCCTTCCCCAAGTACAAAGCGGCAGTCTTCCAGCGCTTTGCCTTCCCCTGCCATGTCGGTGATGCAAAACGTTTCTTCCTCTTCTTCGACAGCAAGGCCGATGAAATCAAGCTGGGGGTTGTTTCGAAACGCCAGCTCGATGAACGCGCTGCGATCCATGCCGGCGCGCTGCGGGATGGAACGGATCATCTGCACTTGATTATCGTAGGAAAAGGCGCGTTCCCGTTTCAAACTATCCAGCAGCGAGGCCGCTTTTTCCACTTCGGCCATCCACTTTTTTTCTTTTTCGAGTGTGCCGACAGCCGTTTCCGCCGTCAGCTGCTGCCACGGTCCTTCGCCGCACAGCTCCGAGAGCGTTTCTGGGAGAGTAGAAGCGGTATTTGGCTCTATGTATACACCTGCGCACAAAAAATAAGCGCTATCCATCACTGGAATGATTAAACTATACAGGCCAGGGGCAATGTCGTACGGGATTACCCGCTTTGGAAAGCGTCCGCCGGTCAGCCGTTCCTGAAAAGCTTGCAGCAACGCTTCGTTCGGACGGTCCAGCAGTTCGATACAGAGCGGACTTTTGGCGGAGGCCTCCGTTACCTGCGCGCCGTTGTGATCAAGCAGAAAAAGCGTGAGCCCTGTCCGCTCCGCATACACGTCTAAAATTTCTTCTGCGATATGAATATCCGGCATCATAGGCGTTCACCTTGATGCACGTCAATCTCTTCTGAGACCGCCGGCTCGTTATAGCGGTAGGCCGGTGCTTCTTTATACTCAATGCGCCGGACAATTTCTTTTTGCGTCAGCAGCTCCAGGACGCTCAACACTTCATCAGACGGACACTGCAGCATGCGGGCAATATCAGCGGCTGAATGAAGCCGGCAGGGGTTCGATTGAAACAGCATCGTACATTCCACCTGTAGGGGGAGACGTTCGTGATTCGGCATGAAAACAACCTCCTTTCTAGTTAGTCTTCTCGAAAGCCTACAGAATTCCTCCTTTTAAGGAAAAAAGAGTTGCGACGAATCTCCTAACAACCTGTTTTCTATGCTGTCGGATACGTTCAGTTTAATGACTTTTTGCTCCTGCACGCTATCCCCCTCTGTTCTTAATTACATCCAAGCTGACTCCTATCTTTGGCATACGGAGCATTACGTTCCCCGCTGCTGATGAAGCCGCTTTTCGGCTTCATCAAGCCAGAGTGTTGATAAAGTAATTCCAGGTGAAGAACCTTGCATCTGCCTGCATCTGCGGACACTCGCTTTCCGGAGGGAACGGCCTCTGCTAAGCGCTTCCTCCTGGAGTCGAGGTCCTTCAATTTGGCAGCTGCCCGTCCGGTTGAAACGCATGGTGATGATGAACACGAGCGTATTCCATATGGATGAACCCTATATATAGGCAACGTTTTGACGTCGAATGGGGGTGCCAGTACGTCAGCGTATCCACCCAATAAGCCGCAGCGTTTGGCTTTCGGGATGTTTTTCTCGAACAAACAAACCCATTTTCCCGTCATGTCCGGCCTGTCCTTCTTCCATTCACAAAGGGGATTTCCCCTGTGATATAGCTTAAAGCAAGCCCGCGGCAGGCAAGGCAATCAGAGGGGAAGTACAATTAATCGAATAATCATGTAAGCTGATTGACTTTGTCAACAACCTGCTTGCTGAAGCCGTTTTTCGGCTTCAGCAAGCAGGTCTTCAAGCTTTACGGCGAGCCCTGTCTGCGGAATATGAATTGACGCTTCAGCCCCGGTCAGCTCCCGGTTAAGTTTCAGAAGCGCAGCTTTCCGTTTCGAAATTCTCTGTTCCAGACTGTTGCCTTCCTGCAGCCGAACACCGAGAAAGCGCTGACCGCCGTAAGTAAAAATAAACAGCGAACTCACTTCCTTCCAGTAGACGCGCCCTGCCCCGACGGCAGACGCCTAGTCAACGAGGCCTTCTGCGTCGATAATGACGGCAGGTTTATTGATTATCAGCCGTTTTGCCGTATAGACACCTGCAAAGGCGAAAAACGGAACGCCGATCCAGAAAACGAGCAGGTCCATGATCAACGTTAAATCAATGTCCCGACTGAGATAGAAAAATACTCCTGCTGCTACGAACAGCCATGCACCAAAGCTAAGAAGTACGAGCTTTGTTTTTGTATGGTAAATAATCATTGCTTCTGCCAACCAGCCTCACTTCCTCTCTTTTCCATTGTAGCGTAATCGTTCATTCTTTTTTACAATCGTAACGATTATGATTTACAAATCGACTTGTTTTCCGTATACTACAGGTTGAGTAAAACGGAATCGTTACGAAAGGGGTATTTAGCAAATGAGAAAAACAAAACTGTCGGCCATCGTGCTTTCGGCTGTGTTCTTAGCAGCCTGCGGTAATAATGAGGCTGCGGAGAATAATACGAACAACGCGGAGGAGAACAACAACTCTGCCGCGACGAATGAAGAGGAAAACGAGGCCGCCGAGAATCAGGATCCGATTACGGTAAAAACAACGCTCTTCCCGCTTGAGTATTTTGCTCAGGAAATTGGCGGTGACTACGTAGAAGTGGAAAACATCGTCCCAGCTGGAGCGGATGCACATACGTTTGAACCTTCCTCGAGTCAGATGATCGACATCGCAGAAGCGGATCTGTTCATTTATAACGGAGTCGATTTCGAAGGGTTCACAGAAAGCGTGCAGGATGCTGTTGACGGTCAAAATGTCGAAATGGTCACAGCCTCTGAAGGAATCGATCTGATTTCTTACAGCCACGGCATTGATGACGATCATGATCATGACCACGATGACAACGATCATGGCCATAACCATGATGATAACAACGATGATCATGACCACGATGACAACAATCATGGCCATAACCATGATGATAACAACGATGATCATGACCACGACCACGATGACAACGATCATGGCCATAATCACGATGATAACAACGACGATCATGACCACGACCACGATGACAACAATCATGGTCATAATCACGATGATAACAACGACGATCATGACCACGACCATGACCACGATCACAGCCACGGAGATGAAGATCCGCACGTATGGCTTGATCCGAAGCGTGCTGCTGAACAGGCAGAAAACATTAAAAACGCGCTGAGCGAAGCGAATCCGGATGCCGCTGATACGTTTGAAGAAAATTACGAGGAGCTGCTGACGCAGTTTGAAGAGCTGGATGAACAATTTGTCGAGCTTTCTGACAACATGACGCAGGACATCATTGTTGTTTCCCACGCCGGCTATGGCTACTGGGAAGAAGAGTATGGGATCCGTCAGCTTGGCATTGCCGGACTCTCCCCTTCAAACGAGCCGTCCATTCAGCAAATGGAAGAAACGATTGAATTTATGGAAGACAATGATATTAACTACGTGATGTTCGAGCAGAACATTCCGGAAAATATTACGGAAACCGTTCGAGAGCAGGTCGGCGCAGAATCACTGGAGCTGCATAACCTCGAATCACTGACGGAAGAGGAGGAAGCAGAAGGCGCTTCTTACTTTACGATTATGGAACAAAATCTGGAAACATTAAATACGGCACTGCGCTAAATGAAAAGCCGCTGAAACCGCGAGAGGTTTCAGCGGCTTTTCCTGCTGTACAAAATCTAACTAATTCGAGTGTCGATTGCAGTCTTCCATTTTTACAGCCTGCTCTTCTTATGGTCTAATAGAGGGAAGACTACACAGAGCGGAGGTTAAAGCAGATGAATAAACTGGAGCTGCTTTCAGACATTAATATATTCGAGGATCTGGCTAAAGAGGAGCTTGCTTATATTGCCGATGAAAGTGACATGTTGACGGTTCCAAAAGGCGAAGTGCTCGTGAGTCCAAACGACAAGGAATCAAGACTCTATTTTTTAAAGCGCGGCCAGGTAAGGCTTTACCGTATGAATCACGAGGGCAGGCAATTTACGTCTGATGTACTCGTCGACGGAAACGTATTCGGCCGGACAGACAAACTGCCGCTGACGGATGAAACGACGTTTGCAGAAGCACTGAGTGCGTCTTGTGTCTGCGTGATGGACCGGAATAAATTTGATCAGTTTCTGGCTGGAAAACCGGATGTTGCGTTCAAGGTCATTCATCTTCTGTCGGAAAGACTGAAGGATGTCAATGACATCAGTGAACAAATCGCACTCGCTGACGTGCGGTACCGGACAATTTTTCTGCTGAATAAAATGAGCGAAAAAAAAGGAACGCGGTCCGGCCAGTGGCAGTCGATTCACATGCAGTTGACCCACTATGACATTGCCTTGATGGTCGGTTCTACGCGAGAAACCATTTCCGCTGTTATGAGCCAGCTAAAAAAAGAAGGTCTGCTGCAAAAGCAGACGGACGGATACAAAATTCACGCTGATTTTATGCTGCAGGAACTTGACCTTCTTTTCACGCAAATTCAGGACTGACCTCCTGGTTCAGCTGTTCTGGCCCCTGTAAGTCAGCTTACTTTTTTATCGTCATGTTTTGGGTAAAGAGGCAGGTAACCCAATTTAGGAGGCGATGAACATGAGTGAAAAAATGTCGTTTGAAGTAACAGGTTCTTCCAAAGGAATGACATCCGAGCTGCAGGCAAAAGATCATACGATTGTAATTGACGAGCCGGAAAGCATGGGCGGTGCTGATAAGGGTCAGGATCCGCTGTCGAATCTGCTTGCGTCTTTGGCGGGCTGTGAGAACGTCATCGCAAACATGGTTGCAAAAGAAATGGACTTTGATCTTCAGGGAATTGATTTTCGAGTAACCGGCGAACTCGACCCGCGCGGGCTGATGGGTCAAGCGGATATAAAACCGTATTTTTACGATGTTGCCATCGAAGCAGACGTAAAAACATCGGAAACGGATGAGCGGATTGAAGAGCTTAGGCAGAAAACAGATGCTCGCTGCCCGGTTTATACGACACTGGAGGCTGCTGGTATTCCAATACGGGCGGAATGGAAAAAAGCCTGATACGGTTAAGAAGGAGAATGCCTTATGAAAGCACTCTTTTTGAACGGCTCGTTGAAACCTTCCCCCACCCTTTCGCATACGTCCGGCCTTCTTGATGAGGCCGCGGCATGGTTTAAAAAGCTTGGTGTGGAAACGGAAGAGATCCGGCTCGCTGATTACCGGATCTTTCCTGGGATGGAGAAAGATATGGGTGACGGCGATGAGTGGCCATTGATCCTGCAAAAGGTGCTGGAAGCGCCGATTTTAATTGTCGCTACGCCGATATGGATCGGTGAAAAAAGCAGCTTGACGACGCTTGCGATGGAGCGGCTGTATGCGGCAAGCGGGGATTGGAATGAGCACGGGCAGTCGATTTATTACAATAAAGTCGGCGGTGCTGTTGTAACAGGCAATGAAGACGGGGCGAAAGAATCGGCTAAATCGATTCTTTACGGCCTCTCTCACATTGGGTTTACCATTCCGCCGAATGTGGATGCCTACTGGGTCGGTGAAGCGGGACCAGGTCCTTCTTATTTAGAAACCGGGCGAAACAATGACTTTACAATCCGAAATACGAGAATCATGTCTTACAACCTGGTTCATTTCGCCCGAATGCTGCAGCAGCGGCCGATCCCGGCGGAGGGAAACATTCGCAACTAGCACCTTAATTCGGATCATGAAAGGAGAACTAAACGATGAGTGAATGGAAATTAGGCGAGCGTTTGCCAGACTTCACGCTGCCGGAAGCATCCGGAGAAAGCTACACGTTGTCCCATGACCAGAAGGAGCGGGAAGGCTGGCGGTTTATTATTTATTTCCGCGGTTCCTGGTGACCAGCCTGCAAACAAGATCTGGATGATCTTACGCAGAATAAAAGCTACTTTGATAAGCATGATGTTCACTTCACCACTGTATCCTCAGACCGGCTTGAGGCATTAACGACATGGAAGGAGGACAACGGCTATCCATTCCCTGTTTTGGCCGACGAACAGTTTGAGCTGTTGGAGTCCTATGGCGTGTTTAAGCACGATGACCAGAGAGATCCGTATGAGGATGAAGGTACGCACGGAGAACCTGCCGTTTTCCTGTTAAACGAATACAACGAGCTGATGTATGTTCAAAAGCAGACGAGTCCGTTCGGCAGACCAAATGCGAAAGAACTGCGAAAAATCGTCAGCTATATTCGAAAAAACTTGAAATCGCGCTCCACCTGAGAGCACGGCTTATGGAGAAGGAGAAGATGATATGCCAATGGACCAGTCCCTGATGCCGGGAATGGGCGGATCGCTCGTGATGATTCTGGGAATTATAATCGTCATCGCTGCCATCGTCGCTATCGTATCGGTGGTTCGCAGCAGTTCCCGGTCTAAAAGAGAAAGCCGCAACGATATTGCCATATTGGACGAACGTTACGCCAAAGGCGAACTGACAGATCAGGAATACCGACGCAAGAAACTGATGCTGGAAGATTAACAGTTTGTTTAATACAGAAAACGCCATGAGGCTGATGCTCTGATACTGTGCATCAGCCTCATTTGTGTTTGACTTCACGGGAATCGTTCAGGCATCTCCTGTCAGACAAATTAAATCCCCTTTTCAACGGACGGTGCGCTGGTACATCGGCAGCCACATAAGGATGAAAACCGATGCATAGAGCCCGGTCGCTATGCCGAGCAGGGCGTTGCGGCTCAGCGGTGCGAACCAGAAGCTATCCTCCATCAGCAGCGGTCCCGTTACAAACGTAACCGTACATAAAAGCACGATCCCGGCCGCCGTTATAACGGGCGGCTGCTTTCTTCCCCACCGTGCGAGCAGGAATGCTGCCGCCGTGCTGATGACCATCATGCCCATGATATGACGAAATACACCTGGAACAGACCAATCGTAAAAACGGCTTCCATAGTCGAGATAAATGAGCAGCATTGGCAGCGGAAAGGCGAGCGCACATATGTAACTGATTCTGATAAACGTGTCAGCCTTCATCTGAAAACCGCCCTAGCGTAAACGAAGTGAGATCCATTGTCGTACCGCTGCCTTCGACGAGCTGCACGAGCGCTTCTCCTACTGCCGGCTCGAATTTAAACCCGTGCCCGGAAAAGCCAGCTGCAACTGCGATGTGAGGAAACTGCGGATGACGGTCGATGACAAAGCTTCCGTCCGGCGTCATCGTATACAAACACGTGTTGCCATACTTGAATTTTCCGGACTGTCGCAGGAACCGGCTTAGAAAAGCTGATGCGTCTGCGCTTTCCGCTGCCTGAAAAGGAGCGAGCAGCTGCTCCGGATCGACCGCTTCCCCGCCGTCGTGGCGACCCAGCTTGATTCCTGCCTCATCGACACTTGAAAACCCGTAAAACGTTCCGTCCGCTGTTTCCATCGCAAATCCTGGAAATACGTTTGCTGAGTAAAGCGCTTCATCGGCTTCATACCAGGAAAACGTTTTACGAATAGGCTGCAGCGGGATTCGCAGCCCAAGCTGCTTTAAAACAGCTCCGCTCCTCGATCCGGCAGACACAATCAGATGCTTCCCGGTGAAGCTGCCGCGGTTTGTCACCACAGTCACATAATCCGCCGATGGTTCAACTGTTTGCACAGTCGTGTGTGTATAAAGCTTTGCCCCGGCTGCGACTGCCTCCCGCCTGTAAACGCGAAGCGCTTTTTCAGCGTAGATAACGCCTCCCTCCGGTTCATAGCAGCCCGCATAATCAGCCGGAAGCGCGAGGCCCTCCCAGCGTGCGTTAGCCTCCTCAGCGGTAAGAACATCGAGCGGAAGGTTGTATTCACGGGCACTATCGATCATTTGATTCACGAACGCCCCATCTTTTTTTCCTGCTCCAAGCACTCCTGTTTTCACGTACAGCTCTTCTCCCGTCGCATGCTCCAGCTCCTCCCAAAGTGATTTTGCCCGCAGTATAAACGGCACGTACTGTGCCCCTTCTGCATAGGCGAGCCGGATCATCCGAGTATCGCCGTGGTGACTGCCGGATGTATGCGGCGGATCGTCCGCATCTAACATCACCACGCTTTTCCCAGCTTTCGCTGCCGTATAGCCAGCCGCAAGCCCCATCGTTCCCGCGCCGATAATGATCAAATCAACCATGAGAAGCCTCCTGTTATGTTTTAGTTAAGGATAGATTCGCGATAAACAGCATTCCTGCAGCTCCAGCTGTAAATGTAACACCTGAAGCCAGCCACACTGCTGGTGCTGAGGCTTCGAGATTGACACCGAGTGCATACAGAGAGCCCGTTACGAGGCCTGTGATGAGCAAATATGTACGAAAAGGATGGTTTGTAAGAGCTGCTTTAACAAGTCTGCTAATGACGAGCAGCCCCGTTATAACTCCTGCTGAGATTGGCAGCAAGACAGAGAAATTCAGTTGCAAAACAGCCGATGTCGCCGTTTCGTACACACCGAGAATCGTTAAAATAAGTGCACCGCTCATTCCAGGCAGGACAAGCGCTGTGCTGGCAGCTATTCCGGCCAATCCTAGGAATAGATAGTTTACCCACGTACTGCCTTCTGTTTCAAACATGATTCTTCCTCCTGCTGCTTGCAAGACTATAACAGCAGCAATTCCTGCAAAAATCCACCCTGCTTCTTTGACTCGAATTCCTTTTCCCATCGCTGCCGTTTCTTTTACGAGTCCAGGTAAAAAACCGGTGATGATTCCTGCAAAAAAGAGTAAGGTTGGCGTTCTATAGGTTTGAAGCAAATGATCAACTGTCCAGATCGCTCCGAGCAGCCCCGTCACCATGCCAAATCCAAATACCGCTAAAAACGGAATCGCCTTATGCCGATCTTTCGTTGACAGCATGCTCAGCGAAGCGATTAGTCTCTCATAAATACCCACGATCATGGCCACCGTGCTCCCGCTAATCCCCGGCACGGTTTCTGTCACTCCTACGGCCACTCCTTTCCACCACAAACCTCTCATTCCTCCGCCTCCCAGAAATCTTTTCCAGCTCATTGTAGCACACCTTTTTTCCATTCAGTTTCCTCATCCAATTTTTTCATGCGGACGTCATCAGCATTTGATGGTATACTGGATTCGGAATCTCAGTCATTCCAATACCTTCAGTAAGGAGATCAGTATGAATAAGCTGACACTGTTTGGTAAAGCAAACGCTGTTTTCGGAGCGCTTCTGTTGATCGTCGGATTTTACGCAGCCTCAGCAGAATTCCTCGGCGGAACGTTTTCACTGACACCGCTGATTTACATTGCCCTCGGCGCTGTGCTGCTCATCAATGTATTCGTGTTCCCTGCTGCTTCGCTGAAAGACCATACATAAGGAACAAAAAAGCGCCCTTGGAAAGGCGCTTTTTTCGTTAGCTTCATTTTATTATTTGCTATGAATTCTTCTTCAATTACGTCAAAGCGCGAATGGGGTTTTCACAATTTTTCAACTGTCCAGCTGTGAACACCGGTAAGTTGTTTGTACTGAAAAATTCGTTGAAGAGTGAAAGCGTCTTTTCTTCTGATAAGTCATTTATCACAAACCGTTGACCGTGCTCGGCAGCATGCACCGGTGCCAAAGCTTCTATACGGTAGCACTGATTATCGACAATCGTTTGCAATGTTTCAATTGCTTTATCGGTATATACATAAGATAACGGCACAAACGTCGCATAGCCGTCTCCCGCTTCTCTGACAGCGGATTGGATTTGTTCCCAAACAGGCTCTCTGCAATCTCTTTCATCTGTGCAAAGCAGCCAGTATGGTTCCTGCTCTGCCTGTTTTGACATTAGTGGCTGTTTCTTTTTTCTAAACCGAGCAAATAAGCTCATTTAACTCCCTCATTTCTGCTTTCAATCCACTCTTTTCGTTTCAATAGATAATGTTCTTATACCCTAATCATTGTGGATTGATTCTCCGCAGGCAGTTTAAGGGCTAAATACAAGCGACAGGCCCCCGGTCATCATTTGACGGGAGCCTGTTTTTACGTTGTTCCTATGTGACGTCATTATCATTCTCCCAACTGAAACTGAAATGTTTCCTGACGCGCTTCTCCTGCTTCATGCCAGTCCAGGGTGATGATGATCGGTTCTTCGTTTACAATACTTCCTAAAAAGGCGGGATTCTGAGCGCTTCCTCTCCGTTCCTGCTCCACTGTCTCGCCTGCCTCCACTTCATCGACTGAGGAAGAGGCCATTTCATTCTGATCCAATTCTGCGGAGAGCGAGGTGATCCGTACATTTTCTGCAACCGCTGATTCATTCCTATACTCAGCTGTAATAAGCACTTCTTCCCCTTGATCGTCACCGGCTGCCAGTTCTTCAACGGAAACTTGCAGCTCCCAATGATCTGAAGACTGCTGCCACTCATAAACACGCAGATCGTCCGCTGCACAGCCGGCGAGCATTATCGCGCCGGCTATAAATAACAACCTCACCATGTATCCTCTCCTTCCTTTCATTTACACGCACTTGTTAATACAGGGTGCCGGGCTCTTCAACAGGCAGCTCCGAATGTCCGCTGACTGGTGCCGGCTGCACGTGCTCAATCCTGTCTGCCACATCAGGCTGCATCGGAATGATCAGCGTGTACGGATTATAGTCGTCGGTGCAACCCTCGTGCCCCTCTGCCGGATCCGGATGCAGCTCGGCGAGTCCGCTTTCAAACACGCGAATTTCAGTAGGTTCGACCGCACATGATCCGGACTTACCTGTAACGACAGCAAGAAAAGGAGTCTCTTCCGGATCCAGATCTCCCGGAATTCGCAGGCTTTCGGCAAGCGGTTCTGGCTCATGCACAATTGCCGCACGGTCCGGCTCGCCTCCGTCAGGATGCATTGTCACTTTCGTCTCACCCTCAAGCAGAGCGCTCCACGATTCATGGTCCACTGTCGGCAATCGTTCTTCTGTCTCATCTGTGAGCACATGCACGGCAATCACTGCGTCATACGCCTCATCCCGCATGCTCGGTGCACCGCCTATCCACACTTCCACCTCGTCCCCTGTTTCCAGTATATCGGACGGCAGCTGCTCCTCACCTTCTTTCATGATGTCCCCGTCCATCACATCGACATCGTTCTCGTCGTCAATCGTCATGAAATAGTCGTCATCGATCTCTGTCACCGTGCCGGTATAGTCAGGGGCTTCGACCGGAACGTTTGCATCATCCCGTTCGTTGGAGTGCGCTTCGTGCCAGTTTATAAAGGAAATTGAGCCGAGGTTTGCCCTGATCGCAGCTTCATCCACTGCATCCATAGACGTGACGCGCACGTCCATTTCCTGATTGCGAATCGACGAAACGACGTCGATTAAGGCACCGTGATTGTACCAGTTTCCGGCCTCTTCCGTAAATCGTTCCGCCAGCTGCTTCAGCTCGTCTTCGCTATAGGGCACGCTCTGTAAATAAACAGTCTGTTCGTTACCTGACTCCAGTGTTTCAGCGAGCGTCGTCAGCGATTCTGCTGCGGCTGATACATCATCGGCTGCCACCTGCTGCACGACGCTTCCATTTGCCGCCGCTCCGGCTGAACTGTCGGAGGCGAGAAACAATCCGCCGTCCTCGTCCAGTTCCTCTTCGCTCCAGGTGCGCATCACGTCCAGCAGTGCTTCCCGGTTTTCTGCCGGAACGTTTACAGTCGTATAATCAGGCTCACTGCTTTCTCCCGCTACTCCAGCTGATTCCTCGCTTTCGCCACAGGCCGTCAGTATCAACATGGCCGCAATGATTCCCTTTTTCATGGAAACCCTCCTCTTATCGTGTTAGACGGGAAGTGTACATACACGTTTCAATAAATTGGCAGTTTATTGAAACCGCTTCCGTCTTCATTACGTAGTTATACGAAAGGAGGCCGTTATGAAATCATCGTTACTTGTCCTTGCAGTGCTGCTAGTTTCAGCCTGCTCCACAGAAGAGGTCATCACAGACAAACAGGAAATACCGGATTTCTCAAGTGATGTTGACGTAAACGCCTGGGAGATTACATATGAAAGCGACGGCTATCTGATTGATGGGTATGTGGTCAGTGCGGATGAAGAACCGGCACCGACGCTGATCATTAATAGAGGCGGAAATCGAAGCTTTGGTGAAGTGACGCACGATGAACTCGCCTTTTTTCACAGCTACTGGGCCGATCAGGGCTACACGGTGATTGCGAGCCAGTACCGGGAGGGCGGCAACAGCGAAGGCGAGGATGAATTTGGCGGGGACGATGTGCACGACGTGCTGCAGCTGGCACACGTTGCGGAAGAGCTCGCTTTCGCCGACGCAGATGAGATCTATATGCTCGGCTTTTCCAGAGGAGGCATGATGACGACCCGGGCCATCCAAGAAGGCATGGACATCCAGGCCGCTGCTGTCGTGGGAGGAGCGACTGATATCCGCGAGCTGTATGAAAACGATCGTCCCGAAATGCGGCCGCTGCTCGCTGAACTGATCGGTGTTCCCGATGAGGTGCCGGAGGAGTATGAAAAACGGTCAGCTGTTCATTGGGCAGAAGAGATCAACGCACCGCTCCTCCTTCTCCACGGCGAGGCAGATGAACAGGTCCCGGTTGAACAGGCCGAAAAGCTGCACGAAGCGATGAATGCCGCCGGGCAGGAGTCCTCGCTGCTCACCTATGAAGGGGATGATCACAGCGTGCAGGAAAACTGGGATGCTGCGCAGGTAGAGATACTCGACTGGTTCGAACGTCACTAAACAACGAAAAGGCTTTCTGCAACATGCTCTGCGGAAAGCCTCTTCTCCTTACGATTTTTGCTCATTCCGCTTCTTTACTCCGATCAGCAGCAGCCCGAAAAAGGCGACCGATGAAAGCAGCACGAGCAGCTGGGCAGTCTCGGACGAAGTCGTGAAAAAGACGACGCCGTTAACCAGCAGAAACACTGCGATGATCGCTAACGCTGCTATTGATGGGTACTTCACGCGTTCCGTTCCCTCCATTCGTCTTCCAGCATGCTCATTTCAATTAAGTTCCAATATGTATCGCCGACTTTGCGAAAGTCGCGGTACGTGCCTTCGTAATGAAAACCGAGCTTCCGATACGCATGAATGGCGGCCGCATTAAAATCAAATACGCCGAGGCTGACCCGATGAAGCTGCAGGTCTTCAAATGCTGTGGATAGGGCGTGTGACACCATCTGTCCGGCATAGCCACGGCCTCGTTCTTCCGGCACGCCTACGATGACTTTACCGATTCTGGCGCTGTTGTGCGTGTGATCTATTTTTCGAAGCGCCAGGTGGCCGATCAGCCGCCCTTCTTTTTCAGCGCTCCAGATAATGCTGTCCGGTTCCTTCCGGTATTCCTCCAGCTGCAGCGAGGTAAGCGGGAAGCTAAACGTCGTTCCTGCCCACTGCACGAGCATTTCCGGCGACGTGATCCAGCTGATTAACGTCGCATCATCCTCTGCCGTGAACGGACGAATGGTTAGTGTATCAGCTGATTTCATAATGCAGCCACTCCGATAACGCTCCGCCCATTTTTGCGTAAAATGCCTGTGCCGGCTCGTTGTCCGCTGCGGTTTCCCAGACGAGCGACGCATAATCGCCGTCGCGCACAAAATCCACGCACGCGGTAAACAGCTTTTCCCCGACCTTGCCGCCGCGCATGTCAGCCGTCACGTACAGGTCATTCATAATCGCCTGCGGCTTCATTTTTAACGTGCTGAAGCTCACGTACAGCGTGGCAAATCCGGCAAGACCGTCGTCCGTTTCCGCGACGAACTGCACGCCGAACGCTTCATCCTCCATTAATCGCTTGATTACCTCTGCAGTCTGCTTTGGATCGGGCTCTGTCTGTTCGTAAAACAAGGTAATATACTCATGCATCAGCTTTTGCAGTGCTTCTGCATCCTGAGGCTGTGACCGTCTGATCCGAACGTCTTTTTCCACACTGGTTCCCCCTCTGTCATCAAATCTGCTGTTTATCCTTCCATTCTTCCCGCAGATGAACGAGCTGATACACCATCTGCTCCTGCAGAATCTGTTGTTCACGGAAGTGCTGCTTCACTGCTTTCAGCAGAATGAGAAGCAGAACACTTTGTCCGATAAGTACGAATACCGCAATGATAACGGCAGCTGTCAGCATGACCTGCGCCCCCTTTCCATGTCCTCTTTCTTTACCACCAGAGGAGACCGGCTAATCCAACCAGCGCGAGAAAGGCAAAAGCCGCTCCAATCACGAGCTTCGTACGCTCTTTGCCTTCCGCTGAAACGGCTGCTTCCTCTTGTTTAACGAGTAAGCGAAGGGCGGCAATCAGAATCCCCAGCACGAGCAGGCCGAGAATACCGACGACCGCGCCAAACATCCCCATGTTACTGCTCCTGAACGAAACCGAGCTCGTTACCATCCGGATCCTGAATCGTAAATTTGCGCGACCCGTACTCAGTTTCAAACAGCGGCTCCAGAACCCGTACCTGATTTTTCAACTTGCCCCAAAGCGAGTCAACATCCTCAGCATGAAAGTTAAAGCGTCCGGCAGATGGAAAGTCCTCGTTCTCCATTAAGGCAAAAACAGCTCCGTCGGCTGCTTCAAAGTGCACGTAGTTCGGCTTTTCCCTCGGCCACTCGGTTTCCACCTTCCATCCAAGTGTTCTCGTATACCAATGAACCGCTCGCTCCAAATCCTTCACGTTAATTCGCACGTGCGCTAATTTCGTCTTCATAAACCCCACTCCTTTCGAACCTGATTTTACCCAGTTTATCAAACTATGCAGCTGAAAGCGATTTCTCCAGGAAAACAGGACCTTTTCATAGATTCCTTTTATTGATTTACTATTACTAAGGAGGGATATGCATGTTCGAAACCGAGAGACTGATCCTTCGTCCGTTTATCGGAGAAGACATTGACTGGCTTATCGATATACTCGGTGATCCAACTACGATGGCTTTTTACCCGCGCCCGTTTTCTAGACAGATGTGCCAAGACTGGATGGCCCGCAGTCAAAAGTTGTATCAGGAAGGTGTCGGTTTATATGCCGTTCAGATTAAAGCTAGCAATGCCATGATCGGGGACTGCGGCATCACCTATCAGATGATCGAAGGGGAATGGCTTCCTGAAATTGGCTACCATATACACCGCGACCATCAGGGATATGGATATGGCTCTGAAGCCGCCGCCTTGTTTAGACAATATGCATGTTCGACGCTTCAGCTTCCTGCTGTTTATTCCTATATGACTTCTGACAACGCTGCCTCCAGACGAACGGCTGAGAAAATTGGCATGACCCTTCACTCTACCTTTTATCGTAACGACGTGGAGCACGTCGTTTACCGTACTCTTTGTTCTGACCGTTCCTCAAAGAAGGTGCATCTATGAAACTTTCCTTTATTCGCCACGGTGAAGGAGCTCATACGCTGCGCCCTCCGGATAGTCTGCAGCTGGAGCATCCCCGCCTGACGAAGCTCGGGGTGCAGCAGGCGGCTGACCTTCGCATTGTTCTTTCTGAAGCGGCACCGCCTGACGTTATTGTAAGCAGCCCGACTCGGCGAACGCTGGAAACCGCTTCGATCGTCTCACCTGGCGATGTGGAACACGTTGTCACACCGTTCATTGGTCCGAGGGTCTTTCCAGTGCCTTCACTCGGCCGCACGCTTCCGTGTGACCGGCTGCTTCCCAAACAGCATATAAGCGAAGATTTTCCGCAGTGGCTGCTGATGCCAGAAACAGATCCGCTGCTTTGGCGCGGATCTCTGAATACGATGCCGGAGCCGACGTTTTATCTGCACTGTGAGAAGCTGCTTACGTGGTGCCGCTCGACTCAGGCAGAACAAGTATGGCTGTTTTCTCATGACGGAACGATTGCTGCCTATCGTCAGTATATAACGGGGGAACGGATCACACGAAACGATTTTCTCGGTGAAACAGGCATATGGACAACATTCATCTAATTACCGGTTGACTTCTCTTCAGCTCTGCGACAGAATATAAACGAATGCTTATATACACACTCGATGCTGGAGGCTTGCTGAGATGAGACAATATTTAACGGCGGAATTTGTCGGTACCTATATTCTTGTATTCGCCGGTACAGGAGCCGTGGTCGTCAATGAATTAACCGGCGCCATTACACATGTCGGAATCGCGCTTACGTTCGGACTCGTCGTCATGGCGCTTATTTATACGTTTGGTCATATATCCGGGGCCCATTTTAACCCCGCGGTAACAATCGGCTTCTGGGCGATGCGTACCTTTCCCGGAAAAAGCGTGCTTCCGTACATTGCGGCTCAGGCAGGCGGTGCGACTGCCGCAAGCTTGACGCTGCTTGCCCTGTTCGGAAACGTCGCGGACCTCGGGGCGACGCTGCCTGCCTATGCACCTGAGCAGTCGTTCATCCTTGAAATCATTTTAACGTTCATTCTCATGCTCGTCATCGCCGCTTCAGCTGTACATGCGAAGGCGATTAAAAGCTTCGCCGGCATCGCAATCGGGGCAACGGTCGGGCTGGAGGCGATGTTCGCTGGTCCAATCAGCGGTGCCTCGATGAACCCGGCGCGCTCACTCGGTCCCGCACTCGCGTCCGGAACGCTTGAGCACCTGTGGATTTATCTGACTGCAACAGTGCTCGGAGCGCTGCTCGCTGTCATTGTCTATCGGCTGCTGCAGGATTAGCCGATTCTTAAAAATAGTTGGAGCTGCTTCTGCCCGGAGCAGCTCCTTCGCCGTTTGCACCTGGTTTTGCTTCGCTCTCCTCCTTTAGTTTCTACTTATTTATATACCTTCTTGCGTCAAATTTTCAGAATTTATCCACTTTTATCACAAATATTGACTTTTATCAGTAACAGGCGTAGGTTTATCTCATCACACGACCATTTCGGCCTTTTAGACCGCTGAAGCGCATGATGCGCGCGGGGGACCCACATGATGAACGGCTTATAGAGCCTAGGGGTGAATCGCAGAAGCCTGCGAAGGGATACTTCCGATCCCGAATCCGACAGCTGACCCCGTAAGCGTGATGATCGAGGAAGAAAGGCTGTTTCTTATGCCCGCCTTTACCGGAATGGACATTTTTAAAGGAGTGGTCCAGTCATGAAAATGCCTAAAAAATTAAAAAAACACAAAAAACAGTATGCGGTTATCGGTCTTGGCCGTTTCGGCGGAAGCGTCTGCCGCGAGCTTCACAATATGGGTCATGAAGTGATGGCAATCGACATCGATCAAGATAAGGTCGACCAGTACAGCCGGTTTTCCACTCATGCCGTTCAGCTCGACAGCACCGATGAACGCCAGCTGCACGGCATCGGCATCCGCAATTTCGAGCACGTAGTCGTTGCAATTGGCGATAACATCCAGGCAAGTATTTTAACGACGCTCGTGTTAAAGGATGAAGGTGTCTCGCAAGTGTGGGTCAAAGCGCAAAATATGTACCATCAGAAGGTGCTCGATAAAATCGGTGCAGATGTAGTCGTTCACCCTGAATTTGATATGGGGAAACGGATTGCCCATAACATTGTTTCCGACAAAGTCATCGACTATATCGATCTGTCTGATGACTACAGCATCATTGAACTTCGCGCGTCAGACAAAGTGGACGGGGAAACGCTCATGTCACTGCAGCTGCGAGCGAAATACGGCATTACGCTGCTCGCGATCAAAGATGGTGAAGCGATGAACATTTCACCAAAGCCGGATGAGCCGATCCGTTCCGGTAACATTCTGCTCGTCATCGGCCATAACAACGATCTAGAGCGTTTCGAAGACGAGGAACTGTAGGTGGCGGCCCGGTTACGGAATCGGGCCGCTCAGCTGACTCCACCTCAGTTTCTCGCACTTGGCTTTATTGGTGCGATTATCAGCGGCACGATTCTGTTTATGCTCCCTGTCTCGACGCATGAGCCGATCAGGCTGATCGATGCGCTCTTTACCGCAACGTCTGCGACGACGGTGACCGGGCTGGTCGTGCTTGACACGGGCAGCGATTTCACGATTTTTGGCCAGGCCGTAATCATGATTCTGATTAAAATTGGCGGCTTAGGCTTAATGAGCTTTGCGATTTTAATCATTTTGGCGCTTGGAAAACGAATAGGTCTGCGTGAGCGGATTCTCGTACAAGAATCGTTTAACCAGCCGGCTGCAGGCGGTATGATCCGCCTTGCAAAAATGCTGCTTATTTTTTCGTTTACGCTGGAAGGCATCGCGACGGTGATCCTTTCGCTGCGATGGGTCCCGGAGTATGGACTCGGCTTTGGGATCTGGACGAGCCTGTTTCATGCCATTTCTGCCTTTAATAATGCCGGCTTTTCGCTTTGGGACGACAGCTTAATGGGCTTTGTCGGGGATCCTGTCGTAAACCTGCTGATTACGTTTTTGTTTATCACCGGCGGCATCGGCTTCACCGTCATCTACGACTTGATTACGACAAAAGAGTTTCACCGGTTCAGCGTTCATACAAAGATCATGCTTGTCGGCACGCTGCTGATTAACATCACAGCGGCGCTCGTATTATTTGTACTCGAGTTTCAAAACCCGCTGACGCTCGGCTCCCTTTCCGGGTCTGAAAAGGTATGGGCTGCTTACTTTCAGGCAGTCACACCGCGTACAGCAGGCTTTAACACACTGGAGATCGGAGACATGACGCCTGCTGCTATCACGTTTATGCTGCTGCTCATGTTCATTGGGGCTGGAAGTGCCTCTACGGGCTCCGGTATTAAATTGACGACGTTTCTCGTGATTCTTCTTGCGGTGCTTACGTATTTAAAGAGAGAGAAAGAACCTGTAATCTTTGAAAAGCGCATTGAAGATAAAACGATCATGCGCGCTCTCGCAATTGCAGTGATTAGTTTGATCACCGTGTTTTTCTCCATCTTTCTGCTCGCTGTCACCGAAGAGGGCCCTTACCTGCATATCGTATTTGAAGCATTCTCTGCGTTCGGAACCGTTGGACTTTCTATGGGTCTGACAGGCGACTTAACGGATGCCGGAAAAGGCATTATCATTGTGCTCATGATTATTGGCCGTATTGGTCCCGTTACGCTTGCATTTGCGCTTGCGCGAACAGAGCCTAGCCACGTCCGCTATCCAAAAGGCGATATTTTCACTGGATAATACAAAAAGGAGTGACGTTTTATGAACTGGTATCTGCACGTGTTAAAAAACTATGCAACATTCTCCGGACGGGCCCGCCGAAAAGAATACTGGATGTTTTTTCTCGTCCACTTTATGATTCTAGTCGGGCTCGCCATGCTGGAGACGCTGTTCGGCCTGCCGACGGTGATTTCTTCCGTTTACAGCCTTGCGGTCATTATTCCATCTCTTGCCGTCGGTGTCAGACGGCTGCACGACACAAACCGCAGCGGCTTCTGGATTCTGATCAATATTCTGCCGTTTCTCGGCTGGATCATTTTTATCGTGTTTATGGCATTGGAATCCGATTCCGGCAGCAACCGGTTTGGCCCCAATCCGCAGCATGAACCCGAACCATAAACCGTATATCCTTGAAACCGACCCCGCGGCGGGTTGGTTTTTTCTTGTTTTTCATGCACCGCGCCTTACAAATGATATTGTACCGTGTATACTGGAAGTCTGATTGTGGAAAGGAGACCTTGACACGTGGCACTCTTATTAGGATTTTTAACTGCCGTCTTATTTGGTATCGGTGATTTTCTGGCCGGACAGGTAACGCGCCGCATGCCGACGCTTGCGGTCATTTTTTATGCGCAGGCAGCAGGAACATTGATGATGATTCCAATTGTACTGCTTACAAATGATACATACAGCACGGATGCTCTTATTTGGGGAGGTTTATCAGGCGCAGCGCTGGCCGCTGGCTTTTTGTTTTATTTCCGGGCACTGGCTAATGGAAAAATGGGCGTTTCCGCGTCCATTTGCGGGATTATGTCTGCAATTATGCCGGTAACAGCCGGCTTGTTATTCGGTGAGCGCCCCGGGCTGCTTATTTTTGCAGGTCTTGTAGTCCTCACGCTGGCAATCGTATTAATCTCAAAGCAGGACGAGAATGACGATACTTCTGCTTCAGCCAAAGTGATGCTGGAAGCAGCTGCCGCGGGCTTTTTGCTTGGACTCTTTTTTGTGCTCATTTACGTTCCGCCAGCTGGTGAAGCGATGTGGACGGTGCTGTTTACGATGGCCGGGGCGCTCTTTCTGACCGCTGCTGTGATGATCGTGCAGCGAACAAGCCTTCAGCTGACCGTTCGAGCCGGCGTACTCGTTACCATTATGGGCGTTTTTCAAACGTTAGCTGCCGTGCTCTATATTATAGGCGTCAACATGGGCCTTCTCTCAGTCATTGGACTTGCTGGCTCTATGTCCCCATTGTTCACGCTTCTCTGCGCCCGCCTGATCATTCAGGAAAAGCTTTCCGGCTGGCAGATGACCGGCTTTCTCATGGCGCTTGCGGGAGCCTGCCTGCTCGTACTTGGCTCGTAACATTCGCTGAAATGAACAATTAGGGACATGTTGTTCACTTCACTGAAAAATAAGCCCTTGGACCTAACTAGAACTATTTACAAAATTCGACATTGTTTGTAAGATATATAGAAATACCAAGCGATACCCGCTTGAGGAGGAATGCATCATGAGTCCGTCTTTAACTTCTGCAAAGCAGGCTGCCGACATCGTTCACCGTCACTTCAGTTCTCCGTCACTTACTGTTGGTCGTATTGCGAAGGAGCTCTACATCTCCGAGTCTCATCTCAGCATGCTGTTTAAGAAGGAGTTTCAGATCGGTCTAAAGGCTTACCTGGTTGCGTATCGTCTCGATGCCTCCCTGCGCCTGTTAGCGGATAACCAGCTGTCGATCGAAGAAGTCTCGATTCGCGTCGGCTTTCAATCCGCAAGCTATTATTCTTCCGTTTTTAAAAAGCGCTACGGCATCTCCCCAAAAACCTATGCCATGAAGCACGTTCTGGCTGGATCTGCCAGTTAATCTACTGCCTCTGTGCTGCGTACACAGAGGTTTTTGAACAGTTATTATATCAATTATTTTTGATTTAATGATTGCTTTTTCCGAGAATGTCACTTACACTGAGAATATATCAATTATTTTTGATGAAAGGAGTATGAGCGATGGAACTGCCATTATCGTTTTCTACGACGGTCGACTATGCCGCTTATGAGAAGCAGTTTAAAGCGCTTGGTGATCAGAAGCGGCTGCAGATTCTGCATCTATTATGCGAGCGCGGGGAGCTTTGCGTATGTGATTTAACGGAGCTTGTGCACTTGCCGCAGTCGAAGCTATCCTATCACGTGAAGCTGCTGCTGGATGCCGGACTGATCACGCGCGAGAAGCGTGGGACGTGGAACTACTATTCTGCGAATCCAGAAACGATGAATCACCTGTTTTCAGAGGAATTATGCTGCATCTTCCGCCCGGCCCCGTAAGCCGGGTACACATTTTGCCTGATACATCAATTTTATTTGATATAAGGAGGGTTCATCATGCTGATCGACACGCTGGCGTCGTTTGCCTCTATCATGTTGAAGCTCACAGCCTTGTTTATGATACTCTCGTTTATTCTTCATTTGCTTCAGGTATTTATTCCGTATCATAAGCTGGAACATTTACTGAGGCGGAACTCCGGCTTTCGCGGCGGAATGATCGCGCTTGTTTTCGCCTTTATGACACCGTTCTGCTCCTGTTCTACCGTTCCGATCGTCGTCCATTTATTAAAGAACAACATTCGCTTCGGTGTCGTTATGGTATTTTTGTTTGCTTCTCCTCTGCTCGATCCGACTATCTTAACCGTGATGACCGTGTTTATGGGCTGGGAAATAGCAGTCGCCTACACGCTCGTTACTGCCAGTTTTTCTTTAGCAATTGGTCTGATATTGGAACGTTTCGGCATGGAACGGGCGGTGAAGCAGGTTGTCATGATTGGCTACGATAATCGTCACAAAACGTTCTCGGTGAAACGCGCCTGGCTCGAGACGTGGGCGATGATGAAAACTGTTTTTCCTTATTTGACAATCGGCGCTGCCCTAGGAGCACTTTTGCACGGCGTCGTTCCAACTGTTTTCATCAGTACGTATTTAGGCGGCGATGCCTGGTGGCTCATTCCGGCTGCAGCGGTGATCGGCATCCCTCTCTATATCCGCCTTTCCACGATGATCCCGGTATCGCAGGTCATGATCGCCGGCGGCATGGCCGTCGGACCGGTGATGGCGATGCTGATCAGTTCAGCCGGAGCCAGTCTTCCGGAGCTCGTACTTTTAAAAACCATATTTAAAACAGAGCTGATCGTTACCTTTGTCCTCTCTGTTATTACGATGTCGACCGTGTCCGGATTTTTATTTTATCTCATATACGTATAGGAGGAATAAACAATGCTAAAAAAATGGATCAAACAGCTGCTCGGCGTTAAGTCCAACACACCGAAGAACTGCTGCAGGGTGGAGATTGAGGAAAAAAGCTGATCAGTAAAGAAAAGAGCCGCTCCCATAAGGGAACGGCTCAGGCTGTTTACAAAGTCAATCTACTTATATGTTTATTCGTTTAGTAGTATTTCATCTCTGTTTACCAAGCCTGCCGTGGGCTCACCTTCAACAGTTTCTCAGGGGGCATTTTCCGCAGGGGAAAAGGATCTGCTTATTGAAGAACAACGTCATAACAGGCGGAAACAACGCCTTTTTTGCTTTCATGGTAAAGATGTGAAAGCACCGGCCCCTATGCCGTTTCGTAACGTTTCTCCCTAAACGAAGGTTCTACCCGAATCAAGCAAGCTCGTGCCAATCATCACCAGGCGTTACACCCGTACTGTCAGCTGCCGACATCGAAGGTCCTCGACTCCAAGAGGATCAGAACGAGGCGAAGATCCACCGCTTCCGACAGCAGGAAGAAGCGGTTAGCTGAGCCCGTTCCCTCCGGAAAGCGAGTGTCCATCGATACAGGCAGATGCAGGGTGATTCACCTAAATGACGTTTTTCGCCCCTCTGAGCTGCTCCCATAACGGGAACGGTTTCTTATTAAACAAATAAGGAAATGGTAACACCGATCAAACCGATGAAGGCCATGATGTATACCGGTTTTTTCGGCATGTCGCCACCGTTTTCCATCGCGCGTCCGAACATGTAAAACACGAGCGGGTGCACAAGGAACGGCATCGAGAAGACGAACGGAATGAGCAGTGCTGCATTCTCTCCGAACATCCCTTCCTGAATCGCTGCAAACAGTCCGAAGTGCGAAATCGCGGAAGCCTGCGCCATCGCGGCATAGTCAATCGCGAGCGGCCCCATGTACAGAAACGCCAGTCCGCCGAACACCGCGCAAAGCTGCCAGCCGAAGGAGAACTGCATCAGCGACGTGACTTCGCGGCGATCCTCCCCTCCTGCTACGCGCAGGTTTTTCAGTGCCAGCACCGTCAGACCGAGGCCGATTGCAACGAGCAGAAGCGCCGGCCAGAGCCAGAGGCTTCCCTGCTCTGCACTTACCGCAAGGATTGAAAATACAAAAATGTGTCCGAAAAACGGAATGTTAATCATAATCGGCGCACGGCTTGCGGCCGTTTTTCCGAAGTCTCCGGCTGTACACGCGCCGGTAAGACCGGAGTGTGACAGCGCTCCTGCCATGCCCGGCGCCAGATTGCGGGCGTTCGTTGTCCGGGCAAAATACATGAGTAGTGCGATCCCGCCGAACATCCAGACGAGCTGGCCGAAGAAGCCGTAAACGAGCACGGCATTGACGCCCGGAATGTCGAATGCTTCGCCAATTCGCGAGCCGCCGACGAGAAAGTTCGCCGCAAGCACGATCGGAATCCCCGCAAATAAGAGCGAGCGCAACGTCGGACCGAACGTCCACTTATAGAAGACCGCTCCGATCGCAGCGGAAACCATCATCGCAAAGAAAATCTGCGGCAGTGCAATCAGCGGGGCCACAAGCTGGGCGATTAAATACGAAAGAAGCAGCACTGCAAGCAGCAGCGTAAGCTCTACCACACCTTTACGCAAATAGAGCGGCTTGTTCGTAATACGTGCCTTGTTGTCAATTAATATCAGTGATCCGATGATGCCGATGTAGGCGATAACAGGATAATAGCTGCTCAGTTCAGCAGTGCCCGTCCCCTGAATCGCATGCATCAGTCCGTACATGCCGAGCAGAATGAAAAGCGAGCGAACAATGAGAAACATTTGCGTACGCGTTGTACCGAGAATGACTTCCTCATCTGCCGGCGTGACCATGTCCTCCGCATCGAGCGATTTTCGCCCGAGAATTTTGCGCAGCTCCTGTCCGCCGACAAAAAACGAAGCGATCAGAGCGATGATCGTCGTCTGCGCCATAATGCCGACCATCGGGAATGCCGTCAGACCAGGATCGCTCACCCCGCTGTATTCAAGTAAAAAGCCCATCGCCAAACCGAACAGCACGACGATCAAAATAGGAGAATACCGAGTCCCGGCTACGACCGTTCTCGAAATCAGCACGATCGGAATCAGGAAAAACACGATAATCCAAAACTGGTTCAAAAAATCCAGGTTCGTCATAATAAGCTCTCGTTCCTTTCTAGTTAAACGTCCGCTCTCTAGCTTACCGCAGCCGGCGCAAACGCTCAACGATGCTAACCGCTTACATTGAAAAAAAGTCGCAACGAACTGTGAACACGCTGGATCTGCATGGAAAACTGGTGCTGTTTAGGAGAACATGATGTCGGAACTGCTTCCGGAGCCGGAAGCTTCCTTACGAAGGGTGTTGTTTGAGAAAGTGTTCATCTTCCTTTTCAAAATCATTAACTTCTCTTTGTAAATATTCAACTTTTCAGGTGAAAGCTTTAACTTCAGCATCGGTCTGTTTACGAGCATCAACTTTAATCTGCTATAACGAAGAAACGTTCATCTGCCGGACTAAAACGTTCATCTTTTCTGGAAAATGTTCAACTTTTCCGACTGGAGCAGATTGCTTCCGGGGGTCCGGAAGCTTCCTTTGAGGATCTTGATAAGTTGACGGCATCAAATAAAAACATGGACCCGTCAAATGATAAGTTCTTCGCTATGTAGAACGCCAAATGATAACAATGATAACGTTGAGACAGAGGATGAAATGTTTGCCTCGTCAATTAATAACTTTCTCTCCCCAAATGAAAACTTCCGCAACCGAAATGAAAACTTTCGCCCGCAGAAATGCCCGGAAGCGCATCGGCTCCCGGGCTTCTCTTTGCTTCTATATTACGACCATCTGGAGGTGACCATTTTGCGGCGCGTGTAGAAGTTAACGCCGTCCATGCCGTTTGCATGCAGATCTCCGTAAAATGATTTTTTCCAGCCGGAGAACGGGAAGAAGGCCATCGGCGCTGGTACGTTGACGTTCACGCCGAGCATGCCGACTTCGATGTCCTCTCGGTATTCGCGTACGGCAGCCCCGCTTGTCGTGTAGAGGACGGAGCCGTTTCCGAACTCGGATCGGTTCGTGAATTCGATCGCTTCTGTCAGATCCTTCACACGTACGATCGAGAGGACGGGAGCGAAAATTTCTTTCTCCCATACGTTCATATCAGACGTCACGTGGTCAAAGATGGTGGCTCCGAGGAAAAAGCCTGGCGGCAGCTCGCTCTTCACGTCTTCGCGTCCGTCGCGGACAAGCTTGGCGCCTTCTTCCACACCTTCTTCGATAGCTTGATGAACGCGCTCCAGGTGCGAGTCGCGGATCACCGGACCAAGGTTCACGTCCTTTTGCAGGCCGTCACCGAGCTTCAGCTGATCGGCTGCTTCAATGAGCCGGTTGACAACTTCATCAGCAATGTCCTCGGTTACGACAACGACTGCTGTTGCCATGCAGCGTTGACCGGCACTGCCAAACGCACCGCCGATGATGCCTTCAATTGTTTTATCCATCTCAGCATCGCCGAGCACGATGGAATGGTTCTTCGCTCCTGCCAGCGCCTGAACGCGTTTCCCATACTTTGTGCCAGTTGTATACACGTATTCTGCTACCGGCTGTGAGCCAACGAACGAGATCGCATCGACTTCATCATGTTCCAGCAAACCGTTCACGACATCGTGCGCACCGTGTACGATGTTGAGCACACCTTTCGGGAGACCGGCTTCCATAAACAGCTCAACAAGTCGTTCGGCAAGCAGCGGTGTCTGCTCGGACGGCTTCATGACAAATGAGTTGCCGCATGCAATCGCGAGCGGGAACATCCAGCACGGCACCATCATCGGGAAGTTGAATGGCGTAATGCCGCCGACGACACCGACCGGATAGCGGTACATACTCGATTCAATGTTTGTCGCAATTTCTGGAAGCACTTCGCCCTTCATTAAATGCGGGGCGCCTGAAGCGAATTCCACGCACTCAATCCCGCGCAGCACTTCCCCATAGGCATCTTCATACGTCTTGCCGTTTTCGATTGTAATTAATTCTGCGAGCTCTTCGTAGTGCTCCATCAGCAGCTGATGATACTTATAAAAAATACGGGACCGTTTCGGAACCGGCGTTTTTTTCCACAGTTTATATGCTTCCCTGGCGTTTTTCACAGCTTTATCGACGTCTTCTTTCGTAGAAAGCGGAACGCGGGCAATCTCTTCTCCAGTGGCCGGATTCGGCACGGACTGGTACTGCTCAGTCGATGATTCCACCCATTCTCCATTAATAAAGTTCTTCAATTGTTTTGCTGTTTGTACGGTCATGATTCATTCCTCCTTATTGGTTTTGCAGGCTTGCATACTGAAAGTCATACGCTTCTTTATACAAGTCGATAATTTCTTCCTTTGTAGGCACTTTCGGATTGTTTGCCGGGCTGCCGCTGTCGAGCGCATCGGACGCCATTTTATCCAGCACGCTCTGAAACTTATCTGCTTCCACACCCCACGCCTTCAAATTTGGTATAGAGAGCGTTTCGCACAGATGAAGAATTTCGGATACGACGTAATCAGCTGCTTCTGCATCTGTTGCTGCATCCAGCTCGTCAGATACGTAGCGCCCAATTGTAGCAAGGCGATCCGTGCAGCTTTCTTTTGCGTAGTTTAACAGCACCGGCAGCAGCATGGCGTTGGAAATGCCGTGCGGCACGTGGAACAGGGCGCCGATCGGCCGCGACATCCCGTGCACAAGACAAACCGATGAATTGGAAAAGGCCATTCCTGCCTGCATGGAGCCGTAAATCATATGATCACGGGCTTCGATATCCTTGCCGTTTTCAAATGCCTTCGGCAGATAGAGCATGATTCGTTTAATCGCAGAAAGCGCCAGCGCATCGGTAAATGCATGTGCTTTTTTGGAAATGAACGCTTCCACTGCATGCGTGAGCGCATCGACACCGGTAGCGGCAGTGATACTTTTGGGAGAAGATACGGTCAAATACGGATCGACGATCGCTTTTTCTGGCATGAATGCCGGCTGCTTAATCATCATTTTAACGTCGGTGCGTGTATTGGTAATCACGGTGACATCGGTCGCTTCCGAGCCTGTTCCGCCTGTGGTTGGAATGGCGGTCAACGGAAGCGGCGCGTTTGCAGCAAGGGTTTTTCCGCCCATGTAATCACTGATGTCTCCTTTATTTGTCGCAAGCACCGCGACCGCTTTCGCCGTATCAATACAGCTCCCGCCTCCAAGTGCGATAACCTGATCACATTGATGATCACGAATCAGCTGCAGCGCTTCTGCTACATAAACGTCCGTCGGCTCTGATGCGACGCCGAGATAGTCGGTGCAGGCTACATTTGCCTCCTTAAGAAAGGCGTGGCATTCCTCTACGTAGCCAAGTTTTTTCATGACCTCATCGCTGATCAGGAGGACACGTGAGCCGGACTTGGCTGCTTCTGTGCCGATGGCTGAAAAGCTGTTTTCTCCATAGAAAATGCTTTTGGGTAAGTGTACCGTTGAATATCCCAAAGATAGACCTCCTTTTCTTTTCTCATCTTCTAAAGAGATGCAAAAGCCATGCCAACTTTTCCTCTGCAGCCTTGTAAGCGGTTTTATGTGAAAGCGTATTCATTTATCAACGAGTGTAGCGAAACAGTGTAGCTTCATCGCTACACTTCAATGCCGTAACGCTTTATCTTTTTATGAAGCGTCGTTCTGTGAATACCGAGCTTTTCAGCTGCTTTCGTTTTGTTGCCGGCTGCTTCTTCCAGTACAGATTCAATCATGCTTTTTTCCCGGCTCTCCTGCCCTTCATGCAGCAGCGCTTTTGGCTCCGGATCCGCACCAGCCTGCACGGCATGCGGCAAATCATGCACCTCGACCGCCGAGCCGTCGGCAAGCGTCAGCACCTGCTCCAAGACATTGACTAGCTCACGGATGTTTCCCGGCCAGTCATAGCTTCTCAGCTTCTGCATCGCTTCTTTCGTGAACGTTTTCTGCTCCAGACTGTGCTTGTAGGCAAGCTTCGGAATGTAGTGCTGCACGAGCGCAGGTATGTCTTCCTTTCGTTCACGGAGCGTCGGCAGCTCCAGCTGAATCACGTTCAGGCGGTAATACAAATCTTTTCGAAACGTACCTTCCTCCACCTTCTTCAGCAGGTTTTGGTTCGTTGCCGTAATGATTCGGACGTCCAGCTGAATCACACGGCTGCCGCCTACACGCACAACAGATTCCTCCTCCAGCACGCGCAGTATTTTCGTCTGCATGTGCAGCGGCATATCGCCAATTTCATCGAGAAACAGCGTTCCTTTATGCGCCTGTTCAAACTTACCGCTCTGCCCGCCTTTTTTCGCTCCGGTAAACGACCCTTCCTCAAAGCCGAACAGCTCCGCCTCCAGCAGCTGGTCCGGAATCGCCGCGCAGTTTATGCTGACGTATGGGCCTTTGGCGCGCGGACTCATATTGCGGATCGCTTTTGCAAATACTTCTTTACCCGTGCCGCTTTCGCCGGTAATCATTACCGTCGCCTTCGTACGCGACGCTTTTCTGGCCCGGCTTTTCATCATCTGAATCGCATGACTTTCCCCAACCATATTTTCAAACGTGACGTCTTCATATTCAGGTGCTGCCTTTGCCGTTTCGGACAGCGTTTTTCCCTCTGCCTCCTGCTCCAAAATGTGGTAAAGCTCAGAAACTCCTTCAAAAATCAGCATTCCGATTGCACCGGTAATCTCATCGCCGCGCCAGATCGGTATTCGGTGCACAATCATTTTCTGTCCTTGAATGACCTGCGTCTGCGCACGCTCCGGAATTCCTGTTTCGACGACGCGATGCAGCTGCGTATTGTCGATGACGTCTGTAACGGCTCGCCCGATCACCTCTGCTTCAGGGGTGATGCCGAGAAAGCTGCGGTAAGCATCATTCATATGCACGATGTTCGCGTGCTGATCGACGACGGCGATGCCCTCGTAAGCCGTTTCAAACACGACCTGCAGAATTTCTTCATTCAGACGGCTTTCTGCTCGCAGCCGCTGCAGTTCACGAAGTACCTTTTCTCGTCTCAACAGTCCGGTGATATGACCATCTCCCTCGACTAATGCAGCCGTTTCCTCTGCCGGATACGTCGAAAGTGGATCGGAATCCGCAACGTAAACCGGCTTTAGCAAATAGGCATCCGGAATCGGTTCCTCCGGGTGCACGTCGTCGCGCTCTGCTGCCCGCAGAAGTTCAGGCGTGAGAAGCCACTGTTCTTCCCCGGTTTCCTCTGTCAGTAATACGAACTCGAGCGCACTTTTCGAAACAAGCTCTTTAAATGTGAGGGACCTTTTTAACGTATATATTTCTTCTGTATAAGAGGTTGAAAGCTGGTTATTGACTCTCACGATAATCACTCCTTTCTCTTTACACTCTAAAATATAGCAAATTTGGCATTTATCTTGCATGAATAGAAAGATGGGGCTGAACGATTTTTTGTAACCGCTCTCACTATTAGGAAGGAGGCTGCTTCATCATGCTTGGAATTTTATTAGGATTAATTACGATCATGGTCCTCGCCTATCTCGGCTGGTCCATCATCTGGGTGGCACCTATCGCAGCCGGTATTGTCGCTCTAACCGGAGGACTCGACCTGCTCGATGCCTATCGCGATACATATATGGGCGGGTTTGTCGGATTTGCACAGGATTGGTTTCCGGTCTTTATGCTCGGTGCCATTTTCGGAAAGCTGATGGACGTCACCGGAATGTCACGCTCTGTCGCAACGGCGATTACGAAAACGATCGGCGTCAAACGGGCGATTCTCGGTGTCGTCTTGTCTGCTGCAGCTTTAACGTACGGAGGTGTGAGCCTTTTCGTCGTCGTGTTCGCCGTCTATCCGCTCGCTCTCCCTTTATTCCGCGAGGCAAACATCCCGAGGCGCCTGATTCCGCCGACCATTGCACTCGGCGCACTGACGTTTACGATGACGGCGCTGC
The DNA here is from genome assembly GCF_042654445.1 of Bacillus daqingensis. NCBI lineage: Bacteria > Bacillati > Bacillota > Bacilli > Caryophanales > Bacillaceae > Bacillus > Bacillus daqingensis. Next base: position 154,571 of record NZ_JBHSGK010000013.1, read on the forward strand.
CCGGTTCGCCGCAAATCCAGAACCTGATTCCAACCGGCTACTATGGCACAAATGCGATGGCCGGTCCTGTAATGGGGTTAACAGCAGCGGCAGTGATGATGTTCGGCGGGTATTTTTACCTCCGCTGGCGCGAACAGAAGCTGCGTGAAGCGGGAGAGGTGTATACCGAGCCGAAGGAAAAACAGAAAAAAGCCGATGGAGAGATGCCGAGCATTCTTTTATCCTTTGTTCCTCTTGCACTCGTTATACTCACGCTGAACGTGTTCGGCTGGGACATCGTCGTCGCTCTTCTGACGGGGATCGCCTCCATTCTTCTATTTAACATCTCAAAATACGCGTCATTCGTGCAAGCCGTGAACGAAGGCGCCGGCGGCTCTGTAGTGGCGATCATTAACACAAGCGCCGCTGTCGGATTCGGAACGGTTGTGCAGGCAGTTCCGGGTTTTGATCGGCTGTCCGAGCTTGTCATGGGCATCCCCGGCAATCCGCTCATCTCCCAGGCGGTTGCCGTTAACCTGATGGCAGGCGCCACTGGCTCAGCCTCAGGCGGGATGGGCATCGCCCTTGAAGCGCTTGGTGCCCAGTATTTGGAGATGGCTAATCAGGCGGGCATTCCGCCGGAAGCGTTTCACCGCGTTGCTTCGATTGCGTCAGGCGGTTTAGACGCCCTGCCGCATAACGGCGCTGTATTAACGCTATTGGCAGTTACCGGCATGACCCATAAAGACAGCTATAAAGACATCTTCGTCGTAGCTGCCGCGATCCCGGTCGTATCGGTTGTGTTTGCGATTGGCGTGTATATGATCGGTTTGGTGTAAAATGATAGCAGCGCTGCTCATCTTTCCCGGAACAAATCGATGTAAAACAGCTTTTCGAAAGCATCGTTGTCTGACAGGCAGCGGTGCTTTTATTCATGCTTTTTTTAGACTGCAGGTACGTTCTCCCATAAACTTTTGTCACGAATGCACGGATCGCTTCCGGGCACCGGAAGCTTCCTTACGAAGGGTGTTGCTTGGGAAGGTGTTCATCTTTTCTGGTAAAATCATTATCTTTTCTATGAAGGTGTTCAACTTTTCAGGTGAAAGCTTTAACTTCGGCATCTAACTGTTTACGAGCATCAACTTCGAACTGCTATAACGAAGAAACGTTCATCTGCCGGACGGAAACGTTCATCTTTTCTGAAATATATTCAACTTTTCCAACTGGAGCAGATTGCTTCCGGACCCCGGAAGCTTCCTTTAAGGATCTTGATAAGTTGACGGCACCAAATGAAAAGTTGGCTCGGTCAACTAATAACTTTTTCGCTATATAGAACGCCAAATGATAACACTGATAACTTCGACGCAGAGGATGAAATGTTTGCCTCGTCATTTAATAACTTTCCCTCCCCAAATGAAAACTTCGTGAGCCAGAATGAAAACTTTCGTGTTACTTCGCCCCTCTCATTGCACACTGCAAAAAAACTCAGGAGCACATTGGCTCCTGAGCTTTTCATAGGAGAACAGAGATCTCCTTTGCAGATTGGTCGCGGTGACGATTGAAGTAGAATAAGTAGAGTGAATAGTAGAGTGAGTAAGAGTATTGAATCTGCTGTATGCTGTTGTACGGCTGCGAACCGGTTTATGCAAATGTTCCCTTCGGCTTCTCGGACACAGGTGACGTCGCTTCTTCTGTCGACGCTTGTCTGACCTGCCACTCCATGGTAGGACGGATCGATTTATTCAGCGCTGCTGCCATCAATTCCGCTTCCTCCTTCGAGTCAAAAACCTTCGGAATGTCCAACCCAGTATGAGTCAGTATTTCATCCGTTCCCCATCTGTTACGAAAAAGAATATACATGGTATCCCCTCCAAACGATGAGTATACTATTATGATAGTTGGAAGCGGACAGAAAGAAAAGTAAATCTTTTCTAATACATAATTTCACACAAAAAAGACGTTTATTCAACAAATAGTGATGAAAATGACCTGATAATCATCTATATAACCAGGCTTAAATACTTACAAATTTCCATTAAAGGGGTTGCTTTCGTATGAATCACACAAAAACGCGAATATAATATTCATTTTACAGGAATTTACGTACTATCAGCACACATGAAGGAGGGTTTCTAGTGAGCCGTTTAATAAGAGGCATTACACCGCTGTTTGCGGTCGTTATGATCGTCGGCGCTGCCATTTATTTTATTTACACAACGACGCAGGAGCATCCGATTGGCGGACCTGCACAAGTTGCTGTCGACATCCTGATTCTCGTCGTTCTTGCCCTGGGATTAGGGTCGTTGCTTTTTGCCAAAGTTTCAAAAGAAGAAGGCACGATGAAGCCGGTTAAAGAAGGCCGCGCTGAAACAGATGAGGAAAAGGCAGACGTTACGCACGATAAAGATAATGAGAATCGATAGCGATATTAAAAAGCTGCTGCCGTTTAATTGGCAGCAGCTTTTTTTAGGATTGCCTGCTCTCCAGCTTTCGGCAGGCTTCAAACACTCCTTGATAATGATCGTCATTTTCCGCGTCGAAGGCTTCATTCCGATAGACGAGTCTGCCGTCTCTGTGGATTAAGAAACAGGCACGGCTGGATACTTCGTCTTCGGGCTCTAAAACGCCAAAGTCACGAGCCGTTGTCTTATGCCAGTCGGCCAAAAGCGGATATGGAAGCGTCCCGAGCGTTGCCTCAAACACGTTTTGCGTGTACATATGATCGACGCTGATCCCGAGCACTTCAATCTGGCGTTCGTCAAAAAAATCGTAGGCCTCTTTCCAAGAGGTCAATTCTCTGATTCAGCCAGGGGTGAAGGCAAGCGGAAAAAACACGAGCAGCACATGCTTCTCCCCCGTATAATCAGAGAGCGCTATGCTTTTCCGCTTTGTGGATGGCAGCGTAAATTCCGGAACACGTTTTCCTTCTGATACTGTCATTTGATCACCTGCTTTCTAGTTGTCCCTATCGCCTCTGCTACCCACAATTTGCAAAGCGTTAACCTCCATTGCCAACATTAAGCCTAAAGCAGCAACTAAAAAAAATGTTGTGAAACTCTCCCTGCTAAAGCCACCTGTCTTTTTTGAGTCTTAAGCAATCTTTTTCTAAATATAAGGAATAACATAGTCTTATTTTTGATAAATATCTATACATTCCGTTTATTATTGCTTGAATCGGCAATGAGTATCGTGAATCAAATTTTAAAAGGAGGCTTACCATGAGTGTAATTAAAGAATTTATGAATACGGAAATTCAGTCTGCAGAAACAGATGCGACGCTGGAGGATCTTGCGAAGCTGATGGCGGAACACGACACCGGTTTTCTTCCAATTTTGAAAAATGAGAAGTACGCAGGGGTGGTAACGGATCGCGACATCGTCGTGAAAGGTCTAGCAAAAGGTTCGATCGACAAGGTTCGCGCAGAGGATATTATGAATGAAACCGTGATTACGGCTAACGCAGATATGGATTTGGAAGAAGCGTCGCTTTTAATGCAGAATCACCAAATTAAACGGCTGCTCGTAGTAGAGCACGATAAGGTACAGGGTATCGTCAGCTTAGGGGACATTGCGGCGGATGAAAATCCTGCTATTGCCGGAGGTGCACAGCAGGAAATTAAAAAAGGCGATGCTAACAACTAGTTCCATCGCCCATTCACGATCAGCCGACGTCATTCCGTCGGCTGATTTTTTTGTACCGGCTCAAACGGATAAAAGCCAGTGCGCTGCGTTTCGGCCAGATGTACAACCGGTTCTTCTGGAGTAAATCCATCGATAAAGTCAAACAATGAATTGTTGTACACTTCTATATCTGCATCCTTCACCTGCCAGACACCATGTTCAATAGGGCCTTTGTACAACTCTCCTTTAATGGTCGTAAACAGTGCATATCGTTCCATCAGAAATTCTGTCATCGGATGTTTTACCGCAGGATAAACGACATCCTTACTAGCCGCACTGACGGTGAATACAGCCGAATCTTTCTCCTTCCCTTTTCGGATGGAAGTGAAATCGCAGCCGTTTTCAGACGTGCGAATGTTCATAATCGCTTCATAATAAGGGAGCGACGTCAGCCATCTTGCTCCTTTTACGGCCGTAAGCGAGTTGGCATCCATCGTTAAAAAGTATACACCACGCTCCCCTTCGTAATTCACATACGTGCGGACGTTGAGTTCCAGAAAGGATGGTACGACAGAAATACCGCTTGCAAGCCGGATTTTATTTTCCGAAGCTTCAAAACTGACAATCCCGATCCAGGCACTTCCGTCGTACTCTTCAATGGTCAATTCATCAGGCACGTGCGGGCGGAGCAGTTCGACCGGAATACGGTAGTGTACAAACAGCGTATGCTTCCAGTCCTGTCGGCCAATCCAAAATCGTTTCATGGTTTAAGAACCCCTTTCGTATTCAATCTCTTTAAAAAGCAGGTGATCAGCTTGAACGGCTTATTTATTCTCAGTGGCATATTAGCGATTGTCACGTGCTTTTCCCATGCAGCCTGGGGGGAAAAACGTATTATTCAAAATCTGCGAAAATCAAATGCTACCTCGTTAACGAAAGCGTCCTTTCACGTCAGCTGGCATCAGCTTTCTGCCTTCCTGTTTGTGACCGGGTCTTTTCTAATCATGTATGGTCTCCAACTATCACTTGCCTTATTTGATTTCTTTATCGGCTACGTTATCAGCGTATTCCTAGTGCAAAATATCGTATTTATTGTGATTAACGTCCGTTTCTACCAGGAAACGCTGCTTGCTGCGCTCTATCCAGTCATCAACGTATTTGTGATGATCACCCTGCTGACAATCGGTACATTGCTCCTCTGATTTTTCATGGATAAATGGGAAAGCCGTCCATGGCTGGACGGCTATTTGATGCTTAATGGACTCAGCCATTATTAGTGACCGGACGGTGGGTATTGTTGCCGAGTACGTTACGCTTCAGATAAATATGGTACGGATATTCCATCACAGCAATCAAAATAGCTGAAACCGCCGCTCCCCATACAAGAACATCTGACTGCTGCGCAATCCAGGCTCCCATCGCCCATATAATCAAGAAGGATGCCGCGGCATCTCCTATACAGGCAGTCATGTTCGCCGTTTTCGGCATGATGGTGATGTCCCCAATATAAGCCAGGAGAGTGATCACTGCTGCAATCGTGACAGCAGTGCCAAATGTGAGGACTCCAAGAATTAAATCCATCACAATCCAGAGAACCAGTCCAATTCCAATAAATTTCAATGCAATCGCAATAAGGTGATCCATGTTTACTCCTCCTTCTTTTTAAAGATTTCTTTTAGCGAAGAAGTTTGCTGCTTCTCATCTTCGGTTGGGGGCGTATTATGCGTGAAATTGGGCACCGGCTGTAAGATCGGCTTTTCTGCATGCGGGGTTGGGTGCTCGACATACTCAAAAGTAGCGCCATCCGGTGCTTCCCCCTGAGACCAGACTTGATCATCTTTACTGGTACCGCTCGAAAAGTTCATATATTGATGCGAAAATTCTGTCGCTTCCCACTCCGACGGCACCGAACCTGGCGCGATTATTCCATCTTTTTCTTCCAATTCCTTCACAGCCGCCATCCATTGATTCTGATGCATCGTATCACGGGCCAGCAGAAAAGAGAGCATTTCTCTGACTCCGGAATCACTCGTCATCTCATACAGACGAGCCACCTGAAGACGTCCCTGTGATTCTGCGTTCACGTTTGCACGCATATCGGTTAGTAAATTGCCACTTGCCACGATGTAACCAGCGTTCCAAGGCACACCAGCGCTATTTTCAGGAGTTGCGCCTAAGCCGGACACAATAGCATGATGAGGATTCATGCCGGACAGCACGGCTCCAATCACCGGATCTTTTGCTGCTTGATCCAGCTGATCTAAAGGAGCATTTTCCAATAGACGGGCTATCATGGTAGCGATCATTTCAATATGGCCGAGTTCTTCCGTACCAGTGCTCATCACAAGATCTTTATACTGTTCGTTTCCTCTCGTATTAAAACCTTGAAATAAATACTGCATCGCAACCGACATTTCACCGAACTGACCGCCAAGAATCTCCTGAAGGTGCTTAGCCATGACTGGGTCTGGTTTATCAGGTTTTGCATGAAACTGAAGCTCTTTCTGATGGTAGAACATTGCAAGGACCTCCTTTTTATATGACAATTACCGATCGAGCTTCTTAAATAGTTTGTCAACTTTCTCGACATCATGTTCCTGCTGCTTATTCAGGTCATACGCATAATAGTATCCCTTTTTGTTTAAAAACTGCGCTAACTTTTGATGCATCTCAATCGCTTTATCCAACTGGGCCTTTAACAACTTGTGGATATCTGGCGAAGCCGTTTCAGTAATCGCTACGCTGTACGTGCGGACAGCCTGCTTCGCGGTTAGCAGCATTTCTGTTGAAATTACTTCATCGGTAATACCGTTTTAGGATTAGTCATCACTTATCCCCTCCTAGTTAGATTGACTGATTAGCTGCTGAAGTTCTTTAACTGCATTTTCGCCTTCATCAATGCCTTCCTGCAGAAGCTCCTTTAGCTCCTCGTTAACAGCTGCATCGTACATCACATAGCCTTTCGCTAGAGCAGATGTTTTCAGCGTCAGCACTTCATGCACTTCGATCATCTCGTGCGGAGCATATTGGTGTCGGGCCATATTGCTCAACCTCCCTTCTTGTATTAGCTGTGAGCTTTCAAAAGCCGCCATTCCTGATAAATTCAATTTATAAACATTAATACCAAAAATAGTTAGGACGACTTATTTTATTGAAATAGCATTGCTTCCTTTTTGCTCGTCTTCTATGCTCACACTAATACGAAAGCGAGGTGATAGAGATGAGCGATCGAAAAAAGCTGACGAAAAAGCAGGAGCAGGAAGAATCCAAAGAACAGCGCATTAAGCAGAAAGATCCGGATCAGGATGAGAGCCCTCAGCGTGAAAATACAGATGACAAATCTGAGAAAAACAACCGTTAAACGAGTGTTTGAAAACAATTTGAGCATTTTTTGTAGCCACTCGAGAGCAGATAATCAATATACTTCTCACTCGTCGAACCGTTCCACGAAGATTGTGGGGCGGTTTTTTGTTGTGCTGTTAAACATTTATCTCCAGCAAACTTCGAATGATGAATTGTGTTATTTAAGTCGTCGACTAGAAATGTCATATACACCTCTCTTTGCATATAATTTGTATATTATTGTGGGATTGTCTCGTAAACATGCGCTTATTATGTTGAAATGTCAACGACTTAGCGGAATTTTCTGATAATAAAGCAGTATCTATCATGACTTAATACCTAGCAAAAATATGATTAATTAGATGATGGGATTTATTTGTAACTTGATTGTAATACAATGTAAGCCATAAGTTTGTTTTTTTACTATTCTCGTTAAATCCCCTCTATACGAGGTGTACACACGTTGTACGGCACAGTCTGTAAGGTTTTCAATAGACTATAATCGGTTACACTACGAATAGAACCGCTATATAGACTTGGTTCATTAGTAATAATTTATGTAACCAGCTTACAGTATGTAAGTTAAAGACAAAAAATGTCTTTTTATTCGAAAAAGCGAATATGTTATTTCAGAAAAGGAGGTCTTGTCATAAAAGGCTGTGCTTGCTCTCAGTACCAGATAGACAAGGAAGAATACATCTAAAAACTATCTCAATATTCAATCTTTTGTTTATTATTCAATTGGTTACCCTGTAAACACGAAAGGAGAAGTTCCTACATGCCTTTCCGCATGCCAACCAATTCAACATCCTATTGGTTACGCCAAGCTTTGCCTTCTTTCTCCAGTACCTTTGACAAAAATCACTCTGACGTTGCGGTTATTGGCGGCGGCCTGACCGGCTTATTAGCCGCTTACTATACCGCTTTACACGGTAAACAAGTCACGTTAATTGAAGCCGATCGACTTGGAGAGGGAACAACCGGCAATACCACTGCCAAAATATCTGCTCAGCACGGAATGATGTATCACAAACTGATGAGCACAAAAGGAGCCGATACAGCCAAACGTTATTTCGATGCCCAGCAACAGGCGGTCGCAGACTTTCAGCTTTTAGTGGAGCGCCATGCGATCGACTGTGAGTTTGAGAAACAGGAGGCAACGTTGTTTGCCCAGACTAACCAGGGGGCAGAATTGCTGCAAGAGGAAGCTGAGGCCTACCGGCAGCTGCACATTCCTGGTACGTATGCAGAAGAAGGAGACTGGCCCGTGCCGGTAAAGGCTGCGCTCAGTATGCCGGACCAGGCCCAGTTTCATCCGGTCAAATTTTTAGCGTTTCTCATATCCAGGCTGATGGATTTAGGCGTGACAATTTGCGAGAACACCCGCGTTACCGACGTCAACGGGGAGAATCCTGTCTCCCTCTCACTGGAATCCAACCGCACCATTACCGCCGATAAAGTCGTGATGGCGACGCATGTGCCGTTTAAGGATTCGCTTGGCTTCTATTTTGCAAGACTTCATCCGGAGCGCTCCTATACGATTGCGGTTGAAACCGACAAGTCGCTCCACCAGCATATGATGCTTGGCATTGACGGCTCTAAATTGTCGCTCCGGGAAGCAACTATTGATGGAAAACGCCATGTGCTTGTCGGCGGCCAAGGACATAAAACGGGCACCAAGGATGCCGCAGAGGCATATGAAGCGCTTGCTGAGCAGGCTTTTTATCAATTAGGTTCTGACAAAGCCTCTTATCGCTGGTCTGCTCAGGATCTTACGTCGCTTGATGGTATTCCATATATCGGCCGCATCACGAAAAATCATCCGGATATATATGTTGCGACCGGTTATAAAAAATGGGGGATGACAAACAGCTTTGTGGCAGCGAGGATCATCACGGATGCTATAAATGAAAAGACACACCCTTATGAAGATCTGTTTGATCCGGCCCGCTCCCATATTACAAAGGAGGCAGGAGCAAAGCTTATAAAGGAGACGACAAGCGATGCGAAAGAGTTTGTTCATTCCAATCTTCCTGGAAAGCGCGAAAATCCGGTAGAACTTCAGCCTGATGAAGGCAAACTGATGCGCGCGGCGGACGGCAATGTGGCTGCTTACCGGGATGAAAAGGGCCTGCTCTATCAGCTGGATCCAACGTGTACGCACATGAAATGCGGTGTTGTCTGGAACGCAGCTGAACGAAGCTGGGACTGCCCGTGCCACGGATCCCGTTTTGATTACCGGGGCGAGGTGATCGAAGGGCCTGCTGTTAAACCGCTGGCTCGCAAAGACTAATAACGTTTCGGAGGGATTCGCTTTGACTAAAAAAATACCGCGTACGAAGGAACTGGACAGTACAGCTGCACTAGTGAAAGAAGGGTTTCTATTTTTTGAAAATCGGAGAAAAAAGCTCCGCTCCGACATGTTTGAAACACGTCTGATGGGAAAGAAAACGCTCGTATTTCGCGGTGAGGAAGCGGCCAAGCTGTTTTACAACGAATCGAAGTTTCAGCGAAAAAAAGCTATCCCAAAGCCGCTCCGCCAAACACTGACTGGCGAAGGTGCGATTCATGGAACGGACGATACGCATCATAAACAGCGTAAGCGCATGTTTTTATCGATGATGACACCGGAGCGAATTGAAGAGATGAAGCGAATTTCGTTAGAGGAGCTGGAGGCGCGCACGGAGCAATGGACCAACATGGATCAGGTCGTTTTATACGATGAAATGGAGCTGATCCTGACCCGTGCTGCATGCCGCTGGGCCGGAGTCCCGCTTAAGGAGGAAGAAGCCGTAAGCCGCGCTAGGGAAATGGGGGCCATGGTCGATTCCTTCGGCGGACATCCTGCTCAATTTAAAAAAGGCAAAAAAGCCCGTGAAAGCCATGAAGACTGGCTTAAAGATGTCATCAGGCAAGTTCGTCGAAATAAGCTGCACGCCCCCCCGTACACACCAGCTTACATTGTCGCTCACCATCGCGATGATAAAGGCAAAAAGCTGGATGTGCACACGGCAGCTGTCGATTTAAGCAACGCATTCCGTCCGCTCATTGCAGCAGCTTATTTTCTCGTTTTTGGTGCATTAGCCATTCATGAAAATCCTGAAATCAAACGCAGATTGCAGCATAACACAGATGAATACGGGCAAATGTTCACCCAGGAAGTGCGTCGCTTCTATCCATTTGCCCCTGCGATGGGAGCTGTCGCAAGAGAAACTTTTGAGTGGAACGGTTACACCTTTAAAAAAGGTCAGCTCTGTATATTGGACTTCTATGGGACAAATCATCATCCTTCCCACTGGGAAAAGCCGGAAGAATTTCGTCCGGAGCGCTTTAAGGACTGGAAAGAGAGTCCGTTTTCTTTTATTCCGATGGGCGGCGGTGATCACCACTCCGGGCATCGCTGTGCCGGAGAATGGATAACGGTCATGGTGATGAAGACCTTTTTTGAATATATCACGACGCAAATCCGCTACGACGTTCCGGAGCAGCAGCTGGATTACGATTTAAAGCGGATGCCGACCTTGCCAAAAAGCAGATTTGTGGTGACGAACGTCGCAAAGATCGATCAGCCGCTCCGCAATATCATTGATCATAACCGACAGCAAACCGTTATTTATTCGTAAATGAGGGATGCCGAATGGGTAGAAAACCGAATCCAATGGAAAAAAGAGCTGGCAGCGGTGAGTGGCTGACGGATCACGTATATTATTTTACTCATCAGATAGTGAACGTCTTTTTCATTCTCGACGAGCACGACCCTGACACCTGGGTTATCGTCGATGCCGGGATGCCCCGTTCGGCGAGCCGAATTATCCGGGAAGCAGCAAACGTGTTTGGAAAAGACGCTGAGCCATCGGCTTTGTTCCTTACTCACGGGCACTTCGACCACACAGGAGGAATAAAGGAACTTGTGGAAAGGTGGCAGATGCCGGTTTTTGCACATCGGGAGGAACTTCCTTACGTGCTCAATCAACGACCATATCCGGCGCCGGATCCGACAGTACAAGGAGGCTTGATCGCAAAAGCCTCCCGCTTCTTCCCTCGGTATAGCTATATGCCGCCACAAGGAGCAAAAGCACTTCCTGAAGATGGATCTGTGCCATATTTAGACGACTGGAGAGTGATTCATACTCCTGGTCACACGCCCGGCCACGTCTCGTTTTATCACGGATTATCCCGGACACTGATTGCCGGAGACGCTGTCTGCACCGTTAAACAGGATCGCCTCCTGGATGTTGTGACCCAGGATCAACATGTCACTGTTCCACCGGTCTATTTTACCCCGGACTGGGAGGAAGCAGAACGCTCCCTGAAACGGCTTGCGGAGCTTTCTGTCCATCATCTCGGAGCCGGTCATGGCACAGCACTTCATGGTTGTACAGTCTCGAAAGCTATACGAAACCTTTCCGACCACTTTCAAGAAGAGTGTCCGAAGAAAGGACGCTATCTACCACGATAATCAGGGAGGTTGTCAGCATGAATCTATTGATCACGTCCTCAGCAAGAAGATTGGATGTAATTACATTTTTCAAAGAAGCTTTTAAAAGCCAGAATGTTTCCGGGGAGGTGGTCGTCTGTGACAGCCAATACAATGCCCCCTCTCTTCAAGTAGCGGATAAAAGCTATGTCGTACCGGAATACAATGATCAAATGTATGTCGAAGCGCTATTGCACATTTGCAAAAAAGAAGCGATAAAATCTGTTTTTCCTCTGAATGATTTAGAGATTCACCTGCTTGCTGAAAATAAGAACCGCTTTCACCGTATCGGAACACAGCTGCTAGTGCCGGATGCTGCGGTTGTTAGAAAAGTTCGGGATAAAGCAGCTTACAGCGATTTACTGACGTTCAGCAACGTCCGAACACCAAAAACGTTTATTTCCATGAATGAGGTGCACGAGGCTCTTACCAACGGAGAGATCTCCTATCCGCTAGTGTTGAAGCCCCGCAACGGTTCTGCTTCATTCGGTATTTTATTTGCTCGAAACAGCGATGATTTGTACTATGCGTACCGGTATGTGAAAGAGGAAGTTCTTCAGTCTCCACTCGGAAAAGAATATAATATTCCGCCTGAACAGGCCGTGGTCATACAGGAAGTCGTCGATGGGGAGAAATACAGCGTTGATGTGATCAACGACTTACATGGGAATTATTTAACGACGCTCGTCAGAAAACAACTGGCGATGAGAGCGGGGGACGTGGACCGCTGCATTACAGTAAGAGATAGGAAATTGGAGCTTCTGGGAGAAAAAATCGGCACGACGCTTCAGCACAGAGGATACCTCAATACAGACGTGTATGTTGATGAACAAGGTCCATGTGTGATTGATATTAATCCACGCATGGGAGGAGGGTACAGTTTTTCCCATATGAGCGGAGCAGATATTCCTGCAGCGATCACTGCGCTTCTCTCTGGCGGTCCGATACAGCCGGAATGGCTTACTCACGACCACCAAAAAGAATTCGCCCGCTATGATGCAGTGACGGAGATTAATCGTACCAACGACAAATCAGCTACTAACATTCAAGCACTTAGTTAATGAAGACATGCTTGATAATTCAATTTTATAAGGAGGTTTTATGATGAGCCAGCCAAAGGAATTATCAGAAAAGGAACGGGAAATTCGGGATAAGCAGCGTGAGCAGCACCGCGCAAACGGAAAAAAAGGCGGTCTTGCGACAAAAACGAGATATGGCCGAGAATATTATGTCAATTTAGGTAAGAAGAAAAAGCAAACGTGATCACGACTCCTTCATCTGTTCAATGGGCACCTTCTATATGGATAGAAATAAAGCGCGTTTTTCTCAAATAGAAAAGCGCGCTTTTCTATGTATAAAGAGGCAGCTTATTGTACTTTGTAAGGCGCCTCCCCTTCGAGCATCAGTCTCCATACATCAGCGAGATACGGCATTATGTCCGCAGCTGTATCAGTATCTGTCCATTTTATCGCAGAAACCGTTGCCGTATCCTCTATTTGTTCCGCACCTCCGACAACGGTGCCATGGAACGTGATAAAGAGGACGTGATTGTCTTTCATAAACGCCTCATTGATGCCTGCGATTCCTTCAAGCGTAACGGCAAGACCGGTCTCCTCTTTCGCCTCACGTACCGCTGCCTGTGCGAGTGTCTCTCCTGCTTCCACACCGCCACCCGGCAGTGACCATGAATCATGCTTTTTATTATGTACGAGCAACACACGACCTTCTTTCTGCAGCAGTACGTATGCAACATCGACGCGTTTCATCGTGATCCCCCCTCAAATAAATACATGACAGCCTCTGAAAAACGTTCTCCCCACGATGCTTCCTCATGCATCCCGTTTTCCTGCACGTGAAAGTGCGTATCTGCCTTTGTGCGCTGCAGCACGTTTGCCGCAGAAAAAACCGACTCCATGTAAGCTTTCGGACCGACCGATCCAACGTGTTCATCCGTGCCTGTATCGATGTAAATCCGGTGCTGAGGCGCTAACGCCGCATCTTTTATCTGCTGCTCCAGCTTATCCTGAAACAGCCAGCAGGCTGGGCTCAGCGCTGCCGCATACCGAATCAAGTGCGGATACAGGCAGACAGCGCTTAATGTACAGTTTCCTCCAGCAGAGCTTCCGGCCATTCCTGTTCGATCTGGATCTGTGCGCCATTCTTGGTCTATTGCTGGCTTCAGCTCTTCCATCAGATAGCGAATATACGCCGTTCCCTGACCGCCTGCCCGTAGAGAAGGATCGAGAGCCAGCTTTTGTTTCACGTCTGCCTGTAGCTCCCACATGCTGTATTCGTCGAGCCGACCGGTTCCTTCTGTGTTGCAATCGACGGCTGCTATTATTACATCTGCCCGCTCCGCTGCTTGCGAAGCACGCCAGCTTTTTCCGTAAAAAGCGCGCTTATCATCAAAGATGTTCTGGCCGTCATGCATATACAGCACCGGATAGCGCCTTATACTACTCTTATAGGAGTCCGGTGTGTAGATGCTGATCTGCCTGCGTTTACCAAGTACAGTCTGTTCATGTGTCTCGATCGGCATTGCCCTGACACCTCCTGTTTTTTCCAATTATAACATGCGTTTTTTTAAGCGTACGTGCAGATACTACATATATTTGCTGCGATGGATGTGCAGGAGACTGGGCCCTGATAGTGTAACATTCATTTCACCTAAAAACGGAAACATAAAAAGAGGACGACTACCTGTTTCCTATCGCAGGTAGTCGTCCTCTTCACTTAAGCAGGAAAAACATTTCAGTTTCCTGCCGTTTATACCCTGTCTTCCCAAGCTTCTTTCTCCGATTCTTTCATCTGCTCTTCAACTTCCTCTGGATAAGCGGTGCGGAACAAGTGGTCGTCATCCGCTATGACCTCTACCATCTTGCGGATCATATCTTCCGGATCATACTGCTCATCCAAAATCGTTTCCGTCTCCTTGATCGATTGTTCTTTAGTGAAGTGCTTATCCGGATGAAACCATTTCTTTCGTTCCTCAAACATCCGGTCATTAAATCCGGTTTCAAACGGCCCTGGATTAATCGTAGCTACTTGAACGCCAAACTCTTTCAGCTCTGCACGCATCGTTTTAGCGATGGATTCTATCGCATGTTTTGATGAACCATAGGCACCGAGATACGGCATCGGAACGATCCCGACGATGGAGCTGAGGAAAATGATCTTTCCTTGCTGCTTCTCAACAAACTTCTTCGCTGCAATTTGTGCATTTTCAAGCGTACTGAATACATTTGTCTCATAAATTTCACGCATTCTGTCAACGGGAATTTCCGAAATTGGTCCACCCTCACCAATCGCCGCGTTTGCAACAAATACATCGTAATCGTAGGACTCCAGAAGCTTTTGATCTTGTTTATCTGTAATGTCAAGCTTCACCACTTCTATATCGAGGCCTGCCGCTTCTGCCTCTTCCCGAAGCGGCGTCACCTGCGAAATGATTTCCACACCGGCGATCACCTTGTGCCCCTTTTTTGCTAAGCCAAGTGCCGTTCCTCTGCCCAGACCTGTCGCTGCGCCTGTGATAAAAACCGTTTTACTCATGTTGTCATTCCTCCTCTTTAGAAGCTATTGGCAGAATTCCCAAAAACATGTACTTGCAAACATCAACTTCTTTTTTTACCGAAATGAAAGAGTCCCAGCAGCAGCCATCCTGTCATAATCACAGCAGCCACAATCAATGCAGGAACTGGTCCAAATGCAATAATAAGCGGAACTGATGCCGCTGTTACAAGTCCGCCGCCTACAAAGATATCGAGCAGCAGCTGCTTGTAGCTGAAGCCATCTTTTGCAGGAGACTCATTTTGCGGGTCTGCCAATTTAATCAATAACAAGCCGGCGGCGCTCATTCCCATCGCTTGCCCCAGATCACCAATTCCTCGCTCGAACCAGTAGTCCGGCATGATTCGCGGAGCAATAAATATAAAGGCAACGACGTTCCATAAAATCGCACCCGCTGCCATAATGAGAAACGGAAACAGGTAATTGCCGATCACCGTAAGTGCAAGCGTCGCGATAGCTGCTGTGATCAGCATATCCAGAGCCAGCCCTTGAATACGATTAATCACACCCCGGTCGATGACGTTATGCTTCACCACATTTGTTAAAAACAGCTGAACGATGACTGCTCCAATCATGGCAAGCGGAAAAAGCGGCAGATGAGTAAAAATCTCGATCTCTTCGATCCAAAGTGCTTCTTCGATCAGAATCATGCCTTCCAGCATCAAAAATCCGATGGTGATGGCGACCCCAATGTATCCTAAATGAACGGTAAGGGTTTCAATGAATTCTGAATGCGTCGTTTGATGCCCGGCCGGTTCTTCCTGCTGATTTTCTTTTGCGATGAGCCCCTTCTTTTCCTCCTCGCTTATATCATCCGGGTTTTTAATAATCTCTGTTTTTCCTTTTCTGGCCGCCCAGTTCAGCAAACCCATTCCCAGAAATACGCCGGTTAGAACCCCGATGGTTGCAAGGCCAATCGCCAGATCCCGTCCTTCTTCAAAACCGACGGCTTCAAACGTGCCGGATAACCCTGCCGCTGTACCGTGCCCGCCGACAAAGCTGATTTCCAACAAGGCTCCTGCAGCTGGATTCATGCCGAAAACCGGTGTTAATATAAGGAGCGCTAACAGTGTTCCGATAACGTACATTCCCCAGGAAATAAAATGGGCAAATGTAATCTGCGGACCGGAAATCTCCCACATCTTTTTAATAGACGGGAATGTCATGCCGAGAAATAGGGATGCAAAGATGACGTTGATCAGTAACCCCGGTAGCTCGCTCCACACATCCACCATGGATTGAGGAAAGAATCCTCCCTCGTCAAACAAATTCACTCCAAATTGACCTGCTATTTCAGGACCGAGCAGCAAGCCAATTAAACCAGCAATCATCGAGCTTGGCAAAAAGAAGTTTTGAAAGAACGGTGTAAAGACGCGGATCCACTTTCCGATTAACAGTAAGATACCGAGAATAATCAAGCTGAATCCAACCAGCTCCGGACTGACATCCATTCTCATCCCCCCTGTGTTCATTCGTTTCTTTATGGTACTCATTTTCCAGTGAGCTATTAACGTAAACGTGATGGAAGTAATTTAGTTCGATATCAATAATAGCCGCCCTGCAAATAGACCAATCTTCAAAAGGAATGTGAAGGATAAGCCCTGCTTTTGTACTGCAAAAACGTTCCTTCACTTAGAGTCCGTTATCTCTTTGAGAATCTTGCAGTCCAGAAAATGATACGCAAAAAACCGTACAGGTCTCCCTGTACGGCCATTGTTTATACGTGGTCTGTTCGTTTAGACGGCCGGCTGCTCATGATGACGCATTGCTTACTCTGTTTCAAACCCGGGCTGGACGATGACAAATCCGTCGCCTTCAAATTTCATTTGAATCGACTCCCCGCTGCCTCGTCCTAAAAAGGTGCGGTAGTTGATGTCGGTGTGAAATTCCGGTGTGAGGCCGCCGGACCAGGCGACGGTCGCGGTCGGATCGGTGTAGACCGGCTTATCCGGCGTCACGCTTAGGGTAAGCGGCTCAAAATACGTGGTGATCGCTACTTTGCCCTCGCCTTTCAGCGTAACATTGAACAGGCCGCCTGACATCATGCCGGCGACTTTTCGCATCAGCTCAATATCCCATTCGACGGTCGGTTCAAATGCCAGCAGGTCATTGCCGTTGACCGTCAGCTGTCTGTTCCCAAGCTCCAGCACCGTCACACGCTTTCCCTGGTCTGCCAGAAACAGATTGCCGCGGCCCGTTGCTTTCATCAATTCGCCGCCTTCGCTCGTGAACGTCTTTTTAAACATTCGCTCGACCCCGTGCTCCAGCGCCCGCTCCCGTTCAAACTTAATTTCACCGGTATACGAGATCATCGCGCCCATTTTCGCCCAGACGTCTCCTGCCAGCTCCACCTCTAGAATGCGGTCTGACTGAAGTCCGAACGCTTCCTCCGGACGTCCTTTTCGTTCTGTGCGTTCAATAAACTGTTCAATCGAATAGCTGCTCATGCTTGCGGACACTCCTTTACGTCTAAAATACGTTTCATTGCTTCCTACGATTGGAAGTGCCGGCAGGTTTCTCTTTTTTTAGCACGGGAATAGCGGACATAAAGAGAGGAGTGCTTGCATGACAAAACCGATTGCGTTAACGAACATCCGGATCGAACAGCAGCAGCCCCCGCACCGTAAAGCCTATCTGGAAGGATTTGAGGACCCGTTTGATTTTGGCGTTCACGGAGGTGTGAAGGAGTTTTACAGAGTCGAACCCGAAACGGAATATCCATCCACGCTGGATCACATCGTCGCCGCTGCCGGCGGCTGACTGACCGGCACCCTTGCCGGCGCGCTGGATGCGCGTGACATCCCTCCCTATCCGGACCGACTGAAAACCGATGTACAAGGTACGATTGAAGCTCCCGAAGGCGTGCTAAAAATCACGAAAATTCACTGTCATTATCACATTCAAGTGCCTCGTGGAAAACGTGACCAGGCGGAGCGCGTTCTGCCGGTGTTCGAGAAAAAATGCCCGGTCGCACAAACCTTGAAAGGCTGTGTGGAATTCATCCACGACTGGACGATTGACGAATACGACTGAACAGACAGAAGCCGGTGATTCCCTGTGGATCACCGGCTGCTTTTTAGTACCTGTTATCCTATTGCGACAGCTTTTACTGCATTCTTTAACCCGCAACTTGTTCCTTTCTCTCTTCCTGATGCTTGACCTTGCTCCGAAAATCTACATGAAGCCAGCCTGCTAGCAGAAGGAGCAGCACAACCATTACGCCTGGAATGGCCCAGACAGCATTTGTGACGATGGATGTTCCAAAAAGCACGAGAACCATAACAGGCGACATGACATAGAAAGCCCGTGTGTTATACAGCCAGCCATATGGAAAAAAATGCGCTGCTACAATAACTGCTAGAAATAGGACCGCTTGTGATGGGGCCATGGAAACAGCCCAGAGCACGAGCGGTATGTACATCACCTGTGCAACATTCAGCTGCGATCCGAGCGACGCGAGCGGATGACCGTCAAACTTCCACTCCGCTTTTAACAGCACAGAAGCTGCCATTGCAAATGGGAACATGAGTCCAGTCGCAAACAGCATTCCTATATTTTGCGTATGCTGATCAAGCGGCAGAAAAAACAACATTGTAATCAGGCACCAGATGACGCTGGCTGCCGCAATAAATGCAATCCCGTTTTTCCCCCGTAAAGAAAGCTTTTCTCTCATATGATCAAATTCTGACATCCGTTTCCTCCTAAGTGAACCGTTCAATAGACTTTAAATCATCACCCTGCCGCCTATGGACAGGGTGATCATTAAACGATTCAATTCCTGACTTCAGGCGGTGAATTAAAAACCACCGGATCCGCCTCCTCCGCCGCCTGCTCCAGCCCCGCCGCCCGCGCTCGTTCCCGCGGAGCTATGCGTGCTCGAGGCTGCAGCTGTAGAAGAGGAGAACTGTGTACTTGCAAACAAGCCTGCTGTCATAAACACCGGGATCATATTGTCCTGATAAGCCGGCGCCGAGCCCTGCTTCATTTTCGGCATTGATTTGCTGAGCTGCCTGACGGATTTTACATTCAGCCCGAGGCCGTAAATAAAGGCGAGCTGCTGCTCATCCGGATCGAGCCGCTGCCAGTCTTCCGGCTCGTAGCCGGCAACCTCTTTTTTATAATCGTGCCACTCCCCGAGAAGCCGCCAGCCTTTTTCCGTACGCGGCTGGTGCAGCGCAGCAGCCGCAATGCCGGCGAATCCGGTGAGAAGAAGCAGTATCGCCGGTAGAAACAAGCCGAACAGGAAGTACATAACGGAGGCTGCAATGGCGCCGACTCCGGCTGCTCCCGCCAGTACTCTCAGACCCGTTCGCGGGATTTTCTGCTCTGCCTGATTTTTCTCATGAACAACTTCCTTTGCCCAGGCCGCTTTTTTCGTTTCGAACTCGTTGTAATTCGCTTCTTTTTTCAAATGCTGCTCGAGGTCGCTCATGTTAAACGTCGTTCCATCTCCAATATCGTCGAAGAGCATCGCGGTTAAAATTTGCTCATGGCCGCTTAATCCCTCGCGCGTCTTCAGCGTAAAGCTGTCTCCGTCCTGCTCAGCATATCCCTGCCGGACGAGGTCCAGAAGCGACGCCGTGAGCAGCTCGGACGTGACTGCAGGCTGCACATAAAACATCGTTGCCGGCAAACTCAGCTGCAAATCCGGCGCTCCTTTTTCAAAGCCCTTTTCCATCGCCCGCCGTTTGTTAGGGAGATACTTGCGTCGGTCGAACCAGATCGGCACGAGCGAGAGTCCCGCAAACAGGACAATCAGAATCGGTGCAAGCGTCGTCATCACGTTTTCTCTTGCTGCTGCAGCTGCCGCTGCTTCCTCTGCTTCCCGCTCCTCAGCCTCCAAGATTTCCATCAAAGAGTCCGCGGATGTGACGGTCGCTGCCGGAAACAGCTCTGCATCAAACGCGACGCGGAGATCCCCGTTTTCACCGGACGGAACCCGCCCCGGCAAAAAGGCGACCGTCGCTTCATCCAGCTGCTGTTCGGCGTCCTCAAGTGCATCGAATCCGGTGCCTAAAACTTCTTCCGACGGTCCTGGTGCATGGATACGGATTTCCATGTTCTCGTAGGCTGTTTCATTCGAGCGATCAAAAAACGCATAGTCGAAATCACCAAAATCCGTATAGCGTACGACCGCGTCTTCGATCACGTACGTTAAATCAACCGTAAACGTTTCATCCTCACCGGGCCGCTGAATCCGGTGTTCGCTCTCCTCCACCTCAATTGCGAGCGGTTCACCATCTTCAAACGCTTCCACGCTGTGAATCGTCATCTCCTCCGGCTCAATCAGCGATCGGATCACGCCATTAAATTCACCCTCAAACGCATACGTAAAGGATTCCTCTACTTGCGCCGAACCGTCCTCCTGCAAGTAGGCATCGATTTCAGCATTCGTAATCTCCAGTTCAAACGCAGACGCAGCTGCCGGTCCGACGAACAGCAAAATCAGCGCTGTTAAAAAGAATAACCAGTTTTTCATGTTCGCTCACCTCTTGTTTATCTTTTACGGAGCAAGCTGGAAAAGGTTTCTTTTTTCTGACAAAAGCGCTAAACTGACGAAAAAGGGGGGCACGTTATGAAGCACGAACCGATATCGATAGCTATGTCGGACGGTACAAGACTGGCAGGCTTTTTCGTTTCACCGCCAGAACACGGTCCGCACCCGCTCGTTATTCTCGCACCAGGTTCCGGCGGCCTATCCATTACGCTGGACTGGGAACAGGACAATTTCTTTTTGTATAAGAGCATCACGGAAACACTCGTTAACGAAGGGCGCTCGGTTCTGTTGCTCGATAAGCGCGGCGTCGGTCAGTCAGAAGGCGACTGGAGAACGCAGTCTTTTTTCGGCCGGGCAGCAGATATTCGCGATATGGCACTTATCATGAAAGAGAGACCGGATGTCATTTCAGAGCGGCTCAGCATCGCCGGTCACAGCCAGGGCGGCTGGATTGTCCAGCTGGCCGGTGCTCTTTATCCGCAATTTTTCAGCTCCGTTCTCAGCCTCGCAGGACCTGCGTGCAGCGTCACCGAGCAAATCATAGATGACACGGCCTCGCGCCTGATCCAGTCAAGGGCAGCCTTTCTGCTTCCGCTGGTCCCGGTGTGGGGCAGCCTGTTGAAAGGATATTATGCGTTGAAACGAACGAGTTACTTAGGCCGTATCATTGCCTACGATGCCAGACCGTATCTCGCTGTGCTCCGGCTTCCTGCTTATTACGTATTTGCTGAAAACGATGCACTCGTGCCGGTAAGCCGCAACGTACCGCTCATGAAAGCTCTTACGGAGGCCGCCGAGTCCTCTGTCATCATCACGATCATCCCTGCAGTCAACCACGCGTTCGCACGCGCAGGGCGCTATGAAAGCTGGGATACGATTACCCCAAAAGCGGATGATGCTTTTTTGGAAGAATTACGCCGTTACTGCCAATGGGAAGCCCGTCATTCCTGCTCATTATAAGAGGCCCGGATTTCCGAGAAGATATCCTGGATCAGCTCCTCAAGCTCTGCACGTGGCATCTCAACGTCGATCTCTTCCAGTTGAATGAGAAAAGACGTATCGCGGTAATTGGTAATCACCTGCAGAAGACCCAGCGTCTCTTCCGTACTAACATATAGTTCATGTCCATCTAGTTCGAACAGCTCTCCGTGATGGTCTTCGTTGTATTCCGTGGGGGTACCGCGCAGCCAGACCGGCTCCGGTCCCTGTCTTATTGTGAGCACCGGCTCTTCATACTCATACGGCCCTTCGAGTGCCGTCATATGGTCGGGCACTGCTTCTTCATCGGCATCTGCTTCTCCTGCTTGCTCCGCGTACTGCAGCAAAATCTCACTTTCGTCCTCTGCTACAGCGGCCAGCACGATCTCCATGCCTTCAAAAGACGGATAGCTGTAGGAAATGGACACTTCCTCTCCAATCGGATCAATCACAGGCGTTTCGCTGAATATAATAAGCACCGCGGCCGTAATCGCCGTGATTCCCGCAAAAGCGAACAGCGTTTGTTTGTTCATAGCTTTTCCTCCTTGTAAAAAAAACAGCCATGCTTCGCATGACTGTTTGGCTGCCTTACTCTACTCCGCTTCCACAGGAGACGGACCAGTTAAAGGCCATAAATCCGAGATCGTTTTCTGTAATCTGCTTGTTTGCTTCCACGCATGTGGAGACCGCTTCTGAATAGCCGCTGTAGCTGAACGCTGCAGCAACGATCGTGCCAATAAAGAGAAGCCCCACCACGAGCATAAATTTAAGCGGTACCGAATTCACCAAAAACACCCCTATTTATCATTGCTTTTTTCCCACCACGAGTGTATCATTCTTCCCTGTTTGATGGAAACCCGTTTCCTGAAAAAATTGAAACCGGCATAAACCGCCTACAGGAAACGTCCTGCCTACATGGCGAAACCGTCGGTTGATCACAAAAAAAGCACTGAGAGAAGGGATTCCCTCCTTTCAGTGCTGCTAAAACAGACGCCTATTCGTCGTCATCCTCTACTTCAAGCTCGTATTGAATGTGCTCGTGCACATCATCATCCTCTAAGTGAACCATGATATGGTAGCTGCCGTATTCATCCGGCTCAAATGCTTTTTCGTAGGTACCGGGTGCCGTTTCTTCTGTTTCCAGCCAGGTTCGCACGTCATCGCCGTGCTGCCAGATTTCAAGCCGGACGTCTCCGTTTTCCCAAGGCTCTTCCTCCCAGCTTACTTCCAATGAAATCGTCAGCTCCTCGAGCCCGTTCACCTGCTCGGGTGTCGTCCAATCGAGCGTCATGCTTTCATGCATCGGACCATGATCGTGACTGTGATCTTCGTGGTCGTGGTCGTGGTTTTCATTGTCTTGATCAAGATCTTCACCCTCTTCGTTATGGTTGTGATCATGATCATCCATGCTGTCAGCGTGCTCGGTGTCTTCTGCCTCCTCAAGCTCTTCTTCATCCGGTTCGCCGACTACAATATCGTGAACCGGCATGACGTGGGATCCTCGGGCGGTTGTGTGCGGCTGAATGTGGTATACCGCCTCGTCTTCAAACGTATAGCTGACCTCATACCAGCCTGCTTCACCCGGAAGATCAGACTCCACCATCTCACTGCCTTCTTTTGAACCAGCCTGCCAGATTTCCCATTTCACCTCACTGGCGTCATCTACGAGCTCGTCTCCCTGTGAAACGAGTACACGCAGCTCTGCTTCATCACCTGGATCGAGTGCCTCCGGTGCCTCAATTTCCGCTTCAAGCGGCTCCAGATTGATTTCGTCCACTCCGACTACGCCGGTTTGTTCGTTATTGTCTTCATCCGTTCCGCAGGCAGCCAGAAAGCCGACCGCCGCTGTCAGTATCCATGCTTTCCTCATGTT
Organism: Bacillus daqingensis; assembly: GCF_042654445.1. Taxonomy (NCBI): domain Bacteria; kingdom Bacillati; phylum Bacillota; class Bacilli; order Caryophanales; family Bacillaceae; genus Bacillus; species Bacillus daqingensis. Next base: position 177,907 of record NZ_JBHSGK010000013.1, read on the forward strand.
TGTATCCTCCTGGTTATGTATGTAAAGATTGGCAGGCGCAGCCCATATCCTGACGCACGAACGGCACCGCTTCTTCAAAGTTCATCAGGCTTCCGCCAAAGCCAGCCGCAAAATTCCGGGCTTCTTCATGCCGCTGAAAAACGAGCGTCTGCGGGCTGCAGCAAAACAGCGGCAGTGAACTGTTCACAACGAATACCGCCTGGCGGATATTGATCGTCGTATCGAGTAAAAAATCCCGGCCGATCAACTGCACCACCTCATCGCTTTTTTCGTTGAACCGAAGCAGCGCGCAGTGACTGCAGCATGTTTTCTCCTGCGAGCGATCGTGATACACGAGCTGCACAGAAAGTCTGTCTCCCGCTGGCTTTTGGCAGTAAGCGCAAGTCTCGCTCCCTTTTTGCTCCGGCACGAGCGCAGTGATCCCGCGGGATGTTTTCTGGACGCGTCCCTCCTGCTCCAGCTTCTGCACATCCCGGTAAATCGTCATTTCGGAAACCTGGCAGACGCGGCTGATGTCCGCTACTTGTACCACATCGTGATGATGAACCATATCGGCAATGATCTTCTGTCGTTCCAACGGTTTCATCGAAGCCGCCTCCTTTCTCTTTCCAGTTTACTGAAGCGACAGCCGGTTGACCAGCACAGAATGTGAAAACTTGTTACAAAATGTTGACCGTTCACAGAAGCCATTTTAACGGCGCTGCACAAAAAACACTGCGAAAAGGGGGAATACCTTCTCAACAGTGTTTTCGACTGCATATACTACCGATTGATCGGCTGCGGATTCAGCGATCGTGTCGACTGACGCTCCACGAGCCTCGAGGGAAACATGATCGGTACTGCCGTACGCCTGCCCCCACTGTCACGGGCATCCGCGATCATATTTAACACCGTCTGCGCAGCTGCCGATCCAAGCTCCTCTTTCGGGTGCGGTACCGTTGTCAGCTTTACTTCGGATGCTGTGGATAAAAACGAGTCGTCAAATCCGATGATCGATATATCATCCGGCACGTGCAGCTTGGATTCACGCAGCACGTCAAGCAGCAGAAGGGCGAGCTGATCGTTGTAGCAGACCACAGCAGTCGGGCGATGGGCAGCGGTCTCCTTCAGCTTGCGCGTTAATTCCTGCGCCGGCAGCGTCTGAATGTTCTCCGTCTGATATGTGACAATATGCTGCGGACTGAGCGGCATGCCGTGCTCGCGGTGCGCCTTAATAAAGCCTTTCATCCGCTTTGCCCCTTGAATATCATCGTTTTTGAAAAAGCCGACAATCCGCTCGTGTCCTGCTTCAAGCAGGTGGGAGGCTTGCAGCCGTCCCCCTTCAACATCGTCCATAACGACGTGCAGCGGCTCCAGTTCTTCATAATAAGCGTTGATCATCACATACGGAATACCGAGCTTTTCGATATTTAAATAGTAGTTGATGTTCGGATTCGGCAGCGCACTCTTCGTCGGTTCAATCAGCAAACCGTCAAACCGCTGAGAAAGCACTGCTTCCAGACAGCGCTTTTCCTCTTCATGATCGTTGTTTGTACTGAACACCGTCACCTGATAACCGTTCTCCCGGAACAATTTCTCTGCTCCACGGATAATAGAGGGAAAAATGTAGTCGGAAAAGTAGGTGGTGATCACGGCGATATTTTTTCTGCCGGAGCGGACGTCCGTCTCCTGGGTGCGATCGGCGCAGAACGTGCCTGCTCCCTGCTTTTTGTAAATCCAGCCTTCGTGCACCAGCTCGTCGATCGCTTTTCGAATCGTATGGCGGCTTACACCATATTCCTGAAGCAGTTCATTTTCAGAGCCGACTTTTTCGTGCGGCTGAAAGTACCCTTGCATGATTTTCGATTTAATTTCTGCTTTCACATAGCTGTATTTTGTTTTCATGCTCTTCTCACCTCTGCCGGCTGACCGAAACGCCGTCTATTTTTACCTCATCACTCATTCATTTTTTACACTTATACGTACAAATTTAGTATAGCATGCTTTCTTGCTGTCATCACGTCATTTACCTATTACTTTCTCATATCATTCCAAAAAACATACAAGTACCATCCGCTATATTGAACAGAAAGAGGCAGGGGCGTCCCACAACGCCCTCTGCCCCTTTATAAACTTACTTTGTCACAGCCTGCTCTGTGTTCGGAACCCCTTCCGCCTTATAATCAAAGTGATCAAAATCAGCGGGCCGCTTTCTGCCGCTGTAATCCTGACAGGCCATGCCGATAAACGTGCCGGTAAAGCGGACATCAGCCGCCGAGTCATCTGACATATGCGTCGTATCGAGCTCTTGCCCGATCAGCTGCCAGTTTTCATCTTCTGTGCGGTATGAAAACTGCATACGGTCGTAGGAAATCGACACCTTCAGCTCGACCGGCCCCTCCTGGGTGATTCGCTTTGCAGGATGGAGCAGCTCTTCGTACTGTCCGTTTTTCGTGCGGATCAGCTGCAGCACACGGCCTTTGCTTTCATGATACGTGACGTGCAGGTACACATGATCCTCGGTGTCATAATAAACGACAAGCCCCGCCTTCTGCTGATACGTATCCGGGTCGAATGAAAGCTTCGTTGCTGCTGTGCACACAAACGCTGTCTGCCTTCTTGCAACGAGCGACTGTTTATGCACCGAGCTGAGTGACTCCCGCCCGTAAAGGCGCAGATGCCCAGAAGCCTCTTTTAACGTACACCACGACTCCTCCATCGGAACACGCAGCGAATTCCAGTTTCCGTGCAGCTCTGTTCCTTCAAACGTATCACGCACCGGAAGCTCGTTGATCGTGCTTTCCGGCAGATCCGGCCCCTCTACAAATTCAGCCGGTCGATTGCCGCCATGTGCAAGTCTCGGCCACCCGTCCTCGGTCCAGATAATCTTCTGAATCGCTGTTTCTCGTCCAAGCGTGCAGTACGTTCCGTTTAACGGACGTCCGCAAAGGTGAACGAAGTACCACTCTCCGTTCTGCGTCTCCACAAGGCTTCCGTGACCCGCCTTTTGCAGCACGAGCGTGTCATCGCCGCGCGAGGTGATCAGCGGGTAATCCGGATCCGTTTCGTACGGGCCTTCCAAACTGCGCGAGCGTGCGACTGATTCTGCATGCTCATAGCGCGTACCGCCTTCCGCTACAATCAAGTAGTACCAGCCGTCCTTTTTATAAAGGTGCGGCCCTTCCGTTAATTTAAGATCGGTTCCTTCATAAATCGTGCGAACCGGTCCTGTCAGTTCGCCCGCCGCCTCATCAAATTCCTGCAGCACGATGCCGGCAAACGGATGATTGCCTTCGCGGTAGTCCCAGATCATATTCACGAGCCACTTGCGGCCGTCATCGTCATGAAACAACGACGGATCAAAGCCGCTGCTGTTCAGATAAACCGGCTCTGACCACGGGCCTTCGATGGCATCAGCTGTCACAAGATAATTATGGGCATCCTTATACGCCCCGTGCCATTGTTTAACGTCGGTATAAATCAGATAAAAGGTGCCATCGTGCCAGCTGAGGGCAGGTGCCCAAACGCCGCCGGAATTCATGTTGCCGCGCATATCCAGCTGACTCGTTCTGGTGAGCGGGCTCGACACGAACTCCCAGTGCTTTAAGTCGCGGGAATGATGAATCCGAACTCCCGGTAACCACTCAAATGTCGATGTCGCAATATAATAATCCTCGCCTACCCGCAAAATAGACGGATCGGCGTGAAATCCTGTTAGAATCGGGTTTTGGATTTGGGTCATAGCTGCTTCCTCCTTGAATAGTTTAGGTGCGGCGCTTCAGACGAATGACGTTCCAGGATGCATGCTTCAGCTCCACCTGAAGCTCCTGTTCTTCCCATGTGTGTGCCTTGCTGAGAGCCGGTTTAACGTTCTCCTGCGCCAGCGAATTGCCTGCTTTCAGGTCTTCATGGTGGAGTGTGATATGCTCCTCTACCTCGTAGCCCTTAAAATCATGCAGCGCGTAGTGGACGCGGATGTCCTCTTCCGTATGCCTGTTCAACGCAAAAATCGTAACTTCTTCTTCCTCTTCCCGATACACAACAGCAGAGTCCGTATGCGGCACATCGGTGAAGTCCTTCGTATCAAACTTCGGCGAGGCTGATACGGTGTGAAGCGATTTTCCTCGTCCGAATACGGAAGCGTGCATGTACGGATAATAAATCGTCTGCTTCCAGGAGCCTCCTCCGTTTTCCGTCACGATCGGAGCAATCACGTTCACGAGCTGCGCGAGACAGGCCATTTTAATACGGTCGGCGTGCTTTAAAAACGTAATCAGAATCCCGCCCACGAGCAGCGCGTCTTCCATGTTATAACGGTCCTCCAGCTGCGGCGGTGCCTGCTGCCAGCGTTCCAGTTTTTCATCAGCCTCGTTTGAGTGGTACCAGACGTTCCACTCATCAAAGCTCAGCATCATTGTTTTTTTACTTCGTTTTTTTGCCTTTAAATAATCACAAACCGAACGGACCGTGTTGATAAAATGCTCCAGCTCCATTGTGCTCGCCAGGTAGTTTTGCGAATCATTGTCGCGGTTGCCAAAATACTGATGGAGCGAAATGTAGTCGGCGACGTCATACGTATGCTCAAGCGTCACAGCTTCCCATTCCGGAAACGTCGGCATGCCGGAGCCCGAGCTGCCGCACGTGACCAGTTCAATATCAGGATCGACCTGGCGCATCGCTTTTCCGCTTTCTGCTGCAAGGCGTCCGTATTCGACCGCTGTCTTCTGGCCAATCTGCCAGTCACCGTCCATTTCGTTCCCGAGGCACCACGTTTTAAACTTGTGCGGTGCTTCATAGCCGTGCGAGCGGCGCAGGTCGCTCCAGTAAGAACCGGACGGATGATTGCAGTATTCCACCAGATTTCTGGCTGCATCAATTCCGCGCGTGCCGAGGTTGATCGCCATCATCACGTCTGAATTCGTTTTTTTGGCAAAGTCAGCGAATTCATTCGTGCCGAACTGGTTCGTTTCAATCACCTGCCAGGCGAGCTCGAGCCGTCGCGGCCTGTCCTCCTTCGGTCCAACCCCATCTTCCCAGTTGTAGGCAGACACCATGTTGCCGCCCGGATAGCGGATGATCGGCACTTGCAGATCCTTCACGAGCTCCAGCACATCCTTTCGAAATCCCTGCTCGTCTGCTTCTGGATGATCCGGCTCGTAAATACCTCCGTACACTGCTCTTCCCATATGCTCGATGAATGATCCGTAAATTCGTTCGTCTATATTTGCAATAACGGCACGCTTATCGAGCATGACGTTCGCTTGTTTGGTCATGATTGCTGCCACCCTTCCTGCTTTACTTGTGTTTTCATTGTCAGCCGTTCAATCGAGCGGTTTAAAAACCATGCCAGCATATACGCCAGCACGCTCCCCGAAAAGAAGAGAATCAGCGCTGGAAACGCGAGCGACAGATAAACGCCGCCCCAAACGATTACAGCAAACCCGACGGCGACATGCAGTCTGCCGAGAATAAACCGCGCCGTATAGCCAAGCGCCTGCACAATCCCGCCCTGGTAAAACACCCAGACTGGAAAAATCATCACCAGCATCAGTGCATAGAAGCTCACCACGAACAGAAATGCGAGAACGACGAGAAGCGGCAGGCTCCCCCCGGCACTGACGATCACCTGATAATTGATAAACAGCACGGCACCAATGACTGCAAGCAGCCACCCAGCACCATTTGCCTGCCAGAATTTTTGTTTATACACCTGCTTAAACTGTTTCCCTACACCGTCCTGTTCACCGTCGCGCACCCAGCGCTGCACCATTGTAAACAGGGCGTAGGTAGCTGGAAACAGCCCGAGTAAAACCCCTCCGAGCAGCGTAAAGCCGATCCAGATCATGTTAAGCCACGCGAACCGGCTGATAAACCGGAGGGCTTCTTCTACTTTCGCCGTCATGCACTCGTGCTCCTTTCGCTATTATCCTTTGACGCCTCCGGATGTCAGACCAGCAATAAAGAAGCGCTGGAAGAACAGGAAGAGGACGATAATCGGAATGATCGCCATCACCGAGCCGGAGAAAAGAATTTCATAGTTGTTGCCATAAGGTGTCAAGAGCGTCGCCAGTCCTACCGGCAGCGTGAACATATCATTGGAACGAAGCACGATGAGCGGCCAGAGGAAGTTATTCCAGCTGGAAAGGCCCTGTAAAATCGCCATCGCTGCAAACGAGGGCAGCATGAGCGGTGCCATGATACGCGCAAAGATCCCAAACTCGGTACAGCCGTCTACGCGTCCTGACTCCATCAGTTCCTTCGGAAGGCCGAGACAGTACTGGCGGAAGAAGAAGACCGCGATCGGTGCGACAATCAGTGGCAGCATCACACCAAAATACGTGTCAACAAGCCGCAGGTTTACCATCATCGTGTAAAGAGGAAGCATCATAATCTCGAATGGAATCATGAGAATAAGGAGAACGAGAATAAAAATGAAGCGCTTCCCTTTAAATTCATATAAAGCCAGCGCATAGCCGACCATGGAAGAGAAGAAAAGCGACAGCACAATCAGTACGCCGGATACAATCAGGCTGTTCACGTACCAGCGCCAGTATGCTCCAGCTTCCCCTCCAAAAATAACCTCAAAGTTTTCTACGGTAAACCCGCTGAAGAACAGCTCGGCCGTCAGCCCGAAGCGCATCAGGTCCGTCGATGGACTGAATGACGCGACTACGAGCGAGATGACCGGAAACAGCGCCACAAGCGAGATAAAGCTGAACATCAGGACGAGCAGCAGGCGGATGCCTTTTTCTTTCGGAGTCAGCTTCTTATCCATCATGAATCCTCCTTCTTAAACGCTCCGGTGACATAGAGCTGAATGATACTGACAACGAAGATGATGCCGAGCAGTACGATACCAATTGCTGCCCCGAAGCCCATGTCGTTGCGCTGAATCCCCTCTTGATAAATATAGCCGACGATCGTCAGACCAATGTTACCCGGTGAAGTCGTTTCAAAGAAAACGAAGCTCTCTTCAAACATGCGGAAGCCGTTAATCGTCGTAATCGTAGAGAGGAAAATGAAGATTGGCTTGATCGCCGGAAACGTCACGTTACGGAACTTCTGCCAGGCGTTTGCTCCGTCAATATCTGCTGCTTCATATAAATCCTTGCTGACATTCTGGAGGGCCGCCAGGTAGTAAAGAACGTTGACCCCCATCCAGCGCCAAGAAGCAAGACCGACCATAAGAAACATAGCCGTTGCCGCGCTGTATCGCCACTCCTGTGTCTCCAGTCCGATAAAGGAAAGCACTTGGTTTGCAAATGCCATATCAGATTCTCCGAAAATCATCCGGAAAATGGTACCGGCTACGATAACAGACGTCAGTGCCGGAATAAAGATTGCTGCCCGGAATACGTTTGTAAACATAATCAGTCTGTGATTTAAGAAAATCGCAAACAGCATAGGAATGAGCGTCAAAATTACTACGGTCCAGATCACGTAGATAGTCGTGTTCTGAACGGCCGTAAAGAAGACCGGATTGAATACCCTTTCAAAGTTTGAAAACCCGATATATTCTGTCTGTCCCGGCACGACGCGCTGAAAGCTCATATTAATTGCACTGATAAATGGATAAAGCGACAGCACCAGAAATGACAAAATAAATGGAGAAACAAAAATATACGGAGCTGCTGTTTTTGAATACAAAATACTCGAGCGCTTTTTCTTCTCCACCGTTCGTTCGGCAGTTCGTTCCATTGATGACCCTCCTTTTCAATCTACACCACTTTAGTTATTGAGTGAACTAAGTAGCTATGTAACACTGCAAGGTTCAAACTATTCTGATAGATGACTCGCTTCACCCCACCTCACTCCTATAACTAAAACGGTTACATATGCGTACAACCTGTACGTATGTATATGTGAGAATTATATTTTATTCTTGCTTTATTCGCAAGTTCAGAATTTTTTATTTCTTTATTTTCATAATTTATTCATGGTTTTAACCCTTTTGCATCAGTGCTTCTACCCCAACTCATCTTTTTTCAATTTTATTTGTCAGATTATTTTCTAATTGACTTGTACGCATAACTAAAATAAAATACTAATTAATCAATAATTTATTCAATGAATTATCTTCGTTGAATGCGCAGGACGATATTGAAGGAACTATTTCGTATCTGTCCTGCACCCAACACATCAGCATGTTTGGCGCTGTTCTGAAAGCGCTGACATGACATTGAAGGAGGAAGTGGAATGAAAAAGAGTCTTTGGCTGTCTTCTATGATTGGTTCTGCTCTGTTTTTAGCTGCCTGCGGAGGCGGCGGTAACGAAGATGGCAACGCCGGTAATGGAGATAATGCAGATGCAAGCGGCGGAGAGGCAGAAGAAACGGCAGTTGTCGGGGATGACATTGAGGGTGCAACGGAGCTTAGCTTCTGGACGTTCGCTGAAACGCATTCCGAATTTTTTGAGGATGCAGCTGAGCGTTGGAACGAAGAGAACGAAGATAATCCGATTCAATTGACGGCGGAAGTATATCCGTTTGATCAAATGCACAATAACCTGCTCCTGGCACTTCAGTCCGGTTCTGACGCTCCGGATATTGTCGACATTGAAATTGCCAGATTCCCTAACTTTCTTGTCGGCGATATTCAACTCGAGCCGCTCAACGATTTAATCGAAGACGAGCTCGATCAGTTTATCACCGAACGGCTGGACATTTATGCGCAGGACGGAAACTATTACGGAGCCCCAACTCACTTAGGCGCAACCGTCGTCTACTATAATATGGAGATCATGGATGAAGCAGGCGTCGACATCGATGACATTCATACGTGGGATGACTATGTAGAAGCCGGCCAGCAGGTTGTGGAAGCGACTGGCGTTCCGATGACGACAGTATCTGCTAACTGGTACGGCCTATGGCCTTTCGTTGCTCAGCAGGGATCTGATTTCTTCAATGATGATCATGAATTGACACTTGCAAATGAGACAAACATCGAAACTCTGCAGTTCATGTCTGATCTCGTTAACGAATACGAAATTGCCCAGATCACACCAGGTGACGAGAATCATTCTGAGGAATACTACGGGTTTATGAACAGCGGAGGTGCTGCTTCCACGGTGATGCCGCTCTTCTTTATGTCCAACTTCCTCGCAGAGATGCCGGATCTTGAAGGTAAAATGGAAATTCGTCCAATGCCGGTCTTTGACGATGATGATGCACGTACCGTCGGGATGGGCGGAACAGGTACAGCTGTAACTAGCCAGTCAGATGATGTTGATCTGGCAAAAGAATTCCTCTACTTTGCCAAAATGTCAGAGGAAGGCAACATTAACCTCTGGACGCAGCTAGGCTTTGATCCACCGCGCTGGGACGTTTGGGATACGGAAGAAATTCAGGCGGACAGTGAATTTTATGAGTACTTTAATGATGATATCTTCGACCTTCTCCTGGACATCCGGGATGAAGTAGAAGGCGTTAATATTACGCAGCATACTCCGGATGTACTGGACGAGATTAATACAAACATCATGTTTAACGTAATCCGTGAACAGTCCCAGACGCCGGAAGAAGCGCTTGAGCAGGCAGAAGAAAGCATTCGTCCGCGTATGGATCAATAATCAATTCCCCGTTCAGCCGGCCGTGCGAAAGCAACTGCAGCCGGCTGAATCTTTTAGCAAACGAAAGGAGGAAGCGTCGTGCTTGAACTGTTGAAACAGGAGGTGCTCGAAGCAAACCTCGCCCTCCCCCGCCATGAACTCGTGACGTTTACGTGGGGAAATGCAAGCGGTTTTGATGAGGAATCGAAGCTGATGGTAATAAAGCCGAGTGGGGTAAGCTATGACGAATTGACGGCTGAACAGATGGTCGTGGTGAATCTTGACGGCCGCACCGTTGAAGGCGAACTCCGTCCGTCGTCTGATACCCCGACCCATCTGGAGCTGTACCGCCGCTTTCCCGGCATTGCCGGCATCGTACATACCCACTCGCCGTGGGCCACCAGCTGGTCACAGGCCGGCATGGACCTGCCCGTCTTCGGTACGACTCATGCCGATTACTTTAATGGAGCCGTGCCATGTACGAGACCTATGACCGCTGCTGAAATCAGCGGCGATTATGAGCTTGCGACCGGAAACGTGATTGCGGAAACATTTGAAGCAAACGGAATTTCCCCGCTGGAGGTTCCAGCTGTCTTTGTTCACGGTCACGCACCGTTTACGTGGGGAGCGAGTCCGGCTGATGCCGTCTATCATGCCGTCGTACTTGAGGAAACGGCCAAAATGGGCTCGCGAACAAAAGCGCTTCAGCCGGATGTGTCCGGCATATCGCCCGAGCTGCTCAACAAGCATTTCTCACGAAAACACGGCAGTCATGCCTATTACGGGCAGACTGGAAAGGAGGAAAGCCGATGAAAAAATATGCAATAGGCGTCGATTTTGGAACGGAATCAGGAAGAGCCGTCCTCGTCTCCCTGGAGGATGGCCAAGAGCTTTCGGAGCACGTAACACCATATGCTCACGGCGTGATGGATACAGCGCTTCCGGACGGCACGAAGCTTGGTCATGAATGGGCGCTGCAGCATCCGCAGGATTATTTGGATGTACTGTATACGTCCGTTCCCGCTGTTATCCAAGCTGCGGACGCCGACCCTAATGAGGTTGCCGGCATAGGTATTGATTTTACCGCCTGCACGATGCTCCCGGTAGATGAACACGATCAGCCGCTCTGCTTGAAGGAAGCTTATAAGAACGATCCGCACAGCTGGGTGAAGCTCTGGAAGCACCATGCTGCCCAGCCGCATGCAGACCGGTTGAATGAACGTGCAGCGGAATTGGGAGAAGACTTTATTAACCGCTTTGGCGGCAAGCTGTCGTCTGAATGGATGCTCGCGAAAGCCTATCAAATTGCGGACGAAGCACCTCACATTTATGACCAGGCAGATAAATTTGTGGAAGCTGCTGACTGGGTCATTTCCCAGCTTACCGGCACCTTTACACGCAACAGCTGCACGGCCGGTTATAAAGCCGCTTGGCATAAAGAAGAAGGCTTCCCGCCTGATTCGTTTTTCGCATCCGTTCATCCAAAGCTTGAAAACCTTGTCTCCGGGAAATTGAAGGGGCCGATTCTTCCGCCAGGCGCGAAAGCCGGCTCGATCACCGCCTCTGCCGCAGAAAGAACAGGCCTTCCGGAGGGCTCGCCGGTTGCTGTCGCCAATGTCGATGCGCACGTTTCTGTCCCCGCAGTCGGCGTTGTAAAAGAAGGCAGCATGGTGATGGCGATGGGAACCTCGATCTGTCATATGCTGCTTGGAAAAGAGGAGAGATATGCGGAGGGAATCTGCGGGGTTGTGGAAGACGGCATTTTACCCGGCTACTACGGCTACGAAGCCGGCCAGTCGGCAGTTGGAGACATTTTCGCCTGGTTTGTTGATACGTGTGTGCCAGCCTCCCTCACCGAGGAAGCTGAAGAAAAAGGCCTGTCGATTCATGAGCTGCTGACAGAAAAAGCAGCAAAGCTTGAGCCCGGTGAAAGCGGCCTTGTCGCGCTAGACTGGTGGAACGGCAACCGCTCCACGCTCGTTGATACCCAGCTTTCCGGCTTGTTTATCGGTATGACCCTTCAGACGAAACCGGAAGAGCTATACCGCGCCCTGCTCGAGGCAACCGCCTTCGGAACCAAGCAGATCGTAGAAACCTTGCATCAGTCCGGTGTGCCGGTGAACGATTTATATGCCTGCGGCGGACTTCCCCGGAAAAACCCGCTGCTTATGCAAATATACGCGGATGTAACAGAACGGCCGATTTATACAGCTGATTCCGTACAGACGCCGGCACTCGGCTCCGCTATGTTTGCAGCAGTCGCCGCCGGTGAAGAAAACGGCGGGTTTGCAACCATCACCGATGCGGCAGCACGCATGGCACGAGTAAAAGATGACGTGTATCAGCCGTCACTCGAGAAGCGCGATGCTTACCGTGATTTGTACAGCGCTTATAAAGAACTGCACGATTATTTCGGACGCAGCAGCAGCCTTATGAAGAATCTGCTGCGCGGACGAACGAAAACACAAACGACAGAACCAGCAGGCGGTGGCAGCATTGAACGGTAACAGTGAATTTTGGATGTTAACAGGTAGTCAGCACCTATACGGTCCCGAAACACTCGATCAGGTGAACAGTCAGGCGAACGAAGTCGCTGGTCATCTGACAGAGACACTCCCCTTCCCTGTTAAAGCGCACGCGCTCGTGACGACTGAGCAAGAGATTACGCGAGCAATTCGCGAGGCAAACGAGCACGAAAGCTGTGCCGGCGTGATTGTATGGATGCACACCTTCTCTCCAGCCAAGCGCTGGATTCAGGGACTGATGGAGCTCGGCAAGCCAATGCTTCATTTTCATACCCAGCACCATGAACAGATCCCATGGCAGTCGATTGATATGGACTTTATGAACCTGAATCAGTCTGCGCACGGCGATCGGGAATTCGGCTTTATTTGCACGCGCCTCGGACTGAACCGTCGCGTCATTGCAGGCCACTGGAAGCATGAGGCGATTCAGCAGGACATTGCGTCCTGGATGCGGACGATGACGGCCGTGCAGGAAAGCCGTCAGCTGAAGGTGCTGCGCATCGGCGATAATATGCGCGGGGTCGCCGTCACAGAAGGTGACAAGGTTCAGGCGCAGAAAGATTTCGGCTGGACCGTAGACGGCTACGGCATCGGTGATATCGCGGATGCTGCAGACCGTTTTTCAGAGCAGGACATTCAGGCGCGCTTTGATGAATACAGCGACCGCTATTCGATTCCGGCAGCCAAGTCAGATGATGCATCTTTCCGGCAATCGGTCTGGGAGCAGGCGAAAATCGAGCTTGGCATCGAAGCCATGCTGACCGAAAACGGCTATCATGCGTTTACAACAACCTTTGAAGATTTGCACGGCGTGCCTCAGCTTCCCGGCCTGGCCGTCCAGCGCTTAATGGAGAAAGGCTACGGCTTTGCCGGTGAGGGTGATTGGAAAACAGCCGCTCTTCTGCGCATGATGAAAACGATGACCGGCAACGACCGGACAAGCTTCATGGAAGACTATACGTACCACTTTACGCCGGAAGGCACGCAGGTTCTGGGCTCGCACATGCTGGAAGTGTGCCCGACAATCGCTGCAAATACCCCTGATATCGCCGTTCACCCGCTTGGCATTGGCGGTAAAAACGATCCTGCCCGGCTCATTTTTGACGGCATTGAAGGCGAGGCGGTTAACGTCAGCATCGTCGATATGGGCGGCCGCTTCCGCATGATTGCAAACGACGTGACGGCCGTCCGCGTTCCGGAAAGCACGCCGGAGCTCCCGGTAGCCAAAGTTCTTTGGGAGCCGAAGCCGGACTTCCGCACCTCTGCTGAGGCCTGGATTTATGCCGGCGGCGCGCATCATACCGTGCTCTCATTCAGTGCGACGAGGCACCAGGCAGCTGACCTCGCCGACGCACTCGGCATCGAATTCGTCAGCATCGACGCGAACACGGATCTCTTTACGTTCCGCCAGATGCTAAAGCAGCTTTAGCAGAGACAGCCGGCTCCCCCTGCCGGCTGCTTTTTTGACGTCGAGGGGGGTGCGGAAAAGTTGATGGTATTGAGTAGCAAGTTGATCATTTGACTGGTCCAAATGAACGTTTATTCGTTATAGCAGGTTCAAGTTGAAGCTCGTAAACAGTTGCCATACGTTGTTGAAGCTTTTTAAGGAAAAGTTGAATAAATGACAGGCGAGGTTAATACGTTAGCCGCAGAAGTTGAATACTTTCTTGAAAGGTCAACCCCGTTATCGACCTCTGCAGGCTGCGCCTGCCTTTGGTAAAACCGTTTCAGTAACCTCAAACAAACGAATACACGCAGCGAAGCGGTGCATCGCTGCGTATTCATTTTCATTCGGCCGATTCAAGCCGTCATGTTTTTCTTCAAATGATAACTTTCGATTTGAAATGAAATCTTCATCTTGGCAAATGATACGTTTTTCGTTATAGCGCACGCCGTTTGATAACAATGATAAGTTGACTGCTGAAAATGAAACGTTTGAGGGCGAGAATGAAAACTTCCAGCCCTCAAATGAAAAGTTTCCGCCGCAGCTTGATAACTTTACCTCATTCGATCCCCCATCCCCCGCCGCAAAAAAACCGCTCTGCACAAAGCAGAACGGCTTTCCTCCCTTTATTTATCTCCTCTGAAGGACAAGCCTTTAAGGAAGTATTTATTAAAGAATAAATACAGGATCAAAACAGGCAGCGTAAAGACCATGGAGGCTGCCATGATGTAGTTCCAGTAGGTCGCATAGTCAGACTGGAAGGCATTTAAGCCGACCGGCAGCGTATACATGGAGGCATCAGTCATAATAATGAGCGGTGCCATAAAGTTGTTCCAGAAACCCATGAATACGAAGATCGCCATTGCACCAAGCGCCGGCTTCGCCATTGGCATAACGATCCGGAAAAACGTCCCGATACGGCTCAGTCCGTCGATCGCGGCGGCTTCTTCTACTTCTTTCGGGAAGTTAACGAAAAACTGGCGCATCATGAAAATGAACGTGGCATTAATCATGCCAGGAACGATTAATCCCTGGTAGCTGTTCAGCCAGCCTAGCTCCCGCAAAATAAGGAAGTTCGGAATCATTGTCACCTGAGCCGGAATCATCAGAACAGCGAGCACGATTACGAACCAGGCAGTGCGGCCCGGGAAACTGACACGTGCGAGCGCGTATCCTGCCATCGAGTTAAATACCAGATTCAACGCTGTCCCAACGACCGCGACAATCACACTGTTTAACAGCCAGCGCGGGAAGAGCGCCTGCTCGGTAAAAATCGTCACGTAGTTATCAAACGTAAAGTTCTCCGGGAATATATTCAGTCCGGCTGACAAGATTTCGTTCAACGGCTTAAACGACGCTGACAGGGCCCACGCGAACGGCAGCAGCGTGATAAACGCATAGCTGATCAGCAGGATGTAGAGAAACGGCTTTAGGATGTTCGTTTTCTTTTTCTGCATGCTGGGGTCCCTCCTTTAATAAACCTGTTCATCCTTTTGCAGCTTTCGCTGAATCAGCGTAGCTGCCAGGATGATGAGTGCAAGTGATACAGCCAATGCTGCTGCGTAGCCCATTTGGTTGTTCGAGAACGCATACTGATAAATCAGCAGGACGACCGTGAGCGTTGAGTTGTTCGGTCCGCCAGAGCCTCCGGAGAACATGTAGGACTGGTCAAACAGCTGGAACGTTCCGATAACACCGATGATGACGACAAATCCGGTCACCGGGCGCAGCAGCGGAACAGTGACATACCAGAATTTCTGAATCGGTCCAGCTCCATCAAGCTCCGAAGCCTCGTAAAGCGACTCTGATATATCCTGAAGCGCTGCCAGGTAGATCACCATAAACATCGGTGCCGTCGCCCAAATGTTCATAATCATAATCGATATAAGCGCAACGCTTGGATCATTGATCCAGTTATATGTAGGAAGACCGACAGAACCAAGCATCGAGTTCACCAGCCCGTCCGGACGGTACATCCACATGAAAATCATGACGAGTACGGCAGACGAGGTCAAAGTCGGCAGGAAATAAATAACTCTGAACCATCTCTCTCCCTTCATTCCTGCATTCAGCGTCGCAGCAAGAACCAAGGCAAGGATCGTCTGCGTCGGCACCACAATCACGACGTAAAAAGCTGTATTTTGTAAGGCGATGATGGCTCGGTCGTCCTGAACCATTCTTGTAAAGTTATCAAAGCCGACAAAATCTAGATTAGTTCCTCCGAGAAGGGATACATTATTAAACGCCAGGTACAGCGCGAACAAGATCGGTCCAATTAAAAAAACGACGATCGTAAAGATGGTGGGGGACATAAACAAATAGCCCTGACCGGCATCTCTCAGCTGGCTTTTTGAAAGCTTCCACTTCCCCATGATAAGAACCCCTTTCTATGACTAAACCACTCAGTATGTCATTCTTTTCCGCCCATTTGGACCGGGAGCGTAGACTCCCGGCCTGCCAGGCGATTCGTTAATTATCGATTTCGTTATTGGCTGTTCGCTCTGCTTCTTCCATCGCTTCCTGCAGCGTCTGCTCGCCCAGGAACGTGCTTGAGAACTGGTTTTCAAAGTTGGAATTGATGATAGGCAGATTCGTATCGTCTGCCCAGACTGTCGCGTAGCTTGCCCCTTCAATAAACGGCTCATATATATCATCGTCTGCATAATCAAGCTGTTCTGCTACGGACTGCCTGGAAGGAAGCGCCAGGCCGCTTGATGTCCATATTTCCATGCCGTCTTCGCCAGTCAGAAACTCAATCAGCTGCCACGCTTCCTCTTTTACTTCTGACTCTGCGTTCATGGAGTACGACACGGTATACGCCATCGTGGACCGCTCGTCTTCGATCACCGGTACTTCCACCACGCCGTAATCGACTTCCGGGAACGCGTCTTCCATAAATTCAATCATCCAGTTCCCTTCGAGAATCATAGAAGCTCGGCCCGTACCGAACATATCGCCGCCCCACTCTGCACCGATGTCAGCCGGCGAGGCACCGATTTCGGATTCATTACGCATATCCACGATCGGCTGCAGAGCCTCAATCACAGCGGGATCGGTAAAGTTAGCCATGTTGTCCTGCACCACATCGCCGCCAAGCGATTCCGCGATAAAGTAAAGACGTGCCAAGTCTGTCACGATCCCGAAGCCATAGCGGTCTTCTGTTGTCAGCTCCGCTGCAATTTCTTCCATTTCATCCCACGTTTCCGGCGGGTTGTCGATGCCGGCTTCTTCAAAATGCTCTTTGTTGTAAAAAAGCGCGAGCGTCGAGGTGTCCTTCGGCAGTCCCCAAAGCTCATCATCCCGACGGAACGCATCGATTAACGGTTCTTCAAAGTCATCGATATTAAATTCATCTGTTACATATCCTTCCAGCGGCTCCAGTACGCCTGCATCTATCAGCCCCGGCGCCTCAAACGCATCGAGGAAAAAGACGTCCGCTGCTTCACCGCCGATCAGCCTCGTACGAAGAACATCCATGTACTGATCTGCAATCGTATCCACTTCTACCGTAATATGCGGGTATTCTTCTTCGAACGCTGCAATTGTTTCTTCAAAATAGCGCTGCTCTGTTGGCGAGGACTGCCAGCCGGTAAGACGGACCGTGACCTCTTCCTGCTCCCCATTGTTTTCATCACCGCCGTTACCTGCCGCTTCACTGCCGTCATTATCGCCGCCGCATGCGGCAAGCAGCCCCACTGAAACCAATCCTGCTCCTGCCAACCAAGCCTTGTTGCTCCATCGCATTTTTTTCATCCTCATCTTCCCCTTTCAGTTTTAGAGTGAACGAGTTGCCTGCTGATCTTTTTCTGATTTCACAATGTCACAGCCTGTCGTGTTTTCGTTGATCGTCACGCTGAAATTGGACGCTTGCCGTTGAACCTCAAAGCTCAAATGGCCATCACCGATTTTCATGTCGTTTATCGTAAGCTGATTTACTCCTTCAGGAAGGAGCGGATCCAGCGTGATCGTGCCTGCTGCAGTATTAGGAAAAAGTCCCAGCATCGCCTGTACGAACAGCAGCGGCGTCCCTGCTGCCCATGCCTGCGGCGAGCAGGCAACCGGATATTTCACCGCTTTGCCTTTAGCTTCATAGCCGCAGAACAATTCCGGGAGCCGGTCATATTCAAAGGAATCGGCTGAGGCGATTAAGCCGCTCATTGCTTTTGCAGCAGCTTCTTTGTTGCCTGTTCGGCTCATGCCGAGGATGATCAGACTGTTATCGTGCGGCCACACCGTGCCGTTATGGTAGCTGATCGGGTTGTAGCCTGCTTCTCCCCGCCCCATCGTCCGGATGCCGTAGCCGGAGTACATTTTTTCAGACGTCAGCATGCCGCTGACAAGTCGTGCTCGCTCCTCGTCAAGCATCCCGGACATTAAGACATGACCTGGATTGGAGGTGATGGTTCCCACCTGCTGCTTCTGCTTGTCGAGTGCGAGCGCATAATAACCCAATTCCTCTATCCAGAAATGTTCGTCAAAGCGGTGTTTCAATTTCTCGGCCTCGCTGCGAAGGACTTCTGCCTTCTCCGTCTTGCCTTTTTGCTCATACACCGCTGCTATACTCGTTTTTGCCTGGTACACGTAGCCCTGTACTTCGGAAAGCGCGATGGGTGTTTCTCCAAGCTCACCAGTTCGATGGACGATCGAGTCACCGGAATCCTTCCAGCCTTGGTTGGCAATCCCTTTTGCAGCTTCCTGATGGTACTCGACAAAGCCATCACCATCCCGGTCCCCGTAGTGATCGATCCAGTCGAGCGCGGCTTCCACGTTTTGCTCCAGCTCCTCAAACAGGGCCGTGTCCCCGGTCCATTTCATATACTCGCTCAGCAGAACTAGGAAAAGAGGCGTCGCATCGATCGTTCCGTAATAAGGAGTAAACGGTATCTGGCCGGTATTCGCCAGTTCACCAAACCGGATTTCGTGCATGATTTTA
Organism: Bacillus daqingensis; assembly: GCF_042654445.1. Lineage (NCBI taxonomy): Bacteria > Bacillati > Bacillota > Bacilli > Caryophanales > Bacillaceae > Bacillus > Bacillus daqingensis. The sequence goes on from NZ_JBHSGK010000013.1 coordinate 196,334, forward strand.
CCCGGTTCCTCATCCCACCAGCTGTCTTTCTTTGTGCCTTGCTCAGCAGCCATCGTGCACAACGTTCCTTTTGCAATCGAGGGATTGAATGGGAGCATTTGCAGGGCGGCGATCAGGCTGTCTCGTCCAAACGGAACAGCAAACCATGGCAGGCCCGCTACCGGAAAGGCACCGTGACCCAAATCTGTTAACAGCACGCGCAGATCCGTCAGCCCACGGTCGATCAGCCGCTGCAGCGGAGCGTGATCGGTCTTCACAGTTGTCGTATTCGTTTTCCAGTCTTTATACTGCTCGCGCAATCGCTCAAGCGCCTCGTCAAAAGCGAGCGTCCTTGTCTCTTCCTGCTTTAGCGACGGTGCAATTTGCACGTCGATTACTTCGGCTTCGTCGTGCTCCAAGCTGCATGAGAAAACGACTTCTCCTTTTTCCGATACTGAAGACGCATCCGGCTTCCACGTGGCTTTTGTGCTCCGCTCCACGTGATCTGCTCCAAGATAGCGAAGCGTCAGGCTGTTAGGAGCTAAAATCGGCGGACGTTTTTGACCTGTTTTGCCATGCTGAAAGCCACGGACGATAAACATGTCGTGAAAATCTGCATCAAGCTGCAAACTGACCGTGAATTGTGCAGCTGACGGATTGTAGTTCCGGGCCGTAATCCGCTCATACAGTACGTCATTATAAATAAACCGTTCACGCTTCAGTTCAATAGATTCACGCCAAAGCGTCACTCCATCCTCGTCTTCCATATGAGGATTTGTCAGCAGCATTGTGGCGTGATAAGCATCATCTGCGGTGGACGAGAGCAAAATCGGTTTCTCGCCATTGATTTTTAAACTGTAGCTGCTTAAAAAGCGTGTATCCTTTGCATATAATCCAGGACCATACGGGTGATCTTTCGGGATATCTCCGCTTTCATCTGTCAGGAAAAACAAATCGTTTTCTTTGATGACCCTATAATTCATGAACAACAACCTCCAGCAAGTTATAGAAATGGTCCGAAACGTTTTGGATAATAGTTCGAAAAATAATCCGAAACGTTTCGGATTTATGTACAAGATAGCAGCTCCTTATGATGGAGCAGGAGCTGTCGTTTCTCTGACGATTAATTGATTGTCTAAAACTGCCTTTCTCGCACCGTCAGATTTGGCGAGCATGGATGTCAGCAGTTTTGCGGCTTCATAGCCCATTTGATATTTATCCTGGCTGATCGTGGTCAGCGGCGGGGACGCATATTCCGAGAGAACAATGTTATCAAAGCCTACGATGGATAAATCCTCCGGGACGCGCAGATTCAGTCTTGCGGCGGCTCTCATCACACCGAGCGCCATCAAGTCACTGGCACAAAACATAGCCGTTACTTCTGGATGCTGCTGCAAAAATGTATAGGCTTCTGTTTCTGCAGCAGGCTCGAGAAATTCGCCGTTAAGCACATATTCGTCCTTTACGTTGATACCAGCATCATTCAGCTCACGTTCATATCCTTTGCGCCGCTTCATACTGACGTGTGCCTGGTCGTGGCCGTTCATCATCGCAATCCGGGTATGTCCGAGATTTAAAAGATGCTTCACCGCCATCTGGGCACCAAAGACGTTATCTGTCGTCACGTAGCCCACGTTATCCGCTTCTACTTCCACATCGACTAGCACGCACGGAATACTGCTGTTCAGCACATCCTGAATGTACGGGTCATCGAGCTTGATTCCCTGCATGATGACGCCTTCCACCTGACGCTCCCGGCACAGCTGTGAATAGCTTTTCTGCTGCTGCTTATCCGGGTTCGTACTGATCAAAATTAAATCATAGCCAATGTCAGACGCTGAATCGTTAATACCGCACATGACTTCAAACGTAAACATATCCTTTGCACCGGACCTGTTCAGCTCTGAAACGAGCAGCCCGATGGTGCGAGACTTGTTCATCACTAAGCTTCGCGCCAGGCTGTTCGGTGAATAATTGAGCCGTTCAGCTGTTTCTTCGATTCGTTTCCTCGTTTTTTCACTGACATCGGAATACCCGTTTAACGCTCGGGAAACCGTTGTGACAGAAACGCCTGCCTCTTTTGCAATATCTTTTATCGTGGCCATCATTCACCTCCCGAAACGTTTTGGATAACTTGTGTTCGATTATGTCACAACATGAAAGGGCTTGCAAGGTTTTTTTAGAAAAACAGTATGAGAATCGATTAACAGCCTCGCCGTAGCCACTATATAAACTTGCAGCAAAGTTCGAAAACATCTCCACGGCAAATGATAAGATTTTCGTTATAGCGTACGCCGGATGATAACCGTGATAAGCTGCCCGCTGAGGATGAAACGTTTGATAGCGAGGATGAAAACTTCCGGCCGGCAAATGATTAGGTTCAGCCGCAGCTTGATAACTTTCACCCGCTTACTAAACAGCATTCAAACAAAAAACCAGAAAGGCTTCTGCCTCGCTGGTTTTCTGCCTCAGTCAGTCAGCCCTCGTTTCGAGCGTCTGACAATATGCTGAACTGCTTTATAGACAGTTTCCTTTTCCGTTATGTACAGTTTTTTCGGCCTTCCTTCTTCAATCGGGATTAAATGCACGTAGAATAGCGGAGAACCACTGGCAGATTCGTCAATATTCAACTTCAATTCGTACTCTCCGCTTTGATAAAGTGATTCGATCTGTCTAATATCCACGAATCCGCCTCCTCGTCTGCCTTTTAGTTCGGCACCCTCAATAAGTAGTCTAAGTATACCATGATCTGCTGTTTTTTGTAAAACATTTGTACACCCATGTTCAGCTTTTATACAGGAGCACGTACGTTCTGAATTCTCTTAAAAAAGCAGCCTCCCGCTCATGCGAAAGGCTGCTCATCAAACCCGATTCAGCTGTTTCTCCAGCTTTTTAGTTCGTCTACGGACTGCAAGTGTACTTCGTCACCGTCTGCTTCATCGCCGTCCCACTCCAGCATGCCGCCTTCATAGTTTGCGACGTTCTCGTAGCCCTGTCCTTTTAAAAACAAGGAAACCTTCTGCGAGCGATTGCCGCTGCGGCAGACGAACACATACTCTTTTTCTTTATCGATTCCGTCCGCAAGCTCTGGAATCGACATCATCGGCAGCAGCGGCACGCCGGGAATGTGGCGCTTCGTGTATTCCTCCGGCTCCCGAACGTCAATAACGATCTGATTCGGACTTTTCTGCTCCAGAATCTGCTTTAGTTCCTCTTTATCAACCTGCTTGATGCCGTCCTGTTCGTAGCTCATCGACTTCACTCCTTCTCGCTCATTCTCTGCTTATTTTAACGCTGATTAGTGTCTCCTGTAAACGATCAGCGGTTTAATTCCACATCACGCAAGTAGTAGAAGCTTGCCGGATACTGGAAATACCCTTCTACATCGTCGGAGAGTCCCGTTACAAGATCCGGGTAATATAAATAGCCGTAAGGAAGTTCATCTGCAAGAATCTCCTGAGCTTCTTCATAAAGCGCAAAGCGGGCGTCCTCGTCGCTTTCCTGACGTGCTTCTGTTAAGAGCGCATCGATTTCATCGTTTTCGTAAAAGGCCCTGTTTCCGGACGTACCGGCATTGCTCGAGTGATAAAGAGCGTACATGCCGTAGTCCGCGTCAAGCGTTACCGTCCCCCAGCTGCCGAGAAACAGCTCTGTGTCTCCCTGTCCGGCAAGCTCCAGGTAGGTGCCCTGCTCATACGACTCAATCGATACGTCAACGCCGATCTGTGAAAGCTGTGCCTGTATCAAGGCAGCGGCATCTTCGTTTTCGCGGTCATCGTTTGTGACGAGCGTGACTTCCAGCCCGTCGCCGTAGCCAGCTTCTTCAAGCAACTGCTGTGCTTGTTCCGGGTCGTATGCCGGAGCTTCAATGCTGTCAGAATAGCCGAACACGTCAGGTGCCAGCGGACCTTCTGCTGTGATGCCGGCACCGTCAAGCACGCCTTCTACGATGTCCTCTTTATTCAGTGCCATGTAAATAGCGCGGCGCACATCAGCATCATCAAATGGCTCCGCTTCTGTATTGAAGCCGAGATAAGCCATGCGGACACTGTTTTGCTCATACGTACCAACGCCTTCTGCTTCTTCTAGTCGTTCCATATCCTGTGGATTTACCGGATAAATGACGTCAAGACCACCCGTTTCCAGCTCGCCGATCCGCGTCAGACTTTCCGGTACCACCTGGAAGGAAACACCTTCGACATTTGCAGGCTCTTCCCAATAGTCGTCATTTCTTGCGAGGGTCACATAATCGCCGGATACGTAGTCTTCCAGCTGGAAATAGCCAGTGCCTGCGGCTTCCTCATCAGCCACGTCAAATGGGTTGCCGCCTGCCTCCAGTTCTTCGTAGGAAGCTTCGATCATGTTGGGGCTGACAATGCCGCCGCCAGGATGCGCCAAATGAGACGGGAGCGCCGCGAACGGCGCATCCGTATGCATGCGTACCGTATACTCATCGACTACTTCCACTTCTTCAATCATGCTGAAAATAAACGAGACCGGTGATGCGATATCCTCATCTAAAATCCGGTCAAAATTCATTTTTACGATTTCAGCGTCCAGCTCTTCGCCGTCATGAAACGTCACGCCTTCACGGATCTCAAATTCCCACACCGTATCCTCAACCTGCTCATAGCTTTCCGCGAGCCACGGTTCCAGCTCCAGGTCTTCATTCATAAAAACGAGGCGGTCGTAAATTGTCGCGTTAATTGAATTGGATACGTTCTCGTTCGCACCGTGCGGATCCAGTGCTACCGGGTCAGATGCCACACCAACCTGCAGGTAGTCCTCCTCAATCCGCTCCCCCTCTGCTTCCGGTGCTTCGTTATTATTTGACGGCTCTTCACCGTTATTCCCGTTGTTTAACCCTTCCTCCGGCTCCCCTGCACAAGCGGCCAGCAAACCGGCACCAATCATCAGTGCTGCATACTTTTTCACGTTCATTTCCCCCTTCTCACTCTAAACCGACAAACTATATCGGCTTTATGGACTTTTATTAGTATAGAAAAGCTTCCCTGACGTGTCAACTGAGTTGATTGCATCTGTGCTATGCTGGATAAAAAAAGGAGGATGTATAGGTGGATATACAGATCAGGCAAGAAACTCGCGCAGATATGGAAACAATCGAAAACGTGATTGCAGAGGCGTTTCAAAAAGAAGAAATGAGTGATCAGACTGAGCATGAACTGGTGAAACGCATTCGCCAGTCCGAGACTTATATACCGGAGCTTGCCCTTTCGGCTTTCCTAAACGGAACCATTGCCGGTCATATTATGCTTTCCCGAATCGACATTGAGCAAACGGATCAAACGCGGATCCCGTCACTGGCCCTGGCCCCTGTTTCCGTGCTGCCGGAGCTTCAGGGGCGCGGCATTGGCAGTGCTTTAATACATGATGCCCTTCAGCGCGCTGCATCGGCCGGATATCCCTCTGTGATCGTGCTTGGACATCCTGGCTATTACCCGCGGTTTGGCTTTCAGCCGGCCTCCGGATTTGGCGTCCGCGCTCCGTTTGATGTACCGGATGAGGCGTTGATGGCCATGGAGCTTGAACCAGGAACGCTTCAGTCAGGCACCATTCGGTATCCCGCTGCGTTTCAACTGTAAAAAAACCAGAGCTCCCGCTGATTCCGGAGCTCTGGTTTAGTCGTGACGATGCTTTTCTTTTTCTTCTGCTTCCTTTGCCCGTCGTTCCACGTCACGCATGTGATCGTTCCGTTTCGACGCGGTGCTCGCATAAACGAGAAACATCGCGATCAGAAGAACCGGGATCAGCAGGCTCTGCAGGTTTCCGAATAGATCTCCCATTGGCAGGGCTCCTTTATCTCCGTTTCCCTCAGCTTAGCAGGGTTTCCAGTTCATGTACAGCAGCCCTTCTCCGCCAAAAAGAGCATATCGGAGAAGGCACGCAGCGCTTATTTTACTGATCACAGGGCCCTCTTCACTTTTCATTAGGCTATGTTAATGTTTAGTGTTGATATAATAAAAAAATTCATTTAATAAAAACCTTAGCTGTTCAATCGATGAATAGCTAAGGCTGATAAATAAAACGTAAATTTAATCGTTTACAATATGGATGGTGGTGGAGACATTCATTTCATTAGTATAAACACTTTCTCCATCTTCATAGTTTTCTTCTAAGGTAAAATGAGCAGTAGCTACAATGTCGTATGTTCCTTCCTCAATATTATCGGGGAATTGATTTGGAATTAACGTTGTTTTCTTAGGTTCTTTTGGCACAAATGTAGTGTTTCCAATATTATCTTCACCTGTGGTTATATTAGTAAAAACATTTTCATCATCAATAAGCTTGAATAAAAAAATCGTATCGGTTGGATGATAAACAGTGAGTTCTTCTTTGTCACCTAGATAAGTGAACTTAGCATTAATTCCCTCAAAACCTTCTTCTTCATCTACAAATATCGCAATCTCATATTTATTCTCTTGCACAATATTAGCAGGCGGTTCTTGATAACTAACTTCAGAACTATTTTCTGTAGTATCGTTATTTTCATTTAATTCAATATCTGCTGAATCAACATCCACAGTATTTGTTCCACAAGCACTTAAAACAACCATACTCATAATCCCCAAATAGAAATACCTCATGTTACAACCACCTTTTATAGCGCTAGTTACTAAATTATTCCACTAGTTAGATGTGATGAAACGCCGAAAGTCTTAATGTCATATTAGTTTCATGGCAAGTAAGAGCACTTCCATTCACTAAAAACTCTTTTACTGTACAGGATTATTTTGAGAGTAAAGAAAGTAAGTTTGTCCATTTCTACGATGCTTTCTAAGTAAGGATGTGCTACTAGCTGGAGTGTACGCAAAACTTTGTGCAGCCAGTAAAATAGAGTCACATAATGTACATTTGGAGTCATAGAAGCAGATTTTCTTAGAGAATGGCCCTCAATCATACATTCAATGAATTTTACCCATGCTGATAGTCGAAACGTTCGATATAGAGGGCTGTTAGTTAAATCGGTAAAGGTTTTACGTCAGCCTTTACACTTAATATCACTGTTTTTTGTGAGTTTTATCATCAACTTTAGATACATATGCCCCGAACCTTACAATGCTTGTGGAATGACAGTTCGGGTATGTCTACCCTCTATGGTGTTTTCGCTCTCGAATCTCCTCTAGATAAGGCTCCATGGAAGAGTTCAACGATAAGATGCTCATATTGTGATTCCGTATTCGCAACTTTGCTTCTTCCAAAAGGTTTTTTAAGGCTTTCACTATTAATTCTTATCCATGGTCCTTTCCTCATAAAAGTCAGTACCTCTATTATAGAACAAAAGTTCCTATTTATCGATTTCAACACTGAATTTTAACTGAGACACTCATGCAATGACAATCTGCACCATGAAAGAGGAACATCACGAACGCTGTGGAACGAAGGCGAGGACACCCAAAGGATCAGCGCAGTGCGAGAATCCATGTTGGCGACAGGCTCTTTCGCCAACATTAGTCGAGAACAAGCCCTTGGGTAAGCCTTCGCCGAGAGTGGAACAGCTTGATGTAAGTTGTCTGACCGAGCTATTTTCAAGGTAGCCTTTCATTAAGAAACCGCTCCTCACATGAGAGGAGCGGTTCGTTTTTTAGCGGTTCAGCTCAACGTCCTTCAGGTAGTAGTATCCGGATGGATACTGCCAGAAGCCTTCGACATCGTCTGTAACTGCCGAGATCGAGCTTGGGTAGTAAAGGAATGCGTAAGGAGATTCTTCAATAAGCAGGTTCTGTGCTTCTTCATAAATTTCCAGTCGCTCTTCCTCCGTCTGTGCTTCACGACCAGCTTCGAGCAGAGAGTCGAGCTCGTCATTTTCAATGAAAGAACGGTTACCCGGTGGTCCGGCGTTACTGGAATGGAACGGTCCATAGAGGCCGTAGTCTGCATCCATTGTCACCGTGCCCCACGTGCCGTAGAACATTTCGGTATCCCCGTCGCCAGCCATTTCGAGATATGTTCCGATTTCATACGATTCGATCGAAACGTCGATACCAAGTACGCTCAGCTGCGCCTGAATCAATTCTGCAGCATCGATAGAATCCTGGGATTCACTTGTGAGAAGACTTACTTCAAAACCTTCCTCCACGCCGGCATCCCGCAGCATCTGCTCCGCTTCTTCTGGGTCGTATTCCAGCGCGTCCAGGTTTTCCGACGCTCCGAACACTTCCGGTGCAATCGGTCCGTCTGCTTTAATACCGGTGCCGTTCAGCACGCCTTCAATGATATCGTCCTTGTTTAGTGCCATGTGAATGGCTCGTCGTACTTCCGGGTCGTTAAACGGCTCAACGTCTGTGTTAAAGCCGAGATAGGCGAGCATAGAGCTCGGCTGCTCGTTCAGGTTGACGCCATCAGCCTGCTCCACCCGGCCGATGTCAGAAGGAACGACTGGTACGGAAATATCAATACCGCCAGTTTCCAGTTCGCCAATACGCGTCAGCGGCTCCGGAATAATTCGGAACGTGACACCTTCGACATTTGCCTCGCCGTTCCAGTAGTCTTCATTCCGGCTGAAGGTGACGTATTCCCCGGAGTTATAGTCTTCCAGCTGGAAGTATCCGGTGCCTGCTGCCTGCGTATTCGCCGCGTTAAATGGCGAGCCGCCTTCTTCCATTTCTTCATAGGAAGCCTCGATTAAAGCCGGGCTCACAATTCCGCCGCCCGGATGCGCGAGGTGGGACGGAAGCGGCGCAAACGGAACGTCCGTCGTCATCTGTACCGTGTAATCGTCGATGACTTCTACCTCTTCAATCATGTCAAAGATAAAGGCGACAGGAGATCCGATATCTTCATCGAGAATCCGCTCGAAGTTCATTTGCACGACCTCGGCGTTCAGCTCCTCGCCATCATGGAACGTGATGCCTTCCCGGATGTTAAACTCCCACGTCATTTCATCCAGCTGTTCAAATTCTTCAGCAAGCCCAGGCACGATTTCCAAGTCTTCATCTACGTAAACAAGCCGATCGTATACGGACGAATTGATTGCGTTAGCGACGTTCTCATTCGCTCCATGCGGATCAAGCGCTACCGGGTCTGTCTGCACCCCGATTTGCAGGTAATCTTCTTCCACCCGCTCGCCGTCTCCTTCTTCGTTTCCTTCTGCGGCTTCCACATTGTTTTCAGCGTCAGTGTTTTCTGCCGGATCATTCGTGTTCTCCGGTTCTCCGGCACAGCCGGCAAGAATCAACGTCCCGACTAATAGCCCTGCGTACTTCTTCATGCTGTCTTCCTCCCCTGAATTATTATTTTATGCTCTCTTCCTAAATATGTAACATTTTTCTAGTATATGAAACTGTCTGAATAATGTCAATATTAGCTATGATATCCTGAAATGGAAATGAAAACAGCTTCTTTCGTCTTATATACACATGTACAACTGGTTCATGTGTCGTGTGACTTCCGTTCTGACTTCCTTTAAGAGGAAAAAAATACCGATTATCTTATGTTACGATATTATTACAGACCAGTCAGAGAGGGATTTTCATGTCAGCACTCGTTAAACTGCGAACGATACAAATGCTCGTTTTTAATCTGGTGCTGCTAACAGCACTTGCCGGAACGGTTCTCCTTATTGAACGACTAGGGCTGTCGCTGCAGCTGCTGTTCGCCTTTTGTGCCGCAGCCGGTGCTTTCGTTCTTGTGCGGGAACTCATCCCGTTTCCTTTGAAGAAAGAGATGGAGCGCTATGAGAAAGAAGCTGTTGATCTGACACCGCGGCCGAATCAATATCCGCTTGCCATCTTCACAGCTGCTGCTGTCGCAGCAGCTGGTTTAGCGCCGGATTCGACGCTCCCTGTACCGCTCGGAGCCGTCATTACCGCTGCGGGTGTGCTGGCTTTCACGATGAACCTGCATAAGCTTACGCACATAGCAGCAGTCGACGGCGCTAATAGTCCGGCTCATTTTCAGCAGCGCCGGGCCCTGATTCGATTCGCTGCAGGCCTGAATCTCTTTGCTCTATTTACGATTCTTTCATTCATTGTATCAGCGCTCTAAAGGTTCCGGAGGTGTCAGACGTGTCTTCCATTCGCAAACTTCGCATCAAGCAGCTGAGCGTGATCGCCTGCAGCACGGCGGTTCTGCTCTCCGTTACGTTAGTTGTCATTGAACAGGCCGAGCTGACCATTCGTTACGCTGCAGCCTCGATCCTGCTCATCGGGATTATCCTAACTACTTTGCGTTTGTCCCGAAAAGAGGTTCCGAATCCCCGCCTGTCTCTTTTCCGTCAGGCCCAGCAGTACGAATGGGCAAAACTAGGAACAGAATGGCCGGCGTATAAAAGCGTCCAGAAAAATCGCCGCCTGTCTACGAGGCTTTATATAGCCGTATCGTTCGCGATTACGTGGGCCGGCATCACGTAGCTGCCAGCAGATGAACCGATTCGCTTCGGCTTTGCCGGCGGCCTCGTGACGGTGCTGATGCTGACGGCGGTGACGGTCCTCACGAACGCCTTTCACTACGCCGCTGTCGACAAAGCTGAATCGATTGAAGAATTTAAGGATCACCAGCAGTCTGCAGATGTTGCAAACCTAATCGTATACTTCTTTTTCGTCCTGGCAGTCTTTGGCGTTGTTGAGCAATTCGATATCGTGATTTTTTAGTAAATGAGGCTGATCCATCGTGACCCAAACTGAACGACGCGTCCTGCGCTTGAAAGAAGTCGTCATTAAAAGTTTCATATCGGGAATTGTAATGGGGGTGCTGCTTGCCCTACAACTCGTGTTTTCCCTTCAGATTGTCCTATTTATCGCTGTTACGGTATTTATTGGATGGCGGACGTATCATTGGAAAACAAAAGACGTTTCGCTTTCCCGGTTTTCGTCGATTCGCAGGCTGCAGCTGTATGAAATTGACAAGCTCGGTGACAGCTGGCCGCTATATGAATGGAGACAGAACATGCGCACGAAAGCAGGTATGCTGCAAGGGGCTTTAAGCCTCGCGCTTGTGCTTTCCGCTTTATATCAGCTGGATCATATAGCACTTCCAACGACTGTCCCCGCCTCTCTCTCGTTCATCGCTTTAGCAATGCTTTCAACAGGTGCCATCGTTTTCGTAAGCGGCTTTCAGCTGGACCGCTCTGATACGATAACGGCATACAAGGAGAACAAAATCATCACCGGTGTCATAATCGTTTTTATCGTGTTATTTGCTCTTTTAACCGTCATTGGAATCGTCGATCAAACGACTACCTGATTCGAAATCTCGCGAAGGAGGACATATCATGTCTGCCCACCCTGATTCCTTATCAAAATATGAGCTTTACCGGCTGCGCCGCCTGGAGAAGCTGGCGTCCGCCGGGATGATCGTAGCGTACAGTGCAGGCAGTGCTCTGCTTGCGCACGTCATTCCGCTGCAGCTGCTCCTGTTTGCTGCTGCCGCTGCGCTGACGTCGTACACCATTTACCGCATACAGCGAGGTCCCCGTGAACCATGGCTCGCCGCTTCCAGAAGGCTTGAGGCGTACGAAAAGCAAAAGCTCGGCCCGGATTGGCCAAAAGCAGTAAAACAGCATAATCCGCGTCAGAAGCGCTACGCCTGGCTGAGCGCCTTCGGTGTTGTTTTGCTGCTGACAGGCGGCTGGCTGACCGAGCCGGGGACGTATTACTCGTTAACCATGGCTGAATTTACCGGCTTCACGCTTCTCGTTCTGCTCACCTTCGTCGTCTACTACCACTTTGAGAAAAAACCGATTGATCTGGCAACCGCGGGCTGGGAATATCAGATGCTGAAGCCGAAGTTTACGAAATGGAAGGTCATGTCGTTGTTTGCGATTCATTACTTTTTTATTAACGCCGGAGTGCCCGGACTGTAGAAGGGAGACTTATGCATGACACCGAAAACACAATCGTTCATCGTACGGTCTCTTCCCTGGACTGCTGGTGCAGTCATTCAGCTCGCGGCCATCCTCTGGACAGATCCGGCGACGGCCGGGCTCACCTTTTCCCTGCTGATCATTGCTGCCGGTGTCCTTTCCTTGATCATGATCCGCTTTCCGCATCTGGATCCGCTCGAGCAACGAAAACACGAACGCGGCGGCTTGTACTGGATGCTGACGTCTCTCATGCAAGGTCTCGGCCTGATTGGCCTGGGGACGCTATTTTTACTGATTGGCTTTTCAGCCTACCACGTCTTCTTTTTGGTACATCCAGGATTCTTTTCCATCTTTGCGATCATCCTGCTTGCGGGATCAGTGCTCGGTCACCAGCTTGAATGGGATCGCTTTGAGGACGCAGAACCAAAGCAGTTTAAAATCGCGTTGCTCTGGAGTACACCTGGGGCTGTTTTCATTTGGGGCATCGTCCTTTTCACCGTCATCTTACAATAAATTCGTACTCACTACTGGAGGCTGATTATGTCCATTCGCTCGCTTCGAACAAAACAATTTGCCCTGTATAACGCCTTTTTTCTCGCAGCTCTTATCTTCGTTGCCGTGCTTCAGGAAACAGGCCTGACCATCCTTTTTACTGCAGGTGCTGTTCTCTTACTCGTCTTCACCGTCCGATTATGGCGCGATAATACGCTCGCCCTGTTGCCTCACGAAAAAAAGCTCGAAGCGCATGAAATGGCAGTCGATCCCGAGCGTGTTCAAAAAGAAAAAAACAGATCGAAATACTTCATGCCGGTGCTGGCTGTTATTTGCGTGCTTGTTCCCCTCAGCAACCTTTCTGCAGATCCTTTCGTCCCGGTTATTGCCGGTACCATTGCTGGAAATATTGGGATATACGTACGTGTACGCCGCTTCGATCGTAAGGCTGAGGCAGCTGAAACATGACTCGGGAACGACTGCAATCGCTCCGCTTAAAGCAAATTCAGCTGACGACGTTTCTCTTTCTGTTAACCGTGGCTCTCTATGCTATTCTCACCTTGGCAGGACTTCCTGCATCTGCCCTGCTTTTTATTGCGTTTGCAGGTGTTCTCATGCTGCAGTTTCTCTCCGCTATGGCGTCGATTCGACTGTTTCCGCTTCCTTTCTTAATCGAGCTTGACCAGCATGAACGAGAAGCCTGGCCCCGCCGCTGGCAGCGGGACGCGCTGGCGCTGAAGCTCGGTTATCCACTCTCCGCAGTGCTTCTGCTCTCGAATGGCGTGCAGCAGTTCACGTCCGAAACGGAGACCAGCTCGCAGTTTATCGGTTTTTTAGTTCTTGCTGCTCCGCTGACGTACGTACTTTTACATCTTCGCATGAAGCGTTATGATGAGGGGAGCGGCGCCGAACTGTCTTTTCAAACGATGCTGCCCTATGCAGCCGGCGTTACAATTAGTTCCGCTATTCTTGCCGGCGTAGTGTATGCCGGATAAAAGGAGAACCGACATGTCAGACCGTATTAAAACGTTACGAAAAAAACAGCTCCTGTTCATGAACGCCCTCTTAGTCGCCATTATCATGACGTATATAGCTCTCTCTGCAGCTGGACTGCCCGGGATCTCAATCCTTCTGTTTGCAGCGGCCGCCTTGTTTATTTTCCAGGCTTTCCGGCTTTTCCGTGGAAAAAGCGCCGTGCCGATTTCCTTTTTAGAAGAGCTCGACCGTCACGAACAGGAAGCAAGTCCGGTCCGATTTGCTAGGGACCGCTCCAGCCAAAAAATGCTCAGTGTTGTACTTCCGCTGCTTTTACTGTTTCAAGCTTTTACGCAGTTCGAGCAAACGAGCTTCAGCTGGTGGGTCGCAGGTGGATTTCTACTGATTGTGCCTATTTTGAATGTAGCGACATTCCTGCAAGTGACACAGTATGATGAAGGCGCCGGTGGTGAAGTGTCCGGGCTGATGAATGTCTTTTACACAGTGGGTATTGCCGGTATTATCGGGGCTGTTTTGATGGGTGTATACCTCATCCAGCTATACTAATGGAGGTCAAAGGAATGACAGAAAACCGACTTCAGTTGACCTATGCGGCGGCTTTAAACACTGCGCTGTTACTGCTGCTTGCAGCAGCTGTGCTTGTCGCACTCGTTGGCACACTCCATACAGCGCTCGCCGGATTCTTTGTAACAGCTCTCGCTGGCGGTGCTGCGATCGTGCACATGACTGATCTTCCGTTTCGCCGGCTGCATGAAGAACGGGAAGAGCTTGCCGGACCTGCATACCGGCTGAACCGCCGCAGAGCCGGCCTCCTTTATGCCGGTGTCGCAGCACTGATCGTCATCACGTGGCCAGGGGGACTTCCGGACGGGCCGTACAGCGTTCAGACCGTCATCGTTGCCGGGGCAATGGGCGCGCTGATCGTGAATGCATCTATATTTGCTGAGGCCTACCGGTACACAGGGCGCACGGAAGAAGAAATCCGTGCTGACCTCACGAAGCGCCTTGCGAAGACCACGGCGCTTGCAGCCATCGCCTGGCTCGCCGCTGCTGCACTGGCGCTGATGACCTGGCTGTGATCATGAAAAAAGGAGGTTCTCCTATGCTCTCATTTTTAGAGGATCTGGCAGGCGCCGTCTACGACGTGATCCGCATGCTGATCATGATGGTAACGACTATGTTCGGCGGGGCGATGCTCGTTTTCATCCCAGTTGTTTTATATGTGTACTCGCTAAGCTTTTTTTAATCCTCCCTTTCCGTTTGCTAAAGGCGGATTTGTTTGCACGCTACGGTCGGAAACTTTGGGATCGCACTCTCCCATTGCCAATTACCTTAATGATCCTTTTCACGGTTTACCTATTAGGGCGCTGGAGCTGCCACGTCTTTCTGTATTTCTCATCATCGCTGTCACGATGCCTGCATAGACGACGCATGAAACGTTCAAGCTCTGGCTGTCGGTCGACTTTACCTTCGCCAGCTTTTATTTACATCAGCATCATCCTGCTCGGCTTTCCAGCTGCGATCCGTAAGCTGTTTTTTTGTTATACAGCTTGCCGTTATGCAAATGATACCTTCAGGTTGGAGAATGATCCCTTTCAGAGTCTGAATGAAACGTTTTTCGCTATTGCGAACGATTGTTGATAACGGTAATAAGATTGCACCTCGATATGATAAGTTGGGGCCGGAGAATAAAACGTTTCCGCTGCCAAATAATACGTTTGCCGCGCAGTTTGAAAACTTTCGCCGGCAACCCAGGGTGACCACTTTTTCGTACAATGGTGTACCCGCTATAATACTCCCTTCCAAAAACAAAAACCGTGCAGAGCATCGCTCTACACGGTTTTTTTGGCGCTTTCGACGAGTCGGCGGCACGTCTGGCGCTTGATCATTTTATGGGGGATGAGAATTTTTCGTGCCTCGATATTCGGGTGAAGAATTTTATCAATGAGCAGGTTCGCTGCTTCATAGCCGAGGCTGTAAATGTTAATGTCCACCGTCGTCATCGGCGGTGCCGAGAGCTCCGAGATCATGACATTATTGAAGCTGATGATGGAAATATCGTCCGGCACGTTCACTTCCATTTCGCTCAGCATGCGCATGACGCCGAACGTCATAATGTCATCGGCGACGATCAGTGCTGTCGGACGTTCACTCAGGCTCATCAGGTCGATAACAGCTTCCTGGCCACCTTCCTGCAGCTCCTCGTGAAAGACGATATAATCGTCGCACACCTCAATACCAGCGTTATTTAACGCACGGCGGTAGCCTTCCATATGGTCGATCGTCACGACGTAATCGAGGTTCCCGCCGACAAAAGCGATCCGCTTGTGACCGAGCAGCAGCAAGTATTCCGTTACTGTCTTCGCAGCTTTGAAGTTGTCGTTGTTCACGTAGGAAACACCACGAACTGTCTCGTCATACGGACGGCCGATCAGCGTAAACGGAAAGTTCTGCTCGTGTAAATACTTCATTACTTTGTCATTCACCTTTGAGTACAGCAGGATAATGCCGTCGACGCGCTTTCCTTGTACCATATGCTGCACTTCTTCGAATATCTCTTCATCCGACTGGCCTGTCGAGAGGTAAAGACCGTACTCGAGCTGGTGCGCCTTCGTACTGATGCCGCGGATAACCTCCGGGAAGAACGGATTTTGGAACGTTTTGTTTGCGGAGTTCGGCATGATGACGCCGATCGTTTTCGTCGTCTGATTCGCCAGGCTGCGGGCATTGAAGTTCGGGTGATAGCCGAGCTGCTTCATCGCTTCACGTACTTTATCTTTCGTCCGGTCGCTGATGCGGGGACTGTCTGAAATAACCCGGGATACGGTGGAAGGGGCAACGCTGGCAGCTTTGGCGACGTCTTTTATCGTTACAGTCATGGTCTTCAACCCCTTTTCTCTGTCTGTAAAAAACAGGTCTCGTTTCTTTCTATTGTAAAGGGTTTCACAAACATTTTGAATACCCTTTTCACATTACGCATGTCTTCTTCTCTACCCGTCCCCCGAAAGCTGGAAACGCAGCGTGAAAAAAGCGCTCCTCGGTTAACCTTTAAAAAAGGGGGAAGCAGGCGGCTGCCTCCTTCCCCACTGGTTGAACGGTTATCCTTTTGTTGCTCCGGAAGTCAGACCGGAGATCAGGTAGCGCTGCAGGAAGAGATAAACGAGCGCGATCGGAACCGCGATCAGAATCGCACCGGCAGCGAACCGGGTGAAGTTGTTCGCAAACTGGTCGTTTACAAAGTTGAACAGACCGAGTGCGAGCGTGAAGTTTTCCGGACTCCGCAGCACGATACGCGGCAGGATAAAGTCCATGAACGGGGCCATGAAGTTAAACAGCGCAACGACGGCGAGAATCGGCTTTGCAAGCGGCAGCATGATCTGGAAGAAAATC
Source organism: Bacillus daqingensis (assembly GCF_042654445.1). Lineage (NCBI taxonomy): Bacteria > Bacillati > Bacillota > Bacilli > Caryophanales > Bacillaceae > Bacillus > Bacillus daqingensis. The sequence continues at coordinate 213,012 of NZ_JBHSGK010000013.1, forward strand.
CGGAAATGTCCGGCTCCGTCAATCTTCGCCGACTCATCCAGTTCACGCGGAATCGTATCAAAATATCCTTTTACGAGGAAGGCGTTCATCGGAATCGCCCCGCCGACGTAAATGATAATCAAGCCGAGCAGGCTGTCGAGCAGGTTCACCGTGTTCAGAAGGATGTAAAGTGCCACCATCGCCATGAGAACCGGGAACATCTGCAGCAGCAGAAACGCGTAAAGGCCGTTTTTTCGTCCCTTAAAGCGGTAGCGGGAGAACGCATACGCTGTCAGGGCAATCATAAAGGTTGCGATAATCGTCACGGAAAAGGCAACAATCAGCGTATTTCGGTACCAGAGCAGGTAGTTACTGCGCGGGTCGGTAAACAGCCACGCATAGTGCTCAAACGTAATGTTATCCGGAATAATCGATGCGCCGTACACGCCGGTACCTGTGTTTAACGAGATACCGAGCGCCCAGGCGAGCGGGTACAAAATAATGACGAACATGATCGCGATAACCGTGTAGCTTCCGATCAGTTCAAGACGGTTAACCAGCTTTCTATCGAGAGGTTTCTTTGTTTTAGCAGCCATTTAGAATGTTCCCTCCTCTTTAAAGGAACGGGACCGGCGGAACTGGAAGAACGCGAACGATGCGACCAGCAGACCGAGAATAATCGAAATTGCCGCAGCCATGTTAAACTGCTGGTTTTCGAACGTAAGCCCGTAAATCCACGATATGAGTATGTCTGAGCCACCGGCGGTCTGGCCTCTGACGGCAGGTCCCCCCTGGTTGAACAGATAGATGATATTAAAGTTGTTGAAGTTAAACGAGTATTGCATGATCAAAAGCGGTGCCGTTGCAAACATCACGTGCGGGAACGTAATGTGGCGGAACTTCTGAATCCGGCTTGCGCCGTCGATGTCCGCTGCCTCGTACCAGTCGGCCGAAATACTTTGCAGCACGCCGGTAAAGAGAGCATAAACAAATGGGAAACCGAGCCAGACTTGAATCATAATGATCGCAATTCTCGTCCACGTAGCGTCAGTCAGCCACGGAATGCCGGTGCCGAAGATCGGCTGAATAATTCCCGTATTGATCGCCCCGAAGTTGTCATTAAACAACGCAGAGAAAATGATGATCGTCGTAAATGCCGGTACTGCCCAAGGCAGAATGAATACGGTGCGGATCAGCTTTTTAAACTTGATGCGTGGATCGTTGACGATCGTTGCCAAAAACAAGGCAAGCGCGATCTGCAGCGTCGTCGCGACAAACGTCCAGATCAGCGTCCAGGACAACACGTTAATAAATGTGTTGCGCCATTCGTTAATCGTAAACAGGTTTACAAAGTTTTGGAAACCGACCCATTCAAGCAGATTTCGCGGCGGTGCGTTGTATAAATTGTAGTTTGTGAATGCGAGAAATACCATAAACATAAGTGGGAAAATAACAACAAACACGAGGAGCAGCAGTCCCGGACCAACGAGCAGGTATGGAAACCCTGCGTCCCATGCGTTTTTAAATCCTTCGCGAATGTTCGGTACTTGCCAGCCTAATTGAATTCTCTTTGCGTCTTTCAGCGCGTCCTGAATGTTCAGGGCATAAAAAGCAATGAAAAAGGTCAGCAGGATGAGCGAGATGATTCCGTTACTAAGGAACACTCTCGAGTCGTCTTCACGCGGGACATCCCCGAGTGTGATCAGACCCTGCAGGCCGTTTGACATGAAATCAACTGCAGCAATCACAAAAGCTGCAAAGAGAATGAATAAGACCGCGCCTTTAATAAAGCGCTTGTTGTATGCCTGACCGAGTCCGGGAATGATGGACAAAAGAGCGGCTAAGGTCGGATTATGTTTCGGATTGACCACAATTGTATTTGGGTCACGTTCTTTTTTTGCAGCCATAGATGCTACCTCCAAATCTGAAAGAACAGAGGGCCGGACTGAGCCGCCCAGCCCTCCTGCTCTAAACTATTGTTGACTGATCGCGATCTGCTCGCGGATCTGCTCGACAGCTTCATCGAGTACTTCCTGCGGGTCATCTCCCTGGGAAATGAACTCCATTGCTTCCCCGATTGGATCCCACACCTGGGACATTTCAGGAATGTTCGGCATTGGCTCTGCGAATTCAGTCTGGTCGAAGATTGGTCCCATGAACTCGTCGTCGATTTCAACTGCTGTGTGCGCAGGCAGCTCGCCGGCTACTTCAAAATATGTTTCCGAGTTTTCTGCGTTCGTCAGGTAAAGCGCAAGCTCTGTTGCCCAGTACTCGTGTTCCGTGTAAAAGTTCACGAGCCAGCCTTTGTTTCCTGCGAACGAGCTGAGCGGCTCTCCGTCCTGTTCCGGAAGCGTGGATACAGCGAGGCTGTCGCCGAGTGCTTCTTCGTATTCAGGAATCGCCCATGGACCCGTTACGACCATGCCGACATCTCCGTCTGTGAAGAGGCCGTTCATGATGTCGCCGTCGATACCAGTCGGCATCAGGTCTTCTTCAAACCAGGACTGGATCGTTTCAGCGCCTGCTACGGCACCATCCGTGTTCAGTCCGATATCTTCCGGATCATAGACCCCATCGTCATCCTGTGCGAATACGTATCCGCCTTCAGCAGTCAGGAATGGGTAGGTAAAGTAGAAATTCGTTGCTTCCATAAGGAATCCGTACTGATCGCCGTCCGTCAGGTCACGTGCAACGTCCATCAACTCATCCATCGTTTCCGGAGCTTCTTCAACGAGATCCGTGTTATGGAAGAGTGCATATGTTTCGACGACTGCCGGAATGCCGTACTGAATGCCGTCAAAGCTGAATGATGTTACTGCTTCTTCGTTGTACTCGCTCAGACGCTCCTGCTGATCTTCTGTGAGCTCAAGCTCCGCTGCAAGACCCTGCAGGTGAATGTCACCAAGACGGTCGTGCGGCTGGAAGAAAAGGTCAGGTCCTTGTCCGGCCGGTCCGTCAAGAGACATACCCTCTGTCTGCTCGAGCATGGAGTAAGGTGTAATGCTTACTTCAATGCCGTGCTCCTCTTCGAATCCCTGTACGATTTCTTCGTATGCATCAAGCTGTGCTTCTTCATCGTTAACCCACATAGTGAGCTCTTCCGGCGGTTCTGGAGCGTCACCGTCAGCGGCTGCTTCTTCACCATCGTTTTCCGCGTCGTCCGCGTTGTTGTCCGTGTCTGCGTTGTTCTCTACGTTGTCCGCTCCGCCATTGTTTTCAGCACCGCCGTTGTTCTCAGCGTCGTCGCCGCCGCAGGCAGCAAGCATCAGTGCCGGTACAACTGCAAGCGTGACCAAGAGTGATTTACTTCTTTTCATTACCAGTTTCCCCCTTAAATGAATGTTGGAATAATGAAAGGTGGTGTCTCTATTTGTATGCCTGTTTGACAGCGCTTTACGTAATCGCTTGCATAGTCCCTGTAAAAAAGAACAGCGCTCGCCATCCGTAAGGCTTTGCTTCCGCCGGCATGACACAATTAAGACAACCGATTGCATAAGAAGTGAATACGCGATTCCCGACTGCGGAAACGTTAGTGAAATCGTTTGCATCACTTTCTGATTTCAATATACACGTTCCCTCGTTTAAATACAAGCTTTTTATGTGAAGTTTTTTGACTTCTTTGTTTACCTGCAAAAAGAGACTGCCTCTCAGGCAGTCTCTTTCTCTTTCGTATCAAGGCTTTCAGCCATTTCTTCAAGTCTGCTCACTTCGTTGGAAAGTTCGCGCTGCTGTACATACTGCACGCGGATGATTTCCTCCATCTCCCCTGTTCTGGAAAGCAATTCCGTTGCATGAGATGCCAGTTCTTCAGTATGCGATGCTGATTCTAAAAGCGCGCGCTTCATTTCTTCTACAGCGGATTTTACTTCCTGTTGCTCACGTGTTGCACGGCGGTTGCCCTCTTCTATTTTCCTGAAAGAAGCACCTGCAGCTTTTGTAGCGGATGACGCTTCGGCGATCTGCTCACTCAGCGCAGAAAATGTTTCACTCAGCGTAGCTGCATCCGTGCGCACCGTCATCAGTCCGCTGCCGGTTTCTTCCGCAAATGAAGCTGTTTGCTCCGACAAACGGCGGATTTCCTTTGCCACGACGGCAAAGCTTCTGCCTGCTTCTCCTGCTTTTGCTGCCTCGATAGATGCATTGATTGCCAACAGCTCCGTCTGCCGGTTGATGTCGCGAATGCCGTTTAAAAAAGCATCCATCTGTTCGAGATCCTGACTCATTTGCAGAGCGCCTGCAGCTGCGTCTCTGCTCTCGTGACTGACCTCGGCAACGATGGTTTCGACTTCCTCCATTGCATAGAGTCCGTCTGCAGACTCCTGCTGCAGCTCCTGCATAAACGCATGCAGCCGTTCCATTGATCCATTGACAGCATCTACAGACGACGACATTTGGCCAGCCGCGGCAGAAATCGCAGCTGTCTGGACAGACTGTGCCTCCATTTTTCGGTTGAGTGTGCGCGTATGCTGCTCCATATCGCCAGCTGCCGCACTTTGTCCGTGCGATCGCTCAGCCGCAGCGGCAGCTATTTGACGTACATCCCTTCCTGCCTCCCGGGAACGAGCCTGATAGGCGGCGAGTCCTGCCCCTAAACGGCCCAACGCCTCGTCAATCGAGCCGAATTCATCCTTTCTCGATGCTTGCTTATACGTTAAATCGCCATTTTCGAAGGCGCGAATCCGCTTCATAACATGAAGCAGACCCTTTGATATAGCCCGGGCAAACAAGCCAAGCAGAACGACCGGTACAAGAATCAAAATGAGCAGACCGCTCCAAGCAGCCGTTCCCGCCCCTTCAAGCGCCCCGTCAGCGGCTGCCTGAGCCGCTTCCCGATCCTCCTGCAGCACGGCTTGAATCCGTTCATCATACGCAGCCCGCTGCTCTTCTGTCCTTGTGACACCCGGCAGAACCCGGCTCGCCGTCTGTGCTGCTTCATCGCCTGTAAAGATGGTGGAGAAATACGTCTCGTAGTGAGCTTGATAAAGCGTCACCGGTTCTTCCATGAAGGACAAATAGTGAGCCAGATCGCCGTCACCGGCGTCGGCCTGCAGGGCATCGAGCAAGCTGGCGGATTCGACAAGCAGCTCTTCCATCCTGTCTGCGCCCTGCTCGCGCCAGCCGGTTTGAGAAAGCTGCAGCTGAATCAGGCTCAGCTCCTGTAAATGTCCGGATAAATCGTAATAATGCTGCTGAAATGCATCCAGTTCTTCCAGCTCTGCACTTTGAACGCTTGCCTCCGATATGTAAGTAAACAGTACGGCACCGGTCCCGGCACAAATGAGTACGAGCATCACGGTGAGCACATAGAGCCTCCTCACCAATCGCTTCTGTTTCATGCTATCCCCTGCTTTCCTCGACTTAGAGCATGCCCGCGAAAAGGTGCAATCGCTTGCATCATTGCTCTTTACTAGGAAGTATAGCATGTATCCGTTTGCAAATCTATGCTTTTATACCTAGAAACCACTTCGTCCTATAAGCCTTCGGTACTGACCGGGCGTCATTCCCTCGCGCTCTTTAAACAATCTGGAAAAATAGCTGACGTCCCGAAACCCGCTTTCCTCTGCAACAGCTTCCACATGATAGGAGCCGTGCTGCAAGAGCTCCTTCGCCTTTTCCAGACGTACGTGATGCAAGTACTGTTTTGGCGTGAGACCCGTCACTTTTTTCATCGATCTCGTTACGTAGTCCGGATGGTAGAGCAGCTGCTGGGCCAGCTCATCAATCCGTACACCCGCTTTATAGTGATTCTGAATATAGGCCATCGCTCTGCGTGCGACCTCCTGCGCGCCTGACGGAAGCTCCATCGCTTCCTTTTGCAAATAAATCAGGCAGTCAAAAAAACGGCTCTGGCGGTGCATCCTCATTTCCGGATCGTCTGACTGCTCCGCTGCAAGCAGATTTTCAAACACCGTCTGCGCCCGTTCCGGATATCCAAATGTGCCGGTCTGTCCGATTTGCAGCTGAAACTCATCCGGCGTTTGATGGGTCGCCTGTCTGCGGTATACCTGCGACCAGTCCGGCTTCGTCCCGTGCTTAACCGTAAACGGCGCATTCAGCTGGAAGTGTGCCCAGTAAAAGCTCGTATCCTCCTCGCACAGGCGGTAGCCGGCGTGATGCCTGTCCGGTACCAAAATGAGGTAATCACCTGGCTTCAGCTTAAATTCCTGCCCGGCTTCTTTCATATATAATGTCCCTTTTGTTACAAAGAGAAAATCAAACAGGTGAAAGGTGCGTGCAAAGTGCTTTGTCCCTTTCGCAAACATCCCTGCGCCTCCTTTTACATACGTAGGAAGCGGCGGCACTAATGTATGGATCATCGTCATCGTCATCTTCTCCTCTGGTCGGAAACGTTCAAGTTTAACCGGATTTGTCTCTATGCCAACTTGCTGTAATCAGCTAAACTGTACCACGTATGTAAACGGATTTGTACAATTCATTCCGATGATAACGGCTTCATGCGAAAACGCTGCTTCCGTTTAATAAGGAAGAAAGACAGATAGATTGTCCAGAAAGGAGGGTGCGGTATGTCGAAAAAACAAGCCGGGCAGATGACGCTGTTTGCTCTAACGTGGCCGATCTTTATCGAAATTCTGCTTCATATGCTGATGGGAAACGCCGATACGCTCATGCTGAGCCAGTACGATGACAACGCGGTTGCGGCGGTCGGAGTCTCCAACCAGCTTATGAGCGTCATTATCGTCATGTTTGGCTTTGTCGCAACGGGAACGACGATTCTCGTTGCGCAGTATCTCGGGGCCGGAGACCGGGAGCGTGCCGGGCAGACAGCAGTCGTTTCGATCGTACTAAACATCATCACCGGTCTCATGCTGAGCGCCGCACTTCTCTTTTTCGGCAGACCGATTCTCGGTGCAATGAACCTTCCGCCTGAGCTGATGGATATGGCGCTGATTTATTTGCAGATTGTCGGCGGCTTTGCGTTTGTGCAGGCGGTTATCATGACCGTCGGTGCTGTGCTGAAGAGCCATGGATTCACAAAAGACGTGATGTACGTCACGCTCGGTATGAATGTGCTGAACGTATTCGGAAATTTCATCCTGATTTTCGGGATGTTTGGTGCCCCCGAGCTTGGGGCAATGGGTGTCGCGATCAGCACAGCCGCTGCCCGCACAATCGGGACCGTGGTCCTCTTTGCACTGCTCGTCAGACGGGTGCGCGGCGAACTGCCGTGGAGCTACTTAACGGCGCGCTTTCCGAAACGGGACGTACGGGATCTGCTTAAAATCGGTGTTCCCACAGCGGGAGAGCACCTCGCCTACAACGGCTCTCAGGTCGTCATTACGATGTTTATCGCTTCCATGGGAACCGTCGCGCTGACAACACGCGTCTATACGCTGAATATCATCATGTTTACCCTGCTTTTCTCTATCGCCATCGGGCAAGGTACACAAATCCTCATCGGTCATATGGTCGGGGAAAAGCGCTTCGATGATGCATACAGGCGCTGCCTCAGAAGCCTGTCGATCGGTATCGGTGTTTCTACATTTGCAGCGATCACCGTCTACATCTTAGGTGAACAGATTTTCTCTATCTTCACCTCCAATCAGCAGATCGTCGAGCTCGGCATGACGTTATTGCTGTTGACGATTCTGCTGGAGCCGGGGCGGGCCTTTAATTTGATCGTCATCAACGCGCTCCGGGCCGGCGGCGATGTCCGCTTCCCGGTTTACATCGGGATCCTATCGATGTGGGGCGTGGCCGTAACCGTCTCGTATGGAGCCGGCATCTGGCTCGGCTTCGGCCTGGCCGGGATCTGGATTGCGATGGCGCTTGATGAATGGCTGCGCGGTCTGCTCATGCTCTGGCGCTGGCGCACGAAAAAATGGCAGAAAATGTCGTTTGCTGATAATCCCGCGGCAGAAACGGACGAACCGGTCCCCCAGACAGCTGGCAGCTGAAGACTGTATCATCTGTATCAGTTTTTAACGGAGTATATGAATGATACACACCGGCAATAAACCTCTCAATACCTCATAATGGAGCAGATAGCGGCGCAGTGGCACAGGCGCCGCTCTTCTGCGTCAGATACGGGGAAAGTTTTGACATTCCCCCATGATTCTGATTAAATGAAGAAGAATATGTGCATCATATTCGGACACTATTTTCTAAAGGGGGAATACGTTCATGAAAAAGGTTACATCCCTGTCAGCTCTCATGCTTTCCGGTGCTCTCGTCCTCGCTGCATGCGGTGACAACGACGGCGGCGGCAATACCGTGGATGAGAACACTGACAACGCGTCCGGCAACGTGAATGAGAACACAGAAACCGACCTCAATGACGATGACGGCGAAGAAGCAGACAACAATGCAGACAATGACGGCGGCGAAGCGTCCGGCGACATCAGCAACCTGCAGATGGGAACCGGCTCCACCGGGGGTACATACTACCCGCTCGGTCAGGAGATCGCGACTGTAGTGAACAACAACATTGAGAACTTCGATGATTTTGACCTCAGTGCCGTATCATCCGGTGCTTCTGTGGACAACCTCTCGGAAATCTTCCAAGGCAACTTTGATCTTGGTATGACGGTTCATCTTCCAGCAGTTGACGCTCTGACCGGCGACGGCGATTTTGAAGGCGTTGAAATCGACAACTTCGGTTTCATGGGCCATATTTACCCGGAAGTGATGCAGATCGTTATTCCTGCTGATTCCGACTTCGAATCTGTCGCTGACCTTGAAGGCGAACAGATTGCGATTGGACCACCAGGAAGCGGTACGCAGGCAGCTGCACGCCTCATTTTAGAAGCGTATGGTCTTGAAGACGGCGACTACGAAGCATTCGAAGAAGACTTCGGTGATGCACAGGGCCGTATCCAGGATGGACAGCTTTCAGCTTCCTTCGGTCTCCTCGGCCTTCCAGCCGGCGGTATTGAAGAGCTTGCTGCTTCTTCTGACATCGACCTCCTGCCGCTCAGCGACGAGGGTGTTGATTACGTTGAAGAAAACAGCGGCTATGAAGGCTTCGATATTCCTGCTGATTCCTATGACTTCCTTGAAGAAGACGTGCAGGCAATCACTGCCTTTGCGGTACTTGTAGGAAACACAGATACCATTGACGAAGATCTCGGCTATGAAATCACAAAAGCAATGTTCGAGTACGCGGACGAAATCGCGCATCCACAGGCAGAAAACATTACAGAGGAAAACGCTCTGAATGGTTCTGACGACCTGCCGATGCACCCAGGTTCCGAGCGCTACTTTGAAGAACAAGGCTGGCTCGACTAAAACAGCAAAGCGGTACGGAGACCGGACAGTTTCGTCCGGTCTCCTTGTTGCCGCCCTGCATAATCCTGTGCTCTGCCAGTTTTGGCGGAACAGCGACGAAAGAGCAGGAAAAACTTCCTGGCCTTTCGTCGGATGATATGCAGCATTGATTCAGATAAGTGAGGTGAGGTTTTATGGCGGATCAGCACAATGATCGCAATGATCAGGAACTGATGACTGAAAAAGAAAAAGAGGAGATGCTCGCCAAGTACGATAAGGAATCCTCCGTCCGTCAACGTACCGGTAAATGGGCGTGGGTGATTACCTTCATCGCTGTTTCCTTAACGATTTTCCATCTTTACCGGGCCTTTCCGCAGACAGGCGGTCCGCTCGTCTCTCTGATGCAGGGAGCGGTGCACCTCGGTACAGCAATGGGTCTTATTTTCCTTCTTTATCCATTTAAACGAAGCGGGTTAAAGAAACACGGCGTCCCTTGGTACGACGTCATATTCGCCTTTCTTGCCATGGGTTCGTGTTACTACATTTTATTCCGCTATGAGTGGATTACCGGCGCAGCGAGAATTGTCGGTTTTACTACCTATGATATAGCAGTCGCGACGATTGCGATCGTGCTGCTGCTTGAAGCAACCAGGCGTGCGGTTGGTCTTCCAATCGTCATTATTGGTACGCTTGCAATTGTGTACGGTATGTTCGGAACAAACATTCCATATTTTGGTCATGGAGGCTTTGACTGGACCGGTCTTTCCCGGCGGCTGTTCTTCTCGACAGACGCGATTTTCGGAACGCCGATTCAAATCTCCTCAACGTATATATACTTATTCTTGTTCTTTGGAGTCATGCTGACGAAAACAGGCGTCGGCCAGTACTTTAACGATCTCGCTTTTGGCATGACCGGGCGTTTCACGGGCGGTACGGCTAAAGCTGCTGTCGCGGCTTCAGCTATGCAGGGAACGGTAACCGGGAGCTCGGTTGCCAACACGGTTGCTTCCGGCTCGTTTACGATTCCAATGATGAAGCGCGCAAAATTCCGTCCCGAGTTTGCCGCTGCCGCAGAAGCATCTGCCTCCACCGGTGGACAGATTATGCCGCCGATCATGGGTGCGGCAGCTTTTATCATGGCGGAGTACGTGTCAGACGTCAGCTACAGTGACATTATTATCATCGGGATCATCCCGGCGCTGCTTTACTTCTCCGGGGTTTTCCTCGGCACGCATTTTGAAGCGAAACGGTACGGCATTCACGGTTTGCCGAAGGAAGAGCTTCCGTCCCGCAAAGGGCTCTTGAAAGGCTCCTACCTGCTCCTGCCGCTGATCGTGATTGTAACGATGCTCGTTAACGGCTTTACGCCGACGTATGCAGCTTTGACGGGTATCGGTACAGCCTTTGCCGTAAGTTATGTGCGCAAGGATACGCGCCTGATGCCGAAGGACATTCTGGACGCCTTTGAACAGGGTGCCCGCATTGCACTTCCGGTAATCGCAGCGTGTGCGACCGCAGGGATCATCGTCGGTACCGTCGTCTTCACCGGCCTCGGAGGCCGGATTGCGGGCGGACTGATTCAGATGGCAGGCGAGAACCTGTTCCTGCTTCTCTTCTTTACGATGATTGCCTGCATCCTGCTCGGTATGGGTCTGCCGACGACGGCGAACTACGTCGTAACAGCATCCATGGCCGCTCCGGCGCTGATCAACTTCGGGGTACCGGAGATTGCAGCACACTTTTTCGTCTTCTATTTCGGTATCGTGGCGGACATCACACCGCCTGTTTGTCTCGCGGCCTACGCGGGGGCCGGAATAGCCAAAGCGAACCCGATGAGGGCCGGGGTGAACGCCTTCAAGCTTGCAATCGCAGCCTTCATTATTCCGTACGTGTTCGTCTACAATCCGCAGCTGTTGCTTGTAGACGCCCAATTCGGAACGGTCGTTCTGTTGATTATTACATCAATGCTCGGCATGGCGGCTGTGAGTGCATCCATTATGGGCTACTTCTTCAATACGTTCCTGTTGTATGAACGGCTGCTTCTGTTTGCGGCCGGCATCATGCTCATCTATCCTGGTAACGTCATGATAGAGGGCGGCGGGCTCGTCATTTTCATTCTGATCGCTGTTCTCCAGACGATCCGGAAGAAGCGTGCAGCTAAAAAAGCATAATGGCATGATTAAAAAGCCGTTCCCGCACCATGCGGGAACGGCTTTCAGAGTGTTGATAAAGTCATTTCAGGTGAATGACTTTGCATTTGCCTGCATCTGCGGACACTCGCTTTCCGGAGGGAACGGCCTCAGCTAACCGCTTCTTCCTTTCGTCAGAAGCGCTGGATCTTCGCCTCGTTCTGATCCTCTCGGAGTCGAGTTTCCTCCGATTTAGCAGCTGGCTGTCCGGTTAAAACCCTGGTGATGATTCACACGAGCTTGTTCCATCTAGAGGGAACCTTTCGTTAGGCAGCGCTTCGATGTCGAATCGGGATGAAACGTTTTTCTCCATCAAACAAATTAATCTCCCCTTTGTGTCCGGCGGGGACGCCTGTGGAATTAGCGCAGCCTGAAGATCCTTTCTCAGAGGTTTATCCTGAGAAATAGCTGAAGGCAAGCCCACGGCAAGCTACCGCCGGTAAACAGAGGGGAAAGTCAATCAATCGAATAAACATGTAAATAAATTGACTTTATCAACAGCCTGAAAAGCCGTTCCCGCACCATGCGGGAACGGCTTTTGCGTGCCTTTTCTTCAGAAAATGTTTCCATACGAGAGCAACCCTTGTCTACTTTCCGCCGTCGTGAAACACGTCGAACGTTTCCCAGAGTGATTCAAGCTCCTCCAGGCGCCGGGCAACTTTGTCATGCTCAGCCCGGGTTAACGCTGTGATGAGGGCGCTCGCTACACTCATCGGAGCTGCGAAGGAATCAATGAAGGAATTGATTTCGGTTGCAGTGATCAAATGCTTATTTCCGTAAGGATAGAGCGGACTGAGCAGATGATCTGTCATCACAATCGTATTCGCCCCCCGCTGCTTGACGTACTTCATCACTTCGACCGTCCGCTTTGTGTAGCGGGCAAAGCCGAGGCCGATGACGACATCGTTCTCCGTGATATCAAGCAGATGCTCCGACACCCCGTCCGCTTCCTCGATCAGCTCGGTGTTCTGTAAAACGAGATCCAGATAAAACGCTAAATACGAGCCAATGCTCGCAGCGCTGCGATAGGCGACAATATAAATGCGGTCTGCCTCAATCAGATTTTTCACAATCGCTTCAAATTCTGCCGGGTCCACCTGCTCGGTCGTAGCCTGCAGGTTCTGCATGTCGTCGTGTAGAATCTCTGTAATCGTCTCCTGCGATGCTTCTTTGCCGGACGTCGTCCGTTTCAGCACTTCAGCGGACGTATATTTTTTCGTGAGCGCTTCCTGCAGATGGCGCTGCAGGTCAGTATAGCCTTTATAACCTAATACCGTCGCAAAGCGGATCACCGTTGCTTCCCCTACTTCTGCATTCTGAGCCAGACGGCTCGCAGTGAGAAATGGTGCGGATTCCCGATGCTCGACGAGGTAGCGGGCAATTTTTTTATGGGATTTACTTAAATCCTCCTGGGCACGGCTGATGCGTGCGTATACATTCATATCAGTCATAGGCGGCACCGTCCTTCCTTTTCTTAGTGTAAATCAAACTCCTCCTCTCTGCCAGCCGGCACATGGAGAAATCGCTTTCAGAATGAATGATTCCCTCCACCTTTATCAAAATGAAAAGGATATCATCCATTTTTGACCAATTTTTACCTTTATGTTTAAATGAAGATACATCATGGAAAAAAGGAGAGATGCACGATGGCGCAGCCGAAGTACATTATGAATATTGAAAAGGTGCCGCACCTGTCCGACGAGGAAAAGGCCAAGCTGAAGCAGATCACAGAAAAGTTCGTCTTCCGCGTGAACGAATATTACCTTGGACTCATCGACTGGGGCGACCCGCAGGATCCGATTCGTAAGCTCGTCATCCCGAACGAGGGGGAGCTGGAGGAATACGGCCGCTGGGATGCATCAGATGAAGACACGAACTACGTCGTACCAGGCTGCCAGCATAAATACGACCAGACGGCTCTCTTAATCGTTTCTGAAGTTTGCGGAGCTTACTGCCGTTACTGCTTCCGCAAGCGTCTGTTCCGTAATGACATTAAAGAAGCCATGTCGGATGTTTCACCGGGAATCGAGTACATCCGCAACCATCCGGAAATCACGAACGTGCTGCTGACAGGCGGAGATTCGCTTATTCTTGCCACGCGCAAGCTGCGTAAAATCATCGAGCAGCTCCGCGAAATTCCGCACGTAAAAATTATTCGTCTCGGTTCGAAAATGCCGGTCTTTAACCCGATGCGCATTTACGAGGATGAAGATCTGCATGAGCTGATTCGGGAATACTCCACGCCGGAGCAGCGCATTTACGTCATGGCACACATCAACCACCCGCGTGAAATCACGCCGGAAGCGAAGAAAGGCTTTGAGGCGCTTCACAACGCAGGAGCGATCGTCGTCAATCAGACGCCGGTACTGCGCGGCATCAACGACGATCCGGAAGTACTTGCAGAGCTGCTCGATAAGCTTTCCTGGGCCGGCGTAACGCCGTACTACTTCTTCATCAACCGTCCGGTAGCCGGCAACAACGACTTCGTGCTCTCCTTGAAGGAAGCATACGATGCCGTCGAGCAGGCAAAAGCGAAAACGTCCGGTCTCGGCAAGCGTGTGCGTCTTTCCATGAGCCATACGTCCGGAAAAATCGAAATTCTGGCGATCGAAGACGGAAAAGCTTACTTGAAGTACCACCAGTCCCGCGACAACCAGTACGGTAAATTCATGGTGCTTGACTGTCCGGATGATGCTGCCTGGTTTGATGATTTGCCAGGAAACGAAGCACACTGGGAGCCGCCAAAGAAGAAATGGGAAGAGTTCACAGGTGCCAACGAAAAAATCAAGCAGAAAGAAACAGCCGAACAGCTGTAGGCTGACCGACACAAAAAAGACCGTTCCGGACGAGCTTCAGCTCCGGGACGGTCTTTTTGCAGGGATGTGACACGTATAGTGATGCAGTTTATCCTTCATTCCGTTCCAGACGATCGATTCGACAGCGTGCGGCACAAATCCGTTGCGCTCCAGCACTTTTACTGACGCCGGATTCGTTACAGTTGCTCGTGCGGTCACGGTCGTCAGGCCTATGTCTGCAGCTTCGTTGAGAAGCAGTGCCAGTCCGGCAGTTGCCGCTCCGTTCCCAGCCGCAGCTGCGCCGATCCGGTACCCGGCTTCCGCAGTGCCTTCCCCGGTGATGTTCGTCAGGTTCATCCGGCCGATGAGCGTCTCCCCTTCATAGTACAAGTAGTAGCGGTCTTCGCCCCGTTCCTGTTCAGCGAGAAGCTGCTGAAGCCGTTCGCTGAACACCTCGGGACGATAAAAATCGTCTCCGCGCGACGGGATAAAGGCTTCAAAATAGGCGCGGTTTTTTCGTTCAAACTCGTATAATACTGCCTCTGCCGATGCATGCAGCAGCTTTAGCTGACGGGTCATACGTGTTCCTTCTTTCGTATACATCATCAAAAACATGACTTTTTTCCTGTAATAGTCTGATACAATAGGAAGATATCCAACGACAGGAGGCGTTCGTATGCGCAATTGGACCTGGCTGCTCCTCGCTGCGGCATGCAGCGCTGATGAGCCGCCTGAAGAGCAGCCGGTAAACGAACAAACGTCCATTTCCATTGAGCCGCTCCACATGACGCACGTAGAATCGGTGAAGGGCGGGGACGGCGTCGACGTTCATTTTCTGCTCGAACATACAGACGAACGGCCGCTTCTGGAAGCGGACTATGAATTCGACTTCCCGGATCTTGTCTGGGATGATGCGGATGTTCCCTACCGCCTGATCGATTCTGAGATCAGCAGGGAGGGACTGGAAGAGCATGAACTTTCGCTGACGCTGACCCTTTCCCCTCCTCCGCCGGAGGCTGAGGGATACATCCACGTGCCCTTTTACGTGACGCCTGCCGTGTATGCAGACGGCTATACGTTTTACATTGAAGCGGAGGATACGCCGGTCCGGCTGGGCGATATTCAGCTGAGCGGACTGGAGCAGGATGCCACGTCGCTCCAGTTTGTGCTTGAGGACAGTCATCTGCAGGCCCGCCAGGACACCGCTCAGTATCAATTCAGGCTTTTTGACGAAGACGAGTACGTTTATCCTGTCTTCTCAAGTGTCGAGCCTTACAGCGGCCGGGCAGAGCTGACGTTTGCCTCCGAACAGGAGCTGCCGATCCAGCTCGAACTGGAACGATTTCCAGCGTCGCTTCCCGTATGGCGCTTCTCCTTCACTGTACCGCTTACATAGTACGTTCCTTCCCATGCAGCCGCTGCCAGGCGGCTGCTTTTTCGCGCAGATGAGTAAGCATGTCCGCGCGCTGCTCGTCTGAAGCCTGAATGACATCCCCGAAATGAACGACATCCATCAGTTGGAGACCGACAAAGGAGAGCAGGTGCTTGTCGAGACCTTCTACCACATTATCGTACAGGCCTTCCTCATGAAACACATCGGGCGGCGTTCCGGTCGTAAACACGAGCGATGCTTTGCCTGAGAGCTTCGGCACCGGCTCTTCCCCTTTAAGCTCATAGGCAGCCCCATAAGCGAAGACCCGGTCAATAAATCCCTTGCCGGCAGCGGGGAAGCCGCCCCACCAGAGCGGAAACATAAAGATGACGTGATCTGCAGCCTGCAGATCTTTTGCAGCTTCGGCCACGTCGGCTTCATATTCCCCTTCCATGCTGCGCTTGTATTCCTTATGCGTTAAATGCGGATCAAACCCATCTACGCCGGGACGGTACAAGACGGCCTCCGGTATTTCCTCCAGCACCTGGGCGAGCATCGCCCCGTTTAAGCTGTCTTCTGTCGGGTGCATATAAATGACCATTACAGACATAACGAAATCTCCTTTCAACTGTCCTTTTACCATCAGCAAAGCCTGACGCGAAAGATTCACGCCAGGCTTTCGTACGTGTCAGGCAGGCTTCATCAGCGGGCGTCCGAAAAAGTATCCCTGTACGAGATCCACGATCGGTTTTAATGCTTCGTATTCCTCAGGCCGTTCAATTCCTTCTGCAAGCAGCAGCGTTCCCTGCGCAGCAGCCGTTTCCTTCAGTTTTTTAATGTAGGCAATTTTCTCCGGATGCTGATCGCAGTGATCGACGAGCGAGCGGTCTATTTTGGCATAGTCCGGCTTCAGCTTTTGCAGCACTTCAAGCGTGGCATGTCCGCTGCCCACATCATCCAGTGCCACGTGTACGCCGGCTTTTTTGTATTCATCGAAAATAAACTGCAGGTGATTAATGTCTTCAATCTTCTCTGTCTCCACTACTTCAAAGACGAGATCATCAGCCTGCACCCCGTACTCTCTCACTGCTTTAAACGTGCTCTGCAAACAGTGGCGGGGATCATAGATAGACGACGGGAGAAAGTTAATGAACCGCTTCATGCCGTTTTCAAGCATGTGAGCACCGGTGCGGATCGCATTGATGCGCGCCTGGCTATCGAGCATCGACTGCAGACCCGATCGCTGGGAAAACGCGAATAACTCGCCCGGTGAAAATGGAAACAGCTTGCTGTTCGGCCTCAGCAGAAACTCATAGCCGAACGGTTCGCCGGTTGCTGTATCAATGACAGGCTGCATAAACGATTGAAACAGCCGCTCCTGAATAATCTTCACAAAGATTGGATGTTTCACCTGCTCAAACAATTCGTAGTAGGAGAAATCATTTCCCGGAAAATGCTTGCTGCCCGTATCCGTCATTAAGCTGCCTCTAAGGCGCCCGAGCTCTTCTTCCGGAAGGATATTCTCGGTTCTGAACAAATGTTTCTCCAGGTTATCCCAGGAATCGTATGGGATAAACAACCTGCCCTGCTTTGACATTTCTGCTCCGTACTTTTTAAAAGATCGGTGCAGCGTTTCCGTTACTCCCGGTTCTATACTGGAGAGGATCAGTCTCCCGCTCTCATCGAGCGGAATTTTACCCTGACAGATTTGACACGTTTCCATATGCTGAGCCACCAACTTTCTGTCCATTCGTTTTCTCTTCCTTTCCCCTACTTTTAGTTCTAAAAACCTACAAAAGGAAGCTTACTTCCTTTATCGGTTAATCTCGTCTCCATTTATAGTCTAATCGCCTCAGGATTTCTGGCTCTGCCTGTTGGGCAGCTTCCAGCATATCCTGCAGAATCCGCTTTTGCAAATCCCCCCGCCCCGGCTGTCCGAACGTACGGCCAAGCGGAAAGCGGATGTGTAGAGCACGAGGTGCATGAACCTTTTCCGTAAGTTCTGGAAAATGGGTCATCGACACAGTCGGTATGCCTTCTTTTTCAATTTCTTTCTGAATCAGCCCCACGGACTGATGGCAGATATATCAGCCGGGTGACAGCAGCACGACATCGGGCTTATCCTGACGCAGCGTCTTCATGATCTCCGGCACGCTTTCCTTTAACAGCTTATCGGTACGCGGGATGTATCCCATCATGCCGAAATTCGTCGGTGATACTTCCTTGATCACGCCTTCTAAAGCAAGCGACCGCAACGCATCGATCGGAAACACGGTGTTGATATCTTCTTCCGCTGCTTTCGTGTCGTAGTGTGTGTGGGTCACCGTCAGCTTGCTCGTTTCCGCATCCGCCGGCAGGAGTCGGACGCTCCAGTCGCCGGCATCCACGTCAAACGGCTTATCGGATTTCAGATGCACGCCCGCTGTTGTTAAAAACGCGACGCGCCATTCTTCCGGCTTCGTCTTGATCGAAGCAGGCGCCACTCGTTCACCGCCGTACTTTCGGATCGATCTCGCTGCAATCTTACGAAACACCCATTCCTTCAACTTGTGTATCATCAGCTTGTCACCTCTGCCATTCCTATACCCCGGAGCAATGAAATTCTAACCGGATTGATGGATCTATACACGGAAGGAAATATCTGCTATGATGCTTGTACAATGCTGAATTTTCAGACAATAGAAGGAGGATGAACAGATGGTATTAACGCATGAAGAGGTAAAGGCTAACATTAACGAAGCAGACGGCTGGAAGCTTGAAGGGGACGACTGGATTATGAAATCGTACACGCTCTCATCCTATCCGAAGGCGATTCAGTTCGTGAATGCCATTGCCGACATTGCGGAAGACCGCCAGCATCATCCCTACACAATCATCGACCATAAAAACGTCACGCTGAAGCTCTCGACAATCGACGAAGGCGGTCTCACTCAAAAGGATTTCGAGTCGGCGCACGCCTATGATAAGCTGTTTGACCGTTACAGCTGACGGTTTTCCTCTTTCCGCTCCCGATTCTCCGTGCTAAAATAGAGGGAGCCGAAATAATCGGGAGGAACGCACATGCAGTGGATCTACTTATTTACAGGGGTTGTGGCAAGCGTCATTGCCATCTATCACCTGTTCACGGACCGTCTCCGCCGCCTCCGCGGTGCAGAAACGACGTATACACCCGCTGACACGAAAAAAATCAGCACCCATTCTGCCGTCTATAAAGTTTCTGTTTATTCCTGTTACCTCGTCCTGATTTTGTCAATCGTGCTGTTTGTGGAAGTATTTAACAGTTTTCAAAACGCGACGATATTGTTCGTCTTTATTTTGACGCTCGGCCTCTTCATTTTGCTGACGCTCGACCGCGTCTTTGAAATTCAGGGAGATGCCCTGATTTTTGCCGGCTATCACGCCCGCTGGTCTACGATCCAGAAAATTCGCTGGGGGCGCCAGAAGTCCAGCCGCCGTCAGCTCGTGATGGAGCTTGCAAAAGGCCAGAAGATTAAAACGACGATTGCCAATGAAGCAAAGGAAGACGTGGAAGAAACGCTGTCCGTTTACTGTCATTTTGAAACAGATCAGGAACGTGCGCAGGCCGGCAAACCAACGGGCCGGTAGCTCAATAAATACCGATAAAGAGAACCCCGGGCGAATGATGATCGCCCGGGGTTCTCTTTTGTTCAGGAAGGCTCAATCAGCGTCCTGTTTGCTGAAATGTCTTAATGCGCTCGCCGATTTCATCGCGGACGCGCTGAAAGAACGCCCACTTTTCTTCGTCGGTGCCCTCTGCTTTTGCTGGATCGTCGAAGCCCCAGTGCTCCCGCTCCTTATTCGGCGGCGTCGCCGGACAGACGTCATTCGCATGGCCGCAAAGCGTCACTACGAGATCTGCCTTCTGCAGCAGCTCCTGATCGATCGTATCAGACGTCTGGCTGCTGATGTCAATGCCTGCCTCCTGCATCGCCTTCACGGCATTCGGATTTACACCGTGTGCTTCTATCCCGGCAGAGTAAACGTCCCACTCGCCGCTCAAGTAGTGCTTTCCCCAGCCTTCTGCCATCTGGCTCCGGCATGAATTTCCTGTACATAGAAAATAAAGAATTGGTTTTGTCATGTCTGCATACCTCCAGCATCATATATAAACGTTCGTTTATATGATAACATGCCGGTCGTTATACGTGTATGAAGAGTTTGTAAAGATCAGCAGCAGTTAACGCGCAGACCGTCTTTTTCGATTTGCAGAAGCTTCGGCTTCGGATCAGGCAGCTCGCTGACAATCGACGTAATCATTGGATAAAACGGCGAATCGGTGTTAAGCGAATAAAACACCCACTGATTATATTTTCGTTCCCGGACGATTTCTTTTTGCTTCAGCTTTTTCAAATGCTGGCTGATCGACGGCTGGCTCATATGAAACAGCTCCACAAATTCACACACGCAAATTTCATCAACGGCGAGCATCGACACCATATGGAGCCTCGTTTTATCACCTAAAAGCTTGAACAAATCCGCTGCTGCTTCTACCGTCATCCTTTCTGCTGCCGTTGTCATACCGCCGCCTCCTTTTTTATTATCGTCTGCAGGATGTGCCGGAACGCCCGCTGAACAGTTTCCGGTGCCATCGTCGGTTTGGATCCATCCGGAATCATGTCCGGCGACGCCGGCAGATGGATAAACCCTGCCTGAACCGGGAGGCTGTGAGCAGAAGCTTCATGCAGCACCCGGTACATCGTTGTATTGCAAATATACGTGCCTGCTGAATAGGAAAAAGCGGCCGGCACTCCGCCCTGTTGGAGCGTCTCCTTTATCTCGCGCAGCGGCAGCGTGGAAAAATAAGCTGCCGGCCCTTCGTTAACGACTGGCCTGTCAACGGGCGCCTCTCCTTCATTATCTTCAAGACCTGGCGCATCCTCCATGTTGATCGCGATCCGCTCCAGGCTGATCGACGGCCGGCCCGCGGCAACGCCGAACAGCAGAACGACGTCCGGCTTCCAGCTGTGCAATGCCTCTACTACCGGCTCTGCGCACTGGCTGTACGTGACCGGAAGCGTCATTGTTTTCACCTCAGCTTCAGGAAATGTCTCCTCGTCGATCCACGATACAAGCTTTGATGACGGGTTCTGCGTCATGCCTCCAAACGGTTCAAATCCGGTTACGAGTATTCTCACGATCGTTCCTCCTCTTTTAATCCCTGTCTTCATTTTCTCCTGTTCGGCTCTTTTTTTCAAGCAGCCCCCTCCCTTTTTCAGTCCCGGATGTACTTCATCTGTGAAAGGAGGTGGTCAGCATGGTCATCACATCCCGCTCCAGACTCGTTCTTACCTTAAACCAGGGGTACGACGAAGACGGTATGGTAATGCTCGTCACACGTTCGTTTCAGAACGTGCGCACAGATGCAGCCGATGAGAGCCTTAAAGCAGCAGGAGAAGCTTTAGCATCCCTGCAGCAGCACGGTTTGTCCAACGTTCAACGATTCAACACGTACGAGCTGTAAACGAAGTGCTTCATACTAAAAGGAGGTGACAACAATGGCAAAACGACTGGAACTGCTTTTTCGTACAGAGGCTGGCACGACGGCTACACTTGGGATCGATGACCCGAAGGAGCCTGTCACACCAGCTGACATCCGCGATGCGATGGACAGCATTCTTGCTGCCGGTGTATTTTATGGCCCGAGCGGCTACTATGTTTCGAAGATTGGCGCTCGCGTAGTAGAGCGCCACGTAGAAACCATCGACATTGGCGTCGAGTAAGCTTGTCCGGCCGAGGCATTGATGCCCGGCCGGCTTTTTTCATAAGTGGAAACGAAAGGAGGTGTCCTGCTTTATGGAGCTCTGGATGCAGGCGCTTGGGGAGTATGGGTTTCCGATGACGATCACGTTCTATCTTCTCTATCGGATGGAGAAAAAGCTGGACGTCATTAACAGCTCGATCCTCGCGCTGAACCGGCCGGCGTCTCCGCCGCTCGACCGCAGCCGCAGATCAGGCTGACAAGCAAGCGTGAATAACAAGCGGTGCCGCGGTCTATTCCTAGACCTCCGGCACCGCTTGTTGATTTTCCGCTGTTATTTTTGAGGCTGCGTGTACGACATCAGCTGCAGCTTCCATTCCTCTTCTTCCCGGATCAGCTCGGCCTCCAGCATCCCCGTCGCCTGTATTTCCTCTTCCGCTGCGTGTACGAATTCAATGACGACCGCAGCCTCATCATCGTTCACATCGATATCACGCACCTGCACCAGATTCATGCGCTCAAGGTTTACCCAGTGCAGCGAGCGGGTTTCATCCTCCTCAAGCTGAAACGTGAGCAGTGCTTCTTCTTCGTTAATCACAGTTCCTTCCGACGTCACCTCTTCCAGCACATCGGCGTTTTGTTCATGCATCGCTGTAAGCGCCTCGCGGATACGGGTTTCAATCTGCTCCATTTCATCCGCCGCCATGCGGTGGTCTGATTCCGTATCCACGGTCTCCTGTTTGCTCGTCAACAGATCGTCCTTCAGCTCGGCGTTTTCCTCGTGCAGCTCTGCAAGTTCCTCCTCCAGCTCAAGCGTCCGGTTGCGTTCCTTTTCAAGCTGGTCCGTCAAGCTTTCATTCGTCTTGATCAAGGAATCGGTGTTGTTTTCGTCGCCGGCCGACGGCTCCTGATCGGAGCAGGCCCCAACGAGCAGAATCGGGCAGGCAAGCAGTGCCAATTTTGTCTTCATACGTGTTCCCTCTTTTCATCGTACCTCGTACCGGACAGGTTATCTTTCCCTATCATACAGAATTCCGTCTGATTTGACCAGAGCTTCCGGCAGTTTTTGGCAATTGCTCGCTTGTTCTATTCTTGCTGCAATGAGCGTCGCCGGCTGAAAACGGCCTCCCCATGCCTTAAAGCTGTATCATGTACTGCGAAAACCGCCGGGCTGCATTCTCAATGCGAACGTTACTTCCCAATACGTTTTGCGATAAAGATAACTCGTTCCTCCTCAAACGTTTCTCAGCTTCGCTGAAAAACGAACACCGAAGCCGGCAAGCTGCATACAGAAAGAACCGCCCACATGGACGGTTCTCCTTTTCTCTTTATTTATCTTCTTTATTGCGCCGGATTAGTTCTTCGAGCACGTCGAGCAGTTCTTCCTTCGACATGTCTTCCTTCTGACGCCTTGGCTCCTGTTGAACCTGGCTGCTGTATGCTGGATCGTCGTAGCGCAGCTCCTCTACTTCCTCCGGTGCATATTCCTGCAGCTCCGGATCCCAGCTGTCCTCCACGTCGCGGTAGTACTCTTCATACGACGTGACCATCATATCTTCATCAAGTTCCTTCGCCTTTTCCGGCTCCTGCAGCTGCTTGCGGTTCGTTTCGCTGCTGCTTATGCGGTCATCGAGCAGATAAGCAGGCACGAGCTGACCGTCCGGCGTCACATACTTCTTATTTAAGTGACGGGTTTCTCTGTCAAAGAAGCTGTAGACGACTGGAATCAGCACGAGGGTCAGGAAGGTGGCGCTGACCATGCCGCCGATCACCGTAATCGCAAGCGGCTGCTGAATTTCCGATCCTTCTCCAAGACCAAGCGCAAGCGGAATCAACGCAAGAATCGTCGTCGTCGCTGTCATTAAAATCGGACGCGCCCGGTTTTTTACCCCTTCGACAATCGCGTCGTAGCTCTTAAAGCCATAGCTCTTCAGCCTGTTCATGTAGTCGACGAGCACGATCGCATTGTTGACAACGATCCCGACGAGTACAATGAGACCGATAAAGCCGGTGACGCTGATTGGCGTTCTCGTCAGCGTCAGGGCAAGCGTGACCCCGATGATCACGAGCGGTACCGTAAACATGACAACGAACGGATACTTCAACGACTCAAACTGGGCTGCCAGCACGAAGTAGACAAACACTATCGCCAAAATGAGAGCGAGCGTAAGATCTGAAATAGCGTCCTCTAGCAGCTGCTGATCGCCGGTAAAGGATACATTCGTTTCAGCCGGCAGGTCATAGTCGTCTATGATGTCGTTAACGATCTGATTGATCTCGTTCAGCGTATTATCCGACGTGTACGTCAGCGTGAACTGAACGGACGGCTCCTGATTGATCCGGTTGATCGTCTCCGGAGAGTCACCGACTTCAAATGCAGCAACGTCAGCCAGGGCAATGAAGTCACCCTCCTGGTTGCGAAGCAGCAGGTCTTCCAGTGCTTCTGTATTTTCCGTCACCTCGTCAGCCATGCGGACGTTCACTTCCAATACGTCCTCTTCTGCGGTGACTACCTGTGTCGCAAACGCGCCGCGCGTCAGGCTGTCGACGGTATCAGCAATTTCAGCCGGTGTCAGGCCTTCCTCCCGTGCTGCTTCCTCATCGATTTGGATCTGCAGCTCTGGCAGCGTTTCTTCAAACGTATTCGTCACTTCCGTAAATTCTGACTGATCTTCAAACTCTTCGAGCAGATCATCCGCCGCTTCCTGCAAGCGCTGTGGATTCTGATCAGTCAGGTCGAAGCTGAACGTATTCGGGTCTCCACCAAAAGAAGCATCGACGGAAATCGTAACGTCAGCATCCGGTGCCGCATTTTCCACGTCCCGGCGGATTTCCTCTGAGAAATCAATCGTGGAAATATCCCGTTCGGCGACTGGTACGAGTGTCACGTAGACGGCACCCTGATTGCCCTGCGTTCCTTCTCCCATCGGACCTTGATCCCCGCTCGTTCCGGTGACGGTCGTATAAGCCTCTATTTCAGAATAGTCATCTAAAATGGCTTCTATCTCCTGAATGTTCTCAAACGTTGTGTCGAGCGGCGTTCCTGGTTCGTTTTCTACTTCAATCTGCATAAAACTTTCATCGGTCGCAGGCAGAAATTCCGTTCCGACCGTTGTGATGCCTGCAGCTCCCCCGCCCAGCAGACCGAGAGTTACAAGAAAGACAACGAGCCGGTTTTTAAGCGACCAGCGGGCCGTTTTATCAAAAAAGCGGATAAAGCCTGAATTGCGGCGCTTTTCTTCGATTTTTTCACTCGGTGCCTTGAGCCAGCGGCTTGCGATCATCGGAACGACCGTCAGTGCGACCGCAAGCGAGGCAAGCAGGCTGAACGCAACCGTCAGCGCAAATTCTCGGAACAGGTTCCCGACAATCCCGCTGATAAAGACGACTGGCAGGAATACGGAGATCGTCGTAAGCGTAGACGCTGTGATCGCGGTAGCGACCTCTTTCGTTCCGTCCTGTGCTGCCTGACGCGGAGATTTTTTCATCGACAGGTGGCGGTAAATGTTCTCGATGACAACGATCGAGTTATCGACGAGCATCCCGATCCCGAGTGCCAGTCCGCCGAGCGTCATGATGTTCAGTGAGAAGTTCGTAAAGAACAGCAGCACGAACGTCACGATAACAGAGAACGGAATGGCAATGCCAATCAAGAGCGGTGTTTTCACGCTTCTTAAGAAGAAGAACAGAACGATCATCGCGATCGCGCCACCGGCAACGAGTGCCAGCGTCACGTTCTGGACGGCATCCTCAATGTACTCTCCCTGGTTAAACAGGACGTCTGCCTGAAGCTCTTCGTACTGCTCTTCATCCAGAAGTGCCTCCAGTTCTTCCATGAAATCGGATGCCACATTTGCGGTATTCGCATCAGCCTGCTGCTGCACGCTCATTAAAATGGCGTCGTCCTGATTAGTTCGGGTGATAACATCTGACGGCTCCGGTCCGCGGGTCACTTCGGCCACATCGGCTACGGTCACCGTTTCGGTGTCCTCGTCTTCCGTTACGGTTTCTGAAACGACGATATTTTCGATGTCCTCAACGTCTGCGAGCTCAAACAGCACACGCGTCGTAATTTCATTGCCTTCATTCTCTACAACGCCGCCTGGAGCCGTCACATTGTGGGACTGCAGCACCTGGACGACATCGCTTTGCGTCAGGTTATTGTCTTCTAATTCATCCTGATCGAGCGTGACGGCAATTTCCTCTACGTTATCTCCATCGAGGTTGATCGTGCCGACACCGTCCACTCGGAGCAGATCATTTTCAATATCCTGCACGAGCCCGTCGATCGCTTCGCCGTTGTCCGAAGACAGCGAAAGCTGAATAATCGGGAACTGTGACGGATCAAATTTAATGAATGACGGGTTGCCGGCACCGTCCGGCAGCTGGACCTGGTTCATCTGCGTGATGATGTCATTTTCGACCTCATCAATCGTCTGCGTCCACGAAAACTCGAGGATCGTCAGCGACTGCCCTTCCATGGAAATCGTGCTGATGTTATTCAGACCGGAAACCGTCGCAAGCCCCTGCTCCATCGGCTGGGAAACGCGCTGGGACACTTCCTCCGGTCCGGCGTCATCATAGGTTGTCACGACCGCTGCTATCGGCGCATCAATGTCCGGAATCAGCTTCAGCGGGATGTTCGTAAGCGAGACGAACCCGAGCAAAAGAAATAAGAGCATCGTCACAATTGTAAAAACTGGTCTGGCAATCGAAAAATTGGTTATTCTCATGACTCGTCTCCTTCGTTAACAGATTTCAGCAGCAGATGATGCATGCTCCCAAACGCTGCCCGCATTGCCTGCAAATCCTTCTCCGGAAGCTTCATCAGCAGGTCTTCCATAATCAGCCTCCGCTTTTGTTCAAGCTGTCCGATCAGCTCCGCTCCGGCATCCTCAAGCTTCAGCACCGTCTGTCTCCGGTTCTCCGGATCGATGCTGCGCGTGACGTAGCCTCCCTGCTCGAGCTTCGCGATCATCTGACTGACCGCACTGGCCGAGACATTCATGAATCCTGCGAGTTCTTTTACTCTCGTCACGCTGCGTTTGGCAACGAGAAACAGGACGAGCTGCTGATTCGGCGTCAGTTCATTGTCAAAGTGGCTGCCGTATTTATGCTGCATGAGCAGCGTAATATCAAGCATGTATTCTTCAATATCGGTGATCAAGCCTGCTTTTCCCATCGGTACACCACCTAAACAGTTAAGTATTTTAATTATTAACTTACTTAACTATATGCAAGTCCTCTTTATCCTGTCAAAGGATGCGTGCTCTGATTTTGTGGCGATTTATTGAACAAAAAAGAACCGCTCCTTTTGGAACGATTCCTTATCACGAATCCGGCTCTTTACCTTCTGTTTGCTATAAGAGGACGACGGCGCCTATCAGGGCCAGCGATCCCCCGGCAACGAGCTGAATGGTTGCCGCTTTTCGATTTGATTGATAGACATTAAATAACAGCAGATACAGACCGAACATGACGGCCATGAATAAAATGCCGTCCACGAGCGGACTGAAGAAGGCTGGATCGTCCGATGCGGCATAGATACCGTAGTTCATCAGCATCGCAACCGTCCACCCGGCAAAAATAATGATGCCGATCATCATTGCCAGTCGTTTCATGCAATCGCTCCTTTCTTAATCGGCAGCTCGTTCAAACAGCTGCTCGTACTCTTCTTCGGGACCGAGGCCGGTAATCCGGTCTACTTCCTCCCCGTCCTCAAACAGGATAACCGTCGGGGTTCCCTCGAGGTTGTAGTCTTCCCATCCTTCGTTAAATTCGAGCACGTTATACAGCTCAAGGTCAGCCCCGGCATCCTCTGCCATCGGCACAAGGACAGGCGTTGCCTGATTGCAGTATTCACACTGCCCGCTGTAGAAATAAATCAGCGCATCTTCCCCGTTTGCCAGGCGCTCATCCAGCTCCTCCGGCAAAATCACGTTCTGGTAGTTCGGATCATCAAGCTGGTCGATCGTTTCCTGAGCGAGCGTGCTTTTGCCAAACGGATTTCCTTCTGCCTGCTGCTGGTTCTGCAGCTGAACGACGACGATCAATGTCACAAAAAGTGCGACGGCAATACCGCCGAACAGTAAAATCTTTTTCATGGTGCTATCCCCTTTTCACTGTGCGCATCACGAAAATGAGCAGCACACTGATGATTGTAAACGCAGTTAAGGCCAGAAACGGAATCGTGATAAAGCCGAACCAGTTCATGTACTGAGCATTACACGGGACAATTCCGCATGCGCTTCCCTGCTCCTGCATGGCCGGTACCTTTTGAATTAAATAATGATACAGCGCGACACCTGCTCCAATAACAGAGAGCGGGAGCGAGTATTTCACCACGCCTGCATCTTTCTTTACTGCCGCAACTGCAAGAATCACGGCGAGCGGATACATAAAAATACGCTGCACCCAGCAAAGGTCGCACGGCACATAATTCATGACTTCTGAAAAGAAAAGCGAGCCAAGTGTCGCCGTGAATGCTGTGATCCACGCACCGGCAAGCAATGATTCCACCCTGTTTTTCATCGGCCTCTCCCCTATTCTACCTAAATGATAGCCGACCGCAAATTCTTTGTAAAGAAAAGTTAAAACGTATTTGTAAATAGGATCCAGAGCCTTTTTGAAAAAGAGCAGTCACCGATGCTTTTGTTCTTATTTTTTCTTCAGATAAACGGAAAAACGGGCATCCGCCCGTTTCATTCGAACTGTGATGCAGTTGGATTATGTCGCGATGCCGAGCTGCTTGTATAAGCTTGCTGCCGGCATCGGTCTGCTGTATAAGAAACCTTGCATCGCGTCGCAGGAGCGCGCCGCCAGGAACGGAATGGTCTCCTGTTTCTCGACGCCTTCCGCTACAACGCGCATGTTCATGTTGTGGGCCAGCTGAATGATCGAAGCAACAATCGCCTGATCATTCCGGTTGTCCAGTACTTCACGGATAAACGATTTATCAATCTTCAGCGTATCGACCGGGAACTGCCGCAAATAGCTGAGCGAGCTGTAGCCGGTCCCAAAATCATCAATTGAAATCCGGACCCCTAGCGACTTGAGCTGCTGCAGCGTCTCCAGACACTCTTCCCGATGATAAAGCAGGTCGTTTTCTGTGATTTCCAAATCGAGCAGCTCTGCATCAAAACCGCTGGTGTGCAAGGCATTGCGGACTGTCGCCACAAAATCCCTGCTCTGAAACTGCAGCGGCGAAATATTGACGCCGACTGAAAGCCGGTGGCCGGCATCGCTGAGTCGTTTGCCTTCGCGGCACGCTTCCAGGAGCACCCAGCGTCCAAGCGGCACGATCATACCGGACTCTTCGGCAGCAGGAATAAACCTGGCAGGCGGCACCATGCCGAGCTCGTCGTCCGTCCAGCGAAGCAATGCTTCAACACCGGTCATCTCCTTTGTCGCAAGGTCATACTGCGGCTGGAAATGCAGCGAAAAGTCTTTCCTGCGAAGCGCTCGGCGCAGCCGGTGCTCCAGCTGGAGCCGTTTGTCAAACCGGCAGCGAAGCTCCGGATCGTAAAAGACAACGCCCTCGATTCCTTCCTCTTTTGCCGACTGCACTGCAGTCGTTGCCTGCTGGATCAGGCTCCGTCCAGCACTGTCCTTACCGGGGCGAACCGCTGCTCCTAAACTGACGGAAACAGACAGCTCTTTTCCTTTAATAAAAAACGGCTCACGGATGAGCGGAAGCATCCGCTCTGCAAACGCTGCGGCAGTTTCACTCCGGTAAATTCCCTCCAGCAGAAACGCAAACTTGTCTCCTCCCACCCGGAACAGCTGAAACCCATTCGTCCGAAACCGGCGCAGTTTGTCGCCCATCTGCGCGATCAGGGCATCGCCGGTGAACGGCCCCAGCGTATCGTTGTAATACTTAAACCGGTTGATATCGATGATGATGAGTGTAACGGGCGTCTTCTCAAGCTCCGTCCGGGTGATCGCCTTCTCCAGCTCCTTCCGGTTTGGAAGTCCGGTAAGCGAATCTGTTGCACTCAGCTCGTCAATAGCTGCCTTTGCCTCTTCCAGAAGCGTTAAGTTACGGTGAAACAAAATTGTCCGCCCCAGATGAGGGATCGGATAAGGCAGCAGCTGAAACGTACAGGCCGTATTTTCTTTGCCTGTAATAGAAATGGAATCTCCTGAGCGGACGGCTTCCTGCCATTCGGCAGCCGGCAGTCCGCTCCACTGCTCGTACGAGACTCCTTCAGCGGCTGAGTTGCTGAGGCCAAGGAGGCCGGCAAGCGTGCTGCTCATTTTCAAAATGTGGTTCGTTTCATCCAGCAGCACCGGATAGGCATGCTCTTCCATAAATTGAAGCAGATTATACAAGTGCTCTCCTTCCAGCTTTAGGGAAGCCAGAAGACCAGTTTGATCGATGTGTTCCATACATGTCCTCCGTCCTCGTCATGATGTTATGTATCAGCTCATCCCAGATTATTCATCAACCTTAGTTAACTTCGTCCCAGCCAGATAAGCCTTCCGCCTTACGAAGGGACGTTTATCTCTTATATCGGCAGGGAATTGAATACTATAAACTGGTATAAAGGGGGCAGTTACACATGGAATGGGCAGATCTGAACAGTAACGGCTTCAAACGGGTCGGCTACGACGAAGAGCTCAAGCAATTGCACGTCCGTACAGAGGATGGGAAATACATCATTTACTACGAAGTGCGTGAGTCAGATTACGTCGGCATGTATTCCAGCCGCAACATGCGCGAGTTTTACGAAAACAATATCGTCAACCGGTTTCCTTACACAGAGGTTTCTCAGTAACGGCCGCGTTTACGGCTGTCCGTTCAGCGGGCAGCCGGTTTGCTGTGCGGTCCTATTTTCAGAAGGGAGCGGATCTGGATGATTATCGGAGTTCCAAGAGAAATGAAAAATCACGAAAACCGCGTCGCCCTCACCCCCGCCGGCGTCATGACGCTCAGGCAAGAAGGGCACTCCATTTTAGTAGAGCATGAAGCCGGGACCGGCAGCGGCTTTCCGGACGCCGACTACGAGCAGGCGGGCGCAGAGCTCGTCAACGAAGCAGGAGCGCTCTGGCAGCGGAGCGACATGGTGATGAAGGTAAAAGAGCCGCTCCCGGAGGAATACGGCTATTTTCGTGAAGGCCTGCTGCTGTTTACGTACCTGCACCTTGCAGCTGAACCGCAGCTCGCGGAGGCGCTGACGAAGCACAAGGTGACAGCGGTCGCCTATGAAACTGTCGAAAAAGACGGCACGCTGCCGCTGCTGACGCCGATGAGCGAGGTCGCCGGCCGAATGGCAGCACAGATCGGGGCCCAGTTTCTCGAACGTCCGAAAGGCGGAAGCGGAGTCCTGCTTTCCGGTATTCCAGGCGTCAAGCGCGGCCGAGTAACCGTCATCGGCGGAGGTG
The DNA here is from genome assembly GCF_042654445.1 of Bacillus daqingensis. Lineage (NCBI taxonomy): Bacteria > Bacillati > Bacillota > Bacilli > Caryophanales > Bacillaceae > Bacillus > Bacillus daqingensis. The sequence continues at coordinate 243,675 of NZ_JBHSGK010000013.1, forward strand.
TTGTCGGCACCAATGCAGCGAAAATTGCGATGGGCCTCGGGGCAGACGTGACGATTATTGATTTAAGTCCTGACCGGCTGCGGGAGCTCGATGATTTATTCGGCACGGAAATCAATACGCTGATGAGCAACCCGCTTACCATCGCGCAGGCCGTCAAAGAGTCGGACCTGCTCATTGGAGCGGTGCTCATCCCTGGTGCGAAAGCGCCGAAGCTTGTGACAGAAGATATGGTTCGTACGATGCATCCCGGGTCCGTGATAGTCGATGTTGCGATCGATCAGGGCGGCATCGTTGAAACGATTGATCACATCACGACGCACGATGACCCGACGTATACGAAGCACGGCGTTGTTCACTATGCTGTTGCCAACATGCCGGGAGCGGTGCCGCGCACGTCGACGATCGGACTCACAAATGTGACCGTGCCGTATGCGGCGCTCATTGCCCGGCACGGTATCCACGAAGCCTGCCGGCAGCACCCCGGTCTGCGGAAAGGCGTCAACACAGCCGGCGGCTTCGTTACGTATGAAGCTGTCGCCCGGGATCTCGGCTATGAACATAAAGACCCGCTTGCCGTTCTCAGCGGGTGATTCGATCATGATGGACGAAAAAGCCCGCTCCTGAATTCGGAACGGGCCTCTTCGTATGATGACTTGGAGAGGAGCTGAATCGATGAATCGAATCGTTATCATCGGGAGTCCCGGCACCGGGAAGTCTACTGCCGCAAGAAAACTCGGTGCCTCCCTGCAATTGCCTGTCTATCATCTCGATACGTATATGTGGTCAGCTGGCTGGCAGCTTTTGAACGCGGAAGACCAGCGCCGCATCTCCCATACGCTTGCTGCAAAACATCGCTGGATTATCGACGGCAATTACCGCGCCTCCTTACAGGAGCGCATCCAGCGAGCAGACTGGGTGCTGCTTTTCGAACGTCCGCTGCTGCTATCCTTGTACCGCATTGTAAAACGGCGTATTCGCTACCGCAAAACAACCAGACCCGATATGGCATCCGGATGCCCAGAGCAGCTGAACGTGGAGTTCCTGCTCTATACAATCCGCTTTCGACGCGAAAAACTGCCGAAGCTTCTTTCTGAAGTGCCGGAAAGAAAATTAATTCGACTATCATCCAATCGTGCGCTGGAGCGGTTTATCGCGCGTAACGGCTGATCCGGTGCTTTTCCCGTTCCATCCATTCACTCATTGTGTAAGCCTGCTCCAGCCTGTCTCCCGACTTGACTGAGGTACCGATAAACACACCGCGCATGCCGAGCCTTAAAGCCGGTGCTACATCGTTCATGAGGTTGTCCCCTACGGACGTAACGGATTGAGGCATGTGTTCGAATTCGTTAATCAGTTCTTCAAATAAAGACGCTGCAGCCGCCGGCTTTCCGGCAGATGGTACGACTTTGTGAAAAATACCTCGCATATCCAGTTCTCCTAAAAGCCGGTCTGTATCTTCAGCATCGCTGTTTGTTACGAGCACCGTCGGCACAGCCTCACTCAGCTGCTTTAGAAATACAGGCAGCCCTTCAATTTTCTCCAGCTGAAACGCTTCACTCGCCATATAACGCTTTGTTTCATGATAAAACGGCTGACAGTCGCGGATGCCATAATGGCGTGCACAGGCGAACGGCAGCCACCAGCCGTCTCCAATTGCAACGATCTGTTCAAAATCAAACTCCTGCGGCCCGTTCGTATACATAGACGCATCGAGTTCGTCCCCATTCCAGGCTTTGACAGCCGTAATGCGCGACGTAAAGGGATCAAGTTCCAGTACAGCATCCTGCTCTGTGTCATAAGCGGTACCGATTTTTACCGCATGCTCTCCCCGCTTCATTTGTTCGTAGTCCCGCTCGAACGCCTTCTGCCATTCTGCCGGCAGCTCCTGCTTCATTAACGCTGCGTAGTAGTCAAAGTGTGCCGTTCCTTCATAAAGTGTGCCATCCAAATCAAAGATATACATCGCTCGCTCCTTTCTTTCCTGCTGCAGTTTACCGTCCCTGCAGAGATCGTGCAAGCAGATTTCGGTTACAGCTTTGTAAAGCTGTACGTTCTCCGATGTGACAGGCAGCCGCTCGTTTTTCACCTCCGCCTGCATGGATTTTCTTGAAGTTTATGAACAAGTCATGAATAGATGCCGGTTTCTGTAAATCCTTTGTTAGGAAACCGTAAATTCGGTAGGCACGCTGGCCCCCTTCCTGCATAATCAGGGACGAACAAGCAAATTAAATCATGATAAGGGGTTTTGAGGACATGAAAAAGGCAACAGCGCTATTCACAGCAGCTGCTGCAGCTATGATGCTTGCAGCCTGCGGGGACGGAAACGATGAAAATATGAACGGCGGCAGCGACAACAACGCACCGGCCGACAATGCCGACGCAGAAGTAAACGTCGATAACGATATGAACGGAGAAGATGAAGCCGAAGCAGCAGAAGAAGATGCAGACCGGCCGGATGAAATCGTCATGGGATTTGTACCGTCATCTGACTCGGACCAGATCGCAAGCACTGTCGAGCCGCTCGCAGACGAGCTGTCTGAGATTCTCGGCGTAGAAGTTGAAGGAACGGTGATGACGAACTACTCCGCACTTGTAGAAGCAATGGGAAGCGGTCAGGTACAAATTGGCTTTATTCCGGCTTTCGCTTACGTACTGGCAAGCGAGCGCTACGATATTGATGCCATTCTCAAATCCGTCCGCGACGGCGAGGACAGCTACCGCGCCCAGTATTCAGTAAGAGCTGATTCAGATTTTGAAACACTCGAGGACCTTGAGGGGGCTGACTGGGCCTTTGTCGACGTCGCATCAACGTCCGGGTATTTGTTCCCTGCTACCGAAATCCGCAATGACTTCGGCATGAATGAAGAGGAGTTCTTCGGCGGCATGGTCGAAGCCGGCTCCCATGACAACGCGCTGATTACGGTGCTTGAAGGAAATGCTGATGTGGCTACAACGTTTGAAGATGCGCGCGGCATCATCGAAGACGACTATCCGGAAGTAATGGACGAAGAAGACGGCCTGCGCGTGCTCGGCTACACGGAGCCAATTCCAAACGATACGATTTCCATACTCGGCGACATGCCGCAGGACTTTATCGATGAGATTCAGGAAGCGTTCCTTTCATTTAACGATGACGAAGACATGATTCAGATTATGGATGAGGTTTACGAGTGGACCGGAATCACCGAAGCAGATGACAGTGACTACGACATCGTCCGCGATGCGTACAATGAGTTCTCTGACGAAGTAGACCCGCTCGACTAATGCATGTACGCCCGTCGGAGCAGCGTCCGGCGGGTGTTTTGATGACCAGGAGGAATCAGAATGATTGAATTTAACAACGTCTCCCTTACCTATCCAAACGGGACGAAGGGATTAAAGAACATTAACGTCACGATCAATAAAGGCGACTTTGTCGTGATCGTCGGCCTCTCAGGTGCCGGTAAATCGACGTTTATCCGCAGCATTAACCGCATGGTAACCGCGACAGACGGTGAACTTCGCGTGAACGGCGACAACATCCTGCCGTATAAAGGAAAGAAGCTGCGGGATCTGCGCACAAACGTCGGCATGATCTTTCAGCATTATAACCTCGTCAAGCGCTCAAGCGTGATGAAAAACGTGATTGCCGGTCGTCTCGGTCATACCGGAACGCTCCGCACGCTCCTGCAGCTCTACAGCAAAGAGGATCTCTCGCTCGCCTACACGTCGCTGCAGCGGGTGAACATTGCCGAAAAAGTTCATGCCCGAGCGGACGAGCTTTCCGGAGGCCAGCAGCAGCGTGTGTCGATCGCACGTGTACTGACGCAGGAACCGGACATTCTGCTCGCCGATGAGCCCGTTGCAAGCTTGGATCCCCCGACGTCGCGTCAGGTGATGTCTTATTTAAAACGTGTTAATCAGGAGGACCAGATTACCACGATCGTCAACCTGCACTTTATCGATATGGCAATGGAATACGCCGATCGCATTATCGGCATGCGCGGCGGTGAAGTCGTGTATGACGGCCCGGCGTCCGACGTCTCAGAAAAAACGTTCGAGGAAATTTACGGCCGCACGATTCGTGAAGAGGACAAAGTCGGAGGCGAAGACCATGCCTCCTAGCACTGCCGTCATGCAGCAACACGCTGCGGAAGCACCGGGACTTCGCGCGAAAAAAACAAAATGGCGGCTCACCTTTATTTTCACATCGGTAGCCGTGCTTTATGCGCTGTCGCTGCTTTATACCAATGCTTCCCTTGCAGATCTGATCGCAGGCATTCCAACGATTCTGGCGATGTTCGGCCAGCTGTTTCCGCCGAACTGGGGCTATGCGCTTGAGGCTTGGTTCTGGCTTGCGCAGACGATTCAAATGGCGATCATTGCGTCCACGGTAGCTGCCGTCATTTGTATTCCCGTCAGCCTCATGGCGTCGTCCAACATTATGGAGAATCGCGTTCTGCACCACACGACGAAGCAGCTGATGAATATCCTGCGCACGATCCCCGATTTGCTGCTCGCTGTTATTTTCGTCGGATTATTCGGGATCGGTGTTTTCTCCGGGATTCTCGCGCTGATTATCTTTTCGCTCGGCATCCTTGCCAAACTGCTTGCAGAAACGATTGAAGCGATCGATAGCGAGCCGCTCGACGCGATCCGCGCAAGCGGCGGCAATACGCTTCAGGTGATTGCTTACGGAGTGATCCCGCAAATTCTGCCGCAGTATACGTCGTTCAGCCTCTACGTCTTTGAAATTAACGTCCGGGCCTCGCTTGTACTCGGCTTTGTTGGTGCAGGCGGGATCGGCCAGCTGCTGCAACGCTCGATCAGCTTCATGGACTACGACCGTACCATGATGATCATCTTTATTATATTTCTTGCTGTCGTCCTGATTGAGTACGTCAGCGGAAAAATCCGGGAGGCGATTCTCTGATGGAACAAACACTCAACCTCCCGCCGAAAAAAGTCGTCAGTCCGAAACGAAAATGGAAGATCGCTGCAGTCACGGCGGCGCTCGTCCTAATTTACGCTTGGACGTTTGCCGGGATCGGCATCGATTTCGCGAGAGTATTCAGCGAACAGACGCTGCAAAATGTCACCCGCGTGATTCCGCAGCTGTTCCAGCCGAATACAGCCGTCGCCGGTGAAGCTGCTGTACTCATGCTGCAAACGCTCGCCATGGCTTTTGCAGGAACGCTTATCGCTGCGGTACTTGCTGTTCCCTTCGGCTTTTTGGCGTCTAAAAATATGATTGCTTCGAAAACGCTGAACCTGTCGTCGAAGTGGTCACTGGATGCAATCCGCGCTTTTCCCGAGATCATGCTGGCGTTGATTTTTGTTTCCGCTGTCGGTCCATCGCCCTTTGCCGGCGTGCTGGCGATTGCGATCGGATCCATCGGCATGCTCGGAAAGCTGTACGCTGAAGTGATTGAGTCAGTGGACATGAAGATTGTCGAGTCGCTGGAGGCAAACGGGGCGAACCGAGCGCAGATTCTCTGGTACGGCATCGTGCCGCAGATTACGCCGGAATTTTTGTCCTATGCGATTTACCGCTATGAAATCGACGTCCGCTCCTCTACCATTCTCGGTCTCGTCGGTGCAGGCGGGATCGGTTTAATGATCCAGCTCGCCACCATGAACCGGAACTGGGACGAGGTTGGCATGGCCCTGATCGTCATCATTCTCGTCGTCACCGCGATCGATTATCTCAGTTCCTTTATCCGCAAACGAATCGTGTAAGCCGAACACAAAACGGTGCCGGGGATCATCTGCTGATCCACCGGCACCGTTTAGGTTGTTAGCGGTTCGCAGCTGTCAATTCAGCGTTTTTCTGAATTTCAACCGCATACCAGCTTGCTGCATCTCCGTTCTCATCTATATACTCCTCAAGCCCTGTCATGCCGCGGTGATACGCCGTCAGTGCATGATCCCAATCCTCGTATTTATCATACAGATAGGCAAGATAGGTGACGGAAAGCTGAATCGCATAGTGCGGATCAAACAGCTTCTCCTTTTCATAGTCCATCCCGGCCTTCTCTGCAATCCACGGACCTGTATTCTCCATAAATTGAGCAAGTCCGTACGCCTGTCCGTAGCGTGTTTCCGGACCTACGGCATCCGGGTCAAACGTTTCACCAGACTCGACTTTTAACAGCTCATAGACAATTAACGGATCAATCCCATACTTGTCCGCTTCCAGACCGAGCAGCACCGCCCAGTCCCGTTTGAAATAACCGTCACTGTCTATGTAGAGAAACTCAGAGAGTCCTTTGATGTCCTTCCAGTTGACTGCTCCCCGGATCGTGTAATCCTCCGGAAGCTCTGACGACGTATCAGCAAGCTCCAGCAGGGCGCTGTCAAATCCTGCACTGCGCTCCAAGGCCAGTGCATTCTTTGAAGCTGCCGGTTCTGACGCCGCACTCTGCGCCCCGTATTGCATCAGCAGAATGACAGCAAGCCCGATGTGCATCGTCTGCAGCAGCACGTTTCCTAAAATGGTATTTCGACGCATACAATCTCCTCTGCTTTCCGGCATCCTGCTCATGAGGAATGCCTGACGTGGCTAAGCATACGTATTGGCTGTTGCCCTGTTTCCTGTACTTCCCGCCTGCGCTATTTCTAAACATTTGTGCAGGAACGCCTGTTATTTGTATAATAATGGGAGAGAGGAGTGGAGGCTGATGATAATACGCTGCGCGCAGCCTGAAGACGCTGCAGGCATAGCCGGTGTGCAGGTGGACAGCTGGCGGGAAACATATGGCGGCATCGTTCCTGATTCGTATTTAAACAGAATGTCAACAGCGGACCGGAAACAAAAGTGGGCGAAAAAAACAGGTTCGGTTATAGTGGCAGAGAGCAGAGGGGAAATAGTCGGGTTTATTCATTACGGACCGGAGCGCTCCGGCAGCTGGCCTGGCTTTGACGGGGAACTATATGCACTTTACATACGAAGGCGGCATCACCGGCAGGGTATCGGTATCCAGCTGTTTAACGCTGCTGTAAACGAACTGGAACAGCTAGGCTGCCGCTCAGCCGTCTGCTGTGTGCTGGCAGAAAACGAATCTGCCCGGCTGTTTTATGAAGCACACGGCGGGAAGCAGATCGGCGACGATACATTTTTCATAGATGACGTACGCATGCACGAAGTTATTTACGGATGGGACCAGCTTCCCCGCCGCCAATAACGCCTCTATAAACGGATGTTTCACCTCCCCTGAAACGTGGAACGGATTTACAGACAGGAAAGGGGCCGGAATGATGAAGGAAAGCACCTATTTTCAGGAAAGCTATGAACAGTCCAGAGCCCTCTTCCGGACGCGCATCGACGATTTGCGTGCGAAGTGGGACAGGGTAGCTCTCTACAAGTGGTTTATTGGGGTGCCGCAGGATGACAATACGGCGGACGTTCTGCTGGCAGATGCCTCTGAATCTCCTGAGACACTGCTCATCATTACAAGCGGTCTTCACGGCATAGAAGGCTATGCCGGGGCTGCCGGGCTGCATCTCTTTATTGATGAATTGTTTCCATATGTCGATCCGAAAGTTACCGGCATCCGGCTCGTTCACGGCGTGAATCCATGGGGCATGCGGCACCGCCGCAGGGTCACGGCGAGAAACATTGATTTAAACCGCAACTTCCATAAAGACTGGGCGTACAGGCGGACGCTTATGCCCCTTCTGTACCAGCGGCGCCGCGATTTATTTACGCCAGAGTCTCCGCTGCCGCCAGATGTCCGGCACGAGCTTGCTGTTACCTATTCTGACAGCGAGCTCGAGGAAATGAAAAACACACCGCCGCCTCAGCATCAGGAGCGGTTCGGTCTCTATTTCGGCGGCGCGCAGATGGAGGAGGCTTCCCAAAAGCTTGCGCTCAGCTTTTCCGACTGGGCTGCGGGCTATAAACGAATCCTCCACCTTGATCTGCACACGGGCGGGGGTCCACAGGGCGAGCTTCAGATGATATTCAATGAAAATGAAACCCGTTCCCTCGAAGAACTGGAGCTCGAGGTAGCACATCCGTGGATTCAAAAGGCCGACGGCTCCGTCACACTTGGCGATGCGACCGCCGTTTTGCAGCAGTACTTAATGAGAACGTATCCCGGCAAACGCATCGTCTCTGCCTTGATGGAAGCTGGAACAGTTCCGGAAAATGCCGACGGCCTGCTGTTTTGCAGCCGTGCCATGATTGAAGAGCACGCTCTGTCGATCTCCAGTGACTACGTGTCGACCTCCTCCCAGGATATCCGGGAACACTTCCGGGCCTTATTTGATCCGAAGGACACCGCCTGGCGCCGGGAATACCTTCGTCAGCTGTACAAGGCCTACCTGGCTCTTTTCAGCTCAGAACACATCCTGAAATAGAAAACAAACAGAAACGCCCGGCTGACAGTCAGCCGGGCGTGTTCCTTATCTTGTCATCTTCTCGTTCCGGCCGGACGCGGCTATATAAATCCCGTCCAAATCGTGCCTTTCATCCGGGTTCCATTCGTTACTCTGATCATATCAACATCACTCCTTCAGTTAATTGTAAACCTTAGTAAAGCCGTCTGTTCTGCATAGGTCTTTCCTGATTCCGTCGAAACGCTTCTCGGCGTCTGGCAACGGCTGCTTCCCGCTTCCGCTCCTGTTCGCTGAAGCGCCTCCGCTTGATCAGCACAGTGAAAAAGATCAAGTTCAGCTGCATCGTACATCCCTCCTGCGCCCGGTGGATCTGCCGCGCGGAAGGTCTCTCCCTGTTCTCCTCCTTTCCAACCAATTAAAAAACCGGAGCCCTTCCTGTACAGCTGGTTCTTCTCCAGTCAGCCGGGCAGCTGACGATTCATCGAAGAGGCGTGTACAGGAAAAGGAACTCCGGTTCCGGTTTATTAAAGAACGATCTGTAACAGACAGCCGTTCTCTTACGAAGCGGTGTTCCTACTATATGTATGTGTGTGGATAGATTGCGTACGTGTAACTGTCATGGGAACACCGCTCCTCTCTGTTAGAATTTGTTATACGTTAAACATACTGAACCTTCCAGTCCCTGTAAAGCGTTTTTTGAAAATTAGGTCGATGGTTGACAATTTCATACAAAAAAACTGCCCTGCAAGGCAGGACAGCTAGGACTTCCTATTACGTGACAACAAAGCCAAATACGAGAACGACAACGAGCGCTACGGCAAATTGAATCCACATATTGGTTTTGAAACCGCCTGTCAGCGTTCCTTTACCAGTGCGCGTTGCGATCATTTCCATCGTATAAATCAGCCAGAACGCAAGAATTCCTTTTACAGCAGTTGCCCAATAGAAATTCATGATCACCATCGTAATACCCGTGACAAGAAGCAGAATATACATCAGGCGCAGCACCATGTGCATGATCTTTGCAGGCTTTGCTTTGCCTTTATTATAAAAAATCGTAATCAGGGCAAACAAAATCACTCCCACCAGCCAGAACAGCGAGTGTGAATGAAGAAATACATCATAACTCAAACCAGTCCCCTCCTTCCCTCTTCTTTCGCACATTTCATTATATCGGAAAAAAATCAGCCGTGCAAAACGGTCTGGTGACAAATCAGCGAATCCTTTTGCTTTAATCGCCATCAGCTTTTCTGTCACAATCAGACTGCAGCATGGATCAGCTGGACGATCTGATGCTGGATAGACCGATCCTCAGCGGCTGTGATTTACAGAGCCTTGGGCTGCTTGAGTCGTTATATCGATTAATGTATCCTGTAAAAAAAGAAAAAACGGGCACCGGCCCGTTTTCCCCTACTGCTGTATGATGCCTGTTCAGGCTATGAGTGCGTGGCGCGGGATCTGCCCTGTTCTTGGCTTCGCATCATGTAGCCAACGCCGCGAACGGTTTTGATGTAAGTTGGATTTCGTTTGTTCGGTTCGATTTTCTGACGAAGCCTGCTGATAAACACATCGATGATCCGCTCATCCAGATCCCGTTCTACATTAGATACGGCTTCAAGCAGGTCGCCTCGCGAAAAGGAGCGGTCTGGATGCTGCGTGAGATAAAGCAGAAGCTCAAACTCCCGCTTCGTCATTTCCACCCACTCCTCTTCTACAAACACGCTGTGCTGATTCAGATCAATCAGCAGCCTGCCGTTACGGATAATCATATCCGGTTCGGTCTCGTCCTGTGTCAAGGTGCAGCAGAGATCCCCTCTGCGAAGCACTGATTTCATGCGGGCGACCACCTCTTTGTAGCGGACCGGCTTTCGGATATAGTCGTCTGCGCCGAGTTCCAGGCTCAGCACGCAGTCTAATTCATCGTCACTCTCTGTCAGCATAATCAGCGGCGTCCAGTTTTGGTCCGCACGGATGTGCCGGCAAAAATCGAGTCCGCTGTCCCCGTCGAGCACGGCTGACACGACGATGCCGTCCGGCCGTCGGTGCAGGAGCGTCTTTTCCGCTTCCCGCACCGAGTTTTCCGTCCAGACGATAAAGCCTCCGCCGGAAAAGCTTTGCTTCAATTTATCCAGGAGGTCCGGATTCGTCTCAAGAATCAGAACCGACCGTTCCTTCATCCAACCACCACCTAGTTGAGATCAAACCTTTTTCCGTTCACTTCATAAATGATCCACTCTGCAATGTTCGTGCAGTAATCGCCGATTCGCTCCATATAGCGCGCGATAAACGCAAGCTGAGCTGTCTGATCAGCGCTGTAGTCCGATTTGAACAGTGCTTTAACAAGATCCCCGTAAGCCCGGTCAATCTCATCATCCATGCTGGCAATCTGCTGTGCTTTTAACACGTCTAGCGATGCATAGGCCTCCAGTACGCGGTCGATCATCACGGTAACCGATGCCTGAATCTGATCGAGATCCGCTTTATAGGCAAGGAATGCCTCTCGTGACGACATGTGCATATACGCTTTCGCCATATCAACGCTCAAATCGCCCATCCGCTCTAAATCACTGCTTATTTTCAGACAGACGATAATGTGGCGCAGGTCGCTCGCGACAGGCTGCTGCTTGGCAATGACGAGCGTCGCCTGTTCATTGATTTCGAGCTCTTTTGCGTTAATCGCATCATCTGCATCAATTAAGTCTTTCAGCGCCGGCACGCAGTCGCCGTCCATCGCATCGTACACGCTGTGAAACGCCTGCTGAATATCCTTTCCAAGTGCGGTAATGTCCTGCTTCAGCTGTTCCAGTTCAGTCATAAATGTATTTCGGATCATGTTGTTCTCTCCTTACCCGAATCGTCCGGTGATATAGTCTTCTGTACGGCTGTCATTCGGATTTGAGAAAATCGTATCGGTTTTATCAAATTCAACTACTTCGCCGTTCAGGAAAAATGCCGTCCGGTCGGAAATTCGTGCCGCCTGCTGCATATTGTGTGTGACGATCATAATCGAGTATTTCGCTTTCAGTTCCTGAACGAGTTCTTCTACCTTCAAGGTTGATTTCGGGTCAAGTGCCGATGTCGGTTCGTCCATGAGAATGACGTCCGGCTCTACCGCGAGGCACCGGGCAATGCAGAGACGCTGCTGCTGGCCGCCGGACAGGCCGAATGCGTTCTCCTGCAGACGGTCTTTTACTTCATCCCAGATAGCTGCGCCTTTTAAGCTTTCCTCCACAATCTGCTCAAGCAGTTTTTTATCACGAATGCCGTGAATTTTCGGGCCGTACGCAACGTTATCAAACACTGACTTTGGGAACGGATTCGGCTTTTGAAACACCATGCCGACACGCGTGCGGAGCTCTTCTACCGGAAAGCGGCGGTCGTAAATATTCTGGCCGCGGTAGTAGATCTTGCCTGTCACCTTGACGTCTGGATTCATTTCCACCATGCGGTTCAATGTTTTAATGTACGTTGATTTGCCGCAGCCGGACGGACCGATAATCGCCGTTACTTCCTGCTCACGCTGCTCCAGCTCAATATCATGCAGCGCGTGTGTTTTTCCGTACCAGAGGTTAACCTTTTCTGTACTGTAGACAACTTCTTTTTTCGCTTCAGCCTTTTCCCCTTGCGGCTGCAGCTCTACCTTTGTGTTTTGCTTTACTGATACCTGACTCATGATCAGACATCCCCTTTCGTTATCGTTAGAATCGTTTCTGGAACTTGTTGCGGATTAAAATCGCAGTTGCATTCAGAATGAACATGACGACGAGCAGCACGACGATCGTTGCAGCCGCCAGTGACGCAAGCTCAGCGTTCAGTGCAGCGTCAATTGTCCAGTAGTAAATCTGCACCGGCAGCACGGTAAAGCTGTCGAACAGTCCGGATGGGAGCGGAATGAGCAGTGCCGGAATCCCGATCGCAATCAGCGGTGCGGTTTCTCCGATGGCACGCGACATTGCTAAAATCATTCCGGTTAAGATACTTGGAAGCGCAGCAGGAAGTACGACGTTTTTGATCGTCTGCCAGCGCGTCGCCCCCATACCGAACGACGCTTCCCGCAAATAAGACGGGACCGCACGGAGCGCTTCCTGCGAGGCTACGATGACGATCGGCAGTACGAGCAGCGACATCGTCAGAGCACCTGCCAGCACGACAGAACCCATACCGAGCATCCGGACGAACACGGTCAGACCGAGCAGTCCGAAAACGATCGACGGCACACCTGCAAGGTTGGATATATTCGTTTCAAAAAACGTGCGGACACGTCCTTCTTTCACATACTCTTCCAGGTAAATGGCGGTCGCGACCCCAAGAATCATCGTGAGCGGACCGACGATAATCATGAGCCAGAGCGTACCGGTGATCGCACCGATAATGCCTGCATTTTGTGCATCAAATGATGTGACGCTCGTTAAAAAGTTCCAGTTAATCCAGCCCCAGCTGTCGGTAATCACGTCGTACAGCAGAACAGCCAGCACGACAAGACCGAACAGCGTCGAGCCGAAAAAGAGGCCGCGGATGATTTTGTTGACGGCAATCCGCTTTGGCAGCTGCCTGGATACCGCTTCCTGGTCGATATAATTCATTGCCATATCAGTATGCCTCCCTGAATCGCTTCGATATATATTTCGCCAGCATGTTCATCGCCAGCGTAAAGAAGAAGAGCGTGATGGCGACGGCGTACAGACTGTAGTAGGCGGTCGTGCCGGCTCCGGCATCTCCGCTTGTGACCTCTACAATGTAGGCGGTCATCGTCTGCATCGACTGGGTGATATCGAAGGTAAGGTTCTTGTTGCTTCCGCTTGCAATCGTGACGATCATCGTTTCCCCTATTGCCCGGGAAATACCGAGAACGAATGAAGCGATAATACCGGAAATTGCAGCAGGAATGACAACACGGACGGTTGCTTCAAACTTTGTGGCTCCAAAGGCCATTGCGCCTTCTCTCATGGAGTTCGGAACCGAGCTCAGTGCATCCTCGGATAACGAGGCGACCATCGGAATGATCATGATCCCCATGACGATCCCCGGACTGAGAATGTTCGTACGGTCCAGAATCGGTATGATTTCTCTGAGCACTGGTGTAACAAACGTAAAGGCGAAAAACCCGTAAACAATTGTTGGAATTCCTGCTAAAACTTCAACGATCGGCTTCAGTACGCGCCTTGCTGATTCTGTCGCATACTCACTTAAATAAACAGCCGTCGTTAAACCAATCGGAATCGCCACAAACATGGCAATCACCGTCGATAACAGCGTGGCGGATAACAGCGGCAAAATACTGAATGTTGGATTGTTGCGGTTCAGCGGCTGCATGTCAGTTGATGTAAAGAACTCCCTGAATGAAACCTCTGAAAAAAACATCACCGTTTCCACGATCAGCGTCAGCAGAATACCGACGGTCGTGAGAACCGATACAGAAGCTGCCGCAAACAGAAAGGCTGGTACAAGCTTCTCCAGCTTCTGCCTTTTGCTCTTTTGCCGTTTTTCTTTAATTAATGCACTTACACTCGTGGACTGTGCCATCCCCGATTCTCCTCTCTTTTCTCCCGCCTCTTTAAAGGCCCCCTGGGTATTGAACAGAAGGAAAGCAGGGCAGCACGTGCTGCACCTGCCGCTTTCCCTAAATTAATTAATCGCTTCTACTTCTTCAATCTGCTCCTGAAGCTGTTCTTCCGGCAGCGGTGCAAAACCTGTTTCCGGCGCAAGCTCATCTGCTACTTCAAATACGTAGCGGGCATAATCTTTCACAGCCGGGTTCTCACGGGCAGCATCTACGTTCAGGTTTGTAAATACTTCACGCGTATATTCTGCATAGTCACCTTCGAGGTCGATCGTATCGAGTGACGGGGTGATATTGCCTTCCCCAAAATCGATGGACACAACGCCAAGTGCGTCCTGGTTGTTCTCATAATAACCAAAGCCGAAGAATCCAATGGCGTTCTCGTCGTCGTTTACGAGTTCAACGAGTGTCGGATATTCCTGCTGCAGGTTCGTGCCATCTTTCAGATCTTGACCATCGATCAGTTCATCAATGAAAAATTCGTACGTACCATGGTTCTCGTTCGGGCCGTATGTGTTAATTTCTTCTTCCGGCCAGTCGGAGTTAATATCAGACCACATCACCGTATCATCATCGCTGATTGCGCCGGAAATAAAGATCGACTCTACTTCTTCCACCGTCATTTCTGTTGCCCAGTCGTTATCCGGGTGAAGCACGATCGTCATGCCGTCAAGCGCAACCGGAAACTCCATATTTTCGATTCCGTTTGCTTCCATTTCCTCTATTTCCTCATCGCGCACGTTTCGGGACGCGTTCGCAAAATCCGTTTCGCCTTCAACGTAGCGCTGCATGCCGGCGCTCGTTCCTGCTCGGCTTACTTCTACGCTGACGTTCGGATTTTCTTCTACCATGTACTGCTCTGCAATTCTGGACATGAGCGGATAAACGGTACCAGATCCGTCAATTGATACGGAGCCGGAAATGTCCTCATCAGCGCTGCTATTTGCTCCTTCATTATTGTCAGCAGCTTCGTTTGCTTCCTCTGCATTGTTTCCGCCTGCGTTATTTGCTGCGTTGTCACCGGATGCTTCTTCATTTCCACCACATGCTGCCATAACGGCCATTGAGCTGATTGCGATGACGCTGAGTCCAAACTTTTTCACGTACATTTCCTCCTTGGTTAGAAACCGTTTTGTTTTGCCTCACAAGAATGAGTATAGGCTCCGTTTGTTAACCTCACATGAATTGCATGTAAAGGTTTGTAAAGCAATTGTTAAGATTGTCTTTACATATGAACGTGACTTAGGAAGGTGGTAAGAGAAGCTGAGTTTTGAGACAATACAGGAAAGAGAAGGGTGGAGGAGGAGATAGGATGGAGGTAAAGCTTGATGCGGAAGTCGCTCAGCAGGTGGAGCGGATGGACTGGGAAGCCGTCTTTACTGATTCATCGGCGCCCGCATCCCTGATGGAAACGCTGATGCGCTATACGAGAAGAGAACTGGATCATCTGAGAAAGCTTGCAGCTGTGAAAGGCTTCAGCAAGCTGAACAAAGCAGCGCTGGCTGAAGCACTGCGGGAGCACGCGCTGCATCAAATAACCGACGTTCTCATGAAAGCCGACAGCAGACGGGCTAACGTTCTGCAACAGCTTGCGGCTGATGGGGTTTATGACGTTGCTGATATTAACGATCTTCATTTTGTTCACATTGAATATTTACAGCAGCTCTATTTCATTCGTGCCGTTCGGGAATCAGAGCGGTTTTATCTGGCGGTCAGTCCGGATGTACAGCAGCGGATGCAGGAAGTGTTAAAAGAAAACCCTGAATTCAGCGCTGTCTGGGAGCGAAACGATATCATCTGCGGCACAGCGCTTGGCTGCGCCGTTCATTACGGCGTCGTCACCGTGCCGACGTACGTCGCGATGGTCCAGCGCGCCCTGCCTGACGCTGATGAATCGACGATTTTAGGTATTTTCGAAGAATTTACTTACTGGAATCCGTACGAAGTGTTTTTAGAGGACGGGCTGCTCGCACAGACCGAGCTGACGCTTCCTAACCGTGATCCTCTCGGTCTCCTGGAGGAGCAGTTTTCAAGGCCGATCGGCTATGCAGAGGTAGCGCCTGAGCTTCTCGCCAGCTACCAGGACAGCGCCGGCCCGGCAGATACTGCTCCGGTGCGGAAGTTTGCCGCATTTATGGAGAACACACTCGGTATCGAGAAAGAGGAAGCATGGAAAGACGCCGCACTTTTAGAGCACTCGTTCCGAATGGGTGATTCATTCAATGAGGAAGCAGTCGAGTTCGTGGAACGGTTTGAAATAGCAGATGATCAGGATGCAGCGAAAACGATGGCAGCGATGCAGCAGCTGTACAATCATACGAAGCAGTGGATGTTAAAAGGCTATGCGCCTGTTGAGGTGCCCAATCCGGCAGCTGCCAAATCACCGGTCGTCTCCAAAGTATCACGAAACGCCCCCTGCCCGTGCGGGAGCGGAAAAAAGTATAAAAAATGCTGCGGGGCATAGAAACGCATATTACTAAAAAAGAGAGGCTGATCGTTTAAATACGATCAGCCTCTCAGAGTGTTGATAAAGTCATTTTAAGTGAATAACGTTGCATCTGCCTGTATCTGCGGACACTCGCTTTCCGGAGGGAACGGGCTCAGCTAACCGCTTCCTCCTGCTGTCGGAAGCGCTGGATCTTCGCCTCGTTCTGATCCTCCAGGAGTCGAGCTCCTTCGATGTCGGCAGCTGGCAGTACGGTTCATATGTGTGGTTAGGCCTGCACGTCGGCTTCCATACGGATAGAACCTTCCCTATACGACGTTTCGATGTTGAATAGGGATGCCAATTCTTCCTACAATTCCGTATAAAAGGTTAAAAAAGCGGTCGCACCTGCCTGTCGTGACGTTGTTCTCCATGAATCAGAGCCGTTTCCCCGATGTGTCCGGCGGGGACGCCCGTGGGATCAGCGCAGTCTGAAGATCCTTTCTCAGGGGTCGCCCTGAGAAATAGCTGAAGGCCAGCCCACGGCAGGCTCGGTAAGCGGAGGGGAAATACAATCAAACGAACAAATATGTAAGTTGAAAGACCTTTTCAACAGCCTGAGAGGCTGATCGTTTAAATACGAGCAGCCTCTCAGGTTGTTCATCTCTATTCTGCTTGCATCGTAAGTCCCGCTTCAGCAAGCTTTACACTGCCGCCGAACGTAGCTTCCGCTTCGCGTTTCAGCTCTGCCACCTCCCCAAAGTGAGGCAAATGGGTCAGCCACAGCTCCTGGACACCGGCTAAGGCAGCTAGTCTGCCGCACTCCACGCTCGTCATGTGTCCGAACGCGCCTGCATCCTGTCCAGCATAAAAGCTGCATTCGGCGATGAGCAGATCTGCTCTTTTCGCAAACGCGGCCAGCTTTTCATCATAAACGGCGTCGGCCGTAAAGACGATCGTGCGCCCCTCTGCCTCGAGCTTGACCGCATAGCACGGCACAGGGTGTCCAGTCTTTTGAAAAGTAACCGTGACGCCGCCGAACGTCAGGCGTTCCGTCGGATCATAAGGAATGATGACCGCTGCCGGCTCTTTTTCGTACTGCTCGTAGTGCAGCCTGCTTTCCTCCGGGTAGTGGATCGCAAGCGTCTGATCCGTATCGTTGAGTGCCTGGTCGACAACGCGGCTGTATACGAGAGCCCCTAGATCGGCCACGTGGTCAAAATGATGATGCGTGGAAATAACAGCAGCAATGTTCCTTCGGTCTGTATATGCCTGAAGCGTACTTAACGCCCCGCTTCCACAGTCGATTAAAAAGCTGTAACCTTTATGCTCAACGATATAGCAGGCTGACGCTTCCCCCTGTTCCGGAAACGCCCCCCACCTGCCGACAACTGTTATTTTCATTTGCTGTCACGCTCCTTTTTTTTATGAGCTACCTTGAAAATAGCTCGTTCAACCAACATACATCAAGCTGTTCCACTCTCGGCGAAGGCTTACCCAAGGGCTTGTTCTCGACTACTATTGGCGAAAGTTAAAGCAGCTGTAGCAATCCTCCCCAGACAAGCTTTTACTTCACGTATGTAACCCATTTTTTCAAAACCGTTTCACCGGACTCGCTGCTGGCAGAAGGTTCCCCTTACCCTTGTTTTCGTATACAAAAAAAGCTCCTTCCATAAAGGAAGAAGCCTGCCGGCTTATGCTTCAACAGCTGCCGGTACCGGGTAAACGCTGACGCGCTTGCGGTCGCGTCCAACACGTTCAAATTTAACAACGCCGTCGACTTTCGCAAATAGCGTGTCGTCGCCGCCTTTTCCAACGTTCACACCTGGGTAGATGCGCGTTCCGCGCTGACGTACGAGAATAGAGCCGCCAGTTACAGACTGTCCGTCTGCACGCTTAGCACCAAGACGCTTGGACTCGGAGTCACGGCCGTTCTTTGTACTACCTACACCTTTTTTCTGTGCGAAAAACTGAAGATCCAGATTGAATAGCATGGTCTTCACCTCCCGTGATTTAAGAATGGACACGAATAAATTCGCCGTACTGGTCTTCGATCGTTTTGAGAGAAACGAGAAGTCCTTCAAGCAGGAGCTGAACCTGGCTGAATACCCGCTCCGGCAGGCCTTGCGGCACTGCTGCAGACAAATATCCGCCTCCGCTCTCCATGCCGACGTCAAGCTTCGTCCCGGTCAATTCATACACCGCGTTAACGGCTCCGAATGAAACCGCAGAAGCTCCGGCACAGACGAGATCGTATCCATAGGGACCGGATTCAGCGTGACCGCTCATTGTAAAGGACGTGACCGCCCCGTTTTCATCGCGTTCGAAGTGAACATGTATCATATAGCTTGGACCCTGTTACAGGCTGATCTTGTCGACAGTCAGCTTTGTGTATGGCTGACGGTGACCCTGCTTGCGGCGGTAGTTCTTCTTTGCCTTGTACTTAAAGACAGTGATTTTCTTGCCGCGGCCGTTTTTCTCAACCTTTGCAGTAACAGTAGCTCCGTCGAGAAGTGGAGCTCCGACCTTTGTTTCGTCTCCGCCTACGAGCAGAACACGGTCAAATGTGACAGTGTCACCTGCTTCCACGTCAAGCTTTTCAACGAAAATCTCCTGGCCTTCTTCCACTTTAACCTGCTTACCACCAGTTTCAATGATTGCGTACATCTTGCGCACCTCCTCTTGGACTCAGACTCGCCTTTGCAGGTGCGTCAGACGCTTAAAAACCTGCTCCGTGCGGTTACAGTCATTTGGGCGCAGCCAAATAACTAACAAAGGAAATCATACCATAGCAGAACTATCAGCGTCAATCGCTTTTTCGATCAGGAACGAACGCCCCCGAGACGCTCTCCGCTCTCCTTTACTTCATCCACCGTGCCGGTTCGAACAAGCTCTGCGTTTCCGCTTGTGCGGCGGATGCGGATAAACAGCTCCGGCAGAGAGGTTGAGAAGGTTTCCTTCCTTAAATAAGCGGCAAGCCGTTCCGGCACCTCGAACAGGCACGCCTCCGCCTCAACCGCGGCTGCCTGCTGCTTCAGCTCTTCTGTCAGCTGCCAGCGGGTTTTCTGCCTGCCGCCGCCGGAGCAGCATGTGCACGGCTCCGTCAGCAGCTGGCTCAGCTTCCGTCTCGTCTGCTTACGCGTCATTTCCATATTTCCAAGCTTCGTAAAGCCGGCGACGTTTGTCGTCGATCCGTCCCGCCTCAGCGCCTTCCGCAGCGTATCGTCCACCTGCTGCGCCGCCTCCCTGGCATTCATTTCGATGAAATCAATGATCACCATGCCTCCGATGTTGCGCAGGCGGAGCTGCCTGGAGATCTCCTCCGCTGCGGCCATGTTGACCTCAAACGCAGTATCACGCATCCCGGAGGTCCCGGTGTATTTGCCAGAGTTTACATCTATAATCGTCATCGCTTCGGTTTCCTGAATCATAAGGGAACCGCCGTTTTTCATCCATACAAACGGACGCAGGCTTTTTTCAAGCTCCTTATCGAGATGATAGGCAGAAAACAGCGAACCATTCTGCCACGTCACGTGCGGGGATTTCCGTTTCCACTGCGCCGCAAGCTCCGCATCATTGGTGATCACTTCGGTACCGGCAGCGCCGACGTAATCCTTTTCCACACGAAGGTCGGTCCGCGACTCATCGTAGTAAAGCGTTCCAGGCGCCTTCGGTTTTTCTTGAAGTATGCCTGCAATCCGGGAGCGGAGCAGTTCAAACTCATCCTGTAAGCGTAACAGCTCGGCCTGTTCGGCATTCGTCCGTACGATGATGCCCTCCTGCCCCGTCAGCCAGCTGCGCACCTCCCGCCTGAGACCGGCGCGGCTCTCATCCGATATTTTTTTGGAGACAGCCGCATAGCCGCCGAACGGCATATAGATCGTGTATGTGCCGGAAATCGACAGCAGCATCGTCAGCGAGCAGCCCTTCGACCCGGCTGCTTCCTTTTTCACTTGAACGATAACCCGGTCTCCTTTTTGCAGAAGCGATCCTGCTTTCGGAGCCGGCTTGCCGTTCTCCTGCAGCTTCCACGCCTGATAGTCAGGGTGCTCTTTTATATGTAGATACCCGTGCTTGTCATCACCAATGTCGATAAACGCAGCATCCATACCGTTTAAGACATTTTCCACTCGTCCTGCAATGATCATGCCCTCCTGCAGTGGTCCGTGCACGTCATCAATGAGCCATTCCCGCACCGATCCATGCTCCAGCACCGCCCCGCGGTGTCCGATATCCAATTTTTCGACTATCACCGTGCGATCCATGTCGTCCGCCTCCTCTGAACGTTAAGTGTAGCATACCTGCCCGCTCCCAGCCTATTCCTCCGTGTATAACCGGCAGATGCCTCCTCAAGACAGGCATTCATTTTCCCCTGCAGCTAATCATGCAAAAAAACGCGCCGCAGGGTGGCTGACCCGGGCGCGTCTGATGGACCGTTATTCTTTTACAGAACCGGACGTGAGTCCTGCTACAATTCGTCGCTGGAAGATCAGCACGATGATGACAATTGGAATCGTCACAATCACGGTTGCTGCCGTAATGTCGCCCCACGGAATGGTGAACTGCGACTGATAGAGGGACAGCCCGACCGGAATCGTCCGCCAGCTGTCGTCCGAGTTAATTGTTAATGCGAACAGAAACTCGTTCCAGGCGGCAATAAACACGAGAATCGCTGTCGTGAAAACCCCGGGAGCCGCAAGCGGAAAAATAATTTTCCGAAATGTCTGAAACGGTGTCGCTCCATCCAGCTTTGCTGACTCCTCCAGCTCATACGGAATCTTTTTAAAGAAGGTTGCCAGAATCCAGATAGCGAGCGGCAAGCTGATCGTAATATACGGAATGACAAGCCCCATGTAGCTGTTACGCAGGCCCAGTCCCTGGATCAGGTTAAAGATTGGGGAAATGATCGCAATCTGTGGAAACATAGCCGCTGCGAGCACGATCCCGAGTATCGTTCCTTTAAATTTAATCGGCAGCCTTGTGACGGCATAAGCCGCTAGCGATGCTACCGAGATCGCCAGAATCGTCGTCAGACCGGAGACAGCGATACTATTCCACATGTACAAAAACAGCGGACGCGTCTGAATCGCATTGATATACGAATTCAGCGATGGTTCCGTTGTAAACCAGGCAAAGCTCGAGAATATTTCACTCGGCGGCTTCAGGGAAGTCAGGAAGACCCAGATAAACGGGAACATCGTGACGAAAATAAAGATGCTCAAAAAGATGTAAAACGGCAGTCCTGCTTTTTTCCTCATCGTGAATCGCCTCCTTCTGCGTTATTTTTTGTCCTCGAACAGATCCGAGCCAATCAGCTTAATGAAGAGAATACTGATCAGAGCGACGGAAATAAACATGATCACGGAAAGCACGGAGCCTTCTCCAAAATTCTGCTGGGCAAAGAGCACCTGGTAGGCATAAACCGAAATTGATTCCGTCGAGTTTGCCGGGCCCCCGCCTGTTAAAACGTAGATCAAGTCAAATACCCGGAAGGCATCAAGCGTACGGAACAGCAAGGCAACGAGAATCGCTGATTTCAGCATCGGCAGCGTGACATAGAAGAAGCGCTGCACTCTCCCTGCACCATCTACTTCCGCCGCTTCGTATAGCGACTCGGAAATCGTCTGCAGACCGGCAAGAAGCAGGAGTGCCATGTACGGCATCGTTTTCCAGACGTCTGCCAAAATGATGGAGAACATAGCACCTGATCCTGTACTCAGTAATACCGATGAGTCAGAGATCAATCCGAGCTGTTCAAAGTAATGCGCCACAATCCCGGACTGTCCGTCGTAAAGGTAGCTCCACATCATCGCACTGACCGCTGTCGGAATCGCCCACGGAATCAGTACGGCAGCCCGCACCGCACCGCGGCCGATGAAAGCCCGGTTGATGACGAGTGCGACGGCGAGTCCGATGATCAATTCAAAGAAGACGGATACGACAGTGAAGAACACGGTGTTCCACATCGCTGACCACGTTCTCGCTTCTGTTAAGTACTTGCCGTAGTTTTGCAGTCCGATAAAGTTCGGGCGGATCATGCTGCGATCCAGCTGGCCGATTTGAGCATTGGCATCGGCGATTGTCTGCGCGAGTTCTTCATCCTCTTCTTGTTCAAAGAAGGTACCCAGCTGTTCATCAGCCGATTCCAGAACGTCAATGTAGTCTTCCGAAAAACTGTTATCGATCTGACCGTACTTCAAGTCGTTATCGTTCACCGGCTCAAAGTTCATCACCATTTCGTCAACGATAGCAAACTGGTCGCCGATATTGTCAGATTCTACAATCATTTGATGATAGTCAGCGATCTCATTTTGAATGGAGATCACCGTATCTCCCATTTCGGTCCCTTCTGTTTCAGCTACGAGCTGCTCCATATCACGCTCGTAGAAAAAGTAATTATCCGCGTACCGCTCCAAGTCAATTTGATAGCTGAGCGTCGTCTGGTTTCTCGTCGGATCATTTAACCGGTAGTCAAACATACTGTTATAAAATGACTGCGCCACCGGCCAGAGTGTGACAGCAAAGATGAGTATCAGCGCCGGAAGCACCATCAGGTAGCCGAGCTGTGACTCACTGAGCTGAAACTTTTTCTTTTTATCTCCCATGTCATCTTCCTCCTTCTCCGCGGCACGTTATGACCTGCTATTGAAATCGATTTCAGTACCAAGCATGGCTGTCCCTTCTTCGTTACGTTGACTCTCTGATGATCAACTGCAGCGGGAGCAGTTCTTTTTTGTAGGTTACTTCACGGTTGTGACGGATCATATCCACCATCATTTCCATTGCCCTCGTCCCCATGAGCTTCGTCGGCTGATCAATTGTCGTAATGCCTGGATCAATTAAATCTGCCAGCGGCTGATTATCAAAGCCTACGACAGCCAGGTCATCGGGCACACGGCAATGGAACCGTTTTGCCTCCTGGATTACCCCGGCAGCAACCTCATCTCCTCCTGCAAAAATAGCAGTCGGCCGGTTTTCCATCGCATACATGCGGTGGAAAATGTTTTTTCCGTCTTCAATGCCGTAAAAGCTTGGAAATAAGTAGTCGTCGACAATCGGAATGCCTGCTTCCATCATTGCCCGTTTGAAGCCTGCGAATCGGTCACGCGTCAGCTCAATCCGGTCGGTTCCGCCTGCATAGGCGATGTTTTTATGCCCGCGGTCAATCAAATGCTTCGTCCCGATATACCCTCCGTACTCCTGATCGCAGACGATCATCGGCATATCAGCAGCAGAGTCATATTCGTTGCAGCTGATGATCGGACCGAAGCGGGTATACGGTTCAATATCCTTCCAGCGATTCTGCAGGGACGCGAGAATAATGCCATCGACCTGCTTTGTCTTCAGCAGCTCCAGCTGCTGGAGCTCCCGTTCCTTTTCCAGCCTCGAATCGCAGAGAATAAGCTGGTAACCCCGTTCTGCTGCTATTTTCTCCATCGCATCCACAAGGTGGCCAAAAAAAGGATTGACGATCCGTGAAATAATGACGGCAATAGTATTCGTACGCTGCCCGCGGAGCCTTCTTGCCGACGAATTCGGAACATATCCGAGCTCTTCCATCGCCGTGAGCACCAGCTTCCGTTTTTTCGGATCGACGTAGGGATGGTTGTTAATTACGCGTGAGACTGTCGTCGGAGACAGTCCTGTCTTTGCTGCCACTTCCTTAATCGTTGCCATACCATGCCCTCCCTCCCCGCCTTTCTACACCAAAAGAGCCTGTTGGCCGTATGATGGTTTCACGCGCTAGGCTTGTAAAAAAGAGCATCCCGGCCAGAGGTGAATCCCTCTGGTCCGAGACGCCCCTGTGTGTGCTT
Organism: Bacillus daqingensis; assembly: GCF_042654445.1. Lineage (NCBI taxonomy): Bacteria > Bacillati > Bacillota > Bacilli > Caryophanales > Bacillaceae > Bacillus > Bacillus daqingensis. The sequence continues at coordinate 267,793 of NZ_JBHSGK010000013.1, forward strand.
ATTCGTCCAGTGCGGACTGAATTTCCTGTTCCATGTTCTCGATCGCTTCTTCAGCTGAAATATCGCCGGAAAGCGCACGGGACAGTTCGATCTGCATGATATCTGAAATCTGCGGGTAGATTGGTGTAACCGGACGCGGTACCGCATTCTCGAGCGTTGCAACGAATTCCTCGTCTGCAAACAGCGGAGCAGCATCCTGTACTTCCTCATCTTCGTAAAGGTCACGCAGCGTCGGCGCTGATCCGCCTTCAATTGCCGTAATCTTCTGTCCTTCAGGGCCTGTCATAAACTTCACGAACTCCCACGCTTCTTCCGGATGTTCAGAGTTACGGTTAATCATTGTCATCCAGCCGCCGAGACCAGCTGCACTTCCCTCATCGCCTGCCGGCAGGAGCGCAAACTCCACGTTGCCCTGCACCTGGGAGATTTCCTCGTCTTCCGTCATCGCCTGCATGTACGGCCAGTTACGAGCAAAGACAGACTGTCCTTCAAGGAAGGCGGTGTGCGTAGCAGGCTCATCAAAGTTTAAAATGTCGCCTGGTACGAAATCAGACTGTACAATTTCAATCATTTTCTCAAGAGCAGCAACGGCTTCCGGAGAGTTAATCGTTACGTTCTGATCTTCGTCAATAACTTCTGCGCCGTATGCACCGAAGAATTCAATCGCGTTTACCACAAGTCCCTCATACTGGTTCGCCTGCATCAGGTACCCAAAGTCTGTGCCTTCTTCACCTGCATATTCGCCAGCCATGTCGATCAGCTCGTCCCATGTTTCAGGAGGTCCGTCTACGATGTCAGAGCGGTAGTAGAGAAGTCCGGCATCTGTAAACTTCGGCATCGCCCACATACGGCCGTCAAACGTACCGGAATCTACCGTTCCTTCAAAGTAGTCATCGAGGTCAATTCCGTCACGCTCAATAAAGCGGTCCAGCTCAAGCACGTAGTTTGCCTGTGCAAATTCAGCCGGCCAGATTACGTCTGCATCAAAAACGTCGATCGAGGCATCGCCGCCGGAAAATTCCGTTACGTACTGGTCATGGGACTGACCTGTATCAGCCGGCATTTCCCGGAATTCAACGTTGATGTTTGGAAACTCTTCTTCAAATGCTTCTACGAGTACATCTGTCGCACCTGTAGCATCCTGTCCCCGGGCATAAGTGATCGTTACCTCTTCGCCGTCCGCTGCTTCTTCCCCATCGTTCTCTTCTGCGTCTTCGTCAGCCGCCTCATCGTCGTTATCCATGTCTTCATTCATGTCATCCGCATCGTTGTCTGCAGCATTATTTGTGTCTGCATTTGCGTTGTCAGCCCCGCCGTTGTTCTCCATGTTGTCTCCGCCGTCATTGCCTCCACACGCTGCAAGAACACCTACCATTGATAATGCCAGGACACTCGTCAGAACTCTGTTTCTAATGCGCATGCCGTTTCCCCCTTAAAGAAATTAGATGTGTGATAACGATTTCAGAGTCCGCTCATAAAAATGGATGCCTTTCCGCCGGTTATTTCGCCAAACGAACAACATCCACAACTTGTCGGTGCGACTGGAATCGCTTTCATACGCTTAGTATATTTCCATATGATAACGATTTCAAGCTTTATTTTTAGAAAATTTTATATTTCGATAACAACATAATGATAAACCCTTGCGCCCCAACTGTTTACTCTGTAAAAAAATCTGTCCGCACACAAGGGACAACAAACAAATTGTGTCAATTCCACCCTGATTTAGACCTGTGGTTCGTGCAGAAAGATGCCTGTGAAGAGAGCGAGAAATTGTTCTGATCTATTCATAAAACCGTGAGTGATTCGAAAATGTGCGAAACAAGCGCGGCTGCATGCCGGTAAAAGCAAAAAAAACCGCCCGGATGGGCGGTTTTAGGAAGCGGAGTTTCAGCCTCGCATACCGAGAAATTTCTTCACGCGCGTCAGCATGCTCGTATCTTCTTCCAGCGACATAAGCGGTACCGATTCACCATTTAAGCGGCGGGCAATGTTGCGGTATGCGATCGATGCCCGGCTTTTTGGAGACAGCGCAGCAGGCTCACCCGAGTTGGATGATTTGATGACGTGGTCATCATCTGCTACGATACCGAGAAGGTCAACGGCGAGAATGGAGACAATTTCATCGACGTCCATCGATTCACCTGACTTCATCATATGGCTGCGGATCCGATTGACAACAAGCCGCGGCGTTTCCACGTGCGTCTCCTTCTCCAGAAGACCGATGATGCGGTCTGCGTCACGTACAGACGAAATTTCCGGGGTCGTAACCACGATTGCTTTGTCTGCTCCTGCGACTGCATTTTTGTACCCCTGCTCAATTCCTGCAGGACAGTCGATTAATATGTAGTCAAACTGCTCTTTCAGCTCCGTGACAAGCTCCTTGATCTGTTCCGGTGCCACTGCGTCTTTGTCTTTCGTCTGCGCAGCAGGCAGCAGGTAGAGAGATTCAAACCGTTTGTCTTTAATCAGGGCCTGCTGCAGCCGGCAGTTGCCTTCTGCGACATCGACCAGATCATAAATGATCCGGTTTTCAAGCCCCATAACGACATCCAGGTTGCGCAGGCCGATATCTGTATCAACCAGGCATACGCTGAAACCGTTTAATGCCAGTGCCGTTCCAATATTTGCAGTTGTCGTTGTTTTTCCGACGCCGCCTTTTCCTGACGTCACGACGATGGCTTCTCCCACTGCACTCTCCCCTTTCGCACGTTGCCGAATTCTGCTTTTATTCTATCATACAATCGCCGCTCGTCTACTCCTCCCCGGACAATTCCGGTCGGAGAATCCCGAGCTTCTGGGCCCGCTCAAGCTCTAGAGAACCTTCATCGTTCACATAGGCACATTCGAACATCCCGCGCCACTCCTCATCCTCCGGCGGCTGCCGGACGACGTGGGCAATCCGCAGCTGGGATGGATCCATAAAAGAGGCGGAGATCACTGCTCGTACATCGCCGTCTGTTCCTGCATGCGCCACGCCCTTCAGACTGCCGAGCACGTAAATGCTGCCGGTCGTCTTCAAAACGGCCCCGGGATTGATATCGCCTATGAGAATCACGTCTCCCTCAAGCTCAAGCACCTGGCCGGATCGGATAACGCGGGCCATCCGGATCATCTGCTTTTTACGGACGAGGGCTTCTGCCTCTTTCCGGGAAACGACTTCGGACCTGATGTCGGTGACGTCAAGCGGAAAGCTGGTTTCCAGAAGCTCCTTGAGCTCCCGTCTGTCGCCGTCGCTGAGATACCGTCTTCCAGCATCTACGATCACCTGGAGTCGTTCATCCTTTGCAGATATCAGCTTATCCTTTTGATCGTTCAACTGCTTTTCCATCTGTTCAAGCATGGTACGGAAAGGACTTTCATCATCCAGCAGCAGCTGAAGTCCCTGTTTCGTACCTTTCAGCGTGACATAAGAGCGAACCTGTGCCACCTGCGTCACCTCCATCCCCTTAGTCGCTAATCCATATCAGCTCCGTCCGTGCGGATAAACCATGCACGGACCGGAACGGCGAGAATCGCTGCAAGCAGGCCGTTCATGATGAACGACGGCAGCAGCCTCGACGTGAATATCGCTTCATGCGGCAGCGCGGTGATTCCGAGCAGCAGCATCATCCCGTAAATATAATATTCCAATCCAATTACCGCGGCGGTAACGAGCAGAGCCGTCACAGAGGGACGACGCTTCACGTAAGAGTTGGAAATAGAAAATAAGTAGGCAAAAAAACCAAATCCGAACGTATAAATACCAAGAACTGGTGAATAGACGATATCGTAGAGGATACCGAAAATAATACCGTAAAACAGGCTGTAGCTTCTGCCCCGGATAATTCCGGTTAGCATGATCAGAATGAACATAAAGCGCGGAACGAGCTCCAAGGCAGATCCCCGGTTATCCGGAGCAAATACCTGAAACACCGTTCCTTCAAACACAAGCAGAAAGAACAGCGCTGCCGGAAGAATAAAACGGGTCATTCCACGCCCTCCTCCGGAACCGCTTCCGGATCGGCAGCCGGATCTTCATCCGGGTCAGCCGCCGGGTCTATCTCTGGCACCATTTCTTCCTCTTCTTCATCCAGCTCGTCGAAGAGGCTTGTCTGGGCCGCGCCGCGTTCAATTACCATCACGTAGTCGAGGTGGTAATAATCTGCTGCGGGCTCTACGAGTGCCGTCTGGCTTAAGCCGTATTCATCAGTAGTGACGTCGACGATTTCACCGATCGTCAGTCCGTCAGGAAAGACGCCGCCGAGCCCGGACGTCGACACCGTCATGCCTTCTTCCACCTCAATGTCTACGTCTATCTTTGTAAAACGCAGATGGCCGGTCTCATCATCAATGCCTTCCATAAAGCCGTAGATCGTATCATCATCACCCTCTGCCATCGCCGAAATCCGGTTGTTGGCATCCTGATCGCTAAGCAGCTGCACGGATGACGAAAACTGGGAGACGTCACGGATCTTGCCGATCAATCCCTGTGACGTGATGACGGCCATATCCTGCTCGATGCCGTGCTGCGCGCCGAGGTTGATGCCGATCAGCTCATTCCAGCGGTCCGGCGAGCGGTGAATGACGGTCGCATTTCGAACCGAATAGTCGAGCAGGTTATCCTGCACGTCCATCGCTTCCTCCAGCTCTTCATTCCGCCGCTGAAGCTGCGTCAGCTCAGACTGCAGCGCGGCATATTCATCCAGATGCGAACGAAGCATCTGGTTTTCCTCGTAAACGCTGCGCAGCTCATTTACCGAATCCACTGCGTTTGAAATCATGTAAGCCGGTCTTGAAAAGACAGATTGTACGGTACCGACAGAATCTTGTATAAACTGCTCCGGCCACGAAAGTCCCCGCTGGTCGCTTAATGAATATCCAATCAGCCCAACCAGGAATATTAAGCAGACGAGCAGGACGATCAGGCGCCGGTTCGAGAAAAATGGGGACATTTACAGCACCCGCTTAAGCTTTCCGGTTGGAACGGGCTGTAATCCCTGCTTTGGAACGGAAGAGGTGCAGGTTCTCCAGTGCTTTTCCTGTTCCGACAGCGACGCTGTCAAGCGGCTCATCGGCAACGAGCACCGGCATGTTCGTTTCATCGCTGAGCACTTTATCAAGGTTGCGCAGGAGCGCTCCTCCGCCGGTCAGCACGATGCCGCGGTCCATGATATCTGCGGCGAGCTCAGGCGGCGACTGCTCCAGCGTATTTTTCACGGCTTCTACAATCGACGAGACCGTCTCAACGAGCGCGCCGGAAATTTCCTTTCCAGTGATCGTGATCGTTTTCGGAAGACCAGTGACGAGGTCGCGTCCGCGAATTTCCATTGATTCTTCGCTGCTGACATCGCCGGCTGCCCCGACTTCGAATTTAATCGCTTCCGCCGTGCGCTCCCCGATCATCAAGCTGTACGTCTTCTTTACATACTGGACGATGGAATCATCCATTTCGTCACCTGCTACACGGACAGACTGGCTGGTGACAATGCCGCCGAGGGAAATAATCGCCACTTCCGTCGTTCCGCCGCCGATGTCGACAATCATGCTTCCAGTCGGCTCCCATACTGGCAGGTTGGCACCGATCGCTGCTGCAAACGGCTCTTCAATCGTGTAAGCTTCCCGAGCGCCTGCCTGTTTCGTCGCGTCTTCCACCGCACGCTTTTCAACCGCTGTGATGCCGGACGGTACGCAGACCATCACGTTCGGCTTCTTCGTCAGCGACGAACGCTTGCGGAGCGCCTGCTGAATGAAGTGTTTCATCATCGTGGATGTCGTGTCAAAGTCGGCGATAACCCCGTCCTTCATTGGGCGAATGGCAATGATGTTGCCGGGGGTACGTCCGATCATGTTTTTCGCGTCGTTTCCGACTGCTTCAATGGAACCGGAGTCCGAGCGGATCGCTACGACGGACGGTTCACGAAGAATAACACCTTTCCCTTTTACATAAACGAGCGTGTTTGCTGTACCGAGGTCAATCCCCAAATCTTTTGAAAATCCAGAAAACATCTATGTAATCTCCCTTCAACTTCTCTATTCATAGGCTTCCATTCTACATGTCGTTAAATTTGGCCGATACGTTTCATTATACGCAACTTTTTCAGGAAAGAGTAGCGTTTTTCCGCACGAGCCAAAATTTCCTCACTTTATCCTAACATACGTCTCCTCCTTCGCATAGAATACCTGGGAGCCGAGAGCCGGTTCCATGAGCTTCTCATCCTCTTTCTGAGGCGTTATGACGACTGGACGAACGAAAGCCGGCCGGGACAAAATCTCCCGGCCGGCCGTTTGAAAGGTGCTACAAGTAGCCTTTTTCTTTTAGTGAGCAAAAACGCCTATCGCCGATAATCACATGATCCAGCAGCTCCACGCCGAGCATGCGCCCCGTTTCCTGCAGCCGCTTCGTTACGTCAATATCCTCCTGACTAGGATCCGGTATGCCGGAAGGATGATTGTGCAGGCAGATAAGCGATGCGCTTGAATAGCGGAGCGCTTCTTTAAACACTTCCCGCGGGTGCACCAGACTGGCGTTCAGGCTGCCGATAAAAATCGTCTTTTTGTGAAGCACCGCGTTTTTCGTATTGAGGTATAACGCGACAAAGTGCTCCTGCTTCAGGTGCCGCATTTCCTCCATCATGTAATCAGCTACGTCCTGGGGAGAACGGACGACGTGCGTTTCCTCCACCGGAAACTGCTTAATCCTCCTGCCGATCTCCAGTGCAGCCCGCACCTGCACGGCTTTCGCCTCTCCGATCCCCTTTACATCCATCAGCTCAGACACGGTTGCATCCTTTAAGAGCTTCAGGCCGTCGAACGTCTGGATCAGCCTTCCCGCTAAATCCATCACCGACTCTCTTCTCGTACCGCTTCCAAGAAGCAGAGCGAGCAGCTCCTGATTGCTCAGCGCTTCAGGGCCATAGTGCATGAGCCGCTCCCGCGGACGTTCACTTTTCGGCACGTCCCGGATCATCATTGCTTTTCCCATTCCTTACGTCCTCTCCCGGACGATGTCAGTCAGACATATCCGCGCTTTTTTAACGCACGGAACACCTTGGCGGCAGGAAGGCCCACCACCGCACTGTAGTCTCCTTCGACTCTTTCCACGAGCACGGCTCCCAGGCCCTGAATCCCGTATGCGCCTGCCTTGTCATCGGGCTCACCGGTTGCCGTGTACCAGCTGATCTCGTCATCATCAAGCTGATAAAATGTTACTGCTGCATCAGAAACAAACACGTCTGTTTCGCCGTTTTCTGCAAGCGCTACACCGGTGTACACCTTGTGCGTGCCGCCGGAAAGCGTCCGGAGCATAGACGCCGCCTCCTGCCTGTTCTGAGGCTTTCCCAGTATCCTGCCGGCTGCGGCAACGACCGTATCAGCACCGAGTACGAGAGAATGTGGAAAGCGTGCAGCCACCTCCTCTGCTTTTTGCCTGGCCAGCGAGCGAACCGCTTCTTCCGGCGTCATGCCCGGTGTGATTCGTTCCTCTCCTTCTGCAGGCACGGCCTGGTAAGCCACGCCAAGCTGTGTCAGCAGTTCTTTGCGGCGCGGGGACTTCGATGCCAGTATAAGGTGTTTCATGCTGCCAGCTCCTTCCGCCTCTGAATGGTACCTCTGTTATGTAGCCTGTTCCGTCTCACCTGAGAAAGGAATTGGTATGTTAAAACATACCATATCCATGTCAAAAAGAAAAGCAGAAACACGAACGTACCTTCGCGTTTCTGCTTTCGTGTTATTCTGAATCGAGAAACGGCTCTGCTTCTTCCCCTGGATCGGGATAATCCAGCACTGGCGCTTCAGGCTCCAGATGCTCCAGCTCTTCATAATAGTACGAGGACACCTGCACTTCCAGGAAGATATCGGAGGCTCCGTCAAAGATCCGGTCGTCCGTCGCCCCAAGGAACAAGATCGATTCAATGTTGACGAACCGGACGAGCTGATCCAGCTCGTCAATAAAGCCGGCAAGGGCATCGTAGCTGCTGACGCGAAGCTCGACTGTCGCGGTCTGCTTGAGCAGGCCGTCAAGCTCGTCTGTGCGCACGGCACCATTTCCGGCGGTGTCGTCAACCTGTTCCTGCCGGTCAGTAATGTCCGGCTCTGCTTCTTCCGGCGGCACACCCTCTTCTTCGACTGCTTCTTCCGGATCCTCTTCCGGCTCTTCCTCAAGATCCTCATACTCACTTCGGCGGACATCTGCCGGCGTCGATGCCTGTTCTTCCACGTCTTCAGTATGCGGCGCTTCAATTGTATCAAAGCCTTGCACGGGAAGATCATAACGCATGCTGATCGAGACGATTCTCGCATCCGACACTTCCTCTGCCTGATTTAGATCCATAATAAACCTGTCCGTCTGGCGGACAACAGGTAGTCTCCGCTGCAGCTCCGTCGTATCCTCCGGTTCCGAGGCGCGGGCTTCAGCCTCTTCGCGGATTGCAGTTTCCAGCTGCTGCTGATACTGCTCTTCCTCCACGAGATCGGCTTCAGCCTGATCTCTGTCCTGAATATCTGGAAACACTGCGAGAAAAAAATAGAGGACAAGGGCGGCTGTCAGAATAACGATGCCCGCAGCCGTCCACATTCGCGTCGTCATGGCAGCTCCACCTCCTCTTCCTCTTCCCCAGGCTCATACGCCTGGATGGCGTCCGGATGCAGAACGAGGTGAATGGTCGCAAAATAGGATGGGAGGAAGTCGTCAAACCAGAGCGGATTATCGGCTGCCTCTTCCAGCACAGCTTCCCCTTGCACGATATCGATTTCTGCTTTTTGTATTAAAGCCGATTCCTCCGCGTGAAATTGAAAGGCGGCCAGTTCAGGGGCAGCCGTCATAAGCGCCTCCAGTTCAATTTTATCAGGATATGTATAGTCAAACATCGTAATAGCAGCATCCTCAGGGAGAAGTGCCATCGTTTCCTCAAGCACGACCGAAGCCGGTACGATTTCATCTTCCAGCTGATCCATTGCTGCAAGCAGCCGTTCAGGATCACTGTTCTTTATCTCTTCCAGCTGCGCCTCCAGCTCCTCGGTGTGCTGACGGGATTCCTCCAGCTCAGCTTCAGCTCCGAGCCGCTGCTCATCCATCGTCTGTCCGATTGAAAAAAGGGCAAGAAAAATGATCAGCGCCAGGGCGACAAGCAGCGCAGCTACGAGCGGCAGCGCCGAGCGGCTTCGCTTTTCTTTAGTAGACATGTTTTGGGAACCAGACATCATTGCTCTCCTTTTCTGCGTGCCCTGAAGACTCGTTCGTCCCGGGTCAGATTTCACTTTTCGATTCGTGTACCGTCAGGCTCCTGCGAAATAAACGAGCAGTGCACCTGCAGCGATAAACGGGCCAAACGGTATTTCGGTTTTTCTGCCCCACTTGTTCATAAAAACGCCCGCAAGACCAGCACACAGGCCGAGAATCGAGGCGGCAGCAAGAGACAGGAGCATACCTGAAAAGCCAAGCATGAGCCCGACCACCGCGTAAAGCTTAACGTCCCCTCCACCGAGACCCCCTCGCGATACAACCGCCGCAGCAAACAGCAGCAGGAATCCTCCTGCACTGCCGGCCGCAGCATCCCACCAAGGATCAAGCGGGGCAACTGTCAGCCTTACTAACGCAATCGGCACACTAAAAACGAGCAGGATGCGATCTGGAATCACCATATAGCGCAGGTCGCTGACGGTGATCATGACCAGCATCGCGGAAAATAAAAGCGCAGCGGCCAGTTCCATGGACCAGCCGAATATGTAGTAGCTGGCAACTGCCAGCACAGCAAACGCAAGCTCTCCTGCCGGATAAATGGGAGAGATCCGCTCCCTGCAGCGTGTGCAGCGTCCGAACTGCCACACATAAGAAAACACCGGAACCAGGTTCCACGGCCTCAACCTTGCGCTGCAGAAAGGACATGCAGAGGGTGGATATACAATGGATTGCTTCGCTGGAAGCCGAAGCCCCGCAGCCGTTAAAAATGAGCCTATCAGTAACCCGATGACGCCAACGATTATCGTTTCCATTTGCCCATCGTCCCTTTCCAGTCAGTAACTGGTCAGCGCCCATCCCCTTTTACAGGTGGACGCTCAAAGCCGGGAAATGTGCTGCCGTCCCCACTGTCCGGAAATGTTCCGGGACGGCCGAATTCAATCTCATCGCCTGTGTAATCAATCCCCATCTGCGGGTCTCCCCCATGCTCCCGGAGCCAGTTGTTGTAATCTCCGGGTGTACCGCTTTCTGCCCATGTATCAAAGGCCTCTCCACCGCCTTGATCGAGCCAGCTGTCAAAGCCGCTCCCGCTTCGGAACTGCTGTTCTGCGCGTTGCTGCTCGGGCGTTAAACCGCTGCTTCCACTGTCAAAGTCATTCCCATCAGAAAATCCATTGCCGTTGCCTCCGTCGAAGAAATCATCTCCTCCGTCAAAACCGCTGCCTCCGTCGAAGAAATCGTCCCCTCCGTCAAAGCCGCCGTCTCCATCGAAGAAATCGTCTCCCCCGTCAAAATCACCGTCTCTATCGAAGAAATCGTCTCCCCCGTCAAAATCGCCGTCTCCGTCGAAGAAATCGTCTCCCTCATCAAAGCCGCCGTCTCCGTTGAAGGACCCCTCCCCTCCGTCAAAGCCGTTTCCGCCGTCGAATGAATCATCACCGCCGTTGAAACGGTTATCTCCAGAGTCGAATCCGTTCTCTGGCGTGTGCTCCCATGGGAAGTCCCACTCGTCGTCCGGCTCCAGATCCTCCTCTTCCTCTTCCTCAGGCTCCCGCACCGAAATGGAACGGCTTTCCAGCGCGTGTACCGGGGCATAGTAATCCTCTGCGAGCACGATCGTATCCTCGTCCTCGGTCGAATCGCCGCGGAAAATTGTACGAATCGTTTCCACCAGCATACCTTCTGAGCCGCCGGACGCACTGCTTCCGTCGTCATCAAAGCTGGTTTCATCTTCAAAGGACGAATCGAACCCGGTGTCGTCGTCCATTCCCCAGTCACTTCCTTGACCAGCGTCAAATCCAGCGGCATCCTCGTCCGGTGCCGTATAGCGAATTCGCGTAGCTGCTGTTAGTCCGCCGTTTTCCATAACGTCTACGTTAATCGCATGTGGATAGGCGTAGCCGTAGAGCTCCACCTGAAGCGTGCCGCCTGTGACTTCCAGCTGCAGCTCGTAGTCGTAATCGTTCGGGTTGCCGAATGCAAAATCCTTTCGCCCAGGAGAAAGGTGTGCGTCAAATCCGGCCGGCACGTGATCAAGCAGCGTATGACGGATATGACGCTCCTCGATCGTAAAGTTAGTTGGCGCCACCGCCTCAAATACAGCCGAGCCAAGCGCTGCCAGAGACGCTTCATCCATGTCCGGATAATCGTGAAGGCCAAGCGATTCCATGACGGAAACGTCGCTGTTTCCCGGAATCGTGATGGCAGGCTGCTGCTGAAGCAGCTGCGCCATCTCTTCTGAAATCATGCTTCTGTCAGCTGCAGTAAGCACGTCTTCTGCCGGCTGCGCGTGCGCGTGCAGGTGCGGATGGAGCATCCAGGAATAATCGGTTTGTGCAAGGGCCCCGGCCTCTTCCTCAATCTGCGCTGCCAGCTCATCCAGCCGAACAGCTTCTTCCATGCTGCTGTTAAAGGAAAAGCTCGCTACTGCTTCCCGCAGTGCTTCTTCATCCACGGACACAGCAGCCGTTTCCTGCGAGCCGTCCTCAGCCGCCCGACCGACAGAAGCACCGGTGTGAAAGGATACTGCTTCGCGCGGGAGCGGAATCTGTTCATCGAACCAGGTTAACTCATAGCGGACATTTTCCTCAAAGGTTTCAATCCGCTCCTGCAGGGCAGCCTCCGCCTCCTCCGGCCGCATTTCACCGACCTGAACGCCCGCGATAGTCGTTTCTTCCGCTAATTCTTCCTCCTGAAAGCTGAATTCATACATCAGCTTCCCCGTGAAGGCGAACAGCATCATGAAGACCACGCTTCCGGCAATGACAAGGAAAGAGGCGCCGAACCATTGTTTGGACGTCATACGTTTTCCCCCTCTCCGCTCTGTTCCCTCCCTGCCAGATACCAGGAGGCGAGCAGGGAAACGAGCAGTACCGCTGCCAGCATCAGCATGACGCCGGGAACCCAGCCAAAAACAGATAAAATCCAGTATCCTCCGAGCGATACGAGCAGTGCCGCCGTTACGAGCAGCGCTGTCACCGTCCTGGAAAACACGGATGGGATGAGCAGCATAATGCCGAGAAGAACGGCATAACAAATAAGAATAAACAGGTACATCAAGGCGCCCCGGCCCCTTTCTGGCAGATTATAGGTTGCTACTCCTATCTTATCTTACAAGGACCGTGAATGAAAGATACATCTTGAAACCTGCGCGAATCGGAAGCGAAAGAACCAGTATCGTCCCCTTAAGTCCGAGAAGGCTCGCGGTAACATAAACAGCATGTTTTCTCTTTCCTGAAAATGAAAAAGCGCGTTCGCCTGTGGCCAACGCGCTTTTCGTTCATAATCAAGCAGCGGACATTATCCTGCCCGTCCTGGAAGACCATGCATCGCCACCCGGTTTCGTCCTTTTTGCTTTGCCCCGGTATACATGGCCCGGTCGGCATTTCGCAGCACATCGAGCGGGTCTTCTCCCGGCACTGAACCGGCTACGCCGATACTTGCCGTCACTGCTGCTTTTCGTTCTTCTCCGCGCAGGTCAGGAAGCGTAAACTCACGCTCTGCCAGCTGCTCCCGTAAATGTTCGGCGGTTTCCGCCGCTTCTTCTGCCGTATACGAAGGAAGGAGCAGCACAAATTCTTCACCGCCGTACCGTGCTGCCAGGGCATCGTCCGGTGCACATGTTTCAATCATTTCCGCTGCTTCCCGAAGAACATCATTTCCGCCGTCATGCCCGAACGTGTCGTTCACTTGCTTGAAGTGATCAAGGTCCAGCAGCACGACTGCAAACGGTTCACGGCATTCCACCAGCTTCTCTTCAAAAAAGCGGAAATTGTACAAGCCCGTAAGTGCACAGCGCTCTCCGCGCTTTTTTGCCCGCGACAAATGCCTGGCATTCTGCATCGCAACGGTCAAATAGCCGGCCATAATTTCCAGGAGCATCAATTCGTCCTTGCCGAACGCCCGTTTCTCCTCGGAAAGAAGGGTGACTACGCCAACATTTTTTTGAGCGCGCACAGCTGGAGCGCTCATCACCGACTTAGTATGGGAAGGAAGACCAGTGCGGGCAAGCTTTGGAATCTCGCTGTCCTGTTCGTACAGTCGCGAGCGTCCGCTTTTATACACGAGCCGGCTTACCCCGTCTCCGCTTTCAGGAGGCAGCTGGGAGCCGGGGGCCTTCGTGTGGCGGAAGACCGGCTGCAGTCCGCCCTCTCCGTCTTCCTCGTACAGACAAACGTCACGCGGGTCGAACAAATCCCAGCATGTGTCCATAAACAGCTCCAGCACTTCCGCCGTATCAAGGCGTTCGTTGATGCTCGCTCCGAATTGACTTACTTTTTTCAGCTGATTGGCCGTTTCCCTGCTTGCTCCGTAAAACGAGAGAATAATCGCGATCGATGTCACCGGCAGTGCCGCAAGAATTAATACGACCGGACCGGCAATCTCATACAGGAGTGCCAGCGTCAGTCCGACCGGAAGCACGAACAGCAGCGAAAGCACTTCCCACTTCAATGCTTCATCAAAGAAGCGGACGCTTCGGTCTGTGACAGTAAGCCGCTGCACGGCATATATGAGTCCGTTGTTAATAAAGAAATACGTGACAACATAGAGCACAATCAAGCCAAGCGCAAGTTCATCGAGCAGAGCGCTCCCCGTTTGTCCTCCGGCTGCATAATAGACCGCAGCTGCCCCGGATGACGTTGCCAGAAAAATAAGCGAATTGAGCGGGAGCCGGTACCAGTCTTCCGGATCAAGCTTCATGCGTGCAATTCCAATTACTATCCCGATTTGCGTAATTAAAAGCTCTCCGGAAAATCCCTGAAGTAGGAACACCGCAAGCGCAACTCCTTGCAGCGGCACAATCGACGTTTCCCGTATGTGAATCGGAAACATTGCTGCAAGGGCGATCAGCAGAACAAATGGAAGAAACGAAAGCCAGTCTGACACCTGCCAGCCGGCGTAGACCGGCACGATGGCGGCCGCAGCTGCAGGAAACAAAAGCATCCAAAGCACCCAGATGACTCGTCGGTATTTCCGGTCCATCCGTCATCCTCCCCTGTCTTTTGTACGAACTATTCTGAACTATCTGCTATATCATACCATATACAACATCTAAATTGAATCTTTATAACTAGTTCTAAAGAATCAATTACGAATCATGCTCGTAAATGCGTGTGAGCCGGTAACGATCAGCTTTCCCTCAGCGGAACCGGAGCAGGCAAGTACGAACTGCTTTGGATCAGAACAGACTGATTCAGACGGAAGAAGCTTCAGCCACTCATGCTCTGTCATGGCCCGGCTGTCCGGAAAGAGGGCCGGCACCACTCGGCCCCTGGCTGTCAGCCTGCTGATCATCTCGTGAACGGCTTTATCCCGCATCGCTCCGAAAAGAAACGTCACGTCCCATTCGTTTGGGACACTGTTAAGCATAGCCTCGACCGCTTCTATGTTATGAGCGGAATCGACATATACGCCTGGCTGTATCTGTTCGAACCTGCCCGGCATCCGTGCTTGGCTGAGCCAGGCTTCCTGCAGCGGGACTCCGAACAGCCGTGCTGCCGTCCAGGCACACGCTGCATTTTGCTCCTGATGAGCACCGGGTGCCGGCAGCGTAACGGATCCTTTCGGTGTTTCCAGTGTCTCAGGCGGTAAAAATGACCACGTCCTCTCCAGCTCCATCCAGTCCGCACCGCATTTTTCTGCTTCTTCCTTCAGCCAGGTGTCTGCATCGCCGCAGCCGGATACGACTGGTACTCCCTGCCGCATAATACCGGCTTTTTCCCGTGCAACCTGCTCTCTGCCATGTCCGAGAAACGCCCCATGATCGGTGCCGATGGAAGTAAGAATGGTCACAGCCTTGTTTTCGAGCACGTTTGTTGCATCGAGTCTTCCGCCCAGCCCGCATTCTACAAGAAACACATCCGGCTTCCATCGTTTACAGGCAGCAAATGCTGTTGCTGTCAGCAGTTCAAACGGACTCACCATGCCATGTACGCGCTCTACGCCGGGAAGAAAAGCTGCCGCATCCCGGCACACCTCTGCGAATGCGTCAGCTGTGACTGGTTCACCGTTCCAGAGAAGATGCCCTTCTCTGCCGCCGAATGACGGCGATACGAAAGAAAGCACTGTTTTGCTGCTTCCGGCAAACAGCGCCTCCAAGTAGGAGACAGTAGAGCCCTTCCCGTTTGTACCGGCAATATGAATAACTTCTGCATCCTGCTCAGGCCGATCAAGCTTTTGATACAACGCTCTCATCCGCTCGAGCGTATAGTTGATTCCTGCCTGTTTCCGGTCGTGAAACAGCTTGTGAATGTCCATCGTTTTCCCTCCGTCGTTGCATAATCTGTCGAACAATGAAAAAATATGCCATACTGGCTATTATACATTTCTGGAGCAAAGGAGCGCTTCTCTCATGAAAGAAACTGCCTGGCTCGTTTACAACGGCGGCTTGTTTACACATAAATTTCAAGATTATGCCTCGCTGATGCAGCGGGCTGCCAGACTCCGCGGCGTCGAGCTTACGACGGTTGCCAATGATGAGCTTCTCGTCACAACAGACGGTGTCACCCCCTGTCGCTCCGACCTTGCGGAGCCTGCATTTATCCACTTTGCAGATAAGGACCTGCCGCTTGCCAATGCGCTTGAGCGCGAAGGATACCGGCTTTATAACAGAGCTCGGACGATCGAGCTCTGCGACGATAAACGGCTCATGCACCAGGCCTTTGCCGGATACGGTGTCCCGCAGCCGCTGACGATCACAGCGCCAATGGCGTATCCGAAGCTTGGCTACCGGAACACTGCCTTTTGCAGGCAGGCAGCCTCCTTACTCGGCTTTCCGCTCGTCGTAAAAGAAGCATTCGGTTCTTTTGGAGAGCAGGTGTACTGGGTGGAAACGATGACCGAGCTGGAAGACCTCGTCGAACGGCTTGCCGGGGTGCCACACTTGTATCAGAAAGCGGTGACAGAAAGCTTCGGCTCTGATATCCGTATTAATATCGTCGGCTCTTCCCCAGTTGCAGCGATGAAACGGAAGGCTGAAGGCTTCCGCGCAAACGTGACGGCAGGCGGAACAACTGAACCGTACGAACCGTCTCAGGAGGAAATTAACGTTGCCGTAGCAGCTGCACGGGCCGTTGGCGCCGATATGGCTGGCGTCGATTTGTTTACCGGAAGCGAGCAGCCGCTCGTCTGTGAAATTAATTCCAATCCGCACGTCCGCAGCATCATCGAATGCACCGGCGTGCCAGTTCATCACACGATGATCGAAAAAATGCTGCAGGGGAGGACCCGTATATGAGAGGCTGGCTGATTTATAAAGAACATGACCGGATTCGGAACGAAGCGTTTATCCGTCTGCTGCAGCAGGCGAGTGCAAAAAGGGGCATGACGCTCGAGGTCGTGATTTACGAGGAGATGATTTATGCAGTATCTGGCGGAGCTTCTTTGTTCGGACGCAGGGAAAATCCGGATTTTCTGATCATCCGGACGTGCACCCCGTGGCTGAATGAAGCGGCTGAGCTGCACGGCATCCGCGTCTTTAACAGCTCCCGAGTGAGCAGGACCGCTAACGATAAGCGGCTTTCCCACGCCTGTTTATCCGCCTTGGGAATTCCGATGCTTCCGAGTACGGCCGTTCACCAGCGCCGCCTTTCGTCCTTGAGCCCGTCTTATCCGCTCATCTTAAAAGATCCGCTCGGACGCGGCGGTACGGGAGTCGACTGGGTCGCCCGCCCGCAGCAGCTCGGCGCCATGACAGCGGATGACGAGCTGCTGATGCAGCCGGTCGGCGGACAGCGCGGACGCGATGTGCGCGTCTATATCGTCGGCGGGGCAATCGTTGCGGCCGTCGTACGTGAATCAGAAACAAACTTTAAAGCCAATATTTCCGGAGGCGCGAGCGCATCGCTCTACCGGCTTTCACAGGAGGACACTGAGCTGATTGAGAAGGTGACGCGCGCGCTCCCGATCGATTTTGCAGGGATTGATTTTCTCATCGCCGACGACGGCTCGCTTCTGTTTAACGAAATGGAGGACGCAGTCGGATGCCGCAGCCTGTATGACCAGAGTGATATCGACATCGCCGACGTCTTCATCGAGCATGTCGCGGCTCAGCTAAAATAAATCGTGCTTGAGCGCGTAAATTACGGCCTGGGTCCGGTCCTGCACCTCCAGCTTGCTTAAAATGCTGCTGACGTGCACTTTCACCGTTTTGACGGCAATAAACAGCTCATCTGCGATCTCCTGATTGGACATACCGTCTGCCATCAGCTTCAGTACGTCCAGCTCTCTCGCCGTCAGAGCGTCGTGCAGCGCATTTGGCTGCGGCCGCATTCTCGTCATGACTTTGCGGGCAACGGCCGGCTCCAGCACCGATTCACCTCGATATGTACGGCGCACGGCTTCTGCAATATCCGCTGCCTTCGACGTTTTCAGCATGTAGCTGAACGCGCCGGCTTCTAAAGCCGGATACACTTTTTCATCGTCTACGAAGCTGGTCATGATCAGCACCTTTGCTTCTGGATTTTCTTCGGTTATTAACCGCGTTGCCTCGATCCCATCCATCGGCTCCATCACCAGGTCCATCAGGACGACGTCCGGCTGGTGCATTCGGACGAGCTCGACCGCCTCCTGCCCGTCCGATGCCTCTGCGACGACTTCAATATCCGCCTGCGAGGTTAAATAGGCGGAGACACCGATGCGCACCATTTCGTGGTCATCTGCAAATACGATTCGGATCATGCTTGTTCCTCCTTCCACAGCGGCAGCTGTACGTCCACTTTTGTACCTTCTCCAGGCACGCTGATAATGCGGAAGCGGCCGCCGATTTCTTCCGCACGCTCCTTCATCGTCGACAGCCCGTATGAGCCGAACGCGTCCTTCCCGGCTTCAAACCCTTTTCCATTATCGATCACCTGCAATATTGCTTTCTCATCGCGATTTAACAAAAACACCTTCAGTCTCGTTGCCTCTGCATGTCGCAGACAGTTGGAAACCGCTTCTTGTAAAATACGGAACAGATGATCCTCCGAGCCTTTATCCAGCGGCACTTCCTCAAGTGAAACAACGATCTCAAGCGGCACTTTCTGCTCCAGCTCAGCCAGCAGTTCGTCCATGCCGTCAATCAGAGAACGTCCCTTGAGCGCGGCCGGACGCAGATGCAGAAGCAGCGCACGCATCTCCAGCTGGGACTGATTAATCATGTTTTCTACTAATCGAAACTGACCGGCGGTCGTTTCATCCAAATCGGCCGTTTCATTGATCGCCGCTGTCAGCATCGAAGCAGCGAACAGCTGCTGGCTGACAGAGTCGTGAAGCTCGCGCGCAAGCCGTGTCCGCTCCTGTACCACAACCTCCTGTAAACTCTGCTCCCGCACGTCCGCTTTTTCAGCCGCTATCTGTCTGGCGTGCTGAGTTTGACGTGCTACCTGCTCCTGCAGGTCGTAAAGTGCCAGCTGAAGCTCCTGCTGGTTTGCAGGCGGTGCTGCCTCTCCTTTTACAGCATCGTTTGCGTAGCTGACTGTATCTGCAGCCGCCCTGCGCCATGCCCCTTGTACAAACACGCCGATAAACAACAGCAGCAAAAGCGCCGCTCCGCCTGCAAGGATTGGAAACGGCACGCCGTAAAGGCGCGTCATCAACAGCGGCCAGACACCTGTGGGTAAAATGACCAGCAGCGCACCGGCAGCTGCAGCTGCTGTGACAAAAATCACGATTGCAAGCTGAACGTACAGCAGCGGACGTATTTTCATATGCGCCGCACCTCCAGCTCCCCGCTCATGACCGATGTCATGATTTTGACGCGAACGTCCGCTTCCGCATAGCCCGGCGTCTCCAAGGAGATCGATTCATTTAACAAACGCTTTCGCTCGCCTAAAATTTCTGCGCTTCCATACAGGGCACTATGCAATACCTGTACCTCCATCTCATACGGCACGAGGACGGTGACCTGTCCGATAATATGCCGGACGGACACGACCGCTGTTCCGTGCACGACCGTATTTGACAGGTCAATCGTTTTGCTGCCGATGCCGGTTTGAATATGGATGTCCCGCCACTGATACGGCTCCGTCCCGGTCGACTGCCTTCCGATCAGCTTCTGAGGCAGAAGGATGCCGCTTTCCACCAGACCGCTTCCCTGCTTGGGAGCGGCAGCTGTTTCCGGCTGGATCACCGGCGGCTGCTTCTGCTGCCTCCGGTACTCCAGAACGAGCAGAATCAGAAATCCGATGATAAAGAAACCAACAGCAAACAGGCTCAGCACTTGAATGATGAGCCCAATGACGCCGATCCAGCAGATGACTTTACCGAACGTAGATTCGTATTCCTTCCAGCCGAGGTAGACCATAAACAACAGAATCCCGACACCAAGCAGCATGCCCGCTCCGCGGGAGAGCAGCTCGGTGACGAGAAAAAAAACGGACAGGAGGAGAAGCAGATTCAATCGGTTCACTGGAATTTCCCTGATCATGGCCTTCTCCCCCTTCGTTGTAATTATTGTATCATGTTTCCAAATAATCGGATGGATTTTTACGCTCGCCGTGCCGCTTTTCGAGCAGCATCAGCTGTCGTTCCATGCTGCTGCGAACCTCATCTGCTGAGGGCTCTTCCTGCTCTGCATGAGCCGGCTCGGTCTCTTTCAGCCCGCTCATCTCCCGGCGCAGCTTCGCTGTCGTTTCCCGGCGTACCAGCTCTTGTTCTTCCAGCTCCTGCCTCGTTAATGCGTGCCGGACCTCCTGAAACAGCTGCTCAAGCTCGACGATACGTGCATCTGCATCATCTGTCATACGGGCAAGTGTTTCTGCTTCCTGGTCAAATGCTTCTGCATCCCGTTCAGCAAAGGCAGCGAGCGCTTTCTCTCCGGCTTCCTCCGCAAGCTGCTGCTGGCGGCGTCTGTCCGCTGCCTGAACGAGGGCCTGATCGCGGCGCGTCCGCAGCTCATCGGCTTCCAGACGCTGAGCTGCTATCTGCTTTTGCAGCATTTCCGCTTTGCGCAGCTTCTCGCCAGTTTTTTTCGTTACGCCTGCAGCCGTTCCTTTCAGCTTTGCCAGATCCTGCTTCATCGTATCTGCCATTCGTTCCCAAATGTTACGCATGGTGCATCCCTCCATCTTCTTTTTCCTTCCAGCTTCTAATCAGGACATACAGCACGTAAAGAGCGGCCAGACCGATCACTGCCTGCAGGTTGCCGAGCATGACGAGAATAATGATGGCGCCTGCAATTCCCCATCCAATCCGTCCGCCGGTGGACGTTGTGTTCACGAACTGCTTCCAGACGAGCCAGAGCAGCCAGGCGGAAAGGGCAAACAGGATGATCGAGCCGAGATTACCGATCGCAAGTAAAAATGCCGCAATTCCGAGTAGTACAGCAAGTAATTTCATCTTCAATCCCTCCTTCTGTCTGTATCATACCGCGGCACACGCAAGCGCCGGAATGAGCCGTGGCCGTATTTTCTTCTAAGACCGGAGGCGTACTGCTGATAGGCCGGCGATCGGAAGGCACGTACGAAGGCCCGCTGCTTCTGCAGCGGGCCTTCGCATGTTACCGCGCCGATCAGGAATCGACGGTTTCTCTTCTGGTCCTTTCGACGAACCTGGCGTGAATGCGGTCGAGAATCGTCCGGCCGCCGTTCAGCGGCGTTCCATCGACAGCAGAAATACTCGCAGCTTCCATCGTCGTCGAGCTGAGAAACGCTTCGTCGGCCTCTAAAAGCTCTTCCAGTGTAAACGTTCGTTCTTCCACGGGAATACCGAGCTCTTCTGCAATGTCGAGGATAACGCGGCGCGTAATCCCGTGTAAAATGGCATTCGTCGCCGGATGTGTCAGCAGCGTCCCATCTTTAACGATAAACAAATTGGAGCTTGATCCTTCTGTCACTATGCCTTCGTCGACAAAGACAGCTTCGTGTGCACCGGCCTCCATCGCCTTTTGCTTTGCCATGACGTTAGGCAGCAGATTAAGCGACTTGATCCAGCACATTTTCCAGCGAATCTCTTCTGTTGTAATCACCGGCACACCGGAAGCACGCTTTTCCGGCGTCAGTTTGCGTGCCTCTTTGACGACCATCGAGAGCACCGGCTCTGACGGATCCGGATAATGATGCTGCCGCAGGTGGATCCCGCGGGTGATCTGCATGTAAATCTCTGCCTCCTGGATGCCGGACCGCTCAAGCGCCTCCAGCGCAAGAGCTTCGATCTTTTCCCGGCTGTATGGAAGTCCCATGCCGATCGCTTCAGCACTCTTCTCCAAACGCTCCATGTGCTCCTTCATCGTAAACGGTTCGCCATCATAGACGCGGATAACCTCATAAATACCGTCGCCGAACTGATGCCCGCGTTCCTGGATCGGTATAACCCGTTCATCAACATCGACGAACCGGTCGTGATAATAGGCAATCTCTTTCATTGCTCGTTCCTCCCTACTGCTTCAGTTCCTCGAGCCTCGCCTGCACTTTTTCCCACTGCTCCGCATAGTCCTTCTGCTTCCGCTTTTCTTCTTCTACCACATGCTCCGGCGCTTTGTCCGTGAAGCCTTTATTCGAAAGCTTTTTCTCGACTCGCGTGACTTCCCCGTCGAGCCGCTTCACTTCTTTTTCCAGACGCTTTACTTCCGCATCAAGATCGAGCAGGCCGGCAAGCGGCATGTACAGCTCAACGCCTGAAAGCACGGAGCTCATCGATTTTTCCGGTGCTTCCAGTTCGGTGCCGATCAAAAGCTCTGACGGGTTGCAGAACCGCTCCAGATACGCCTGGCCGCGCTCAAGCTGCTCTTTTACGTGCTCATCGGCTGCTTTTACGTGCAGCGTAATTTCACGTGACATCGGCACATTCAGCTCCGCACGTGTATTTCGGACAGAGCGGATGATTTCCTGCAGCAGCTGCATGTCTTTTACTGCCTGATCGTTGCCGTACGGATTTTCTTCCGGCCATGATGCGCGTGTAATTGACTCCCCTTCATGCGGCAGGTGCTGCCACACTTCTTCGGTGATAAACGGCATAAATGGATGCAACAGACGCATCGTCTGGTCGAGCACGTAAGCAAGAACGGAGCGAGTCGTGTGCTTCGCCTGTTCGTCGTCGCCGTTTAACGGCAGCTTTGCCATTTCAATGTACCAGTCGCAGAAGTCGTCCCAGATAAAGTTGTACAAGGAGCGCCCTACTTCTCCGAATTCATACGCATCGATGTACTTCGTCACGTGCGTAATGGTTTCATTCAAACGTGTCAAAATCCATTCGTCTGCAATCGTTTTCGGCCCGGACAGATCCATATCTTCAAAAGAGAGACCGTCGAGATTCATGAGCGCAAACCGTGAAGCATTCCAAATCTTGTTGCCAAAGTTCCAGTTTGCTTCGACTTTTTCCCAATAAAAGCGCAAGTCCTGACCGGGCGTGCTGCCTGTGCTGAGGAAAAAGCGCAGCGCATCCGCACCGTATTTATCGATTACATCCATCGGGTCGACACCGTTCCCAAGTGATTTACTCATTTTGCGGCCTTCCGCGTCCCGGACGAGTCCGTGAACGAGCACATCTTTAAACGGCCGCTCATCGGTAAAGTGTTTCCCTTGGAAAATCATGCGTGCCACCCAGAAGTAAATAATGTCATAGCCGGTTACGAGCGTATCAGTCGGATAGTAGCGTTTAAAGTCATCCGCCTGCTCATCCGGCCAGCCCATCGTCGAAAACGGCCATAGCGCAGAAGAGAACCACGTGTCGAGAACGTCTTCGTCCTGCTCCCAGTTCTCCGCATCCTTTGGCGCCGTGCGTCCGACGTAGATTTCTCCGGTTTCCTTATGATGCCATGCCGGAATCCGGTGACCCCACCAGAGCTGGCGGGAAATGCACCAGTCACGTATATTTTCGATCCAGTGCATATACGTCTTCTCGAAGCGGTCCGGTACGAAGTGAACCTTGCCGTCCTGTTTTTGCAGCTCAATCGCCTGCTCAGCAAGCGGCCCCATTTTAACGAACCACTGCGTGGACAAATACGGCTCTACGACCGCGCCGCTGCGCTCAGAGTGGCCGACGCTGTGATCATGGTCTTCGATCTGAAACAGAATACCGTCTGCCTGCAGGTCCTGTACAATCTGCTTGCGGCAGTCGAACCGGTCCAGCCCTTCGTAACGTCCGGCATTTTCATTCATCACGCCGCCTTCGTCCATTACAAGAACACGTTCAAGGTCATGGCGATTGCCGATCTCAAAGTCGTTTGGATCGTGCGCCGGCGTGATTTTAACCGCACCGGAACCGAAGTCACGATCAACGTAGTCGTCTGCCACAATCGGAATTTCCCGTCCGACGATTGGAAGCTTTACCGTTTTGCCAATCAGATGTGCATAACGCTCGTCCTTCGGATGCACAGCGACAGCCGTATCTCCGAGCATCGTCTCCGGCCGCGTCGTGGCTACCTCAATCGAACCTTCCCCATCGGCAAGCGGGTAGCGCATATGATAAAACGCGCCTTTCACATCTTCGTAAATGACTTCGATATCCGAAAGTGCTGTTTTCGTCGATGGATCCCAGTTAATAATGTATTCGCCGCGGTAAATCAGACCTTCTTCATACAGGCGGACGAACACTTCCTTTACAGCATCCGACAAGCCGTCATCGAGGGTGAACCGCTCACGAGAATAGTCGAGGGAAAGCCCCATTTTAGACCACTGATCACGGATAAATGACGCGTACTCTTCTTTCCAGTCCCAGCTTTTAGCAAGGAATGCTTCACGACCGAGATCATGACGGCTGATGCCTTCCTCGCGCAGCTTGCCTTCTACCTTCGCCTGTGTCGCAATTCCGGCATGATCCATACCCGGAAGCCAGAGGGCATCGTATCCCTGCATGCGCTTCGTGCGGATCAAGATGTCCTGCAGCGTCGTGTCCCAGGCGTGACCGAGGTGCAGCCTTCCCGTTACGTTCGGCGGCGGAATAACTACCGTGTAAGGCGTTGCTTCCGGATTTTTTCCTGCCTCAAAAAACTTTCCCTCCACCCAGTAGCTGTACCATTTTGATTCAACCGCCTGCGGATCGTATTTCGGCGGCATGGAAACCTGTTTTTCATCCATCTAAATCATCCTCTCTCCCAGTTATGTGCGCATACAAAAAGCCCTCTTGTCTGAAAGGACGAAGAGGGCTGTCTCCCGCGGTACCACCTTTGTTCACCGGAGCATTCCCCCGGTACACTCACGGCCTTAACGCGGCTGATTCGTCCGAGTGTTTCCACGCGGCTGCTCCGGAGCGACCTTCGGATGTTCCTTCCGGGAAAGCCTCACAGCGGCCGGTGCGGCCGGCTTTCCTCTCTGGCGGAATTTCCATCCTACTCTTCTCCATCGGTGCATTCTGATTTTATTCTACAACGGTCCGTTGCCGGAATCAACCTCGTTTACGATCTGTTGCATGATCTGCAAACAGACCGAGAAAATACCGGTGGGAACGCCTCAGCTTTTCGGGCAGTGCAGTGAGCGGAAAGTAACGGAGCTCCAGCGTCTCTTCGTCCCCGTCCGATAACGGCTGTGCAGGATCGGCGCACGTATACAGCGCGGTCACTGCATAATAGGGGTCGCCGTTCGGTGCCTCCACAAAATAGTCTTCGCCGGAGAAGACGTTGAAGAGCTGCAGATCCTGCTTCCGAATTGTGACACCCGTTTCTTCTTCCACTTCGCGTACGGCCGTTTCTTCGTAGCTCTCTCCCGGCTCCATCAGACCGCCCGGAAGCCCCCAATCTCCATCCTCGCGCTTTTGCAGCAGAATTTCTCCGTCCGGAGTATGTATAATAACGGCGGAGCCAGGCAGCAGCAGCGTTTCCTGACCGACCTTCTCCCGTATTCGTTTCACGTAGCTCATGCAGGTTCTCCCTTCTGTCTTTTCGACGTTTCACGCAGGACCGCGTGCGACAGTTAGTTTCCATCCGTCAAGTCTCACGCTGTTCGACTAATCCGGTCTTCTAAGCCCTGCATGCTGCAAAGCGGCCTGCTGACGCGCAGACCGCTCTTCATACCTTATCCTAACCGCGTTCTGCAGCGATTGTCTGAAACGCCTTTTCCGCTGCTTCCAGCGTCAGGTCAATGTCTTCCTCCGTATGTTTCGTAGAAAGAAACAACCCTTCAAACTGTGACGGCGGCAGTGATACGCCGTTTTCTAGCATCAGGTTGAAGAAACGGCTGAACATGTCGAGATCCGACGTTTTCGCCGTTTCAAAGTTCTTCACCTTCTCATTTGTAAGGAAAAAGCCGACCATGGAGCCTGCACGAGTCGTCCAGTGCGGAATGCCGTGCTTTTCAGCCGCAGCTGCCAGTCCTTTTTCAAGCTTATCGCCAATCTGGTCGAAGTAGGTATAGCTTTCCGGCGTCAGCTGGCGAATCGTTTCGTAGCCTGCCGTCATAGCAAGCGGATTTCCGGACAGGGTGCCTGCCTGGTAAATCGGTCCGGCCGGCGCAATCTGCTCCATAATGTCCCGACGTCCGCCAAATGCTCCAGCTGGCAGGCCGCCGCCGATCACCTTGCCTAAGCACGTGAGATCAGGCGTCACACCGAGCTCTCCCTGTGCACAGTTGTAGCCGACGCGGAAGCCGGTCATCACTTCATCAAAGATGAGCAGGGACCCGTGTTCATTCGTCAGCTCCCGAATACCTTCCAGATAGCCTTCCTCAGGCCTTACTACACCCATGTTGCCCGTCACCGGCTCCAAAATCACACCCGCGATTTCATTGCCGAATTTTTCAAAAGCGAGCTTGAGGCTTTCGAGATCGTTGTAGGGAACCGTCAGCGTATTCGCTGCCACTTCCTCTGGTACGCCGGGACTGTCCGGAAGGCCGAGTGTCGCCACGCCGGAGCCTGCTTTAATCAGCAGAGAATCTCCGTGCCCGTGGTAGCAGCCTTCGAACTTGACGATCTTGCTGCGTCCCGTGTATCCGCGCGCAAGCCGCAGCGCGCTCATCGTCGCTTCGGTGCCGGAGCTCGTCATGCGGACCACCTCGACAGAAGGAACACGCTCAATTACAAGCTCCGCAAGCTTCGTTTCCATTTCATGGGGAGCGCCAAAGCTTGTGCCTTTATCCGCCATGTCTTTCACCGCGTCGATCACCTGATCATCCGCGTGACCGTGCACGAGCGGCCCCCAGGAAAGCACGTAGTCGATGTATTCGTTGCCGTCTACGTCCCAGAGTCTGGAGCCTTTTCCTTTTTCAAAATAAACCGGATCGCGTCCGACCGAGTTAAACGCGCGGACCGGCGAGTTCACGCCCCCCGGCATGAGGGGCTTTGCTTCTTGAAATGCTTCTGATGATTTGTTCCAGTTCATGTTTTCACCCCGCAATAGAATTAATTCTGCAGCCAGCGTGCGATATCTTTGGAGAAATACGTAAGGATCAGATCAGCTCCTGCACGCTTCATGCTCGTTATTTTTTCCAGTACGACCGCCTTTTCATCGATCCAGCCGTTTTCGGCAGCCGCTTTGATCATGGAATATTCTCCGCTCACGTTATACGCCACAATCGGCAGCTGTTCGCGCTCCCGGATGTCGCGGATAATGTCGAGATAGGAAAGAGCCGGCTTTACAATCAGAAAGTCTGCCCCTTCCTGCACGTCTGATCGTGCTTCCCGAAAAGCTTCGCGCCGGTTCGCCGGGTCCATCTGATACGTCTTCCGGTCCCCGGACTGCGGGGAAGAGTGGGCAGCGTCCCGGAACGGGCCGTAGAAGGCAGACGCGTATTTTACCGCATAGCTCATCACCGGAACGTGCTTAAATCCGGCTTCATCTAACCCGGAGCGAATCGCTGTTACAAATCCATCCATCATGTTGGACGGTGCAATGATATCTGCTCCAGCCTCTGCCTGAGAAACAGCCGTTTTGACGAGAAGATCAAGCGATTCATCGTTAAGAATCTCGCCGTCTTCCACGACGCCGCAGTGGCCGTGATCGGTAAACTGGCACAGGCACGTATCCGCAATTACCGTCAGTTCTGGGTGTGCAGCTTTTACCTGGCGCACCGCTTTTTGCACAATCCCCTCCGGATCATAGGCACTGGAGCCTACTGCATCCTTTTCAGCCGGGACGCCGAACAAAATGATCGACCGGATGCCGAGATCGACCGCTTCCTGCACTTCGGTATCGACACGGTCCAGCGACCACTGATAAACCCTCGGCATTGATTTCACCGGGTTTTTAATGTCTTCCCCTTCCATCACAAACAGCGGGTAAATCAAATCTTCTGTGTGAAGGTGTGTTTCACGAACGAGATCGCGCATTCCAGCCGACGTTCGCAGACGGCGGTGACGGTCAAATGACTGCATGCTATCGTACTCCTTTGCGTAGTGAAATCAATTCAATCAGCGCTTCCGCCGTATACGTATCCGGCGTCAGTGCTTCTGCATCCGTGAAGCGGCGCAGCTCTTCTTCGGTCTTCGTACCAACGCAGCCGAAAAAAAGACCGGCGTCGCTGCCGCCGAGCTCAAAAAAAGCCCGTACAGCCGTTGGACTGAAAAAGAGCACACCATCCAGGTCAGGCAGCTGCTGCTGGAGCGCTTCCCGGCCGTTCTCATTCGGAATCGTATCGTAAACCGGCAGATCGATCACGTTTCTGCCCCGGTTCATCAAATAATCGCGTAAGTAGGTTCTTGCTTTGGCGCTGCGCGGATAAAGCACAACGTCCCCCTCGCTCGTAGCCACTTCCAGCGCCGCAGCCAGGTGCTCGGCGTCATACACGTCCGGCACGAGCGATACAGGATAGCCGGCTTCCCGGCAGGCGTGCGCCGTTTTCTCTCCGACACAGGCCGTTTTTTCAGGAGCCCCGGCGCCGCTTTCCTTCCACCAGGTGACGCTGTTGACGCTCGTAAACGCCACCCAGCTGTTCGCTGGTTCCGGCAATTGCGCCGGAAGCATCTGAATGCGGATAAGCGGCAGTGACACAGGCTCCATTCCGGCACGTCGGATCAGATCTGCGACCGGCTGCTGTTGATGGGCAGCTCTCGTAATGAGGAGACGCAGCGGCTTATTCATGTGCTACTGTCCGTCCAGCTCTGCCTTCACGCGGTCCAGGACTTCCTTCGCACCTTCTGACAGCATTTTTTCAGCTACGTGATGTCCAATCGCAACCGGATCGTCTCCGACGATGTGTTCTTTAAAGACTTCTTTTCCATCCGGAGACGAAACGAGCGCCGTCAGGGATACCTGGTTGTCTTCTGTCAACTCGGCGTAACCGGCAATCGGCACTTGGCAGCTTCCTTCCACCTTATTTAAAAACGCCCTCTCTGCAGCAGTCGTCCGTGCTGTAACCGGATCATTGATTTTTGCGAGCAGCTCCAGCAGATCGCTATCATCTTCCCGGCACTCTATTCCGAGTGCACCTTGTCCAACTGCAGGGATGCTCACTTCAGGAGCAAGGAATTCCGAAACAATTGATTCATCCCAGCCGACACGCTTCAGGCCGGCTGCTGCTAAAATAATCGCATCGAATCCTTCCTCGCGGCACTTTCGCAGCCGTGTCTCAATGTTCCCGCGGATCCAGTGTATCGTCAGGTCCGGACGCTGCATGAGCACCATCGCACCGCGGCGCAGGCTGCTCGTTCCGACGACAGCCCCTGCAGGCAGATCCATCAGCTTCGCACCGCTGTTCGAAATGAACGCGTCCCGGGGATCTTCCCGCTCCGGAACGGCACCGACAGTCAATCCTGGTGAAATCTCTGACGGAAGGTCCTTCATGGAATGCACCGCCATATCGATTTCCTTATCGTACATGGCCTGCTCAATTTCTTTCACGAAAAGCCCTTTTCCGCCTACTTTGGAAAGCGTCACATCAAGGATTTGGTCACCTTTCGTTACAATTTCCTTTATTTCGAACTCATATGGAAGCCCGAGTTTCTCAAGCTGGTCGATCACCCAACGTGTCTGCGTCATCGCCAGGTTGCTCCGGCGTGATCCGATTACAATTTTACGCATTAACAAAATCCTCCTTCGGCATGTTCCGGTCCGCACTTATTGTAACATGCAGCGGCCGGACTCCGCTTCCTTCATCAGGATGAAGAGCGGCATTTTACCAGATATGAAAATCGGAGAGTGCCCCCGACAAAAAGTAGTTGATTAATAAAAGCAGGAACGCTGCTGTGTTGTACAGTGCAATGTTATAGCCGCGCCGCTTAAACAGCTGATATTGGATCAGGTAGACGGCGTAGGCTCCAAGCACAAGAAAGGACGTCAGCACCTTCCAGTCGGCCCATGGCACACCTCCCACGGTGATTGATGCCCAAATAATGCCGAGAATCAGTCCGGTAAGAAGCAGCGGAACGCCAATGAGCGCTGACGCATACGAATTCCGCTCCAATGTGGAAAGCGATCCAAATTTCTGCATCCATTTCAGCCATTTTTTCTGCTTTAAAAAGCGGTGCTGGATTAAGTAGATCAAGGAGAACGCAAATGAGATGGTAAATGCTGCGTAGGACAGCAGCAGAAGGATGACGTGGACGACGAGAAATTCGGTGATCAGCACCCGGTTCAGTTCTTCAGACACCCCGGCATCCGGTGCAGCCATGCTGAAGGCAAGCATAATAAAGCCAATCGTATTCAACAGCAGCATCAGCACGTTCATGCGTACAAACCGGTTCAGCACGAGGGAGATACTGACGAGCATCCACGCGTAGACAAACATCCCCTCAAAAGCAGTCATGAGCGGAAGGCGGTCAAACATCATAAATCGCCAGGCAAACAAAAGGCCGAGCAGCACCCAAACAATAGAAAGCAACCAGAAAGCCAATCGATTGACTTTCTGGTTGTTCTGCATGAAATCAATAAAATAGCCGAGGATGCTGATCGAGTACAGCGCCAGAATCAGCACGTATAGGAGACTCATGAAAGATACGTCCGTGCTGGCTCCTGTATTGCTGCTTCCATCCTGGAGCGCCGTTGTTCAATACTCCACTCCCGTTCTGCTTTATTGATCTGTATATCATGAGTGAGCGGAGAGCCGCTGTCGCGGATTTCCTCTTCGAGCCCAAACACTTTTGTCATATATTCAAGCAGCTTTTCCGGGTCCTCTTCGTCCGGAATTTCTTTCAGAGCCGTTACCGGATCGCGGAGCAGTTGATTGACGATGCTTTTCATATGCTTGCGGATCACTTTCTTTTCCCGCTCAGACAGGCTGGAAAGCTTTCGCTCCAGGCTTTCCATCGTCTGTTCCTGTACGACAGACGCTTTTTGGCGCAGCGCAGAAATAACGGGAACAACACCGAGCGTGTCGAGCCACTGGCTGAACGCCACGAGCTCTTCTTCGATCATCAGCTCAATTTTTTCTGCTTCCTTTTTACGCTCTGCCAGATTCGCATTCACGATTCCCTGCAAATCATCGATGTCATATAAATAAACGTTATCAAGCTCTGCAAGTGCCGGATCGAGGTCACGCGGCACCGCAATGTCGACAAGGAAAAGCGGACGTCCGCGGCGCTTTTTCAGAAGCTTTTTCACTTCTTCCTGACGGACGACATAATCCGTTGCACCGGTTGAGCTGATCAGAATGTCAGACTCTGCAAGCGATTCATAGAGGGAATCCATTCCCTCTGCCCGGCCGAAAAACCGGTCCGCAAGCTCCTGTGCTTTTTCCCTCGTACGGTTCATCACCGTGATGTCCGTTACACCGCTTGATGACAGGTGCTTGGCCGTCAGTTCACTCATCTTACCGGCACCCATGACGAGCACTTTTTTATTGTCAAATCCGCCAAAAATCTTACGTCCAAGCTCCACCGCTGCATAGCTGACGGAGACGGCATTTTCATTGATGGCGGTTTCAGACTGGCCGCGTTTTGCCAGCGTGACAGCCTGGCGGAACAGATGATTAAAAATCGTACCGGTCGTGCCGAGTTCACGCGCCTGATCAAAGCTCTGGCGCACCTGACCGAGAATCTGCGTTTCTCCGAGTACCATAGAGTCCAGTCCGCATGCCACACGGAACAAGTGTTCAATTGCGTGCTCGTCTTCACGTACCTGCAGGTAGTGACTGAAGTCCTCTTTCGGCACTTCAAACCATTCCTGTAAAAATAATTTTGTATAATAGCGTCCGGTATGGAGCTGATCTGCTACTACATACAGCTCGGTCCGGTTGCACGTGGAAACGATGACACTTTCCAGAATACTCTTAGACTGCCGCAGCGTTTTCAGTGCAGGTGAAAGATCCCCGGTAAAGGTAAATTTCTCTCGAATTTCAACCGGAGTTGATTTATAATTCAAACTGGTTACTAAAATATGCATGCTGCGGGTACACCCCCCTGATTTCAACCGTTATCTATTTTACACGATCATACGGAACGTGACAATGTTACACATTCGTCCCGCTCTTACTTCATTCGTTCTACATTATAACATTTTTAATCTGGCTTCGTCACTGGAAGAAACCGATACATTTGAAGAAATTGTGACGAGCGGATACATGACTGGGGGACGTGGAAAGTGAAAGCAAATTACGCACTGCCGGGACTGATCCTGCTGGTAATTGGGCTCTATTTTTTAGTCGACGAGCTGGGATGGTCCATCCCTTATGTAGAGCTGCTGCTGACGTGGCAGAGTATTCTGCTTGGCATCGGCCTCGTACTCATGTGGCAGGGATTTTCAAACCGGGACGATCAGCGTCTTTTCTCCGGCAGCGTACTAGCCGGACTCGGCATCCTGTTCCACGGTGTACATACGCTCGGCCTGTGGGGCTATGAGTGGCCCTATTTTACGCTTGTAATCGGCACTGCCTTCCTTTTGAAATACGCGTTCGGACGGCGCGACGGACTGGGTACCGGCTTGATTCTGCTTACCGTTACTGCAGCCGCTGTTTTCTCTGCCAGACTGATGCCGGCAGTCCAGGACCACCTGGGAGGGCTCCTTGCCTACTGGCCGGTGCTGTTTATACTCCTTGGCGTTTATTTCCTCTTTTTTCGGCGCCGCTAAACCTGTTTTTACATAGTATTCGTCAATTTATGAAACAGGCAGGTCCCCCATTCCGTCGGGGACCTGCCTGTTTGCAGCTGCTTACTCGGCGGCTTCCCTTCCGAGCACGCGGTGCAGAAATGATTTTGTTGCTTCTTCTTGCGGCGTGCTGAACAGCTCTTTGGAGGGGCGGTCTTCTACGATGCGGCCTTCGTGGAGCAGCATCGTGCGGTCGGAGACTTCCCGCGCGAAGTTCATTTCGTGCGTGACGATCATCATCGTCATCCCTTCTGCTGCGAGCTGCTTCATCGTCTCCAGCACCTCACCGACAAGCTCCGGATCAAGCGCTGACGTCGGCTCATCAAACAGCATCACGTCAGGCTTCATCGCCAGTGCTCTGGCGATCGCAGCCCGCTGCTGCTGTCCGCCGGAAAGCGATGCCGGATAGTCATCCGCTTTTTCCTTCATGCCGACTTTTTCCAGCAGATCCATTGCTTCAGCTGCCGCTTCATGCTTCTTTCTCCCTAGAACGTGCACCGGGGCTTCTATGACGTTTTCCAGCACCGTTTTATGCGGGAAGAGATGGAAATGCTGAAATACCATGCCCACCTTTTGACGAAGCTCTGTCTCGGCGCGCCTTCCTTCAATGAGAGAGCCGCTGATTTCAATCGTGCCGCTGTCTTTCTGCTCTAAGTAGTTCAAGCAGCGCAGCATCGTGCTTTTGCCGGAGCCGCTCGCCCCGATCACACAAACGACCTCGCCCTCGTCCACTGTAAAGCTGATATCCTGCAGCACGTCTTTTCCATCAAATGATTTCTTCAGGTTTTCCACACGAATCATGTGTTTCAGCTCCTTGCTCAGCTGTCGAACAGCGCCCGCTGAATATGGCTCCAAGCTTTGTCTTTACCGTATCCTGTTTCAGACGAGAACAGAAGCAGCGGATCCTCCTCTTCCAGTTCAAGCGCTTCCCTGATCTTCTTTTTATGGGTATCCCATTTGTTTTTCGGTACTTTATCTGCCTTCGTTCCGATCACAATTACCGGCAGTTCATGATACTTCAGCCAGTCGTACATCATGATATCGTCTTCTGTAGGCTCATGACGGGCATCAATCAGCTGTACGACAGCCTTAAGCTGCTCGCGCTCCTGAAAATACGTTTCCATAACGCGGCCCCATGCTTCCCGTTCTTTTTTGGACACTTTAGCGTAGCCGTAGCCCGGGACGTCAACGAAATGAAACCGGTCGTTGATCCAGTAGTAATTCAGCGTCTGCGTTTTACCAGGGCGCTGGGACGTTCGCGCAAGCCCCTTTCGAGCGAGCAGCGTATTAATAAGCGAGGACTTGCCGACATTGGAACGCCCGGAGAGTGCGATCTCCGGGGCTGGGTTTTTAGGGAACTGGTCAGGCTTTGCGGCACTGATGGTCAGTTCGGCTTGTGTTACTTTCATGATTTCTCCTTTTCGGGAACGAGCGCCTGCTCCAGCACCTCATCGAGATGAGACACAGAAATGAAGGTTAAATCCTCCCGGACGCTTTCCGGTATATCTTCTAAATCTTTTTCATTGTCTTTCGGCATGACGATATGCGTAAGGCCGGCACGGTGGGCGCTCATCGCCTTTTCCTTCAGTCCGCCGATCGGCAGCACGCGTCCGCGCAGCGTAATCTCCCCGGTCATACCGACTTCCTTGCGGACCGGTCGACCGGTAAGAGCGGAAATAAGCGCCGTCGCCATCGTAATCCCGGCTGACGGGCCGTCCTTTGGAATCGCGCCTTCCGGTACGTGAACGTGAATGTCGTTTTTCCGGTTAAACTCCGGATCAATGTTCAGCTCGGATGCTTTCGTGCGGATGTAGCTGAAAGCAGCCTGAGCCGATTCCTTCATGACATCGCCGAGCTTCCCGGTAAGCGTAAGCTTTCCGTCTCCCGGTGTCAGAGCCACTTCAATCGTGAGCGTGTCACCGCCGGCAGCCGTATAGGCAAGGCCGGTAGCGGCACCGATCTGATTTTCAAGCTCTGCCTTTCCGTAGCGGAAGCGGCGCTTGCCGAGCATCGTTTCCAGCGTTTTGTCGGTGACAACGACCCGCTTCTTTTCACCGGCTACGATCATTTTCGCTGCTTTTCGGCAGACGGTAGCCAGTTCCCGCTCCAAGTTACGCACGCCGGCTTCACGCGTGTAATGACGGATAATCGAAAGCACTGCTTCATCCCGCACCTGCAGACTGCTCTTCGTCAGACCGTGCTCGCCAATCTGCTTCGGCAGCAGGTATCCTTTGGCAATCTCCAGCTTTTCGACTTCGGTATATCCGGAAATATGAATGATTTCCATTCGGTCGCGAAGCGGCGGCGGGATCGCTCCGATGTTATTCGCTGTCGTGACAAACAGCACCTTGGAAAGATCATACGGTTCCTCGATAAAGTGGTCGCTGAACGTATTATTCTGCTCAGGATCCAACACCTCAAGCAGCGCCGATGACGGGTCTCCGCGGAAATCACTTGCCATCTTATCAATTTCATCGAGCAGAAAGACCGGATTGACCGTACCGGCTTTTTTCATGCCCTGAATAATACGGCCCGGCATGGATCCGACGTACGTTCGACGATGGCCGCGGATTTCCGCTTCATCCCGTACTCCGCCGAGTGACATGCGGACAAAGTGCCGGTCGAGCGAGCGGGCGATGGAACGGGCGAGTGACGTTTTACCGACACCTGGAGGTCCGGACAGACAGAGAATCGGCCCCTTCAGCTTTTTCGTCAGCTGCTGAACAGCCAGGTATTCGAGCACCCGCTCTTTCACCTTTTCCAGGCCGTAATGATCTTCATTCAGTACAGCCTCTGACCGGTGAATGTCGAGCAGGTCCTCTGTCTCCTCCGACCAGGGTATCTGCGTGAGCCATTCAATGTAGTTCCGAATGACAGAGCTCTCAGCTGCGTTCGGAGGCATTTTTTCGTAGCGCTTCAGCTCTTTGAGTGCCTTCTCTTCAATTTGATCGGGCATCCCTGCAGCGTAAATTTTATCACGCAGTTCTTCCGTTTCATCCTCTTTGCCTTCCCGGTCTCCCAGCTCTTTTTGGATCGCTTTCATCTGTTCGCGCAGGTAGTATTCTTTTTGCGTGCGCTCCATTGATTTTTTCACGCGCTGGCCAATTTTCTTCTCCAGTCCGAGCACTTCCCGCTCGTTGGATAAAATGCGGAGAATCAGCTTCAACCGCTCTTCCAGCGTCAGCGTTTCGAGCACTTCCTGTTTCTGAACGACCTTCAGAGGCAGGTGGGACGCCACGATGTCCGCAAGACGTCCAGGCTCAATGATGTCGGCAACCGACGCAAACGTTTCCTGGGAGATCTTTTTCGACAGCTGGGTATACTGTTCAAACTCATCCAGCACGTTGCGCATGAGCGCCTGTTCTTCGACATTAGCTTCCTGACGTTCTTCGATCGGTTCCATGTCCACCGTCGTATACTCGTCTTTTTCGTTGACCGACAGTACTTTGCCGCGCTGCAGCCCTTCTACGAGCACCCGGATCGTCCCGTTAGGCAGCTTCAGCATCTGCTTGACGTGTGCACACGTTCCGATTGTATATAAATCCGATACAGAAGGCTCTTCTGTAGCGACTTCCTTCTGCGTCAGCAGAAATATCTCGTTCTCCTCTACCATCGCCTGCTCCAGCGCGCTGACCGATTTTTTACGGCCGACGTCCAGATGCAGCACCATTGTCGGATAGACGAGCACCCCTCTGAGCGGCAGGAGCGGAAGCTGTTTAATTCGTTCTGACATAGTCTCGCACCTCCGTTGAATCGCTTACGATTTGAAAGCGTATGTATCTGTTCCCTTTCTGGCTTAGTCGGGAAACCTGCACATAAAAAAAGTGTCCAGTCCGGCGCCGCTGCCGGGAATCAAGATTCCCGGTACCGCTGCACGCCGGAGCTGCACACCAGGTTCCGTCTGGTTAATTAAGCACTCTCTTTCGGTTCGCGCTGAATTTCACTTCCATCCTCATCAATGAGGGTTGGAGCTTTATTGTCGCGCACCGTTTCGCCTGTAATGACACACTTGACAATATCCTCACGGGACGGGAGATCATACATGACGTCCAGCATGAGCGATTCAATGATGGAACGGAGACCCCGTGCACCAGTCTTTCGCTCAATCGCGAGGCGGGCAACTTCCTTCAACGCTTCATCCGTAAACTCAAGCTCGACATCATCGAGTTCGAGCAGCTTCTTGTACTGCTTGACAAGAGCATTTTTCGGTGCGGTCAGAATTTCCACGAGAGCCTCTTCATCCAGGTATTCCAGAGATGCAATGACCGGCATACGGCCGATAAATTCCGGAATCAGCCCGTAGCGGAGAAGGTCTTCCGGCAGAATCTTGGACAGATACTGATGCTCCTCCAGCTGGGACGTTTCGTTTTCAGATCCGAATCCGATCACCTTTTTACCGAGACGGCGCTTGATGATCTGGTCGATGCCGTCAAACGCTCCGCCGATAATGAACAGCACGTTCGTCGTATCAATCTGAATAAACTCCTGGTGCGGATGCTTTCGTCCGCCCTGCGGAGGAACGCTTGCTGTTGTCCCTTCCAGAATTTTAAGAAGGGCCTGCTGTACCCCTTCACCGGAAACATCACGCGTGATGGACGGGTTCTCTGATTTTCGCGCAACTTTATCGATCTCATCGATATAAATAATGCCGCGCTCTGCTTTTTCAACGTCGTAATCGGCAGCCTGAATCAGCTTCAGAAGAATGTTTTCCACATCCTCCCCAACGTAACCGGCTTCCGTAAGCGACGTCGCATCTGCAATAGCAAACGGAACGTTCAAAATACGGGCAAGCGTCTGAGCAAGAAGCGTCTTACCGCTTCCTGTCGGTCCAATCAGACAGATGTTACTTTTCGCAAGCTCCACCTCGTCGTTCCGGCCACTTGCATTAATTCGCTTATAATGGTTGTACACCGCAACAGAGAGCGTTTTCTTCGCCTGATCCTGTCCGATGACGTATTCGTTTAAAATGCTGCGGATCTCCTGCGGTTTCGGAATATCTTCAAGCTCTACTTCTTCATCAGAGCCAAGCTCCTCTTCCACAATCTCCGTACACAGCTCGATGCACTCATCGCATATATACACACCCGGACCGGCTACAAGCTTGCGCACCTGGTCCTGCGTCTTGCCGCAAAATGAACACTTGAGCTGTCCCTTTTCTTCATTAAATTTAAACATCCGCTTTCACCCCTCTTAAAGAGTATTGAATCATATGTCCGGCTTGAACACAAAACATCCGGCTGCCGAGTAAGTCCCGGTCTGGTAAACTGCTTGCGGCAGAACGAAAGGAGGAGTGAACCCCGAACCGTCCTTCTTATATACAATCATAGTGTATCACATTATGTTTGCGCTTCCTATTAGAAGCGGTTTGCTGCCGCACTTCCTAACAAGAATACGGGAGGCGCAGGCAGTATGTCAAATATGTAGAAAGAGGTGTCCCGGCAGCATGATCCGGGACACCCGAGGCGGTCAGATAAATTCTGACCGGTATCAATTTATTCGTTCGTTTCAGCGTCTTCTTTCGGCGCTACTTTCTTGCTGTTTTCCTCAAGAAATTCAATCGCTTTGCGAACCTGCAGATCACCTTTCAGCATATCTGTTCCGCCCTGCATCTCAAGCAGCTGCTTGATTTCATCAACTGGTCGCTGATACATTTCAGCCATCTTCTCGAGCTCCTGCTCAATATCTTCCTCAGAGGCTTCGAGGTTTTCCGCTGCTGCTACTGCCTCAAGCGTCAGGTTCATGCGTACACGCTTTTGAGCATCTTCTTTGAACTGCTCCTTCATGCCTTCTTCGTCCGTCTGAGCGAACTGATAGTACATGTCAAGGGACATTCCCTGAGACTGGAGACGCTGTCCGAACTCCTGAAGCATGCGGTCTACTTCTGTATCGACCATTGCTTCCGGAATGTCGATCTCTGCGTTTTCGGACGCCTTTTCAACAAGCTGATCCTTGATCGTCATATCTGCCTGCTGCTGCTTCTCGTTTTCAAGACGCTCACGAACTGCCTTCTTCATGTCGTCAAACGACTCGTACGACTCGTCTACGTCTTTCGCAAATTCGTCGTCCAGCTCCGGAAGCTCTTTACGCTTGATGTCGTGAACCTTCACTTCAAAGACAGCCGGCTTACCAGCGAGCTCTTCTGCGTGGTACTCTTCCGGAAATTCTACTTCGACGGACGTTTCTTCACCGGATTTTGCACCGACAAGCTTTTCTTCAAAGCCTGGGATAAACTGACCGGATCCGATTTCAAGCGTATGGTTTTCCGCTTCGCCGCCTTCGAATGCCTCTCCGTCAACGAATCCTTTAAAGTCCATCACAACTGTGTCGCCGTCCTGCACTTCACCGTCTTCAATAACGGCGAGCTCCGCATTTTCACTCTGCAGACGCTTAATATCATCGTCTACTTCTTCATCTGTTACGTCTGTAGCCGGTGCTTCGACTTCAAGACCTTTGTACTCGCCGAGCGTTACTTCCGGCTTTACTGTAACCGTTGCCTTGAACGTAAGCGGCTCGTTTTTCGCCATCTCTTCGATGTCGATATCCGGCTGTGCAACTGGATCGATGCCTGCTTCCTCTACAGCTTCTGAATAAGCCTGTGGTAGCAGAATATCCAGCGCATCCTGATACAGAGCTTCAACGCCAAAGCGCTGTTCAAAAATCGGACGCGGTACTTTTCCTTTACGGAAGCCCGGTACGTTAACCGACTTCACAACTTTTTTGAATGCCTGATCAAGCGCTTCGTTCACTCGCTTGCTGTCTACCTCCACCGTCAGTACGCCGGTGTTTCCTTCTTGTTTTTCCCAATTAACTGCCATAGGATCTATTCCCTCCAACATGTTTGTTCAATTCATTCTTTTTTCCTTGTTGACAACCATTCAATTATAACACAGCACAATTTCATTTCAACGGGTAGCGTTCATTCTTTATGTAGGTCCCTCTTCACTTGGAAGCACAATCGATTCCAGCTCCCGCAGCAGCTCTTCTGCCTGTTTCACATCTGCTTCTTCAGCACCGTAAAGCGCCGTCACGTCACCCGGATCTTCTCCGAACATTCTCCTCGCCGTTGCATGCAGTGCCGCGGCCCAAACCGGTGCATCAATTGGACGCGGAGATTTAGGGTACAGGGCGAAGAGAAAGTGCCACCACATCTGCCCGATCATGTCGAGCATCGACGGGTTTTCCTGGTCCAACTCCTGCTCAAGCTCTTTGAACACCGCTTTGCCGAATTGCTCATGAAACACCGCTTCCAACCTGTTGATATCCACTTCATACGTCTCGCCGAATTTGTACACCTCAAACGTATCCGTGCAGTCGAGCTCTTTTAACAGCTGCAAAATATAGCTTTTCAATACCGGATTTTGCTGCGGGTCGGCTAAAAACTGGCTGTATGTTTCCTTCACTGCTTGAACGTCGTACTTGCTCAGCTGCTGGATCGCCCCGAGCTGCTGATCGACGGTGCCTTTTTCCAGCTGTTCGACGAGCTCTCCGCGCGGCAGTTCAAACTCTGCATCCTGACTTTTATGTATAGGGGTTTCCGTCATTTGCCGTGCAAACGAAAGCAGCTGATAAAAATGCTCTGCTTTATCGGAAGGAAGCCTGTCTTCCTCCATCACGGATTCAAGCATATGTACGACTTCCTCATAGTCGCCCAGCTGGACGAGAATCGATATGTAAACCTGCAGGATTTCGTAATAATCGCCGACGCCTTCATCGAGCATAGACCGGCAGTGCGATTCAGCCTGTTCCATTCTGTTCAGTTCTATGTTGGTGATCACCATGCCGTACCTGGCCTGAGGATGGTTCGGCTCCAAGTCGGTCGTCTGCTGAAAGCAGGAAAGGGCATCGTAATACCGTTTTTCTTTCAAAGCCTGCATACCTCGTTCGACCAGTCTGGAGATCAGCCCCGGGAACAGCACCACGTTGTCTCGGTTTTCTTCTTTGGTCATTGGTTCACCTCCTTAAACAAGACGTATATGATTCTTTAGTATCAGTGTAGCAGGAGTATTCATGAAACTCAATTCTGCTGTCAAACCTTTTTATTCCCGTCACAGCGCAGATGTAAACCGTTTCCCGGCTTCCCGTTAATCCGGTACTTTACAGGCGGAGAAGCGGAGCTTTACGGAACGTTTACGGCCATCCAGCGCGCTGCTGCTGTTTGAAGCTGAACGGATGAGGAGCTGGCTCTGGATATGCTGGATGGAGTCAACCCACCTATAAAAAAACAGAAAAACCCTTGCATAGCAAGGGTTTGAGTCATTGCGATATGGCGTCCCAGGCAGGATTCGAACCTGCGACCGACAGCTTAGAAGGCTGTTGCTCTATCCAGCTGAGCTACTGGGACAATCTAGTATGTAAAAGGCGGAAGGAATTGCCTGCCGCTTCAGCGACAATATTAAATATAAAACAATTCCTTCCTTGGTGTCAACCTCTTAACGTGAAAGTTTTCGAGAGCTCGTCTACCGGCTCCCCGTCCATGGTCATAAACGTAACGGTCACTTGGGCACCGCCGTTTTCGAGGAGCACGTAAGTGCCGTCCGGATACTGCCTTGGCAGCCGCATGCTGCCTGGATTAATCAGGATCGTTCCTTTTTCCTGAACGGCAGCCGGAACGTGGGTGTGACCGAAACAGACGATGTCGGCAGCCTGCTCCTCTGCTTTGTACAGCAAATTCATCTCAGTCGTTTTTACGTTCAGCAGATGGCCGTGCGCTGCGAAAAAGCGGAGTCCGGCCATATCCTCCGTGACTTCCTCCGGAAATCCGCTGTGCATGTCACAGTTCCCGCGGACGACTGCTGTGCCTTTCAGCTCTTCAGCGTCCGCTTCAAGTTCAGAGTCTCCGCAGTGAATGACGCCCTCAACTTCACCGCGGTGTCGTTCTACTACTTCCGCCACTTCACTCGTCCAGCCGTGGCTGTCACTCATGATTAATACCTTCACAGAAGGTTCCCTCCTTCTTGCTGCAAATATTCCCGCAGCTTCCGGACAGCATCGGCGCGATGGCTGATCCTGTTTTTCTCTTCCCGAGAGAGTTCTGCCATAAAACGTTTTTCCCCCGGCACGTAAAAGAGCGGGTCGTAGCCGAATCCGCCTTCTCCGTGCAGCTCCGTTCCAATTTCGCCTTCCGCCGTTCCACGCACTGTAACGGTTTCCCGGCCGGGCCGGTACAAGGCCAGCACGCAGACGAAACGGGCGCGGCGGTCTGCAGCACCATCCAATTCGCGCAGGAGCTTGGCGTTGTTCGCCTCGTCGCTCTTCGCTTCACCTGCATAGCGTGCAGAATAAATACCAGGTGCGCCGTTCAACGAATCCACTTCCAGGCCGGAATCATCTGCAAGGACCGCGCGATTGAAACGGCGGCCGATTTCTTCTGCTTTTTTTACAGCATTCGCTTCAAACGTGTCGCCGTCTTCAACCACATCAATCGCTTCCGGCAGGTCTGCCAGTGATTTTACGTCAGCATCATATTCGCGGAAAAAATCCGCAAACTCCTTTATCTTTCCCTTATTATTGGAGGCAATGAAAATCTCACGCATTGGCTGTTTCTCCTTGAAGCTGTGCGAGCTCTTCTCCAAACTCTCCAAGCACCTCTTTTTGCAGCTCAAAAAGCTCTTCAATTCCGGCTTCCGCAAGGTCGAGCATATCGTTCAGCTCTGCTCGGGAAAAGGTTGCCTCTTCTCCGGTCCCCTGCACTTCGACGAGACGTCCTCCGCTCTTCATGACGACGTTCATATCGACGTCTGCTGCGGAATCTTCTTTAAAATCGAGGTCGAGCAATTTGCTTCCATCTGCCGTCTTTCCGACCGATACTGCAGCAAGATAGCCAGTTAGCGGATTTTCCTTAATCTTTTCCTTTTCGAGCATCCGGCTGACTGCCAGCGCCACGGCGGCGAAGGCTCCTGTTACGGCAGCTGTTCGTGTTCCGCCGTCAGCCTGAATGACGTCGCAGTCCACCCAGATCGTCCGTTCGCCAATCTTCGTCAGGTCTACGACCGAACGCAGAGCCCGGCCGATCAGACGCTGAATCTCCATCGTGCGTCCTGCTACCTTCCCTTTCGATGATTCCCGTATGTTCCGCTGCGATGTCGCCCGCGGAAGCATGGCGTATTCTGCTGTAATCCAGCCCTGTCCTTTTCCTCTCAGAAAAGGAGGAACCCTGTCTTCCACGCTCGCCGAACAAATCACTTTCGTGTCGCCGAACGAGACGAGGACGGATCCCTCCGGATGTTTAATATAGTCCGGAATGAGCTCTACGTGCCGTATTTGATCCGGCCTGCGCTCATCTGCTCTCATGCTGTCACGCTCCTTTTCATGTATCGTTACCCACTTTCATCATAATCGGTTGCCGGCCCGATTTCAAACCCCGCGGCTGATTCGCACTATTCTGACGGCTGTTCCAGCACGTCTGTGAGGCTGAAAAAACTCCGGTGCGGGGCACTAAGTCGAAAAGCCGGCCTGCACATTCGTCAGACCGGCTTGCATTCATGATCAGATTTTCTCAGCGAAACGAGCTCAATCCCTGTCCGGATTTCTCCAAGTCCACCGAGCGGACCGGGAGCTTCCGGCCGAGCCATTCATCAGCAATCGCCGCAAATGCCCCTGCCTCGCCTGACGTATAAAAGCAGTGCTCGGGCTCTCGGTCCCCGCTGTACTGCATATGCTGGTGATAAAGCAGCGAGCTAACTTCCCTTGCCGTTTCGTCCCCCGACGAAATCACTTCCACCCCGTCTCCGACTACCCGGCGTATGACCGGCGCGAGCAGCGGGTAGTGGGTGCAGCCGAGAATGAGACTGTCAATGTCATAAGCAAGCATCGGCTCCAGCGTATGCCGAACGGTTTCTTCAGCCGTTTTTCCGTCCAGCACGCCTGATTCCACAAGCGGAACGAGCGGCGGACACGCCAGACTCACAACCCGGACGCTGTTGTTAATGTCCGTCAGTTCTTTATGATAGGCACCGCTGTAGATCGTGCCTTCTGTGCCGATCACGCCTACGTGCTGGCGCTTTGTCGCCTTCAGCGCCGCCACGGCACCTGGATGAATGACGCCGATCACTGGTATGTCGAGCGCCTCTCTTGCTTCATCCAATACAACCGCTGTCGCCGTATTGCAGGCAATGACAAGCATCTTCATTGACTTGGATCGAAGATAGTCGATCATTTCCCATGTGTATTGGCGCACTTCTTCTTCCGGCCTTGGACCATATGGACACCGTTTCGTATCACCCATGTATATGATTTTTTCCTTTGGCAGCTGCCGCATAATTTCGGAAGCGACCGTTAGTCCGCCTACTCCGGAATCAATTACGCCGATGGGCTGCTCCGTCTGCTGCTGATGCTTCACACTGTCTGCCTTCTTCCTACGTTAAAATGACTTCCACGTTTCTGCATCTTTCTTCATTTCCTCATACAGGTAGTTCAAGCTTTGATCCAGAAAATCGACGTTTTCCTGCGAAAAGCCTTCCAGTACGTCCTGCAGGTAAACCTGACGCTGCTGAATAACTTCCTGGATAATCGTCTTTCCTTTATCCAAAAGGTGAATGCGCACAACACGGCGATCGTTTGTGTCCTTCACGCGTTCCACAAGCTCGTTTTTTTCCATGCGATCAATTAAGTCCGTCGTTGTGCTGCAGGCAAGGTACATTTTTGTAGAAAGCTCGCCGATCGTCATATCGCCAAATTCGTGCAGCCACTGCAAGGCAATAAACTGTGGGGGTGTAATCGGAAAATCGCTTAAAATCTCCCGCCCCTTCTGCTTCACAATATCTGCAATCATCCGCAGCGATTTCTCTATTTTTGCTACCTGCTCCAATTCAACGGGTACCGCTTCCTGTTTGTTGGTCATGACCCTCTCCCTTTCTTTGACGCAGCCGCCATCTGTATAGTACTCATTGTCCACACTTTGACTGGAAATATCAAGAGAGTCGAAAGAAAAACATTCCGTCTTTGTAAAAAAAGAAGCAGGGCTCTCTCTTCCTATTGGTCGACAGCCGTGCACAAAAGTTGCACGACCGCCGCAAATTCCGATAAGCAAACAAATCTCCGTAGATAAATACTATGGATGTAACGTGTTTTTTCATCCAGGTAAACGTTCTTTCGCTTTCATCCTGCAGGCACAAGCCGGCAAATACCGATTGGACTTTCCGATACAGCATTTCGCATATAAGCAGAATGTTGTTGTAAACAAAGAGAAGGAGCCGGCGAAAGATCGCCGGCTCCTCCATCACGTATATCAAAAACTGCTGTTTTATGCCATTGGAAAACGGGATTCCACAAGCTGTTGTACTTCATCTGCTGTGGAAAGCTTCAGCGCTTCGGCTGCTGTGTCTGCTGCTTCCTGCTTCGTCATTTTAAGAAGCTGGCTGCGTGCAGGCAGCACGGACGTAGCGCTCATGCTGAATTCGTCGAGGCCGAGACCGAACAGAAGCGGAACCGCAATTGGATCTCCTGCCATTTCCCCGCACATGCCAGTCCATTTTCCTTCTGCATGGGACGCATCAATCACGGACTTTACAAGCCCTAAAATGGCCGGATTATACGGCTGATACAGGTAGGAAACCCGTTCATTCATCCGGTCTGCAGCCATCGTATACTGAATCAGATCGTTTGTTCCGATACTGAAAAAGTCAACCTCTTTGGCAAACTGAGGCGCCATAACGGCAGTCGATGGAATTTCCACCATGATGCCGACTTCGATATC
This sequence comes from Bacillus daqingensis, assembly GCF_042654445.1. Lineage (NCBI taxonomy): Bacteria > Bacillati > Bacillota > Bacilli > Caryophanales > Bacillaceae > Bacillus > Bacillus daqingensis. The sequence goes on from NZ_JBHSGK010000013.1 coordinate 312,511, forward strand.
CGTCCCTGTCTGAACACCTTCCGCTTCCAGCTTCTGCTGCTCCTCTTCAAGGAGCGCTTTTGCTTCACGGAACTCCTCAAGCGTTGCGATCATCGGGAACATGATTTTCAAGTTTCCATATGCGCCGGCACGAAGCAGCGCCCGCAGCTGGGTGCGGAACATGTCCGTCATCTCCAGACAGAGGCGGATCGCTCGGAAGCCGAGAAACGGATTCATTTCCTCCGGAAGGTCAAGGTATGGAAGTTCCTTGTCCCCGCCGATATCCAACGTGCGGATGACGACCGGTTTGCCGTCAAGTGACTCGACGACCTGCTTATAGGCGTCAAACTGTTCGTCCTCTGTCGGCAGCTCGCTGCGGCCCATATACAGAAACTCGGTCCGGTAAAGACCAACACCTTCTGCGCCGTTGTTGTGCACGCCTTCAAGATCATTCGGCGTCCCGATATTCGCGACAAGCTCCACGTGCGTCCCGTCTTTGGAAACGGAAGGCTCGTTTTTCAGCTTGGCCCATTCGGCTTTCTGCTGTTCAAACGCCTCCTGGCGGCTGCGATAATCTGCCAGCTCGTCTTCGGACGGATCAATGATGACCGTACCGTCGTTCCCGTCAACGATGATGTACTGGTGCTGTCCGGTATCATGTGTCACCGTCTTCGTGCCGACGACTGCTGGAATTTCCAGCGAGCGGGCCATGATTGCAGAGTGAGACGTGCGTCCGCCAATGTTAGTGGCGAAGCCTTTGACAAACTCTTTATTCAGCTGTGCGGTGTCAGACGGAGTGAGGTCCTCACCAACTACGATAACCTCTTCGTTGATTTCAGCAAGTGATACAATTGGCTTTCCAAGTAGATGTGCCAGTACACGTTTGGATACGTCGCGGATGTCTGCCGCACGTTCTTTCATGTACTCGTTATCCATGCTCTCGAAAATCATGATAAATTCATTTGCTTTTTCATCGAGGGCAAAGGAAGCATTCACTTGATCGTCCTGCACCTTTTGTCTGACTGCATCAACAAACTCCGGGTCCCGGAGAACGAGCAGGTGTGCAGAGAAAATCTCAGCGTGCTCATCCCCCATGTCCCGGCGTGTTTTTTCTTTAATTTCTTCAAGCTCAGCGCGAGACTTTTCCAGCGCTGCATCGAAGGCCTGAATTTCTGCCTTTACGTCTACGCCGCTCTTTTTCTCAACAGTCAGGTCCGGTTCTTCGTAGCGGAACGCTTTCGCAATGGCGATCCCTGCCGAGGCTGCAATACCGGTAAGGGAAGTGCTCATTATTCGGAAAGCCCCTGCTTCATGACGTCATCAAGAGAGCTGAGCGCTTCTTCTTCGTCCGGACCTTCTGCCTTAATCGTTACTTCCGCTCCCTGGCCGACACCGAGGGACATAACACCCATGATGGACTTCAGGTTAACAGACTTGCCTTTGTAGTCGAGCGTGATTTCTGATTCAAACTGTCCTGCTTTGTTAACCAGCTGTGTTGCCGGACGAGCGTGAATTCCTGTTTCTGCTGTAATCGTATACGTTTTTTCTGCCATGATTGAACACTCCTTCAAAAGTTTTAAACTCATAGTCTATTACCCGCTTATGGGAAAGCCTAATGCTCATATGCTACTAATCATACAAATGAACACGCTTACGTGCAAGCAGAAGACGCAAAAAAGGCATGAGCAGCCCGCTGCTGTCCGGATAGACAGCAATTAAGCGGATTACTCATGCCTGATCGGATCAGTTACACGTAATACCTTTTCGCCTGATTCTATTGCGCTCATAAAGGTGAGCACCGTCTGGACAAGGTCGCGCTTAGAGGCTTCCATGCCAGATGCTTTCTCCATCATGCGGATGACGTTTCGGGAAATATCATAGCACACAGGATGGGACTTTTTCAACAACAAATACATCTCCCGATCCACTTTTTGCTCCGGATGCTGCGGCGGCAGATCAATCAGTTGGCGCAGGTGCTGGATCAGGCGCCGGAATGCAGGTGATTCACGATCAAAATTCGTGGCACTTTTTTCTTCTGCGTAATGAACGCACCGCGTAATGATATCCGGGGCCGACCGCTCCACGTAGCCGAACGCGCTTTGGATGTGAAGCGTAATGAAGCCGATTTCCGCTTCCGGCAGCAGCACGCCCGTTTCGGCTTCTATATAGCGGACTACTTCTTCGGCAATTCTGTATGTGTCATGATACAGCCATTTCGTCTCCGTTAGAAACGGATTCTGAATTTCCGTATCATCCCGCGTCCGCTGAAGCGCGAGGATGATGTGCTGCGTAAGGGCAAACAGCGTTCTGTCATGCAGTCGCTTTCCGATCGCTTTTTGAATCATGCCGATCGCCTCGTGGATGACAAGCATCGTATCTTCGGGCTCCCGGTCAAACAGGCGGTCGTACTGCTCCCGCTCGGATTCCGTGACGAGGGCATATGCTTTGTCATACGATGTTTCATTGAAAAGGTCGCCGCGCTTTTTTCCAAAGCCGATACCTCTGCCGATGAAAATCGCTTCCCGGCCTTCTTCTGCCTGGCAGATGACCACATTATTGTTCAGTGCCTTCAGTACCGTAAATTCCTGATTCATACCGGACCCTCCTACCATCTTGTACTATCATAACGAGTGGAGTGGGCCTGTGCAAGCAGGTTATACTTCCATTTTCTCCAGCAGATGGTTCTCCCAGGCGGCAGGCTTGCCAGTCGTCTTATCTACCTGCACAATACGACCGCGCCCTGTCATACAGAGCTCGTCTTTTTCGTTCAATACCATATAATGAATATCGACGGACGTGCGCCCGATTTTTGCTGCTTTCACGCCAACGCGGAGCGTTTCGCCGAATGTAATCTGACGGATATAATCGCACTGCAGGTCGCCGGTGACAATCATATACGGTCCGTTTACCCATTCGTCCATTAATCCGCCGTGCTGGAAAAAGCGGATGCGGGCTTGTTCAAAATAAATAAACGCAACCGTATTATTCACGTGACCGAACGCATCGGTTTCCGAAAAACGCACGCTGATCTCGTCAAAAAACGTAAATTCCTCTGCCCATTGTTTTTCATCCTCTATGTACGCTGGCTTTCCCATTAAACCTTCCTCCTTTTAATAGACCCTTTTTGTAAAAATACGAAACAGCGTTCAAAATGAACGATCATTCATTATTGAATGGAAAAGAAGGTGCAGAGCCGGAAAGCCGGTTGCACCTTTTAAACGATCATGCCGTGTTGTCTGATCCAAAGAAGTTCTTAAACGATTGCAGCGTCGTCGCGCGGTTCAGCGCCGCAATAGACGTCGTCAGCGGGATTTCCTTCGGGCAGGATTCCACGCAGTTCTGCGAGTTTCCGCACTGCGCAAGGCCGCCGTCCCCGTCCATAATCGTCTGCAGACGCTCTGCCTTGTGCATGGCACCAGTCGGATGCGCGTTAAAGAGACGAACCTGGGACAGTGCTGCCGGTCCGATAAACTCGGACTTGTCGTTTACGTTCGGGCATGCCTGGAGACAGACGCCGCAGGACATACATTTGGAAAGCTCGTACGCCCACTGGCGCTTCGCTTCCGGCATACGCGGTCCAGGACCGAGATCGTACGTTCCGTCGATCGGCACCCATGCTTTTACACGCTTGAGCGAATCAAACATGCGGGAGCGGTCTACCGTGAGGTCACGCATAACCGGGAACGTGCTCATCGGCTCTAAACGGATCGGCTGCTCGAGCTTATCGATCAGCGCCGTGCAGGACTGGCGCGGCTTGCCGTTGATAACCATCGAACAAGCACCGCACACCTCTTCCAGACAGCTGGCATCCCAGGCAACTGGAGTCGTGTCTTCGCCATCTGCGTTCACCGGGTTGCGGCGGATTTCCATCAGCGCAGAGATCACGTTCATATTCGAACGGTAAGGAATCGAAAATTTTTCTTCGAACGGTTTGCTATCCGGGTCTTCCTGCCGGACGATGATCAGCTCAATTGTTTTTGAGGCTGTTTCTGTGCTCATACTTTTTCACCGGCTTTCTTCTTAGAAGTATAGTCGCGCTTACGCGGCTTTATCAGCGAAGTGTCGACTTCTTCATATTCAAACTCCGGATCTTTCGTATCCGGATTATACTTCGCTTTCGTTGTCTTGAGCCAGTCTTCATCATTACGTTCCGGGAATTCCGGCTTGTAGTGAGCGCCGCGGCTCTCGTTACGGTTGTAGGCACCGATCGTAATCACTCGTGCCAGGTTCAGCATCGATTTCAGCTGGCGGACAAACATGGCACTCTGATTTGTCCACTTTGCTGTGTCAGCCAAATTGATATTGTCAAATCGCTTTAACAGCTCCTGAATTTTCTCATCTGTTTCCTTGAGCTTTTTGTTTTCACGAACTACCGTTACATTTTCTGTCATGAGCTGGCCGAGCTCCTGGTGAATCGCGAATGCGTTCTCGTCGCCCTTCATGTTCAGAATCTGATCGAAGAAGGCTTTATCTTCATTCACTTGATGCTCATAAACCGAGTCCGGAAGATCCTCAGCGGACGTTTCCAGTTCCTCAATATACTTGGCTGCGTTCGGACCTGCTACCATCCCCCCGTAAATGGAGGAGAGAAGCGAGTTCGCTCCGAGACGGTTGGCGCCGTGAATGGAATAGTCCACTTCTCCAGCAGCAAACAGGCCTGGAATATTCGTCATCTGGTCATAGTCGACCCAAAGACCGCCCATAGAGTAGTGAACCGCCGGGAAAATCTTCATCGGTACTTTACGAGGGTCATCCCCCATGAACTTTTCGTAAATTTCCATGATGCCGCCAAGCTTAATGTCAAGCTCTTTCGGATCTTTATGAGACAGGTCAAGATAGACCATGTTTTCACCGTTGATGCCGCGCTTCAAGTCCACGCAGACGTGGAATATTTCACGCGTCGCAATGTCACGCGGAACGAGGTTACCGTATGCCGGATATTTCTCCTCGAGGAAGTACCAAGGCTTGCCGTCTTCATCATACGTCCAGACGCGTCCGCCTTCTCCGCGCGCCGACTCACTCATGAGGCGAAGCTTGTCGTCGCCGGGAATGGCTGTCGGGTGAATTTGAATAAATTCTCCGTTGGCATAGTAAACGCCCTGCTCGTAAACAGCTGCAGCCGCATAGCCTGTGTTGATCATTGAGTTCGTTGACTTGCCAAACACGATACCAGGTCCGCCTGTTGCCATAATAACAGCATCAGCGCGGAAGGATTCGATCTCAGACGAGTTCAGGTTCTGGGCGGTTATGCCGCGGCAAGCTCCTTCGTCGTCCAGTACAGCGTGCAGGAATTCCCAGCCTTCGTACTTTGTCACGAGCCCGTTCGCTTCATGACGGCGCACCTGCTCGTCGAGAGCGTATAAGAGCTGCTGACCGGTAGTGGCCCCTGCATAAGCGGTGCGGTGATGCTGCGTTCCGCCGAAGCGGCGCAGAGACAGAAGTCCCTCCGGCGTCCGGTTGAACATAACGCCCATCCGGTCTAAAAGATGAATAATACCAGGTGCTGCATCAGCCATTGCCTTTACAGGCGGCTGGTTGGCAAGGAAGTCCCCGCCGTATACGGAATCATCGAAATGCTCCCACGTTGAATCCCCTTCCCCCATTGTATTGAGAGCGCCGTTAATACCGCCCTGGGCACATACGGAGTGGGAACGCTTTACCGGAACAATCGAAAATAATTTAACGTGCTTGCCTTTTTCGGCCGCTTTAATCGTTGCCATTAATCCGGCCAGACCGCCGCCGACAACGATAATATCGCCTTTACTCATAGTTGGTCACTCCTTCTTTTATGCTATACCCCTACGAACGCAAGGATGGAACGAATTCCAACAAATGTGAGAGCAAGGAATACACCGGCTGTCACATACGTCGAAATCTGCTGGGATCTCGGTGTTACCGTAATCCCCCAGGTTACTGCGAATGACCACAGACCGTTCGCGAAATGGAACGTGGTTGCTGTGATACCGATAATGTATGCAATAAGTGCGATTGGATTGGCTACAATCTCTTCCATCATCTGAAAGTTTACTTCTGCGCCGAATGCAGCTGCGATTCGTGTTTCCCAGACGTGCCACGTCACAAAGATGAGAACGAGAACACCTGAGATCCGCTGCAGGCGGAACATCCAGTTACGGAAATAGCTGAACCGGGAAGTATTGTTACGGGCTTGAAATGCGATGTAAAGTCCGTAGACAGCGTGGAAGATCAGTGGAAGAAAAATAATAAAGATTTCAAGTGCGTAGCGGAATGGCAAAGACTCCATGAACGCTGCTGCCTGGTTGTATTCCTGCTCGCCGCGGACAGCAAACCAGTTGACTGTCAGGTGAACGACCAAGAAGGCCCCGATGGCCACAACTCCAAGCAGTGAATGAAGTCTGCGGTACAAAAACTCACGGTTAGATGACATCTGTCTTTCCCCCTAAAACGATGATTTCGAACGATGAAGTCGGATAAATCAATTGTCCTCCTTTAGCTCGTGATGTCTTGCCGCCCCAAGGTGTCAGAAGGTTTTTGACAATTTTCATTTTACTCCCGGCTCGCGCCATAGTCAAGAAAGCGGATTCACAGAAGCTTTTAGAGAAAAACGTTTTTCCGTATTCAGCCGTTCCGTATGTAACGTATAAAATTGTACCACAATTTCGACACGGTTTAAGGGTTTTCTCAAAATATATCCAAATCGAGCTGAACGTCCCTGTAAAGGCGTCAATTTTGTCGAATCATGCAGGGAGCGGGCGGATATATGAAAAAAAGACCGGAAGAAAGCTTTCCCCTTCCGGTCCTGTTCAGCAATGCACACGCTGCTTTTTCGCAATATCTTTTACCCGATAATAATACGCTCGGTAGGATGTTTATACGTCGTTTTCTTTTCCTGTGCCCGGATCGAGAACAGGAAGGCGACGAGTCCGACCCGTCCGACGAGCATAAGAATCATCAGCACAACCTGACTAGGAAAGGACAAATCCGGCGTGATGCCCATCGACAGTCCGGAGGTCCCGAAGGCGGAGCTTGCTTCAAATAAAATCGCCATCAGTGCAAATTCTCCGGTTCCTTCGAAGGCGGCGATCATCATGATCGCACCGAACAGTCCGACTGCAAACACCGAGAGAACGATAAAGGCCTTCTGTTTATCTTCCGTGTGAATTTCGCGACCGAACACTTTTACATCATCACGACCGAGCGCGAAGCTGCGAATCGTCAGAAACATGACGGCAAGCGTCGTCGTCCGGATTCCTCCCCCCACACTGGAGGGACTCGCGCCGATTATCATGAGACCGGACATCAAAAGCAGGCTTGCAAGCGTCAGTTCATTCATGTCCATCGTAGAAAGGCCGCCGCTTCTTGCCGTTGCCGAATTAAACAGGGAGAAAAACAACTGGGAATGCCACGGCATCCCATCGTAAAAGGCGTTCCGCTCGAAGATCCACAGCATTGCCACCCCAATACCGAAAACGATAAAGTAGGTCGACGTGGCAATTTTCGTAAACAGGCTGAAGCGGAAGTTCGGATTCTTCGGCGAGAAATACTCGCGCAGCTCCAGCAGCACCGGAAATCCGATCGCGCCCGCAAAAATGAGCAGGATATGCACGAGCTGCACGAAGTAATCATCGACGAACGGAGCCAGGGATTCCCCGGTTATATCAAAACCTGCGTTTGTGAAGGCAGACATGGCTGAGAAAGCACCCTGATAGTATGCTTCAAATGTCGTATCAAAGTAGTTTAAGTAGTACGTACCGAGTATCGCTGCCCCGATCAGCTCGATCACGAGAGCGGTGAGCAGAATGCCGCGCATAAGACGTACAAGGCCTGAAAATGAGATCTGATTCTGGTCGACCATGATCAGCATCCGCTGCGAAAGCGGAATTTTACGCCCGAGCACCATCCATACGAACGTGCCGAGCGTCATGACCCCGATGCCGCCCAGCTGTATACCGAGCGCAAGAAAAAGTATGCCGGCCCAACTGTACGTTTCGGAGACGTTTACGACCGTTAAGCCCGTTACACTGACGGCGCTGACGGCGGTAAAGAGTGCTTCATCATATGTAACGTTCACTCCAGCCTGTGAAGAGAACGGCAGGAACAGCAGCAGGCTGATGACAAACATCGCTGCCACATAGGAGATTACAATAACGCGAAAAGGCGTGAGAAATTTCGTCATGCCCAGCTTCATACAAAACACCCGGCTTTCCAGTCAAATCATATCGCGCCTTAGTATATCACGTTCTCCCATAATCTTCTATGCTGTTTTACAGCACGAGCTTTCGGCGCCCGTACCTTCCCGTCTGGAATTATGATAGACTGAAAGCATACTTAATCAGCAGAGAAGGAATGAGATACATGTCTGAAGAACAGCAGCAAGCCGAAACAGCAGCGGGCTATGATGTCATGCGGCACGAGCTCCTTCCGATTATTCTCGGGGAAGATGAAGAAGTGATCCTTTACTGGGCGGGGAAAAGCCTCGCACGGGAGAAAAAGAAAACGGATGAAGAAGCGCTTATGCAGTGGTTTCGTACGGCGCAGTGGGGAGAGCTCCGCCTCATCAAAGAAAAGCGTGCAGAGCGTATTTACGAAGTGACGACCAGCAGCTACGAGCCAAAGCGGCCATATTCACTGGAAACCGGCTTTCTCGCCCAGGCAACCGAGCTTGAAAAGGGGCTCCTGGCAGAAGCCAACTATGAAATTAAAAAGAAAAAGCCTGTCACCTTTCACGTCACGGTGAAATGGGACAAGAAGGATCCTGCTGCATCCGCCAGTCAGGAATAATGCCTCTCCTCTCTGCCTTTTGGCTGGAGAGGTTTTTTATTGCCGGTTTTTAGTTTACAGGGTAAACTACTTACATACTGAATCATGGAGGAACAATGATGAATGAATCAAGGCTGCATCAGCTCATTGAAGAATATGCGAACGTGTATTTATTTGCGACTAAACGGCTCGACCGTGTGCTTGTCGATCAGGCAATGCCGCTCTCTCTGGAACAGTTCGGCATCCTGCGGGTGCTCCAGACTCAGGGCCCTCTGTCTGCCAAACAGATCGCTGCCGAAACAGATGTACATAAAAGTGCCGTGACGGCCAAGGTTTCCCGCCTGGAAGAACGGGGGCTCGTCACCCGAACCGTGCAGAGCATGGACCGGCGCAGCGTACTGGTTGCGCTCACCCCTGTCGGCGAAGAAGCTCTGTCTGAAGGGATGAAAACAATCACTGCTTTTACAGCGCCTTATTTTTCTAAGCTTGAGGAACATGAGTTGGAAGTCTTCCTGCGCGTCTACAGCAAACTAAACCGTATGCTCAAGGAGGATCAGTCATGAAACGGATTTTTTATCTGCTTCCCTTAATATGGGCAGCGGTTGCCGTCTGGCTCACCATCATCAGCCCGGACCTCGATCAGCTCGTGCGGGAACGAGGGCAGTTCGATATTCCCGATACGTATCCTACAGCAGTTACAGCTGACATATTGGAACGGAACGAAGCAGCTGCCGGGGAAGAAATTCTTGTTGTTTATTATGAAGAGGACGGCATTACGGCGGAGCAGGAAGAGGAAGTCGAACGCATTTTTGCTTCGCTGCCGGATAACCTGAACGGGTTCGCAATTGAAGATACAGCAACTCCCTTTGACGGCGAAGGAAGCGATGCCCTCCGCAGCGATGACAACACGACAATCATGACGGTCATCACCATCGACATGACTCTGAATGATGTGCCTGCTGTGCGCAGTCATATTGAAGACGCCGTTGAAGCAGACAGCATCCGTACGCTTGTCAGCGGCTCTCCCATTATCGAGGACGATGTGATAATCAGCTCCGAGGAAGGCCTGCAGACGACTGAAATAATTACCGTTATTTTCGTCATCAGCATCCTGCTGCTCGTGTTCCGTTCGATTGTTGCTCCGTTTGTCCCGCTTTTAACAGTAGGGGCAACGTACTTTATGACCGTACCGGTTGTCTCTTTCTTAATTGAGGGAGTCGATTTCCCTGTATCTAACTTTACGCAGATTTTTATCGTCGCTATCCTGTTTGGGATCGGAACGGATTACTGCATTCTCCTCATGAACCGCTTCAAAGAGGAGCTTGCCGTCTCCCCTGACCGGACGGCTGCTGTGGTCCGCACATACCGGGCAGTCGGGCCGACCGTATTTTCAAGCGCCCTCACCGGTTTTATCGGGTTTGCTGCAATCGGACTGGCCGATTTTGATCTCTACCAGTCAGCATCGGGCGTAGCTGTCGGGATCGTGCTGCTCGTGATTGCGCTCGGTGTCTGGGTGCCGGCCGCGATGCTGCTGCTCGGTGAAAAGCTGTTCTGGCCGAGCAAACGGGCACTTGATGCGACGGACAGCAAAATCTGGAAAGGGCTCGGCGTGTTTTCCATTGCCCGCCCCGGCTGGACCTCGATGCTGCTGCTCGTCCTGCTCGTCCCGGCCTTTCTCTTTTATGATCAGCGGCTGTCTTTCGAATCTCTCGATGAAATCAGCAGCGAGTATGAATCGGTCGAAGCCGTAGAGCTTGTTGGAGAACGCTTCGGTACCGGCTTTGCTTTCCCGGCGCAGATCGTGCTTGAATCTGACGAGCCTTGGGATCAGTCAGAGCGGATACCCATCATCGAATATGTATCTCTGCAGACGGCTCAACTGGAAGGTGTCGAAGAAGTTCGCAGCTTTTCGAGACCTGATGGTGAACGGATAGAAGATTTCCGGATTCCGGAGCTCGCAGACAGCCTTCGCGATGGCTTGGAAGAAATCGATGACGGCCTGATGGAAATCGAAGAGGGACTCCGTGAGCTCGAAGAGGATTTAGCTGAAACCCCGGATGACGATGCGTCTGAGCTTACTGATGCTGCTGATGAGCTGGAGGACGGTATTCGGACTCAGGCAGACGGGGCTGGTGAAGCAGCAGAAGCAGCAAGCGAACTTGCTGAAGCTCAAGAGGGCATCGCCAATGAACTCGCTGCCGTGCAGACAGGACTGGAAGAGGCTGCTTCGAACCCTGCACTGGATCAGCAGACAGCCGGGCTGCTTGAAGAAAGCGGCGGAGGCTTAGCAGAACTTTCCGCTGCGCTCTCCGAGACGGCCGATGGCACAAACTCACTCGCCGAGGGGCAGCAGGAGCTGCAGCAGGGTTTGGAGCAGACGGCTGACGGACAGGCCGAACTGGCGGAAGGACAAGCTGAACTGATTGACGCTCTGGATGAATCGGCGGAAGCATTTGACGAAATTGGTGAAGCTGCCGGCGAGCTGGCACAAGGAGTGGAGGACATTCGCGAAGGGCTTGAGGACGTATATGACCTGCTCGCAGAAATTGCGGAACAGCCGGCTCATCCGCTGGAAGGCTTTTACGTTCCCGAAGAGACGTGGAGTGAAGATGGCACCGAAGACCTCATAGACGCCTTTCTTTCTCCAAACCGCCAGGCAGCCACTCTGGAAGTGGTTCTCGCAGTCGATCCGTACAGCACGGAAGCGATGGAAATTACAGAAGAGATCAACGAGCAGACCGCTGCAGCACTCAGTCATTGGGACGATGTCACCTTTTCTATCGGCGGGCTTCCTGCCGTGAACGCCGACTTGTCCACGATCTCTGATCAGGACTTCGACAGAACAGCCTTAATTATGCTGAGCGGAATCTTCATCGTCTTGATCGTAATGCTTCGTTCGTTCATCATGCCGGTATATATCCTTGCATCGCTGATTGGAACGTACATTATTTCCATGGCCGTTACGGAGTTTATTTTTATTACGATTCTCGGATATCCGGGAATCAGCTGGGCCGTTCCATTTTTCGGCTTCGTAATGCTGATGGCGCTTGGAGTCGACTATTCCATCTTCCTTATGGGGCGCTTTGCGGAAAACATGCAGACAATGGACGTTCGCGAATCACTCGTCAATGCAATGACGAAAATCGGAACCGTCATTTTATCCGCTGCTGTGATTCTGGCCGGAACATTCGGAGCAATGATGCCGTCCGGCGTTTTATCTCTCGTCCAGATCGGTACGCTCGTCCTCACAGGCCTTCTGCTTTACGCCTTTGTGATGCTGCCGCTGTTCATTCCGCTGATGGTCAGACTCTTCGGTGAAAGCAACTGGCTGCCATTCAAGCCGCCGGCAAAGAAATGAAAGCTGCGCTGAGTCAATCGGCACGAACGAGCAGTGCCAACGTCAGCTGCTGGTCTCTTTCCGGAACCCACCGGCAGGGTGCTCCGTCAGCATACATTCGTTTATGAAGCTTCTCTGATTCTAAGATACGTTGATTTTCCCGCATTAAAGAGCCTCCGTCTGCTTCGAGACGGAGGCTCTTCAGAATGTTGATATAGTCGTTATAGGTGAATAAGATGGCATCTGCCTGTATCTGCGGACCTTCGCTTTCCGGAGGGAACGGGCTAAGCTAACCGCTTCCTCCTGCTGTCGGAAGCGCTGGATCTTCGCCTCGTTCTGATCCTCCAGGAGTCGAGCTCCTTCGATGCCGGCAGCTGGCAGTCTGTTTCACGTACTTGGTTAGGTCTGCACGATCGGCTTCCATACAGGATAGAACTTTCCCGATGAGGCGTTTCGATGTCGAATCGGGGTGTCCATCCTTCATCGAATTCATGATGCACGTAAAAAAGCAGTCGCGTCTGCCTGTCGTGACATTGTTCCCCACGAATCAGAGCCGTTTTCCCGATGTGTCCGAGTGAAGCCTCATCACCGTTCGAACTTGAACGGCATGACAAGCGCGAGCGGAGCCGGACCGGCTCTTGAAGGCTTCTTGTGAGAAGCCTGTGTCCGAGTGAAGCCGCGTCATTTTCCCTTCATACAGGGGTCACCCTGAGCAATAGTTGAAGGCCAGCCCACGCCAGGCTCAATAATGCAGAAGGGAAATACAAGCAAACGAATAAACATGTAAGTTGAAAACACTTATTCAACAGCCTGAAAAGCCTCCGTCTGCTTCGAGACGGAGGCTCTTGTTTTATGCCTGCTTGGCAAGCTCAATTTTTTCCTGTTCTTTTTCGTCGAGTCCGAAGTACGTGTGCAGCGCTTCGGAGGCACGGATCATATCTTTTTCCGGCACGACCGCTGATACGGCAATTTCAGAGGTGCTGACCATCTTAATCGCCACCTCTTCTTCTGCCAGCACTTTGAACATATCAGCGGCGACACCCGGATTAGAGATCATCCCGGAGCCGACAATAGATACTTTCGACTGAGAGCTCTCGTGGCGTACTTCGCTGTAGCACAGCGTTTCTTTCGCCCCGTGAATCAGGTCCAGCGTCTTTCCAAGGTTCCCGGAATCAATCGAAAATGATACGTTCACCCCATGATCGGCAGTCATCTGCTGAATAATGATATCGACGTTGATGCCTTCTTCAGCGAGAAGCTTGAACAGATTGGACATCGTATCGTAGTGGTTTGGCAGACGTTCCACGGTGACCTTCGTGACGTTTTTATCAAATGCGAGGCCCCGCACCGTTAAGTTCTGCTCCATAGTTGCTTCCTCCTCCACAATCGTTCCTTCTACATTTTCCATGCTGGACCGGACGACCAGCTTCACGTTGTAATTCTTCGCAAATTCCACTGCACGCGGATGCAGGACGCCCGCTCCTAAATGAGCAAGCTCCAGCATTTCATCATAGGAAATGCTGCCGAGCTGGCGCGCCTTTTTGACATAGCGCGGGTCCGACGTATATACCCCGGTCACATCGGTAAAAATCGAGCAGGATTCTGCCTCCAGTGCAGCCGCGAGTGCAACAGCTGTCGTATCAGATCCTCCGCGACCCAGCGTCGTAATATTGCCGTCTTCGCTGACACCCTGGAATCCGGCAACGAGTACAGCTTTACCGTCATTGAGGTGCCCTTCGAGCGTCGACGTGTTAATGTCGGTAATACGTGCATCCTGATGAACTTCTTCCGTTACGATGCCTGCCTGCCAGCCGGTCAGGGAAACAGCGTCCACGCCGAGTTCCTTCAGCGCCATAACCACCAGCGAAATTGTTACCTGCTCACCGGTCGTCAGAAGCATGTCCATTTCACGTGGATCCGGATTATCTGTGATCTCATCCGCAAGTTCCACCAGTTTATCGGTTGATTTCCCCATCGCAGATACGACAGTGACCACGCTGTGCCCCTCATCCATACCTTGCTTGATCCGTTTAGCAACACGCTTAATCTTGTCGGTATCTCCGACGGAAGTACCACCGAACTTCTGAACGATCGTAGCCAATAGTTTACGCCTCCTTCAAATTTTAAGCCGCAAAGCTTCGATATTTAAATACCTGCTTTACACCAAAAGAAAACCTGAATTTGCGCCTTTTTTCAGGTATTTCTCACACCTTTAAAAGCGTAACAAAGGGTAGATTTATTGACAAACCGTTTTAAACTCTATTTAGCGGTATCTTCCTGTAAACGGTCTCTTAAGGAGCGGGCAACTGGCTGAGGGATGCCTACTCTCTCGATTTCTTCCACTGACGCCTCTTTCAGCCGTTTGAGCGACCCAAACTCCTTTAACAGCATACGTTTGCGTTTTTCTCCAATTCCTTCAATATCATCCAGAACAGAGGTAAACATCGATTTTTTTCGTACGTTGCGGTGAAAGCTGATCGCAAATCGGTGTACCTCATCCTGTATTCGCTGCAGCAGATAGAATTCTTCACTCGTGCGCGAAAGCTCAACTGCAACCGGCGGATCGCCCATCATGAGCTGGGAGGTCCGGTGACGGTCGTCTTTCGCCAGACCGCATACGGGGATGGACAAACCAAGCTCGTGCTCGACGACCTCCTGGGCGGCGCTGATCTGGCCTTTCCCCCCATCGATGACAATTAGATCCGGAAGCGACTCTTCATCTTTAAGCAGACGGCTGTAGCGCCTTCTGACGACCTCGCGCATTGATTCGTAATCATCCGGTCCCTGGACCGAGCGGACCTTATACTTCCGGTAGTTTTTCTTATCGGGCTTCCCGTCCAGAAACGAAACCATTGCCGAAACTGGATCGACGCCCATGATGTTGGAATTATCGAATGCTTCAATCCGGTGCGGCGTATCGATATGCATCGCCTGCCCGAGCTTTTCGACAGCGACCACCGTTCGCTTTTCATCCCGCTCGATCAGCTGGAACTTTTCACGCAGGGCCATTTTTGCGTTTTTCACGGCGAGTTCCACAAGCTCTTTCTTCTGGCCGCGCTTCGGCTGGACGGCTTTAATCTGAAGAAACTCCTCCACGACCTGCGCATCCGGCTCCTGGGGAATAAACAGCTCCTTCGGCGGTTTGTGGTGCTCCTCGAGGTAAAATTGGCCGAGAAACGTATAAAAGTCGTCTACGGGGTCCTGGTAGACTGGAAACATGGAGACATCCCGTTCGATCAGTTTTCCCTGGCGTACGAAAAAGACCTGAACGCACATCCAGCCGTTATCAACGTAGTAGCCGAATACGTCCCGGTTCGTCTGCTCGGTCATCGTCATTTTCTGCTTTTCCATAACCGCTTCGATATGCTTAATCTGATCGCGGAATTCCTTTGCCCGTTCAAAATCCATCTCTTCAGAGGCAGCGTACATTTTCGCTTCGATGTTGTTCTTAATCTCCTCATGGCCTCCGTTTAGAAACCGAGTAATTTCCCTGATCATCTGCTGGTTCTGCTCCTGAGTGACATCAAATTCACACGGTGCCAGGCACTGGCCGATATGGTAGTACAGGCACACCCGGTCCGGCATCGTACGGCATTTCCGAAGCGGATACAATCGGTCGAGCAGCTTCTTCGTCTGATTCGCTGCCTGCGCATTCGGATAAGGACCGAAGTACTTGGCACCGTCTTTCTTCACCTTTCGAGTTGTAATAAGGCGAGGATGTGCTTCTTTTGTAATTTTTAAAAACGGATAGGATTTATCGTCCTTCAATAAAATATTGTATCGGGGCTCGTGCTTTTTAATTAAATTTTGTTCCAGGACGAGCGCTTCCAGATCAGAGGAGGTGACAATGTATTCGAAGTCGCGGATTTCGCTGACGAGCCGCTGTGTTTTTTTGTCGTGCGAGCCTGTAAAGTACGAGCGGACTCGATTCCGTAGAACCTTCGCTTTGCCGACGTAAATAATGCCGCCCTGTTTATTTTTCATTAAATAGCAGCCGGGCTGATCTGGCAGCAGCTGCAGCTTTTCCTTAAGCGGATCCATCGTTATCCTCCTCTCGTTTTATGTAGGGCCTTATCAGGAAAGAAAAAGGCTGCCGTCTCGAAAGACGGACAGCCGTATCGTTGTCTCATGTGCTTACTTATGCTTGTTCAGTGTGTTTACGAGCTCTTCTTTCGGCTTAAAGCCGACTACCTGATCGACAACCTCGCCGTCTTTCATCACGAGAAGCGTCGGGATGCTCATCACACCGTACTTGCTTGCAGTTTCCTGGTTCTCGTCAACATCGAGCTTCACGATTTTCACTTCGTCGCCCATGTCGCCGTCGAGATCTTCCAGAACAGGCGCGATCATCTTACAAGGTCCGCACCAAGGTGCCCAAAAGTCTGCGAGAACGAGACCTTCACTTGTTTCCTGACCGAAGTTTGCATCTGTAACGTTAGTAATTGCCATTTCTTAACTCCTCCTTCATATATCAGCCTGAGCTGTTAAATCCAGTATAACGGATACTCCCCGGGGTTGAAAAACAGTCTGCTCACAGATGTCCCGGTTCGCTGTCATCAATAGTAGCGTACCATATTTTCAAATGCAAAAAAACTGCCTGTCTCAGCTGAACCGGTTTAGGATCAGGCTTCAACGCACGTAAAAGCCCGCATCAGAAGTGTCCGGATGCGGGCCTGTCCTGTTATCAGCCTGAGACGACTGCTTTTTTGAATTCTTCGGTGAGCTTCGGCACGATGTCGAACAAGTCTCCGACGATGCCGTAGTCAGCGATAGAGAAAATATCAGCTTCCGGATCCTTATTGATCGCGACAATAATTTTGGAGTTGGACATACCAGCTACGTGCTGAATCGCACCGCTGAGACCAACTGCAATATACAGATCCGGTGTTACGACTTTTCCTGTCTGCCCGATCTGAAGCGCATAATCACAGTATTCTGCGTCACATGCCCCTCGGGAAGCACCCACTGCGCCGTTCAGAACCTCGGCCAGCTCATCGAGTATTTTAAAGTTCTCTTCGTTTTTCATGCCGCGGCCGCCGGCTACAATAACGGAGGCCTCGGAAAGATCCACGCCGGATGTAGTATTTTTCACAACTTCTTTAATGATCGTATCCAGATCTTTAATCTCTGCCTGGACTGCTTCAGCTGAACCGTTGAGAGAATTGTCCTGCTCCGGAGCTGGAATGTTGTTTGGACGGATCGTGACAAACGTGAGACCGTCTTCGATTTCCACTTTTTCAAACGCTTTACCGGAGTAGATAGGCCGGATAAACGTCGCTCCGCCCTCGATTGCAACGACATCCGATACGAGACCGGAGCCGAGACGGCTTGCAAGCTTCGGTGTAATATCCCGGCCGATGGACGTATGTCCCATCACGATGCCGTCCGGGTTTTCCTGCTCGATCACCGTCATGAGCGCCTGCGTCCAGCCTTCCGGCGTATAGTTTTCCAGCTTCTCATCGTCTACCGTGAGCACGCGGTCCACGCCGTACTGAAAAAACGCGTCTGCTGCGTCAGCAATCCCGCTTCCCAGTACAACTCCTACCGTTTCTGCACTCTCATCGATCATGTTTGCTGCTCCTACTGCTTCAAAGGAAACGTTACGGAACGCGCCATCCTTTACTTCACCAATCACGAGAAATTTTGCCATTACCAGTCACCCTTTCCTGTCCGTTTTTTGTTTATATAACTTTCGCTTCGTTTTTCAGGAGAGATACGAGTTCAGAAACCTGCTGGTCCACGTCACCTTCGAGAATCCGGCCAGCCTGTTTTTCAGGCGGAAGGTAGCGGTCCACCGTCTTTGTCTTCGGCTCTGCATCTTCTTCATCAAGGTCCAGATCGTCCAGGTCAAGCGTTTCAAGCGGCTTTTTCTTCGCCTTCATAATTCCCGGAAGCGACGGATAGCGCGGCTCGTTTAACCCTTGCTGAGCGGTCACGAGAACCGGAAGCGGCACTTCCACGATCATCTGATCCCCTTCCACGTCCTTTTCGATAACGGCACGCCCGTCACTGATATCAATCTTTACAATCGATGTCACGTGATTGATGCCGAGCTGGTCGGCAAGCCGCGGTCCGACCTGGCCGGAACCGCCGTCTACTGCAACGTTACCGCCGAGAATCACGTCTGCTTCCTGATCCTTGAAGTATGCAGTCAGAAGCGCCTGCGTCGTGAACGTATCGCCGTCTTCAATATCTTCGTCTTCGATTAATACCGCTTTATCTGCTCCCATCGCAAGTGCGGTGCGAAGCTGCTTTTCTGCTTCTTCTTCTCCGACTGTAACAACGGTTACTTCTCCTCCGTGCTCGTCGCGCAGCTGGATTGCTTCTTCTACTGCATACTCATCGTACGGGTTAATAATAAATTCCGCACCGTCTTCCACAATCTTGCCGTTTTCGATTTGAATCTTCTCTTCCGTATCAAACGTGCGCTTTAGTACAACAAAAATATTCATGCTTTTCCCTCCTGTTTATGCTGCGCTGCAATGAAGCGCTTTCATTAATTTAGTATAAAAAAGCTGTAAGAACAGCTTTATTATCGTTGATTAAAGCTCGGCTTTCGTTTTTCCAGAAAGGCGGCGATGCCCTCTTTTGCATCTTTTGTTTCAAAAACGTCACCAAACTGGACGGCCTCTTTCTCCTGACCTCGCTCAATTGGGTCGGTTTCTGCATTTTGCAGCAGTTCCATGACTGCCCGTACGGAACGGACGCTTTTTCCGGCTGCTGCTTTTGCAAGCTTTTTAGCCTCATCCAGATGGGCTCCTTCCGGAACAGTCCGGTTAACGAGTCCCCACGCTTCCGCTTCAGCTGCGGTCAACGGCTGGCCAGTGAGGAGCATTTCCATGGCCCTCGGCCTGCCTACAAGCTTCGGAAGCCGCTGCGTACCCGCAAATCCCGGAACAAGTCCCAGGTTTAATTCCGGGAGACCGAGCTTTGCGTTCTCACAGGCTATCCGCATGTGACAAGCCATTGCGAGCTCCAGTCCGCCACCGAGAGCGGCTCCGTGAATCGCGGCAATAACCGGCTTCTGAGCAGTTTCAATCTGCCGGAAAATCCGCTGGCCGTCCCTCGCGAGGTCCGCAAACTCACTCCCATGCTTAATCTCCGTAAATTCTTTAATATCAGCTCCGGCTGCAAAAAAACGGCCTTCGCCATGAAGCACGACCGCGCGAACGCTGTCATCTTCCATTATCTGCTCCATTGCACTGCCAAGCTCCTGAATCATGTCCTTGGACAACGCATTGGCAGGCGGCTTATTCATCGTAATCACTGCTGTAAAGTCATCTAGTTCTACTGAAATAAACTGCCAGCTGCTCATCGTTTCTCCTCCAGTCGTTTCGGGGATATCATGCCTTTCATTAAAAAGGCGTGCAACGGCTCCGCCAGCGGGGCAAGCTCGTAGCGGTGATCTTTCATAACCCAGTTGGTCACGACCTCATCGATCGATCCGAAAATGACCTGCCGCATCATCCGCGTGTCGATTGCTTCATCAAATGAGCCGTTTTCTTTGCCTTGTTCGATAATCGAATCGATCAGCCCGAGGTAGCCTTTCAGCACTTCATTCACTTTAAAGCGAATCGAGATGTTCGACTGCCTGAGCTCGAGCTGGGTAACGAGTGCCAGGTTATGATCTTTTTCAAGCTGAGCAAGGTGCATGTTAATTAAAATCGCCAGTTTTTCCTCATCTGAGGTAACACCTTCCAGCTTATGCTTAATGTAGTCTACGAAATGACCCATCTTCTCTTCAAACAGGGAGATGAGGATATCTTCTTTGTTTTTGAAGTAAAGATAGATTGTTCCATCTGCGACGCCGGCTTCTTTTGCAATTTTGGAAACCTGCGAATGATGATAGCCGTTTTGTGCGATCACTTTTACGGCAGCATCTATAATTTTATCGTATTTCAATCCGCGCTTTTTAGCCATGGCTTTCGACTCCTCCGGCAAAAATGAATGACTGTTCATTCATAATCAAATCATATCGAACTCCGCTCCGTGTGTCAATGACCGGAGCGGAAATTCTTTCTATCTGTATCATACCTTATCTGAACTGGTCTGACCAGCATGCTTTGCTTTTTCCTCTTCCTGGAGAGCCCGGCGCAGTACTTTTCCGACCATTGTTTTTGGCAGCTCTTCACGGAATTCATACAGGCGCGGCACCTTGTAGGACGCCAGCTGTGATCGGCAGTAGGCATTCAGCTCTGCCTCATCTGCTTCCCGGCCGTCCTTTAACACGATATAGGCCTTGACGGTTTCTCCACGGTACGGATCCGGTATCCCGACCGCGACTGCCTCTTTGACCGCTTCGTGCTCGTAAAGCACTTCTTCAATTTCCCGCGGGTAAATGTTAAATCCACCGGCAATGATCATGTCCTTCTTCCGGTCGACGATGTAGAAAAAGCCCTCTTTATCCATATAGCCCATATCACCGGTGTAGAGCCAGCCGTTTTGAAGCGTCTGTGCCGTCTCCTCGGGACGGTTCCAGTAGCCCTGCATCACTTGCGGTCCGCGGATGAGCAGCTCCCCGACTTCTTCCGGTTCAGCAGGCTCTCCCGTTTCCGCGCTCAGTATCATCACGTCTGTATCCGGCCACGGAAGTCCGATGCTTCCCTGCGGCCGTTTTCCCCACATGAGATTAAAATGGGTAACCGGAGAGGCTTCCGTAAGCCCGAAGCCTTCAGACAGCTTGCCGCCGGTCATTTGCTCAAATTTTTGCTGCACTTCAAGCGGCAGCGGGGCGGATCCGCTGATACAGACCTCAACGGAGCTCAAGTCATAGTTGGTTACATTTGGGTCATTGATCAACCCGACGTACATCGTAGGCGCTCCCGGGAAAATCGTTACTTTCTGATGTTGGATTGCCTCGAGCGTCTGCTTTGTATCAAACTTCGGCAGAATGACCATTTTGGATCGATCCATGACGGCGAAGTTCATCCCGACGGTCATGCCGTATACGTGGAAAAAGGGCAGAGCGCAAAGAATCACTTCTTCTCCGTGGTTGATGTTATACATCCAGCGGATACATTGTGTCGTATTCGCAACCAGGTTTGCATGCGTGAGCATGACCCCTTTTGCGGCTCCTGTTGTGCCCCCGGTATACTGCAGCAGCGCGAGATCCTTTTCCGGATCGACCTCGACAGGGTCCGGCTTCGCCGGCGCCTGTTTGATCAGCTTGACGAAATCATGGCACGTCTCATTGTAGGCAGGCTTTACGTTCATTCCTGTATTTTTCTTCTGGATGAACGGATAAATCATATTCTTCGGAAAAGGGAGGTAGTCTTTGATCCGCGTCACAATCACGTGCCGCAGAGATGTCTTATCCTTAACTGCTTCTACCTTCGGATATACGAGATCAAGACAGACGATAATCTCTGCGCCGGAGTCGACAAGCTGGTGCTCCAGCTCCCGTTCCACGTAAAGCGGATTTGTCTGCACGACAACTCCTCCTGCCAGAAGAATGCCGTAATAGCTGATGACCGACTGAGGCGTATTGGCGAGCATTATCGCGGCGCGGTCGCCTTTTTTCAGTCCCATTCCCTGAAGAGCCGCGGCAAATCTTGCAGCTGCTTCGTACACTTCGCGGAAGGTCATCGATTTCCCTAGAAAATCAAGCAGCTCTTTATCCGGTGTTTCAAATGCCGCATCTGCCAAGTATTGTTCAAGCGGCTTTCGCTCATAGTCGAGCTTTGCCGGAATTTCCGGCGGGTACTGCTCCAGCCAGGGCTGGGTTATCGTTTCGGTGAGCATCTCTATTCCCCCTGATGACTTTCCGGCAGCATCACATTCTCTCATTCACAGCAGTTCCGGAAGAGCAGAACTCCTCCGGAACCTGTCCGATCAGCTGTTGCGCTTTTCTTTTTCTTCTTCCACCAGTACGCGGCGCAGTATTTTACCGACCATCGTTTTTGGCAGTTCGTCACGGAACTCGTAATACTTTGGCAGCTTGAACGATGCCAGCTCCTGTCTGCAGTGTTCATCGAGATCCTCTTCCGACACCTGTGCTCCTTCTTTAAGCACGATAAATGCCTTGACCGTCTCCCCACGGTACGGATCTGGTACGCCGATGACGCACGCTTCCTGAATCGCTTCGTGCTCGTACAGCACTTCTTCTACTTCGCGCGGATAAATATTAAATCCACCCGCAATAATCATGTCTTTCTTCCGGTCAACGATGTAGAAAAAGCCTTCTTCATCCATGTAGCCCATGTCGCCCGTTAGAAACCATTCCTCCCGGAAAGAGGCCTGGGTTGCTTCCGGCTGGTTCCAATAGCCCTTCATCACCTGCGGTCCTTTGATCATCAGCTCTCCCACTTCATTCGGGCGCGCATCCTCTCCCGTTTCAGCAGAGAGCACTTTCACATCGGTATCCGGCCACGGCACACCGATGGATCCTTGCTTGCGTCGGCCCCAGATAAAGTTTGCGATGGCCACCGGAGAGGTTTCCGTCAGTCCGTATCCCTCTACCAGGCTTCCCCCTGAAAGCTCTTCAAACTTCGTCTGCACTTCCACCGGCAGCGGCGCTGATCCGCTGATGCACGCTTTAATAGAGGACAAATCATGCTTTTTCATATCCGGGTGGTTCAGCAGTCCGATATACATCGTCGGCGCTCCCGGATAGAGCGTTGCTTTATGCTTTTCAATCGATTTCAGAATGGCCTTCGGATCAAATTTCGGCATAATAATCATTTTAAACGCCATCCGGACGGCAAGGTTCATCACCGTCGTCATCCCGTAGACGTGGAAAAACGGAAGTGCAGCCATAATGACTTCTTCACCCGGCTTCATTTTGTACATCCAGTCCTCACACTGCTGCGTGTTGACGGTCAGGTTGTAGTGAGTGAGCATGACACCTTTTGCGGGTCCGGTCGTCCCTCCCGTATACTGGAGCAGCGCCAGATCCTCCTTCGGATCGATCGACAGCTCAATCTCTTCCGCCTTTCCGTTGTCAATCAGCGACGTAAAGGACAAGAGCGTCTCCGAATACGTCAAATCGACCTTGATTCCAGTATTCTTCTTCTGGATAAACGGGTACACCATATTTTTCGGGAACGGCAGGTAATCCTTGATCCCGGTAACGATGATGTGCGTCAGCGGTGTCCGGTCTTTCACTTTCGCCACTCTCGGATAGACAAGGTCAAGGCAAATCATTACTTTGGCGCCGGAGTCGATCATCTGGTGTTCGATTTCACGCTCAACGTACAGCGGATTCGTTTGTACGACGACTGCGCCTGCCAGCAGTGACCCGTAATAGCTGATAACAGCCTGCGGCGTATTGGCAAGCATGATCGCAACGCGGTCTCCCTGCTCTACTCCAAGAGCGCGCAGTTCGTTCGCCAGCTTCAGTGCTTCCTCATAAACCGCCTTGTACGCCATTTCTTTCCCCATGAAATGAAACGCGACTTTATCAGGAAACTCATCGGCAGCACGCTTCAGATAACTCTGCAGCGTCTTTTCCTCGTACTGGATCGAATGCGGTATTTCCTGCGGATACGACTCCAGCCACGGCTTCTGCGTCAATGTAGTCATGATAGTTCCCTCCCTGTTTGTCTATCTTCTCCCTGTCAGCCGGACGCTGACCATATTCTGTTGTCACAGAATAGTCAAACATTCTCTCTTACTAATATTGTAATGAAAACGCATCCAAAAAGAAACAAGATTTCATAAATTCAGTCAAAAAAATGAATGAACACTCATTCTTCGCTTGTAAAACTGCCCTGTTCCAGTCGGAAATGCGGCGTCCGTTTCGGAATCTGGTTCAGCCAATACGTCAAAAAGAGCCTGCCATCCGTGTTGGATCACAGGCTCGAAAAGCTTTTCTGTCTGCATACAGCTGACTGCTCCCGTCTTCGAAAAGATGCTCTTCGGGACGAGGCCCCTGGTTTCTAACAGCTATTCTCTCGTTAAAAGCCATACGGAGCGCTTCAGCTTTAACAGAGAGACAAAGAAAGACGCTTTCACGCTCTGATCTGCTGCGGTGTGCATAGCCTGT
Source organism: Bacillus daqingensis (assembly GCF_042654445.1). Classification (NCBI taxonomy): domain Bacteria; kingdom Bacillati; phylum Bacillota; class Bacilli; order Caryophanales; family Bacillaceae; genus Bacillus; species Bacillus daqingensis. The sequence goes on from NZ_JBHSGK010000013.1 coordinate 336,549, forward strand.
CAGAGTGCGGTCAGGAGTTGGAAGGCTCATCCTGAGAAAGAGCCGAATCAAGCTCCCGCCGGAAACAGAGGCCGTCATTCGATTGGCAGCGGCGGATTTTTTATCCGTTTCTTAAATAAAGAAGAGCCAGTAAATCACGCCGCCAAGCATAAACACGGCACAGAAAATCATCAATATTTTGGCAAGTCGTTCCATACTATTACCTCCGGATTAAATGGTTGCGCCGATGACGAAGGAGAGCGACACGGAGAGAACAAATGAAATGAGTCCCGCTGCCCGGTTGCCGGCAGACAGCTCCTCATCCACGTTAAATGCCGGTGTTAAGAACTCGTAAACAAAATAGACGAGCAGAAGCAGCATGAATCCGAACAACCCCCACCCGAGCATGTCCATCACAGAATCATTTGCTTCTATTGAATATCGAAAAATGTTCGCGATCCCGAATATTTTCCCCGACGATGCGAGTGCCACCGCTACATTTCCCCGTTTGATCTCCTCCCACGTCCGGTATTTAGTCACGAGTTCAAATACAACGAGCGAGAATACAATCGCCGCAGTCGTGAGGCTGTAAAGGCCTGCGGTATATACATATGGATGGCTGAACAAATCGGTCATCATGCACCTACCTTAGCTGGGCGATCGTCACACCGGATCCGCCCTCACCCTGAGAGCCGAGCCGTGTTTCACCGACATTTCGATGGGTTTTCAGCAGCTCCTCCACGCCTTTCCGGAGCGCACCGGTTCCTTTTCCGTGAATGATGGAAACTTGATGATAGCCTGCCAGCACGGCGTCGTCGAGATATTTTTCCACTTGCAGCATCGCGTCCTCGTACCGCTCGCCCCGCAGATCGAGCTCTGTTTTCACGTGTGCACTGCGGCCGCGTACGGCTGTCAGCGGCTTCGTTTCCACCTGCTTCGGCCGGCTCACATAAATCAGATTGTCCTTATTTACCTTCATTTTCATCATACCAAGCTGAACCGTAAACTCCTTGTCGTTTACTTTTTCAACGATGTGGCCCTTTTGATTAATGCTTTCTACCTTCACTTCATCCCCTGGCTGCAGCGTATCGACGGACGGTTTCGCCTTTTTCGGCTTCGGCTTAGGCTTCGCAATCTCCGGCTCTGCTTCTTCCAGATGCTTCTTCGCATCGATCAGCTGATGTTCTTTGATCGATGGATTGTTTTTCTGCATCTCACGGAGCTCTCCGATGATCAGATCCGCTTCTTCGCGGGCCTGCTGCACGTAGCCTGATGCTTTATCCTGTGCGCTCTGCAAAAGGCGGTCCTTTTCTTCCTGCCAGCGGCTGACTTCTTCCTGCAGTTCCTGATGCAGCTCCTCCGCTTCCTGTCGAATAACTGCCGCCGCTTCCATCTCCAACTCCGCTTTTTTACGGCTTTCCTCAAGCGATGTGATCATATTTTCCACTTTATTCGTTTCCGTGGAAATCTGGGCTTTCGCAGCATCAATAACCTCACGGCCCAAGCCGAGACGTTCCGAAATCGCAAATGCATTGCTTCGTCCTGGAACACCAATCAGCAGTCGGTATGTGGGGCGAAGGGTTTCTACGTTAAACTCCACGCTCGCGTTCATGACACCTTCCCGGTTATACGCATAGCCTTTCAGCTCACTGTAGTGCGTCGTTGCGATTGTTCTGGCACCGGTACTGTAAACAAAATCGAGAATGGAGATCGCAAGCGCCGCACCCTCAGTCGGATCGGTGCCTGCCCCGAGCTCGTCAAACAGGACAAGGGAATCGTGTCCGACGTTTTCTAAAATCGAGACGATATTCGTCATATGCGAGGAAAACGTACTAAGCGACTGCTCGATAGACTGCTCGTCGCCAATATCAGCAAACACGCTGCCAAAGACCGCAGCCTCAGATCCATCCGAACACGGTATTTGCAGGCCGGACTGCGCCATCAGCGTCAGGAGGCCTACCGTCTTCAGAGTGACTGTTTTTCCGCCTGTGTTCGGCCCCGTAATCACTAATGAGGTAAAGTCTGCACCGAGTTCCACATCAATCGGCACAATCTCCTCGTCTGCAATCAGCGGGTGACGTGCCTCTTTTAAGTGAAGCCTGCCGCTGTCATTCAGCTTTGGTTCGCTGGCCCGGATCGCCCGTGCATAAAAAGCTTTTGCGAACATAAAATCAATTTCTGTCATGATATCTGTGATGGCGCTCAGTTCATACGTATACCCGCTGACAGAAGCAGAAAGGGCCTGTAAAATGCGTTCAATCTCATACGCTTCTTTCGTCTTGGCCTCGCGCAGCTGATTGTTCGTCTGCACGACGCTCTCCGGTTCAATGAAGAGGGTCTGGCCGGACGCGGATTGATCGTGCACAATCCCTCCAAAATGGGACCGGTACTCTGCCTTCGCAGGAATCACGTACCGGTCATTCCGAATAGTCACAATGGCATCAGACAGCATTTTTCTGCCGGAAGCAGAGCGGGTGATTCCTTCCAGGCGGGACCGGACTGCCGATTCGTGAGAGCGGATCTGCTGGCGGATCGTGCGCAGCTCCGGACTTGCCGAATCGAGCACCCGGCCGTCATCATCGAGTGCCTGATTTATTTCGCGCTGCAGATCGGTCAGCGGTACAATATCTTCGGTAAGCTCCGGCAGCACGGTGAGCTCGATTTCATCCTCTGCCATTTGCTGAACAAACGACTTAAACGTTCTCGACGCGTATATCATCGATGCGATATCGTTCAGCTCAGAGGCATTCAGACTTCCACCGATTTCTGCACGCTTGATGGAAGCGCGGATGTCACGAATACCGCCAAGCGGTGCGTTTCCTTTTAAACGCAGCACCTTTCCTGCTTCTGCCGTTCGCTGCTGTCCCTTTTGAACCTCATCCAGACTGTAAGAAGGCTTCAGACTGCGGACACGCTGTTTGCCGAGCGACGATCCAGCGTGCGGAAGCAGCTGTTCTTTCATTTTGTCGTACTCCAACACTCGTAGAACGCGTTCCTGCATGGTTTTCTCTCCTTATGACTTTGTGCGGAACGTTTGAAGAAACGCCTTCAAGTCGTCTGCACTCCACGTATTAATGATCCTGTCTCGCGGTATGCCTGCCCGCCGCGCCGTTTTGACGCCGGACTCCATATCCTCCAGCATATCAAAGTGATGAGCATCTGTGTTGATCGCAATCCGCACGTCGGAATCCAGCAGCATGCGCAGATGCTCCGCAGACAAATCGAGCCTGCTCGGATTCGCATTTACCTCCAGCACGGTGCCGGTCTCTGCAGCAAGCTCAATCAATCGCTTCATGTCCACTTTGTACCCGTCTCTTTTGCCAATTAGTCTTCCTGTCGGGTGTGCGATCATCGTCACGTATGGATTACGGCAAGCGGCCTCCAGACGTTTCATGATTTCTTCCTCTGACTGCTGGAAAGACGAATGAATGGAGGCGATAACCATGTCTACGCCGCTAATGATATCATCTTCAAAATCAAGTGATCCGTCGGGCAGTATGTCCATTTCCGTCCCTGTAAAAATAAGAATATCTGCATTCGTGGAGCGTATTTCTTCATGCTGCCGGGCGAGTCTCTCTTCATTTAATCCGTTTGCTACACGCAGAAACTTCGAATGATCTGTGATGGCCGTGTACGAGTAGCCTTTTGCGATACACGCTTCGGCCATTTCCTGAATCGACTGCGCTCCGTCACTCCACGTTGTATGCATATGGAGGTCACCCTTCACGTCTTCCAGAGCAACAAGGTCATCAAACGACTGTTCCAGTTCGTCTCTGCCTTCACGCTGTTCAGGCGGCACGTAAGGAAGATTGAAATGGGCAAAGAAGGCCTGCTCCGTATCAAACTGCTTGACGTTTCCGTCAGCATCCTCCACACCGTATTCGCTGATCTTTTCACCGCGCTCCTTTGCCAGCTGACGCATCTGGACGTTATGATCCTTCGACCCGGTAAAATGATGCAACGTCGTAGCAAAGGCACCGTCCTCTACAAGCCTGAAATCAACCGGTACGATCGTATCATCGTAGGAGAGTTCGACCGATATTTTCGTATCGCCGCTGCCGATCACGGCATGAATGTTTCCCAGTCCGAGCAGCAGCTCCTTAACGTCCTCCGGCTCTTCCGTACTGATAATGAAATCGAGGTCCTTTACCGTTTCCCGGCCTCTTCGAAAGCTGCCTGCAAGCTCATATCTGGTTACAGCATCAGCTGCCTGAAGCCGGGTATGCAAATCATGCACGGCGCCCATCACTCCTGCAACCGGCAGCCTTTCCGGCCGTTTCCCCATATCCTCAACGGCGGCGAGGATTTTGTCCTGTGATTTCTTTCCGAAGCCGCTCAGCTCTTCCACCCTGCCTGCTTCACAGGCTTCCTTCAGTTCTGCTGCATTGGTTACCCCGAGCTCCCGGTAGAGGCGCCCGATCTTTTTACCGCCGAGGCCCTGCAGCTTCAACAACGGGATCAGACCTTCAGGGATGCTTTCCCGAAGCTCCTCCAGCAGCTCGGTCGTTCCTGTTTCGCGCAAATCGGTAATGATGCCTGCGGTCCCTTTGCCGATACCGGATAACGCCGCCGGGTCGTCAAGCTCCTCCATGCTGCGCTCATCGCGTTCCAATGCACCGGCAGCTTTACGATAAGCCGACACGCGAAACGCGTTCGCTCCTTCTACTTCTAAATAGACAGCAATCGTTTCAAGCGTTTTGATGATCTCTTTTTTATTCATAGTCGTATCCTCCCGGCATAAAAAAGTCCTGTTTCAGCTACGCTAGCGCAGAAAAACAGGCTCTTTAATCAGCGTATCAGTCCCAGCTTCCCTGGAGCCAAAGCTCACGAAGTTCATTGGAAACGATCGGTGTGTAGTAGAAAATCCATTGAGCAATAGATGATGACTGCAGAATTTCCTGCAGAAAATCGACCTGAATCAAAGCAGCCAGGTGGAGCAGGATCGTAATAATAATCAGACCCTCTACCAGTCCGAGCACCGCTCCGAGCCAGTTATTGAAAAAGTGCAGAATCGGCAGGTTCGCAATAAAATCGAACAGCGAACCAATGATCTGCGCAATGATTTTAACGACAATAAAAATAATGACAAATGCAATTCCGTTATAGTAAACCCGTTCTGTACCGAAAGCTTCATTTAACAATTCAAGTGAACTCTCAGACGGCAGCTGGGGAAATGGTATCCACAGTTGAATCATTTGTGCAAACGGCTCATAGTACAGCCACGCGACAATAAACGCCGCTGCCAGTCCTGCAATATGTACGATCTGCAGCATGAAACCCCGCCGGTAGCCGACAGAAAAACTTACGGCAAGCATTAGCAGTAAAAATAAACTCAAAATCATGTTGTCCCATCCTCGTCTTTCGTCTCATTCTCCTGCTGGCGCTTCAGCGATACGTATTCGTTGCTGATGTTCAATGCTGCCAGTACAGCCAGCTGTGTCGATGTCAGATAAGGATTGGACTCACGGAGCTGCTTCATTTTAGTATCAACCAGTTCGGAAGCTTCCCTTACGTGGTCTGATGATTCCTTTCCGATCACGGTATACGTTTGATTCGCTATTTTCACAATCGTACGGATTTTTTCCTCATCCTGTTCCACAATAGTCCCCCCTGACATGACAGCATAGACTACCTGTTATCATAACATGACAGAGGGACAGATGAAAAATAAATTCATGTGAATCAAGCACGGACCTTTCTGGTACAATCGAAAAGGTATCGCAATCAAGGAGGTTACATATATGGGACAGCAGGTCATCCAAGCAGACCGGCAGCTTTTGAACAGTATGGAAAAGCATTATGCCGGCTCGATTCAGTCACCGCCGCAGGGCGCTGTCTTTCAGGCGAAGACATCCGGCTGTACCGTTACAGCCTATAAGTCCGGCAAGGTACTATTTCAAGGCAAGCAGGCTGACGCCGAAGCGTCAAAGTGGGGCCGTTCTTCTGGAGGAGCGGTCCGCAAACGTCCGGCGCCTGCTTCGCACCGGTGGGCTCCGCCTGCTGATATTCGCTCGTTGTCTGTCATTGGAAGCGATGAAACCGGTACTGGAGATTACTTTGGTCCGATGACGGTCGTGGCCGTTCATTTAACGAGCGATCAGCTTCAACAGACCGAAGCGCTCGGCCTGCGTGATTCCAAAACGATTACCGACCCGGAAATCCGCCAGACCGCGCCAAAGCTATTGAAGCAATGCACATACAGTCTGACCATTTTACGCAACGAAAAATACAATGAGCTTCAGCAGCAGGGCATGAATCAAGGCCGGATGAAGGCTCTCCTTCACCACGAGGCGATCAAAGGCGTGATCCGGAAGCTCCAAGAAAGCAAAACACCCTACGACGGCGTGTTTATCGATCAGTTCGTCAAACCGGAAGGCTATTTTAACTATTTAAAGCAGAGCGGCAAGCAGTGGCCGGATTCGATTCCGATCTATTTTGCCACAAAAGCAGAAGATATGCACCCGGCTGTCGCAGCTGGCTCGATCCTCGCACGATATGCGTTCCTTCAGGAAATGGACAAGCTGGCGAAAAAGCTTGGCGTTCCGATTCCAAAAGGAGCAGGCCCGAAAGTCGACCAGGCCGCCCGCGACGTCCTGCGCCTGCACGGCGAAGATACGCTCCGCCAGTCCGTAAAATGGCACTTCTCCAATACGGACCGCGTCGTTCAGACGTAACGGACCGGATGAGCCTGGCGCATAAACCACCGGTAGTATTAACGAAGAGGGCTCTCCGCGTTGGAGAGCCCTCTTCGGCAGTTTATCATGATCAGCTGGTCGCGCGTTACTGCTGGCGCAGCTGAGCTCCAGCCTTCTGTTCCAGTGCGTCCAGCACGTTTTGGTGGACGGACGCTACATCTTCCTCGGTAAGCGTCTTGTCGCGGTCCAAGTAACGGAGCGAGAAGGCAGCTGATTTCTTTCCGGGAGCAATGTGCTCGCCTTCATACAAATCAAACAGATGCACCCGGTCCAGCAGCGGCTGGCCGTTTTCCTTAATAATCCGCTCCAGTTCCGCTGCACTGACAGTTTGATCAACGACCAGTGCAATGTCTCGGTCGACAGACGGATAGCGCGGAATCGGGCGATAACGAACCGTTTTTTCCTCTGCCTTCAGCACGGCGTCGATGTCGAGCTCTACGATGTACGTTTCCGGGAGCGAGAACGCTTTTGCTGTATCCGGATGAAGCTGACCGATGACGCCTGCCGGACGATCATGGATCAGCACAGAAGCCGTACGCCCTGGATGCAATCCGCTTCGTTCCGCTTTTTCAAAGGAAACTTCCGCCTTCAGCTCCGCGAGCAGTCCTTCTACAACGCCTTTCACAACGAAAAAGTCGACCGGCTTCTTTTCTCCCTGCCACTCATGCGATTCCCACAAGCCTGTAAATGCACCGGCGAGATACGTTTTTTCTTCAGGCTGCTTCGTTACGTCTGTTTCAGCCGTGTGAAACACAGAACCAAGCTCAAACAGCGATACGTTGTACAAATTCCGGTTGCGGTTGTGACTGAGCGCTTCCAGCAGATGCGGAATCAGCGTCGTGCGCAAGCTGCTTCGGTCCTCGCTCATCGGCAAAGCGACTGATACACGAGGCTCCTCTTTGCTGCGGAAGTGTGCTTCCTTTTCTGCTGTCGTCAACGAATAGCTTACTGCTTCGTGCATGCCCGCACTTTCCAAAAAGCGGCGGATGCGGCGCTTTCGCTTTTGTGCGACGGTAAGACCGCCTTTTGTCGACGGCGTATTCGGCAGTGTAACCGGGATGTTGTCATAGCCGTAAAGACGAGCCACTTCCTCCACGATATCCGGTTCGATGGAGATGTCCTGCCGCCGTGTCGGGACCGTCACGTGAAGGGTTCCTTTCTTTTCCTTCACAGGAAAGCGGAGCCGTTCCAGCACCGACGTCATCTCATCTGCTGATATGTCTGTGCCCAGTGAAGCATTGATCCGGTCTGCCTGAACATCGAGCTCCAGCTCATCGCGGTTCAGCGTATCGTGCTCCACCGGATCGGCTAACACGACACCGCCGGCCAGCTGCTGAATGAGAGAAGCGGCACGTTCGCCAGCGGCTGCTACGCGGTTCGGATCTACTCCTTTTTCAAAGCGGATGCTCGAGTCACTGCGTATGCCGAGATCCTTTTGGGCTTTCCGGACGGTTTCCGGCTTAAAGTAAGCCGATTCCAGAAGCAGGTTTTCCGAGGTTGCTTCCACCTCAGAGTCAGCTCCTCCCATGACCCCAGCAAGTGCCGTTGGGCGAATACCGTTCGTGATGACGAGATGCTCGGCGCTCAGAGTCCGCTCCTCGCCGTCAAGCGTTGTCATCGTTTCATCCTGCTCAGCGCGGCGCACGACTACTTCATCCGAACCGAAGCGGTCAAAGTCGAACGCATGCAGCGGCTGCCCGTATTCAAGCAGCACGTAGTTCGTAATATCGACTACGTTATTCAGCGGGCGCACGCCGCTTGTCATCAGCGCGGTCTGCAGCCAGAGCGGGGATTCACTTACTTGGACACCGCGGATCATCGTAGCTCCGTAGTACGGGTTCCATTCATCTGCTTCCACTCTGACGTTGACGAATTCCTCGGTCCGGTCCTTTGCAGGCACAATGCGAGGCTCAGGCATGTAGACGTCGCGGTTGAGTACGGCAGCCGCTTCGTAAGCAGCTCCCAGATAGCTCAGGCAGTCCGACCGGTTCGGCGTAAGATCCAGCTCCAGCACTGTGTCATCTAGACCAAGCGGCTCCTTCGCATCTGTTCCTGGCACCACTTCTTCAGGGAAAACGAAAATGCCTTCGCTGTATTTCTTCGGCACTACTTTTCCTTCGAAGCCAAGCTCCTGCAGAGAACAGATCATTCCTTCTGAAACCTGCCCTCGCAGCTTAGCCCGCTTGATTTTCATCCCGCCAGGCAAACGGCCTCCGACACGGGCAACGGCCACAGACTGGCCTTCCGCCACGTTTGGAGCTCCGCATACGATCTGAACGGCTTCTTCCCCGATATCAACCTGGCAGACCTTCAGCTTATCCGCATCCGGATGCTGCTCACAGGAAACGACTTTACCGACGACAAGGTTCGTAATGTCTGCTCCAAGCTCCTGAACGGCATCAACCTCGACACCGTGAAGCGTCAGTTCCTCAGCCAGTTTTTCCGGCGTAATGCCGGATAAATCCACATAATCACTCAGCCATTTATATGATAAAAGCACGCTGCTTCCTCCTTCACTTTTCTATTCTCTGATAAACTGTTCCAAGAAACGGGTATCGTTCGTGTAAAAATGACGGATGTCGTCGATCCCGTATTTCAGCATTGCAAAACGCTCGACACCCATGCCGAATGCGAACCCGGAATAAACCTCCGGATCAAATCCGCCCATTTTCAGCACGTTCGGGTGCACCATACCGGAACCCAGAACCTCAATCCAGCCGGTTCCCTTGCACGTTCTGCAGCCTTTTCCGCCGCACATAGCGCAGGAAACGTCCAGCTCAGCAGACGGCTCTGTGAATGGAAAAAAGCTCGGACGAAGCCGCATGTCCCGGTCTTCTCCGAAATAACTTTTTACAAAGGCTTCAAACATGCCCTTCAGGTCACTCATACGGATGCCTTTATCGACAACAAGACCTTCAATCTGCATGAACTGATGGGAATGGGTCGCATCATCTTCGTCACGGCGATACACTTTACCAGGGCAGATGATCTTAACCGGCCCCTTGCCCTCATGCTTCTCCATCGTCCGTGTCTGCACGGGGGATGTCTGCGTTCTCAGCAGCAGATCCGGTGTGACAAAGAACGTATCCTGCATATCTCGTGCCGGATGGTGCTTCGGCAGGTTCAGTGATTCAAAGTTGTAATAGTCGGTTTCCACTTCCGGTCCCTCTGCCACCTGAAAGCCCATGCCGGTAAAGATATCTTCAATCGTCTCCACCACTGACGTAAGCGGGTGACGTGCACCGCGCGCTACCGGTCTGCCGGGAAGCGTCACATCGATGCTTTCTTCTGCCAGCTGCTTTTGCACAGCAGCCGCCTGAAGCGTCTGCTCCTTCTCTTCAATAAGCTTTTGCACCGATTGACGCACTTCGTTGGCTTTTGCGCCGACGACCGGGCGCTCTTCGTTAGAAAGCTTTCCCATTCCTTTCATCACTTCTGTGATCGGGCCCTTTTTCCCCAGGTAAGAGATCCGTACCTGCTGCAGGGAATCAAGGTCCTGCGCTTCTGCTACTTTTACTACTGCTTCATCGTGCAGTTCCTGCAGACGTTCCAGCATACTGTCATTACCTCCTTTAAATATAAACCGCGTCATCCATTCTTGCATCGGGGTCCTGCCACGAAAAAAAGCCTTCCCGCCCCGGACCGAGGGACGAAAAGACTTCGCGGTACCACCCTAGTTAACAGAAGCAGCTGCTTCTGTTCTCTCAAACAGGAAGATAACGGTCTTCCTTCCGGGCTGCCTTTTCAGCTGATCAGCTTACTCCGGCACCAGCTCGGGAGTGAATTCAGCGGTTCTTTTCGAACAGTGCTTCCAGTCTTCGGCACTGTCTCCCTGGCAAAAAGATGAATCCGCTTACTGCTCTCCTTCATCGCGTTCAATGATTCGATCTGTAGTTCATTATATAAGGATCGGAGACGCTTTTCAATTGCTTTTTAATCTCCGCGCAAATGATAGATCAAAATGCCGGCTGCAGCTCCAACGTTCAGGGATTCTGCCTCCCCGTATATTGGAATGTACAAATTCTGATCCGTCTTCTCGAGCAGGGACGGCTCGACGCCTGCCCCTTCATTGCCCATCAGCAGCGCAAAGGATTCCTGCGGCTCTATCGCAGTGAATGTGCTGCCGTTCAAGCTTGTTCCAAAAACGGGAATGCCGTTCTCCCTGCAGCGATCCACCGCATCGTGCAGATCCATCTGCTGCACGTAAATATGAAAAATAGCACCCTGGGTGGAACGAACAACTTTTCCGTTAAATGGATCCGCGCAGCCCTCACCAAAAATGACGCCCTCCAGTCCTGCTGCTTCTGCAGTCCGGAGCATACTGCCCAGATTTCCGGGGTCCTGAATCCGGTCCAGCAGCAGATAGCGTCCGGACTCAAACACGATGTTTTCGAGCGCGGGCTTTTCGCAGACTGCAATCATTCCTTGAGGCGTCTCTGTTTCCGCCAGCTCCGTCATCACCCGCTCCGTCACGTAAACCAGCTCAATATGATCAATGAGCCAGCGCTTCGGGATTTCCCGGTCTTCCCGGATGATGATTTCTTTGACAGAAACTGCCGCTTTTAACGCTTCTTCAACGAGATGCTCGCCTTCTACGAGAAAGAGGCCGGAGCGGTCCCGCTCCCGTTTCTTTTGCAGTTTTTTCCATGCTTTAATTCGTGGATTCTGGACCGATGAGATAGCTTCCACCGGTACTCCCCCCTCTTGTATGCCGGCAGTGATACCGGACTAATCGTCTTTTCTGAAATTCCCCATCACCTGCATCGACTGACTGATGCTGACAAACGCATCCGGATCAATATCCTTCAGCACATTTCGGATGATTTCCAGCTCGTAGCGTGTGATCACCGTATAAAGCACTTTTTTCTCCTCACGGGAGTAAGCGCCCTGACCGTCAATCACGGTGATTCCTCTGACGAGATTTTCCAGCAGCGCACGCCGGAGCTCTTCCCCGTGGCTAGTGACAACCATGAGGTTCAGTTTCACGTGGCGGGTGTGAATCCGGTCAATGACAATTCCCGTAATGTAGATCGAGAGCATCGTATACAGCGCAAGCTCCCAGCCGAAGAAAAATCCGGAAAGGACAACGACGCCGGAGTTCAGCGCAAAAATCAGTCCGCCGAGCGGAATGTCCCATTTTTTAATGAGCAGGATTCCGATCACGTCAAAACCGCCTGTCGAACTGTAGTAGCGAATGATTAAACCGATGCCGACCCCTGTCAAGACGCCGCCCCAAACGGAAGAAAGCAGGGCGTCCTCCGTGATTTGCACAATCGGAATGTAGAGCATCGACACCGATGTAACCGCTACAGAGATAATACTGTTTATAATAAACTCTTTTCCGAGTTTCATCCAGCCCAAGATGACAATAGGAATGTTCAGGATGATAATCCAAAACCCTGTATTGACCGGTGTCATCAGCCCAAAGATCATGGCAACACCCGTTACGCCGCCCGTCAGGACTTCATGCGGCAGCAAAAACACGTTGAAGGCAAAACCGAGTAAAATGGATGCCGCGACAATAATAGATAGTTTAACAAAATAGTTCAACAGCGGGCTCCTTTCGTCCGAAGAGTAAACAACTCTCTGCATTATAGGGAAACAGACCCATCCCGTCAACATGAGATTGCATCGTCCTGCTATTCTGACGTCTCTTTCTTCTCCCAAGTTATGATCAATTGATGTCCGGCACGTAAAAGCCTGCCTGTTAAAAGGTTCGTTTCCAATATGTTTATAAAACATAAAAAGAAGCTTCTTTTCAATCCGGCGATTGAGCCTGGAGCTCCTCCATCTGTCTTTTATTTAGAAAAATCAGGTGCAGGCCCGATTTCCTTCATAGAGCCAGCTGTCTGGTTGTATAAAAAAACCTGCCCCCTTACCAGGGAGCAGGTTCACATTACTTATTACGAGAACGTAATCGTGTTGACGGTGTCGCGATCCAGCTTTTTAATCACTTCCACGATTAGTTTCACTGCGTTTTCAAAGTCATCCCGGTGCAGAATACCAGCATGTGTGTGAATGTAGCGTGTCGCGATCGTGATCGACAGGGCAGGCACTCCGTTCGCTGTTAAATGAATGGCTCCAGAATCTGTTCCGCCTCCCGGGACCGAATCAAACTGGTACGGAATGTCAGCAGCATCTGCTGTATCCGTTACGAAATCACGCAGGCCTTTGTGCGAAATCATCGATGCATCATAGACGATGATCTGTGGACCTTCCCCCATTTTTGCAAGGGCGTCTTTGTCGGATACACCAGGTGTGTCACCTGCAATTCCCACGTCTACACCGAAGCCGATGTCCGGCTGAATCTGATTGGCAGACGTTTTTGCTCCGCGCAGGCCAACCTCTTCCTGCACGGTGCCAACACCATAGACGGTGTTTGGATGATCTTCGTCTTTCAAGCGGCGCAGCACTTCAATTGCTATCGCACAGCCGATGCGGTTATCCCACGCTTTAGCCATCAGGTACTTTTCGTTTTTCATCACCGTGAAATCACAAACCGGTACGACCGAATCGCCAGGGCGCACGCCGAAAGATTCTGCTTCTGCCCGGTCCTTGGCACCGATATCAATGAACATTTCCTTTTTATCAACCGACTTTTTTCGTGCTTCTGCCGGAAGAATGTGCGGAGGCTTCGAGCCGATGACACCTGGAATGTCGCCTTCCTTGGTCATGACAGTGACACGCTGAGCCAGCATCACCTGCTCCCACCAGCCGCCGACGCACTGAAATTTTAAAAAGCCGTTGTCATCAATATTTGTAATCATGAAGCCAATTTCATCGAGGTGGCCTGCCACCATGATTTTCGGCCCGTTTTGAACGCTTCCGTGTTTTTTCGCAATCAGGCTTCCGAGCTGATCCGTTTCGACTTCGTCCGCAAACGGTTCAATGTAGCGTTTCATGACGTCACGCGGCTCCCGTTCGTTACCTGGAACGCCGTTCGCGTCTGTCAGATCCTTCAGCATGCTGAGCATTTCATCCATGATCGATCATCCTCCTGTATTCCGTTAGTATGTACTCTAGTTCAGTATAGCGTTTTTCCGGCTTCGTCTCAATTCCTTCGTATATCGAATTAATAACCGTTTTCCTGCCGGGAATAATTCTCCTCGTTTTTTGCATGATAGGCGAGAGTCACATCCTCCCACGAATATCCGAGCTGCCCTGCCAGATTCAAATAAGCGGAGAACAGCGCGCCGTACGTTTCAGCAGACGGCTCAATTCGCAGCAGAGATACAGCCGCGAACAGCTCCAGAAACGCTGCGGTCTGCTCTTTCTTATCCGCTTTTTCCTGTGCCAAGTCCACCTCATCGACCTCCGGGGACAGCGCAAGGGTATTACCGATCGACAGCAAAAAATGCAGGCCGTCTACATATTCTTCTAAAATCACACGGTCGTCAGAAGGGCCGCGGCTGCTCCAAAATTTAAAGCTGCGGACCTCATTGGCAAGCTCCCCCGCTTCCACAGAAAAAGCCAGCAGCTTCTCTTCAAATACGTCCTCCGGTTTGACCTGACGCTTTTCTTCAATATAACTGTCCAGCTCCTGCTGGCGTTTAAACAGCATCTGCAGATCCATATGTAACCGTCTCCTTTTTCTGCTCTTTTTCCCCTTGATACAGAGCCTTATTCACGTCTTTTAACAGGAAAATCAATGCATGATGAAACCTTCCCGCATGCTCTATCGTAACATAACAAGAGCTATTTCTTTACGTTTAAATCATCTGGCGTGTACGATAGATACAGATACTCTGGTACGACCTTGAGAGAAGGAGAGATTACCATGATGACCGTAATTCTTTTTCGGCTTTTTCTGCTTATCGCTGTCGGAATCATCGCCTTCAGTATCATTAAATATATAACCGATCCCACGCGCAAACTGGAAAGAGCCAGACGCAATCATGACTTTTACGTGCTTGACGACCCGGAAAACGTGCGGCGCCACCTTTTTATCACAACCCAGGGCGCCATGTTTGAAGGTGAAAAATTTCTCGGAACTGCCGATCAGTCAGTAGAAGTGACAACGATCGTCATCCAGGCCGAAAACCTCGATGAACTGCGGGGGATGACGCTCGCTGACTTTGAGACGATGGAAAAAGAGATTCTTGTCCGCTATCCGAAGGCATCGATCGAATGGGGCCTTCCGGTGCATGATATCATTAAGCGTCTGCGCAATCAGCAGAAGCAGTCCAAAACCTAAACCGGTACGACACCTTAAAAGGCACTCACCCGCAGTCAGGGATGAGTGCCTTTTTTGAGTGCTGTCGATGCGCTGCTTCTGATAATCGAAGGAAGAGAAGCCAACCATCATCCGGCCTTGCTCGTCGACGGGCGCATTGGATCAGGCCGCTCTTCCCGACGGCCTAAATAGAAAAAAGCGATTGCGAGAAGTCCGAGAATCGGCAGTGCATATATCCACGATAGTTCTACCAGAATATGCCCGAAGCCGGTAAACAGCATCGCCGGCAGAATAATGCCAAGCACGCTGTACGTCATGTAACGTCGAAAGGTGTTCGTCATCTCCATCAAGTAAAGTGACAGCAGATGAAAATGAATAAACGGGAGCATCCGTAAAATCATGACTTGTCCGATTGTCATCTGCCTGTCGTGAAACACTTTCTTTTTCAAACGGGCCACACGTTCGCGAAAACGGGGCATCTTCTGCACAACCGCATAAAAGGCGGCGGACATAAGGGCAAGACCGGCAATGGAGTAAAGGCTTCCCTGTACAAAACCAAAAAAGTACCCGCCGGCCATACAAACAATGACGACCGGAAGAAACAGGAATGGCCGGAACAGGTGCAGCAGCACAAAAATGATCGGCGCGAGCCATCCTGCCTGTTCAATGACTTGAAAAATCGTCGTTTCCAGTTCTTCCACGTTACCAGACTCCTTTACATCAGCATCCAGATCCAGAATCCAGCGTGGATCAGGACAGCAGCCGGCATAGCGGCGCGAAAAACAAGCGTACGCGTTTTATGCCGGATAAGCCTTCCAGTCACGATCATCAGCGGCGCTGCTCCCGCAAATGCCCAAAGCAGCAGCGTCTTTTCCTGAATCCGCCACTTGCCGAGCCGGGCCTTTCGCTTATCCGCTGCAAAAAACGCAGCTCCAATTGCATTGACGGTGATATAATAGACTGCTGCTGTTATCATCCACACTGCCTCCATCATCGATATCCAAGCCCGCCATACAAAGCGCGGCGGCCATGAAAAAAGGCTGCCCGGCATAAGTGCGGGGCAGCCGACTGTTTCATTACTTCAGGTTTTCTTTCGCTTTTGCAGCAAGATCTGCAAACGCCTGCTCGTCGTTGATCGCGATATCAGCGAGCATTTTACGGTTCATGTCGATTCCTGCTGTCTTCAGACCGTGCATCAGACGGCTGTAGGAAAGACCATTCATGCGGGCTGCCGCATTGATTCGTGTAATCCACAGCTGACGGAAGTCACGCTTCTTCTGACGGCGGTCACGGTAGGCATACAGGTGAGATTTCATTACCTGATCCTGCGCGACGCGGAACAGACGGTGTTTGGAACCGTAATAACCTTTCGCTAGTTTTAATACTCTTTTACGACGACGACGGGATACATATCCGCCTTTTACTCGAGCCATCGTAATCCCTCCTCAAATGATATAGTTTCACGGGCTGCGCTGCAGCTTCCGTTATCTGTTCGTTACTTTACGAGCTCGTTGATGCGCTTCTGGTCGCCTTTAGAGACGAGAGCAGATTTACGGAGCTTACGCTTCTGCTTCTGGGACTTGTTTGCCGCCAGGTGGCTTGTGTAGCCGTGGCTGCGCTTAAGCTTGCCGGAACCTGTTCTTTTAAAACGTTTTGATGCACCGCTGTGCGTCTTCATCTTTGGCATGGTCAAACATCCTTTCCTGCTATAGAAATCGTTGTTGTCTCAAGGTGAAGCGGAAACGGTCGTGGGCTGAATCACAGGCCGCCGCTCTATTTTTCGTTTTCTTTATTTGGCGCAAGCACGAGGAACATGCTGCGGCCTTCCATCTTCGGCTTCTGTTCAATCGTCGCGAGATCCTTGCACTCATCGGCAAGACGGACGAGAACTTTGCGGCCGAGTTCGGAATGCGTAATGGCACGTCCGCGGAAGCGGATCGCAGCCTTTACTTTATCGCCTTTTTCAAGAAACTTTCGTGCATTGCGAAGCTTTGTGTTGAAATCATGTTCTTCGATGTTCGGGCTGAGTCGAACTTCTTTCAAGTTAATGATTTTCTGCTTCTTGCGCGCTTCTTTTTCTTTCTTCTGTTGCTCGAAGCGATACTTACCGTAGTCCATGATACGGCATACAGGCGGCTTTGCGTTCGGTGCTACCATCACAAGATCAAGGTCAGCATTGCGGGCCATGTCCAATGCTTCCTGCTTGGATTTCACACCGATCTGATCGCCGTTTGCACCAATCAGACGAACTTCACGGGCACGAATATTTTCGTTGACGAACATATCCTTACTAATATTGAGCCACCTCCATAATGTCTCGGAGCAAAGCAAGAGCTTTCACGTGTCGTGAAAGCAGAAAAAAAGCGTGGGCACACTTCGCCCACACTTCACCTATCGTAAAATAGATCCACGATAACCTGAACGTACTGATGACGAAACAGGTGAGAAGCGGGCGCTTCTTCTTGCTTTGGAGTCCGTATATTGTTCACCAGTACACTCTATCAGGTACGCCCGCTCCTGTCAACTGCTTCTCTTACTTGGATTTATCGGCGATCGCCTGCTTCATATGAGAGGCGAACGCTTCAAGGCTCATTTCTTCTGTTTCTTTTTGTCCGTATCGGCGTACGTTGACGCCGCTGCTCTCAATTTCCTTATCGCCCAGCACGAGCAGATAAGGTATTTTTTTCATTTGCGCATCGCGGATTTTATAACCGAGTTTTTCATCACGCGTATCGATCTCCACCCGCACACCTTCACGTCGCAGCCGGTCCTCGACCTGCTTCACGTAGTCAAGATGCACGTCGCTTACCGGAATCGCCTTCACCTGTACAGGTGCCAGCCAGGCCGGGAATGCCCCTTTGTATTCTTCAATCAGAAATGCAATAAACCGTTCCATCGTCGAGACGACACCACGGTGAATCACGACCGGACGATGATCTTTGCCGTCTTCCCCTGTATACGTCAAGTCGAATCGCTCCGGCAGATGGAAGTCAAGCTGTACAGTGGAGAGCGTTTCGTCCTTGCCGAGCGCTGTCTTGACTTGAACGTCTAGCTTCGGTCCGTAAAAGGCCGCTTCCCCTTCTGCTTCCACGTACTCCACGCCCATATCATCGACGGCTTCTTTCAGCATATCCTGAGCCTTCTCCCACATCTCGTCGTTATCCACGTATTTCTCTGTGTTTTCTTTATCTCGGTAAGAAAGGCGGAAATAGTAATCGTTGATGCCGAAGTCGCTGTACACGGCCTGAATCAGCTCCACCACGCGGATGAATTCCTGCTTCAGCTGATCCGGACGGCAAAAAATGTGGGCATCGTTTAAGGTCATTGCTCTTACGCGCTGCAGACCCGCAAGCGCTCCTGACATCTCGTGCCGATGCATCGTGCCGAGCTCTGCAATCCGCAGGGGCAGATTGCGGTAGCTGTGCTTGTCATTTTTGTACACCATCATGTGATGCGGACAGTTCATCGGGCGCAGTACAAGATCCTCGCCGTCCATTTCCATCACCGGAAACATATCGTCCTGATAGTGATCCCAGTGGCCGGATGTTTTATACAAATCCACGCTGCCGAGTACCGGTGTATACACATGATTGTAGCCGAGCTTTTCTTCGATATCGACGATGTAACGTTCGACGATGCGGCGGATCGTTGCGCCGTTTGGAAGCCATAGCGGCAGCCCCTGCCCTACTTTCTGATTGACTGCAAAAATGCCCAGTTCCTTGCCAAGTTTACGGTGATCGCGCTCTTTTCGCTCCTCAAGCAGCTGCAGGTAATCATCGACTTCCTGCTGCTTCACAAAAGCAGTTCCGTAAATGCGCTGAAGCATTTTATTATTGCTGTCGCCACGCCAGTAAGCACCGTTCACCTGCATCAGCTTAAATTTCTTCAGCTTGGACGTCTGCGGTACGTGGACGCCGCGGCAAAGATCGAAAAACTCTCCCTGTTCATAAATCGAGATCGTTTCTCCAGCCGGAATCTCTTCCAGCAGCTCCAGCTTCAGCTCGTCGCCTAGCTCTTTATAGCGCTCGATCGCCTCCTCACGGGAGACTTCCACTCGTTTAATTTCATGATTCTCATCGATGATCTTCTTCATTTCCTTCTCAATCTTTGGCAAATCATCGCTCGTAATCGGCTCATCTACGTCGATATCATAGTAAAAACCTTCCTCAATCACAGGGCCCACACCGAGCTGCACGTCGCCGTAAAGCCGCTTCACAGCCTGCGCGAGCAAATGAGCCGTGCTGTGCCGGAGTATATGCAGCCCTTCATCGGACTGATACGTAATAATTTCAATATCTCCGCTCTCTTGAATTGGTGTGCGCAAATCAATCTCTTCTCCGTTCCACTTGCCCGCCAGCGCATTTTTACGCAGACCGGGTGATATGGACTGGGCCACATCCTCTGTCGTAACACCAGCCTCAAATGCCTTTACGGCTCCGTCTGGAAAAGTCAGCTGAATTTCTGCCATTGTCCTGTTCCTCCTTTAAGTATATCTGCAAGATCAAGCACAAAAAAGCACACGCCTTCTGATTTAAAAATCAGAAGGGACGTGTGCCGACGTGGTTCCACCCTTATTCCGGGCCAAAGCCCGCTTCGTTCAGCCGTTAACGGCGGCTGCCGCCCGTCTCTATCCGGTAACCCGGGTCAAAACGGGTGCTCAAAGGTGGTAATCAATACCCCGTACCGCAGGAAGCTCTCAGCAGGCTGCTTCCCTCTCTGTTCCGGCCTTCAAGTACGATCTCGTCCTTCTCAACGCTGTGCGTATGAATCTGAAACTTAGTATAGCGGGGCTCCTCATAAAAATCAAGAGCCGGTCAGTTTTGCATAATAAAGTCTTTTTCAACCGTTTCGCCTTCTGCAAAAGTACGGAGATGCTTATACTTCGTATTGCGCTGAACCGGTGTCTTACCTGCCTCGCGGATCAATCGCAGAATCAGGTTCGTATCAACCTTATAAGTGGCGCCTGCAGCGGAAACGACATTTTCTTCAATCATCGTACTGCCGAAGTCGTTACAGCCGTAAGAAAGAGACGTTTTGCCGACTTCCGGCCCCATCGTCACCCAGGACGACTGGAAATTCGGAATGTTATCGAGGAAAATACGGGAAATCGCCAAGTTTTTCAGGTAGTCGCGCGGCGTTACTTTTTCCCCTTTCATATTCGTGTTTTCTGGCTGGAATGTCCAGGAAATAAAGGCGAGGAAGCAGTCTGCATCATCCTGTGCATCGCGGACACGCTGCAGGTGCAGTGCTCTCTCTTCCATGGATTCGCCAAAGCCGATGACCATCGTAGCCGTACCATGCATCCCGGCGCGTTTCACAGCCTTCATGCAGTCGATCCACTGCTCCCAGGTGCCTTTCAACCGGCTGATCTTACGTCTCGTCCGGTTATCCAGAATTTCCGCGCCGCCGCCCGGCACAGAGTCCAGTCCCGCTTCCTTCAGCTGCTTGAGAACCTCATCGACGGACAGACCGGAAACATCGGCCATTTTGTAAATCTCTGCAGGTGAAAACGAGTGCATCGTGATGTCGAACCGCTTCTTGATTTCGCGAAGCAGATCCGTATAATAGCTGAACGGCAGGTTCGGGTTCGTACCGCCCTGCATTAGAATCTCCGTCCCGCCGACATCGATGGTCTCCTGGATCTTTTGAAAAATCACTTCGTTATCCAGCGTATAGCCGTCCTTCGCGTTCGGAGGCCGGTAAAACGCACAAAAACGGCAGTATGTGTCGCAGAAGTTCGTATAGTTGACGTTGCGTCCAATCACAAAAGTGGTCTCCGGCTCCGGATGCCACTGCTTCATCTTCTCGTTTGCGAGCTCACCCATCTTCTCTACTTCATCTGATTCGTAAAGACGGATGGCATCTTCTACAGTAATTCGCTCCCCGTTCCGAGAGCGTTCCAGAATATCATCGATACTCATCTAGGAATCCCCCATTCATAACTTACAAGCTCTTGTCCTATCGTACCACATTCTGTGCGGCGGTCAAAAAGAAACCGTTGTAATCAACCAGTGAACAGTCTGTGTCCACACGCAGCTTCTGCAGACGTTCCAGCTGTACATTCCCCTCCAAATCTATCTTTCTGCACGTACTTCTGATCATCTCCTCCCTGTTAAATAAAGAAGCTGCCTTGATCAGGCAGCTTCTCCCAGAGTATTGATAACGTTATTACAGGTGAATGACCTTGCATCTGCCTGCATCTGCGGACCCTCGCTTTCCGGAGGGAACTCCTGGAAATAGCTGAAGGGAAGCTTTTAGCGAAAAGCGGAGCAGGCTTGCATAGAAAACGGCATGCTTCTTCTTCTGTCTCCATTCATCAGTCTGTCCGCCGGTTGCGGCCGCTCATGGGGATTTCATCAGTCAGGTGACGAATCCGTTCCATGATCCGCTTCGCTTTCAGTTCGTCTACCTTTTCCGCTCCGCGCGTCTGTGTGGAGGCGAAGTGCAGCTCCAGGTCGTCCAGGCTGAAATTAGAGGTGAAGACGGTAGGCAGCTTTTCCATCATGCGGAACTGCAGCAGGGAGCCGAATACTTCGTCCCGCACCCAAGGCGTCATCGTCTCTGCGCCGATGTCATCGAGAATCAGCACGCTGGCCCGTTTCACGTTATCGAGTTTATCCTGATAGGATCCGTCAGCAATTCCGCTTTTCAGCTCCCGTAAAAAGTCAGGTGTGTAAACGAGCATTGTTTCTACTTCCTGGTCAGCAAACTCGTTGGCGATCGCACTGACCAAAAACGTTTTTCCGACCCCGAATGGACCGTGGATGTAAAGACCTTTAGCCGTTTCCCCAGGTACTGTGTTGGTACAAAACGCCAGCGCTTTGACGTAGGCGTCTGTTCTGGTTTCCGTATCTGACTCAAAGTCATCGAACGTCACAGTCAGCATATCCTTCGGCAGGTAAAGACTCTTCATAAATGATTCGTGTCTTTTCCGTTCGTCGTCCCGCCTCTTTAGCGGGCACGTCTGATAGGAAAGATGAATGCGCCCGCGCACTGCATCGAGCTGCGGCTGATAGCCCTGCATCACATTCGGACAGGCGGCAAGTCCAGGACAGTGATCGCAGTTGTGCCACTGTTCTTTATACTGATACAGGTCGTTCAGACCGCTTTCAACAGCTTCGCGGCCAATCTCCGGATGCTCGTTTAAGAATGCCGCCACTCTGCTGTCTGCTGTCACTTCCCGCGTCAGCTTGTTCAGCCGCTCCTGAATCCGTCCGTCACCAAACCGGCGCAGCGACTGGTTAATCGGGTCCATCGCTTATCCTCCTCTCTTTTCTTTTTTCTCGCGCAGCAGCGCTTTGTATTTTTCCGCTTCCTGCCTGGCCCGCTGCAGAGACTGCTCATCCTGCTTTTTTTCTTCCTGGGGCTCCTGCATCCACTTCGGGAGTGGCTGCTTTACCTGTTTTCCCTGCGGCTGCTTCTGCTTTTGTTCATAATTCTTTCTGCCTTCATGCTCCTGCTTGGCCAGTGCCATCGCATCCGAGACAGTCTTTACTTTTTTACGCTTCCACTGGGTCGCGATTTTAAAAGCGAGCCCTTTCGCCAGATTGCCGTTGTTGACGATATACAAATAGTCGATTAAAACATTCACAACGCCTGCCGGAAGTCCGTAATCGGCCATCAACTCTTCGATAATATCTACGTCGCCCGGGAACACTTTTGCCCCGTCGCTCAAGGCATGCAGGTATTCAAGAGGCGATGTCGTTTCAAAGTACTGAATCTGCCGCTCTTCGTCAGTAGCAGGCTCCTTTTGCACGGTGCGCAGCTGCGGCGGCTGGCTGCGCATGCCAAGCATCGGCGGTTTGCCGTTTTCCTGCAGACGGTATCGCCTTTTAGCGGCCTCACGCAGCTCCTTTACGTCGAGATGATCGGTGTGAAGCATCGCATCCTGAATTAAATAAGCAATTTCTTCCGCGCTGTACCGGTATAAAAACGCAATTTGACGAATACACGTTTCATTGATTTCGGTGTACAGCTCCTCCCGTTTAACAAACGGAGGCAGATGAGCTGCAATTTCTTCGAGCGTCAGCTCCTCACTGCCAAAACTGAAGGAGGCTTCGTCGCCGCTCCCCTGCAGGATCGAGGCAGACGAGACAGCGTCGGCCATTTCCCCGGACGTACTTCGCATTTCAGACGGATGGATCGAAGTGAATACTTCATCGAATCCTTGCGTCACTTTTTCAAAGCCGCTTTTATCTGCTTTATGTACGGAAAAGGATTCCCGGAGTCTGCGGTATCGTTCACGGCTGCCTATTCGATTGTACAAATACACGCTCAGTAAATCGTCCGCAAAAAAGTCGGCAGGCGAAAGCGGCTGCTTGAGCTCATATAAATACACGCTGTCTCCGTCTTCCTGCTTTTTAAATGTGTCGAGCAGCCCCATTGCTTCGAGCTTTCTCCGTTCATCTGCCAGCATCGGCAGCGGCTGTCCGGTATGCGTCATCCACTGTTTATGCGTGCCCCGGATGGAGAGGTCCGCACTCATGCTGATCTCTGATGCGAGCATCATATACAGGCTGTAAGCGACTGGTCCGATAAGCGGCTGATATAAAAGTGTCAGCGAGCGGACACGTTCGTCCGGCACCGCTGCGGACATGACGGCGGTAAATGGTGTTGCGGGCTGTATGTCCTGCCAGCGCATGTCGTCATCCCTCCATAGAAAAGAGCCGCCCCGAAACAGACTGGGACAGCCCCGGTAGTTACGATCGTTTGTTTTCCCGGTTGATCAGATCCTTCAATTCGTCAACAAATACATTAATATCTTTAAACTGTCTGTAGACAGATGCAAATCGCACGTAAGCTACATCGTCGATATCAGCTAAATGCTGCATGACGTATTCACCAATATCGTTGCTGCTTATTTCCGGTGCGCTTCGGTTCCGCATCTCTTTTTCCACTTCCGTCGTCAGCTGCTCCAAACGCTCGAGCGGAATCGGCCGCTTTTCACATGCCCGCACCAGACCGCGAAGCAGCTTTTCACGGCTGAACTCTTCCCGGTTGCCGTCTTTCTTTACCACAATCAGAGGCGTTTTCTCAACGCGCTCGAAAGTTGTATAGCGGTAGCCGCACGCTTCACACTCCCGGCGGCGCCGGATCGCTCTTCCTTCGTCGCTCGGTCTAGAATCTAATACCTTTGTTCCGTTATGAGAACAGTGCGGACATATCATTGCGGACACCTCACTTTATCTGCTCAGTTCATCTCCGAGTGCCGTACCGACGAACGTCAGCCTGCTGTTCAGCTCTTTGTAGAGGCTTCGCACCATCTTGGCGCTGCTTCCGAAGTCTGTAAACAGGACGGTATCCGTATTCACAGCAAAATCAACCGCAGTACGGTACGGACGTACCATGATGACCGTTATGACGATAAATTGCTTTTTTCCAGACGTCGTATTGACGATAATTTCCCCATGCTCTTCTGATACGGAACTGACCGTGTACCCCTGCTTCTGGGAAAACATTGTCTGAAGCTCCGCCATCACTTTATCTTTCATGGCTTTATAGTAATGGGTTTGCAGCGTTTCGTCCGGATGTTTTTCGTTTGTTTCTGTTCTGGTACTGAATGCTTTTTGCAACGTTTGTTTGATTCCCATTTATATGCACCTCGCCTTCTCTAAGAATAGCAAGAAACGGCCGCTGATTCAATCGAATATGACAGACCGGTCAAAACGCATTGCTTGGAATGAAAGACTGAGCATCGGATGGAATCAGCAGGAAAATGGTGGAACGAGTCGATCCTCAGCATTCCTTCATCTGGAAATTTCAGGCGCTGTAAAGTGAGATGCGTATATACCCCTGCCGACATCAGAGGACCTCGGCTCAGAACGAAGTGAAGATCCATCGCTTCCAACGAAAGAAAGAAGCAGCTAGCTGAGCCTGTTCTCTCCAGAAAGCGAGTATCCGCAAATACAGGCAGATGCAAAATGATTTACCTGAAAGGACGTGATCACCACCCTGAAAAAACCGCTCCGGCTGATCTGCCGGAGCGGTTTTAAAACGATAATGCTATTTTACGAAGAAGTGCTGCTGTATGAGCCTTCCCCTGATTTCTGCATGACTTCAATCGGTCCAATACCTCGTGGTACCTCAACTACTTCTGATCGTCCAGCACCAAGTGCGTTCGCAATAAAATCGGCTGCCACGTTCGGGTCGATCCGGTCTCCGCACGTATATACGTCAATACTTGCATATCCATGTTCCGGAAAACTGTGAATCGTCAAATGCGACTCGCTGATAATCACCACACCGCTGACACCCTGCGGTGCGAACTTATGAAAAGCGACCTCTCTAACTTCTGCGCCTGCTTCAAGTGCGGCGTCAACGAAGGTTCGTTCAATAAATGCCATATCATTAAGCTTGTCGATGTTGCACTTCCATAGTTCTGCAATTACATGTCTTCCCATTGTATCCATTGCAAAATCCCCCTTCTTCAGTTTCAAAGCTGTTTGTCGATCACTTAATCCGGGATTACTGGGGGGAAAGTTAGTCCGGTGAGGTCCTAACCCTTTAATAATCAGGCTAAGCGAAGTTTACGAGAGTTAGTATACGTTTTTTACAACAATAATGCAATCATTTTTTACCGTATCTTCCAGCTGTATAAAGCTGATTATGCCGGGCAATTCACTCTGTTTTTAGCCATTCATAGCGAAAGCCGTCCTCCGGAATGTTCCGGAAGACGGCCGTCATGTTGACCGATCAGGATGCGTATGTGCTGCGGTCGGCATTTAAGTAGCTGCCGACGTGGTAAACAAGGTCGAGCAGACGGCAGGAGTAGCCCCACTCGTTATCGTACCAGGCAAGTACCTTTACCTGACGATCGTTCACGACCATAGTGGACTGTCCGTCGATGATAGCAGAGCGTGCGTCGCCGTTAAAATCAACGGAAACGAGCGGATCATCCGTGTAGCCGATAATGCCGGCCATGCCGTTCATCCCGGATTCACGAAGAATGTGGTTTACTTCTTCCACCGACGTATCGCGGCCGACATCGACGACGAGGTCAACGAGCGATACGTTTGGAGTCGGAACCCGCAGAGCAAGTCCGTGAAGCTTTCCTTCCATTTCCGGAAGCACAGACGAAATTGCCTTTGCTGCTCCGGTTGTAGTCGGTATGATCGACTGGCCGCATGCACGTGCACGGCGCAGATCTTTGTGCGGATTATCAATATTTCGCTGGTCTCCTGTGTAGGAATGAACCGTTGTCATCATTCCGGACACAATGTCGAGCTCATCATGCAGCACTTTGACGACAGGTGCCAGGCAGTTCGTTGTGCAGGAAGCATTAGAAAGGACATGATGGTTTGTGTGATCGTAGTCTTCTTCATTAACGCCGTATACGATGGTCACATCTTCATTTTTACCTGGCGCCGTGATAATCACCTTTTTTGCCCCTGCTTCCAGGTGCTTTTCCGCTTCTTTCTTTTCGCGGAACTTGCCTGTTGCTTCCAGTACAATATCGATACCAAGCTCTCTCCACGGCAGCTCAAGCGGGTCACGGGAATTAACCAGTTCTACCTGCTTCCCGTCTACTACCAGCTTTCCGTCGACAGCTTCCACGCGCTTTTTAAATGTCCCGTGTACTGTATCATAGTTTACGAGGTGGGCTAGCGTCTCCGCCGGATACCCTGCGTTCACAGCCGCGATTTCCACCTTTTCATCCATCATCGCCTTGCGAAACACCATCCGTCCAATTCTGCCAAACCCATTAATTGCTACTCGTATCATATAATACCCCTCCCAAGCTAATGTGCTATATTATATAAGCGTTTTCATGGATATAGTATAGCACATTAGTCAAAAAAGATACTATCTATTTTTGTAAATTACAAAAGATTTCCTTCCTTTAAGGCAAGGGGCACGTATACTTGGCGCTCCCTTCCTTTCATCATTCTATTGTGCTGAACGGAAGCGAGGAGATAGATGGATAAGCGGACGAATGAAGCCGTCATGGAATAATGAATTTGGATGACTTCTGCTGCTATGGCTGCGGCTAAGTTCCTTCGATGCAGCCTGTATGAGAGGATGCCAAAAAAACACCGTCCATACGACGTTGGCACGTTGACCAGTTTGTATAGACGGTGTCTTTGTCATTGTAGTCATCCCAAAGCATGAAGTGCTATCGAAATACAGCAGCTGCCCCGGTATCAGCCGGCATCCGTTCCTGCGGCAGCACCACAAGCGGGACGTTACGCCGAAAGGCAAGCTCTGTTAAATCTCCTAAAATATCGCCTGCCTGTCGCTCTTCTGGTTTAGCTCCAATCACTTCTCCAGTTGTTTCTTCAATATGGCCGGGAACGTTTTTCCCATCCTCTATAAGCAGATGGGCCAGCCGGTTTTCCGTTAAGGCCAGTGCAATCTCTTCCAATCGGGAGGAGCCTTTGCCATTTGCCCGTGCTGACTCGAAAGCATCGACCGCTTTTTTCGTTTTTTCTAAATAAACCGGCTCTATACGCTGCCAAGCAAGCTTGGTCAATTCGTCCATTTCCACCGAACTGACATCCCGTTTGATGCCTGATTTCATCAGAAACGTATTGCTGCTTACTTTATGGAACAGCCCGTGGTGCTCCTTTACAGCAACAAGTATGAGCGGGAGCTTTGATATATTCGAATGATGCTCTGTTACATACCGATCGACATACCGGAAAAACTTCTCCGTTTCTTTGTCCATTTCATCTTTGCGTCCGCCTTGTCCGAAATAGGCAGCATTTCCGCCGCTGTACGTTACCTGATCAACGTGCGCTTCCTTCTTTTCTGCACCGACGGCCTCTTCCTTTGTCGTCGCAATGTCATCCGGCAGTTCCACTTCGTTTATGCCGTACCGGTTTCCTTCGAATAATCGAAATGTATTCTTCGTCAGACCGAGAAGCTGGTACTTATCCGCAGATTGAAATACGCGGATCAGCGGACTGATGAATGGGCGCTCTGAGACCGCTGTAATCGCCTTTACCGGTCTTGCAAGCTGATAAACGATGCAGCGCTCGTCCGCAGCGAATACGGCAATTCCTTCTGTTACTTGACGCCAAAAGGTACGATCGCTCGCAATGTCATGAAGCGGCTTTAGAAGCCTATCTGCTTTGACGTGCGGATACCGCTCTTCCAGCGCGCCTTCCAGAGCCTTCAGCATATTGCGGAAGACTACTTCGTTCGACTGCTTTTCTCTTCCTGCCCGCTCCGTAGGCTGATAGAGTGACAAAAACGGCGGTTTGGCTTCCTGAAACAAGCTGTGAGGAAAGTGATTCGTCCGTTCATACATACGTTTCCCCTCCATTCAAAATCTGCTGATAGTCAGTCGTTCACTGTGAGCGAATAATTGAGTCTATAAAGTTCTTAAAAACGAACTGTTTTTCTCATTATACAATATTCCCTCGCTTATGCCATCGTTCTTTCTGCATGACATTTTTTCCGGGCTTAACCCACTATGAAGAGAACAGACAGTTCAGCAGTCGTACATACAAAAACCCCCTGTCACTTCGATGACAAGGGGCGTCCTGCTATTCATTCGCACTCTTCCTGCTCTTTTTAAGGCGTACCGTCCTGATGCTTTTTCAGAAGCGCCTCAACGAGCTTTTTCACCTGCCTGGAGGTCTCTTCTTCCGGGCCTGTGTTCAAGATCACAAAATCCGCCCGCTGCTTTTTTTCTTCAATCGACAGCTGTGAGTCCATTCTGCTGAGCGCCTCCTCTTCGGAGTAGTTGTTCCGCTTCATTAACCGTTCCTTTTGGACCTGCTCGGGCACATAGACGACTGCTGTTTGATCGACTAAATAAAACAGTTCATTCTCAAATAAAAGGGGAATGTCCAGCACGACAATCGGATGAGATGCTTCGGCCTCTTCTGCCTGCTCTTTCATCTTCTCCCGAATGGCAGGATGAACCATTGCATTCAGCTGCTCGCGCTTTTGAGGATCGTTAAAAATAATGGTGCCCAGCTTCTCCCGGTCCAGAGTCCCGTCACCGGCAATGACTGAGCTTCCAAAAGCGGACTCAATTTCCTGCAATGCTGGTGCTCCCGGCTGGACTACCTCCCGTGCAATGACATCCGCATCGATCACCGGGCAGCCTTCCTCGCGGAAAAATCCGGCAGCCGTGCTTTTGCCTGTTGCAATACTTCCTGTCAGACCAAGCTTCATACAGCACGCTCCTTTTCAGGCTGGCAGCTGGGACAAATATGCGTCCCGCGGCCGCCGACGGTAAAGCGGATAATCGTTTCTCCGCAATGCTTACACGGTTCATTTTTTCGTCCGTACACGTTTAGCTGCTGCTGAAACATGCCCATTTCGCCCTGGCCGTTCACGTACGACTTTACTGAGGATCCGCCTGCTGCTATCGCATCCGCAAGCGTTTGGACGATACATCCGTGCAGGCGGCTGATCTCCTCATCCGTCAGTTCAGAAGAGACCGTCTCCGGGTGAATACCTGCTGAAAACAGCGCTTCGTCCACGTAAATGTTGCCTAATCCAACGAGCTTCGTTTGATCAAGGAGCTGGGTTTTCACCGCCCGTGAAGACAAGAGCCTGCTTTTCAGCACCTCCGGCGTAAAAGAATCTTCCAACGGCTCGGGACCAAGCTGACGCAGCGGCAGCTCTGTCAAATCGGTACCTGCCTCAAAGATGTGCATCGTTCCAAACTGACGTACGTCCGTATAGCGGAGCTCCTCCCCGTCCGTAAACACAAAGCGGACGTGGGTATGTTTATCAACCGGGTCCTCTTTTGAAAACATTCCGTACCTGCCCTCCATCCGCAGATGAGAGACGAGCACATAGTCATCCAGCAGCAGCCGCAAAAATTTGCCTCGCCGCTCAACCCGGCGGAACGTCTGCCCCTGCAGCAGCGTCCGAAATGCTTCCACATCGTCTGGACGCTGAATAATTCGCGGCAGCGTGATAACAACATCGTCGATGGTTTTCTGTTGAATCAATTGATTTAATGTTTGTTTAACCGTTTCCACTTCCGGCAGTTCCGGCATGTAAGCACTCCTTTCAGACTGGCTGCGCTACTTCGCGTCGTACCATGTCTTTCCATAGTCGGCATCGACTTTTAACGGAACGTCGAGTTCTACACACGATTCCATCACCCGGCTTACAAGCTCCGACAGCTCATCCGCTTGTGATGCAGATACTTCAAAAATTAGTTCATCGTGCACCTGCAGCAGCATCACCGCTTCTAATAGCGATTCTTCCAATGCTGCATCCACATCAACCATTGCTTTTTTGATAATATCAGCGGCACTGCCCTGAATGGGAGTGTTCATCGCTGTCCGTTCAGCAAAGCTGCGCTGATTAAAGTTGCGGCTGGTGATTTCCGGGAGGTACCGCCGCCTGTTCATCATCGTAGTGACGTAGCCGTTTTCCCGGGCCTGATCCACAATCGTATCCATATAGTCTTTTACTCCAGGATAGCTTTCAAAGTATTTATCGATAAACGACTGTGCTTCTTTTCTTGTTACGCCAAGACTTTGAGACAATCCATAGTCACTGATCCCGTAGACGATACCGAAGTTGACAGCTTTGGCAGTGCGTCTCATGCCTCCGTCCACTTCCTCTGCTGCGACACTGAATACGTCCATCGCTGTCTTCGTGTGGATATCCATGTCTTCCTGAAACGCCTTAAGCAGGTTTTCATCCTGGGAAATGTGTGCGAGCACCCGCAGCTCAATCTGTGAATAGTCAGCTGCAAGGATCACAGAATCCTCTCTTGTCGGCACAAATGCGTGTCGAATCTTCCGTCCTTCTTCCAGCCGGATCGGGATATTCTGCAGGTTGGGCTCCGTCGAGCTGAGCCGTCCGGTCTGCGTCAATGCCTGATTGAAGATCGTATGAATACGCCCCGTTTTATCGTTAACGGCCTTCAGCAGACCTTCGATGTACGTCGAATTCAGCTTGCCGAGCTGGCGGTAAAGTAAAATCTCGGGAATAATCTCATGGGAATCCTCCAGCTTCTCGAGCACGTCAGCAGAGGTCGAGTAGCCTGTCTTCGTTTTTTTGACCGGCGGAAGCTGCAGCTTCTCAAATAATATCTCTCCAAGCTGTTTTGGTGAATTGATGTTGAATGCAGTGCCGGCAAGATCGTGAATTTTCGCCTCAATCGCCTCAAGACGCTCTGTAAGACTTTTCCCGAGCGCCTCCAGCTCCTCTTTATCGATGGCAACGCCATGCTGCTCCATGCGGCCTAAAATAACAGAGAGCGGCATTTCCAGGTCAATCAGCAGCTCAAGCTGTTCATTGTCGTCAAGCTCCTGTTCAAGGGCCGGCTTCAGCTCCAGCAAGGCAGCCGCTTTTCTCCCTAAGTGCTGGCTGAGCACATCTTCATCCGGCACTTGCTGCTTTTTCCCTTTGCCATAGACCGCTTCATCGTGCTGGACCTGCAGGCCGCTCTTTCGTTCTGCTATATCAGCCATGTCATGTGAGGATGCCCCCGGATCCAGGAGATAGGAAGCCATCTGTACATCAAAAGCAGCACCATCCAGCTTAATTTCCTCCCAGCCGAGGCTGACGACGGCTCGCTTTGCGTTAAAGACCCATTTCTTCTTATCCGGATCAGCAGCCCACTCCTGAAATGCCGGGTCCTGCAGCATGTCCGGTTTTAAGAAGTACACACCGTTCTCGTTCGCGGCCGCTGCGCCGATGATGGCTGCATGATGATAATTATCCTCCAGTGATTCAACCACAAGCGCGCATTCCTCTGTCAGCACCTCATCTGTCAGCTTCTCCGGGATGATCACTTCCAGATCTTTAAGATCCTCTTTCGTTTCCGCTTCCGCTCCGATGCGGTCCAGCAGCGACTGAAATCCGAGCTCTTTAAACAACGACGCCAGCGCGCCCTGATCTGCTTCCTGAACTGGAAGGTCCTCGATGTTGGT
Organism: Bacillus daqingensis; assembly: GCF_042654445.1. NCBI lineage: Bacteria > Bacillati > Bacillota > Bacilli > Caryophanales > Bacillaceae > Bacillus > Bacillus daqingensis. Next base: position 368,249 of record NZ_JBHSGK010000013.1, read on the forward strand.
TTCAATTGGCGCCTCAGTCAAAATCGTCGCAAGCTTCTTACTCATGAGCGCCTGCTCTTCATTGGCTTCCAGCTTCTCCTTCATCTTCTTTCCTGAAACTTGATCCAGGTTTTCGTAAACGCCTTCGACTGTTTTGTGGGCTGCCAGCAGCTTCAAAGCTGTCTTCTCACCGACCCCCGGTACGCCGGGAATGTTATCAGAGCTGTCGCCCATCAATCCTTTCATATCGATGATCTGATCCGGTGTAAGGCCGTACTTCTCATCGAGTGCCTTCAGATCATATGTATCCACATTGGTAATCCCTTTGCGCGTCAATGCGACCTGCACATGCTCGTCAACGAGCTGAAGCAGATCCTTGTCTCCCGTATATATCTTCGTTTCCCAGCCTTCTTTGGCCGCTTTTACCGAAAGCGTTCCGATGATATCGTCCGCTTCATAGTTTTCCACTTCCTCAAATGGAATCCGGAACGCGTTCAACAGGTCCCGCATGACCGGAAGCTGTTCCGCAAGCTCGGGCGGTGTTTTTTGGCGCGTGCCTTTATAGTCTTTAAACGTTTCGTGCCGGAACGTCGTTTTTCCTGCATCAAACGCGACAAGCATGTGCGTCGGCTTTTCTTCTTCAAGCACCTTCAGCAGCATCGTTGTAAAGCCGTATACCGCATTCGTATAAACACCCTTGTCATTATTCAGAAGGGGCAATGCAAAAAAGGCCCGGTACGCGATACTGTTTCCATCTATTAACACTAGTTTGTTCGTCATTCCATCCACCCCGGTTTCATGATTTCTTCCTTCTGCTATTCTAGCATGAATCTCCGGCGATGACATAAACGATAGGCGAAAAAACGAACGTACTTTCGCTTATGCTTCTCCTTCTGTCTGGAAAAACAGAAAAGGACCGGAAGCTCAGGGGAGGGCTTCCAGTCCGCAAAAGGGGATGTATCATATACTGCTGCTGCGGGGGGCAGCCGGCAGTACATGAAGCAGTTCACACTTCGTAGTATAGCGCGTGAATACTAAGCGTGTTTTAAGCTCATGTAAAGAAATTGTAAAGTTACCCCTCGTCGTCAAACGGCTGCCGCTTGAATACGAGACGGAACGTCGTCCCCTTGCCTGGCTTGCTGTCGACAGAAAGCTTCGCATGGTGGGCTTCTGCCAGATGCTTGACGATAGCCAGACCGAGGCCTGTACCGCCTGAATTGCGGCTGCGCGCGCGGTCAACCCGGTAAAACCGTTCAAATATACGCGGAATCTCCTTTTTCGAAATGCCGATTCCCGTATCAGCTACTTCCAGCACGACTGTCTCTGTCTGCCCGTAAGCCCGCACGAAAATATCGCCGCCTTCCGGTGTATAGACAATCGCATTATTCACTAGATTGATCAGCACCTGCTTCAGTCGGGCTCCATCTGCCGGCACGTGAATATCTCCATCGGTCTTTGTATGAATCGTCATGTTTTTCGCGGATGCTTTTTCGTTCAGCATCACTGTCGTTTCCTCAATCATTCTGCCAAGATCTACTTCATCCCAGTTGAGCTCAAAGTGCTCCCCTTCTATTTTGGAAAGCTCGAGCAGGTCGGTAATCAGACCCTCCAGCCGCACGGACTCCTTGGAAATAATCGTTAAAAACTTTTCCCTTAGTGCTTCGTCATGCATAGCACCGTCCAGGAGTGTTTCGGTAAACCCTTTTAACGAGGTTACCGGTGTCTTCAGTTCATGAGACACGTTTGCCACGAAATCCTTTCGTGCCTGCTCCAGCTTTTTCAGCTCTGTGATATCGTGAAAGACAAGCACGACCCCTTTCAGCTCATCATCATGTCCGATAATCGGAGCACCGTGTACGTCAAAATGACGGATGTAAATACCGATCGGCCATTTTATCTGACGGCGCAGCGGCCGTTCGACGAGGAACAGCTCCTGCACGAACCGGATCACAGCCTTTCGGTCGATCGCGTTATAATACAGCTTGTTCAGCCACCGGTCCGTATCTTCTTCAAACAGCTCCCGGCATGATCGGTTTACGAGCGTAATATCGCCTTTGGAATTAATCAGCACAAGACCGCTTCCCATATTTTCAATCAGCGTCTCCAGCCGTTCCTGCTGATTTTCATACGTTTTCGTAATCTGATCCAGATTTTCAGCGAGCACGTTAATCGACCGGTTTAATTCTCCTGTTTCCAGGTGCAGTCCCTCATAGGTTCTCGCCTGGTAATTGCCGCGGGCCAGCTCATTGGCAACGCGCCGCGCATCCTCAATCGGTTTGATCAGCTGGTTTGCAAGCTTTGTCGCAAACATCACGATGATGATAAAGGCAATGAAGAAGGAAACGAACAGCAGCAGCCAGACGTTCTGGTAAACGTCGTTCAGCTCGCTCATTTCCAGACCAAGCCGCAAAAACCCAATCTCTTCTCCGTTTACCGCAAGCGGTTCGGCATAATAAAGCAGTTCCTGTCCGACTGTATCACTAAAGCGAACCTCAAACGCCTCTGAGCCTTCCCGCGCCCCGATGATTTCCGGGCGATCGGCATGATTCTCCATGATGTTCGGATCCTCTGCACTCTCTGCAAGCACGGTGCCATCCTCTGCGATGATCGTAATGCGGGCACCGAGCCGTTCCGAAAGTTCGACGACTACCTCCTGAAAGTCACCGCCGGAAGCCGGATCGCTTTGTGCGACGGCATACGACACAACGGCAGCCTCTTTCTGTACCCGTTCGTTCATCCGCTCCTGGTAAAAGTCTTGAATGAACGGTCCAAGCAGGGCGCCAAGACTGGCTAATACCGCGAGAATGATAAGTGACAGCGGCACAATCAGCCGAAAACGATAGCTATTCATCCCGATATGGATCCTCCATTTTATAACCCAGTCCCCGCACTGTTTTGATGTAAACCGGCTTCTTCGTCACCGGTTCAATCTTTTCACGAAGGTGGCTGATATGCACGTCAACAATTCTCGTATCTCCAACAAAATCGTAGTTCCAGACGGAATTGAGAAGCTGGTCACGTGTCAGCACCCGGCCCCGGTTGTTGATCAAATACAGGAGCAGCTCAAATTCCTTCGGAGTCAATTCCAAAGCCTGTCCCTTTAAAAACACTTCATAATTATCCGGAAAGATTTCGACGTCGCCGATTTTCAGCTTGTTTTCCTTCCGTTTTTCCTCGGCTGGAGCTGATTGAGAGCGGCGTAAAATTGCCCGGATCCGCGCGGTCACCTCTCTCGGGCTGAACGGCTTTGTTAAATAGTCATCTGCCCCTAGCTCCAGACCGAGCACTTTGTCAAACTCGTCGCCTTTTGCTGTCAGCATCAGGATCGGCGTCTGCACTTTGCTTTGCCGAAGCTCCTTGCAAACCTCCATGCCGTCCATTCCGGGCAGCATTAGATCGAGTACGATCAGATCAAACTGTTCGTCAAGCGCTTTTCCGAGTGCCTCTTTTCCATCCATTGCAGTCGTTACCTCAAATCCGCCCTGCTCCAAATTAAACTGGAGCAGGGTCAGGATTGATTCTTCATCATCCACCACCAACAGGCGCTGTGCCATGTGTCATCCTCCCTGTTGCCGGACCCGCCCCCTGATGCAGGCCGGCAGATAAAATCGTAAACTGCTTCTGCCTTTATCTTACTATACTTTATGCGGATGACAAGGAAGCGGTGCTTTTCTATGACAAAAGTCCGCCAACTCACATGTTGATTCGTTTGGCTGTTTTTCTACTCTGTTTCCCGGCGGAAGCTAGCCTTCAACTGCGTCGCGGACTGTCCCGCCTCATCGGATCAAGCAGCGCACGTGCAGCTGCGTTTAAGCTATCAAAAAACAGGAAGCTGCATGCCTCCTGTTCGGTAAATATGCGGTCGGTTAAAAGTTTTCAAACGTACCTGCTTGTTCCGTCATCGGCTTCCACGGGTAAGGCGGGGTGACGTCCATTGTGCCGAGAATAATGGAATCGTTATACTCATCGCGTCCATCAACGGTCATCAGTGCGGTTCCCTTCTCTGTGTTCAGCTTTTCCACGGTAAGCGTAAGCGTCAGCTTTCCATAATGATAAAGCGGCTTTGGGAAAGCGAGCTGCTGTTCACGAATGACAGAACCTGGTCCTGGAAGCCCGGTTGAAATGAGTGACGTCACAAACCCTATCAGCATCAGCTGCGGAACAATTGGTCTCTCATAGGGTGTCCGCGACGCATAATCATGCTGAATGTAAATCGGATTAGCATCGTCACTGAATCCGAGATACAGCAGAATATCCTTATCGTTTATTTCAAATTCCTTTGACACCGAAGAACCTTCCTGCAGCTCTTTCAGCGTTTTCCCAAGCTTTTTTCGTTTAGAAAACATACCGTTCGTCCCCTTCCATCGTCGTACTTCGCTATCGTAAGCGCTTACACTACCAGTATACCAGACAGGCATGAACTGGCACAGCTTTTCATGGATATTGCTATGCCGCTCGGCTCTCGAAAAGCAGCCAATCCTTTACAGATAGAATACTTCTTCTTCCGGTAGAACGCACGAGGACCAGTCAGCATAAGAAGCTGACTGGTCCTGTCATCTAACGGGACGTTCGGTGTAATTAAAGAGCCTTCATAACATTTTTGACGGATTCAGCGGATTGATCCAGCTGCTTTTTCTCTTCATCGTTCAGATCCAGTTCGAAGACTTTTTCGAGACCGGCTCCGCCAAGCATACACGGTACACCGAGATACATATCGCTGTAGCCGTATTCTCCTTCCAGGTAGGCAATCGCAGGCAGGACTCGCTTCTTATCCTTCAGCACCGCTTCCACCATCTGGGTGATGGCTGCGGCCGGTGCATAGTAGGCGCTGCCGGTGCCAAGAAGGCCGACGATTTCGCCTCCGCCTTTTCTCGTCCGCTCGACGATTGCCTCGAGACGGTCCGGTGCAATCAGCTTTTCAACGGGAATCCCGCCAACAGAGCTGTAGCGAAGCATCGGCACCATGTCATCTCCATGTCCGCCGAGTACGAAACCGCGGACATCTTCGACAGAGACGTTCAGCTCCTCGGCAATAAACGTATTAAATCGTGCCGTATCAAGTACACCTGACTGTCCGATTACGCGGTTTTTCGGAAATCCGGATTCCTGATACACCGCATACGTCATCGCATCAACAGGATTTGTGAGCACGATAATCAGACACTCCGGCGAGTAGCGGACAATTTCTTTCGTTACGCTGCGCATAATGCCGGCATTCGTACTGATCAAGTCATCGCGGCTCATCCCCGGCTTGCGCGGAATACCGGCTGTAATGACGACGATATCAGAGTCAGCGGTATCTGCGTAGTCGGACGTACCTGTCACCTTGGCATCAAAGCCTTGAACGGGTGCTGCCTCCAGCATATCGAGCGCCTTGCCCTTCACCGGTCCTTCATTATCGGGAATATCAACGAGGACCACGTCTCCAAGTTCCTTTTGTGCTGTCATCAAAGCCGTCGTCGTACCGGTGAATCCTCCTCCGACCACGGTGATTTTTCTGCGTTTAATCGTAGCCATACCAACACATCCTTCCAGAAAATAAATAGCTTGCAAAGAGAAAAAGGCTGCCTCGACTAACATTCGCGAGACAGCCTCTTAAGGAGCGCGCTCCCGCCTTGCCGGCAGGAGACACGTTCGTCTTTATCGTGCAGAGGCTTCGCATGCTGCCGGAAATCGGTCGTCCGATCAGCCCAGGTTTTTAATCAGTGCGTCACCAAACTCGGAGCATTTCACTTCTTGAGCACCATCCATCAGGCGCGCGAAGTCATACGTTACCGTTTTTTCTGCAATTGTTTTATCCATTGCGTTTTCAATCATGTCAGCAGCTTCGCCCCAGCCGAGGTGGCGGAGCATGAGCACACCGGAAAGAAGAACGGAGGAAGGATTTACTTTATCCTGTCCCGCATACTTTGGTGCAGTGCCGTGTGTTGCTTCAAAGATCGCGTGACCGGAGTCGTAGTTAATGTTCGCACCTGGTGCGATTCCGATTCCGCCAACCTGCGCAGCAAGTGCATCGGAAACGTAGTCCCCGTTCAGGTTCATCGTTGCGACAACGGAGAATTCTTTCGGACGAGTCAGAATCTGCTGCAGGAAGATGTCTGCGATAGAATCCTTGATGATAATCTTTCCGGCAGCTTCTGCCTGATCCTGCGCTTCGTTGGCAGCGTCCTTGCCTTTTTCTTCTACGATGCGGTCATACTCAGCCCATGTGAACACCTTATCGCCGAATTCGCGTTCAGCGAGGTCATAGCCCCACGTTTTGAAGGCTCCCTCTGTGAACTTCATGATGTTGCCTTTGTGCACGAGCGTGACGCTCTTGCGGCCTTCATCAAGCGCATACTGAATCGCAGAACGTACGAGACGCTCCGTGCCTTCCTTGGAAACAGGCTTGATGCCGATTCCGGACGTTTCCGGGAAACGGATCTTCGTTGCGCCCATTTCATCCTGGAGGAAGCTGATCAGCTTTTTCGCTTCGTCTGTTCCCTCCTGGAATTCAATACCCGCATAAATGTCTTCCGAGTTTTCACGAAAAATAACCATATCCGTATCTTCCGGACGCTTTACTGGAGAAGGTACGCCTTCATACCAGCGTACCGGACGTACGCATGCAAACAGGTCAAGCTCCTGACGAAGCGCTACGTTCAGGGAACGGAAGCCGCCGCCGATTGGCGTCGTCAGAGGACCTTTAATTGCGATCATGTATTCGCGGATGGTTTCAAGCGTTTCTTCCGGAAGCCATTCGCCAGTCTGATTATGTGCTTTTTCACCTGCGAGCACTTCTTTCCACTCGATGGCTTTTTCTCCGTTATACGCTTTATCTACTGCAGCTTCAATAACTCTGGAAGCAGCTTTCCAAATATCCGGACCGATGCCGTCCCCTTCAATGAAAGGAATAATCGGTTTAGCAGGTACGTTCAGTTCTCCATTTGTTACCGTAATTTTTTCTCCAGCCATTCGTAAAAAACCTCCTAAATATAGTTCGTTCCTTCACAAATATATCATAAAGGACAGGGCTGTATCGATACAGCCCCGCCGCCTTTATGTGATTATCGTTTCTCGAGCGGGATCCATTCCTGCTTATCCGGTCCAGTGTATTCTGCACGCGGACGGATGAGACGGTTGTCTGCATACTGCTCAAGAATGTGAGCAAGCCAGCCGGACACACGGCTTACTGCAAAAATCGGCGTAAAAATGTCGTGCTCAATGCCGAGGCTGTGGTAAACAGAAGCCGAATAGAAATCGACGTTTGGCAGCAGCCCTTTTTCATTTGTTACGATTTCATCAATCTTAACGCTCATCTCATACCAGTTGGATTCCCCGGTAATTTCCGTCAGCTGACGGGACATTTCACGCAGGTGCTTGGCACGAGGGTCGCCGTTTTTATAAACGCGGTGACCAAAGCCCATGATTTTCACTTTATTGGCGAGAGCTTCTTTGATATATGCTTCCGCTTTATCGACATCGCCGATTTCGCTCAGCATCGCCATTACGCGCTCGTTGGCTCCGCCGTGCAGCGGACCTTTCAGGGCGCCGATTGCAGCTGTTACACCGGAGTATACGTCGGAAAGCGTTGCTACACAAACGCGCGCTGTAAACGTGGAAGCATTCAGCTCGTGATCCGCGTGAAGCACAAGCGCCTTGTTAAAGGCCTTCTCGGAAATTTCATCCGGCTCTTCTCCGTTCAGCATGTAAAGGAAATTCGCAGCAAAGCTGAGTTCCGGTTTTGGAGCGACCGGCTCTTTCCCCTGGCGGATACGCGAGAAAGCCGTCACAATTGTTGGAAGCTGCGCCTGGAGTTTTACTGCTTTTCTGCGGTTTGCTTCCTCTTCCATCTCATCTGCTTCCTCATCAAACAGAGCAAGATTGGAAACCGCCGTACGAAGGGCAGCCATCGGGTGCACCTTGTCGATCGGAAATGACTTCAGCTGATCGAGCACTTCATCCGGTACCTTGGAAGCCTGAGCAAGCTCTTTAGCAAATGCATCCAGTTCCTCTTTATTCGGAAGACGGTTATTCCAGAGCAGGTAGACAACTTCCTCAAATGATGCGTTGTCCGCAAGATCGTCAATATTGTAGCCGTGGTATGTCAAAACCCCGTCAATGATGGAGCTGACCTGCGACTGTGTTGCAACAATACCTTCTAACCCTTTAGTCTGACTCATGCTATCTCTCCTTTACACACAAAATACGGGCCAAGCCCGGGTTGAACAAAGGAAGCAGCCGGCGTGCGTTTTCGTCCGGCTTTCCTGGATAATAGAAAGCGGTTACGAAAAACATTAACCGCAGAAACCAAACCATTTCTTCTATGTATTTGGCAGTGTCACGATTCCTATTATACCATTTTTCGTATTTTTGTGAATCGAAAAGTTCTGAAATCGACAAGAAGATTCATACAGTTTTCGACAGCCGTCGCAGTAGCCCTTCGATTAGAAGCCGGTGCAGAACGTTTCCTGCCCCGGCTCACAATTGCACGATTATACCTTAATGTGTATAAATACAGATCCTTGGCTCAACCGATTAGTCCCAAAAAAAATTGAACAGCCCGCATCGCTAAATAAGCAATGCCTGCACCGATTACCGGACCGACCGCGACGCCTCCAAACAGGGCGACCGCAAGAATGGTACCAAATACGAGCGCCGTGGTAATATGCGGGTCGCTTTGCAGCAGGTCGATGCCGTTTGACGCAATCACAGCGACAAACACGCCCGATATGAGTGCGATCCAGGCATACGAAGAGCCCATTGCCTGCCGCAGATCCTGAAGGCCGATCTCACCGGTTACGATCGGAACCAGCACAGCAATCGTAATAATTGTCACCCCGATCTGGATGCCTCTTTCCTGCAAAAACGGCAGCACACTGCCCGCCATTCCGCCGTAGTATAGGATCAGCAGTACGGCGACCGCTGTCATCAGCGTGACATTGCGAGCAAAGAATCCGACCGCAAGTAAAAGCAGCATAAAGACAAGCGCCTGATTCATCGAACCACTTCCTTTCGTTATGAACAGAAAAAAACCGCCTATCCGGCGGTTGCAACAGCTATCGTCTGCCGTTCTGTGTATTGATGACATAGACATTTCCGGCCTGAATCATACGCTCATACATGCGCTGAAGCAGTGCCTTAAACATTTCGCGGGTCTGCGGGATAAGCAGAAGAAAACCAAGCGTATCCGTGATAAAGCCTGGCGTCAACAGTACGATACCACCAATCAGAATACAAACCCCGTCCAGAATTTCACTGCCCGGTATCTGTCCCTGGGAGGATCGCAGCTGGGCTTTTCGAATAGCCTGCAGACCTTCTCTTCTCGCAAGCCATGCACCAAGAACACCGGTCAGAATGATGAGGATGATCGTCCAAAACAAGCCGATGAAGTTCCATGACAGCAGAATCACGATCATTTCAAGCGTCGGTACAACAATCAGCAGTAAAAGCAGAAGTTTCTTCACAGTGGTTCCTTCCTTTCCTACGAGACGCGCTTTGAAAAAAGACGTGAAAAAGAGCCTGGCTCTTTTTCACGTCTGAATAACCTGCTCGCTTCTTCTATTATAGAATACTCGCAGAGCCTTTGTAAATCTTTCCTTGCGTGCCGTCGACAGTAACCTCGTCCCCATCCTGGAAGGAAGCCCGGGCGTTCTCCACACCGACGACTACCGGAATACCAAGGTTGAGGCCGACTACAGCCGCATGCGACGTCAGGCCGCCCTGTTCGGTAATCACGGCTGCTGCTTTCTCAAATGCTTCCATCATGTCGCGGTCCGTACTGTTGGTTACAAGGATATCTCCCTGCTTCATTTTGCTGATTGCTTCTTCAGCTGAGTCTGCGACGACTACAGCACCCTTTGTTACTTTACGGCCGATTCCCTGACCTTGAGCGACTACTTCTCCGATGACGTGCACCTTAAGCAGGTTTGTCGTACCCTGCTCGCCCACTGGTACACCGGCTGTGATCACGACGAGATCGCCGTTTTTCACGTGGCCCGATTTGAGTGCTTCATCAACAGAAAGCTGCAGCATTTCATCCGTTGAGCTGACCGGCTGGCCGATCTGGCTGTGAACGCCCCAAACGAGTGACAGCGCCCGGCTGACTCGTGCACTGCTTGTAACAGCAATGATAACCGATTCCGGACGATACTTGGAGATCATGCGTGCCGTATGACCGCTTTGCGTAGCTGTCAGAATAGCAGAAGCTTCCAGGTTCAGCGCTGTATGGGCCACCGACTGGCTGATCGCCTCTGTAATCGTGCGGTCGCTTTCCTTCGTAATGCGGCGGAGCGCATCTTCATGCTTCATCGCTGTTTCTGCACGAAGCGCAATATTCTGCATCGTCTGAACAGATTCTACCGGATACAGACCTGCTGCCGTTTCACCAGAAAGCATAATCGCATCGGTACCATCGAGAATCGCATTAAAGACATCAGATGCTTCTGCACGCGTTGGACGCGGGTTGCGCTGCATCGAATCCAACATTTGTGTCGCGGTAATGACCGGCTTCCCGAGCCGGTTGCAGCGCTTGATCAGATCTTTCTGGACGAGCGGTACTTCTTCAGACGGAATTTCCACACCGAGATCCCCGCGGGCAACCATCAGGCCGTCAGATACCTCGAGAATTTCTTCGATGTTGTCGACGCCTTCCTGGTTTTCAATCTTTGGGATAATCTGAATGTGCTCGGCATGATGCTTCTCAAGCAGCTCGCGGATTTCCAGCACGTCAGATGCACGGCGAACGAAGGAAGCGGCGATAAAATCAACGTCCTGCTCAATGCCGAATTCGATATCCGCTGCATCTTTCTCCGTAATACCAGGCAGGTTCACGCTCACATTTGGAACGTTTACGCCTTTTTTATTCTTCAATTCTCCGCTGTTGAGCACTTCTGTCACGAGCTCTGTGTCCTTGATTTCAGTAACGAGCAGCTCGATCAGTCCATCGTCCAGAAGCAGCTTGGAGCCGACATGAACGTCATTTACAAGTCCTGGATACGTGATGGAGATAACGTCTTTGTTCCCCGTCACTTCTTCCATCGATACGCGCAGCTTCTGGCCTTTTTCAAGCTCTACCGCTCCGCCTTCAATTGTTTGTGTACGGATTTCCGGTCCTTTTGTATCAAGCAGGATGGCCGTGTCTGTGCCTGCCGCCTTTGCTGCTTCACGAATGTTTTTAATACGTGCGCCGTGCTCGTCAAAATCACCGTGCGAGAAGTTAAGGCGGGCGACGTTCATTCCTGAGTCAATCAGTTCGGCGAGCTTTTCCTTCGATTCACTGGCCGGTCCGATCGTACATACAATTTTCGTTTTACGCATACGTTTGTTCCTCCTTCAGTTGTGGGCAGGGTGCCCATACAAAAGCCAGGACCGCCCTGAAGGCGTCCCAGCCGGGTGCGTGGCACCATGTTTGTTTAAATAGAAAGCTCCTTCGAAAGCTGGTACATTTCCTGGTCGAGCGTCTTTTTTTTCGCAAGTGCGTCATCAATTGGATGATAAACAAGCTTATTATCTTCAATTCCGACCATCTGGCCTGCTTCACCTACGAGCAGCAGTTCTACTGCTTTAGCTGCAAGCCTGCTTGCAAGTACGCGGTCCTGCGCCGTCGGAGAACCGCCGCGCTGAATGTGACCAAGAACCGTCACACGCGTTTCCAAATCGGTAGCTTCTTTAATTTGGCGGCCGATTTCCACTCCGGATCCGACTCCCTCTGCTACGAGAATGATACTGTGCTTTTTCCCGCGGTCATGCCCTCGCTTCAATCGCTTTACAATCTCTTCCATATTCTCATTCACTTCTGGAATCATGATTGTTTCGGCACCGTCTGCAAGCCCGGCCCAAAGAGCCAGATCACCGGCATCGCGGCCCATTACTTCCACGACATACGTCCGTTCATGGGAAGTAGCGGTATCACGGATTTTATCGACTGCATCAATCACTGTATTCAAGGCTGTGTCAAAGCCGATCGTGTAGTCCGTTCCCGGAATGTCGTTATCAATCGTGCCTGGAACGCCAATTGTTGGAAAACCGCGCTCTGCCAGTTTTTTTGCACCTTGAAAAGAGCCGTCGCCGCCAATCACGACAAGTGCTTCGATTCCGAATTTCTTCAGCTGCTCAATCCCTTTAAGCTGCCCTTCTTCTGTCTTAAACTCTTCGCATCGAGCTGTATACAGCTTCGTGCCGCCGCGGTGGATAATATCCCCGACAGACCCGAGCTCCAGCTTTTCAATATCTCCATTAATCAGTCCCTGGAAGCCGTAGTAAATTCCGTACACTTCCAAGTTGTGATAAATCGCTTTTCGTACCACCGCGCGGATCGCGGCATTCATGCCGGGTGAGTCCCCGCCGCTGGTTAATACTCCAATACGTTTCATCGACTGCATTCACCTCGTCCTTAAGCATCATATTCTTGCATGAGTTAAAAATACCACTTTCGATTTTCAAACACAATAGACATCAGACGACGACTGGAGCCTGCATCACAGCGCGGTTTCGACAAGAATCCCTATTCTTCGGTAATGGCATCGTTTACATCATCGAACTCTCCGATGCGATTAAATTTTTCGTGCCTTTGCTCAACGAGTGCAGTTTTATCCAATTTTAGCAATTCCTGCAGGCTCTGCTCCAGTACTTGGCGGATTGCCTCAGCCTGCGCGTATAAATCACGGTGGGCGCCGCCTCGCACTTCTGGAATCACGCTGTCAATAATGCCAAGCTCGTGCAAGTCCGGCGCTGTAATTTTCATCGTTTCGGCTGCGCGCTTCGCCTGTCCGGCATCCTTCCATAGCAGTGCCGCAGCTCCTTCAGGTGAGATAACGGAATAAGTCGAGTTTTCCAGCATAAACAGTCTGTCCCCAATGCCGAGCGCAAGTGCTCCGCCGCTGCCTCCTTCACCGATCACTACGCAGATTATCGGCGTCTGCAGGCCGGCCATTTCCAGCAGGTTGCGGGCGATCGCCTCGCTTTGGCCCCGCTCTTCAGCGGCCATACCCGGGTAAGCCCCCTTTGTATCGATAAAGCAGACAACGGGACGGCTGAATTTTTCGGCCTGTTTCATGAGCCGGAGCGCTTTACGATAGCCTTCTGGATGCGGCATGCCGAAGTTACGTCTGATATTCTCTTTCGTATCCTTGCCCCGCTGGTGGCCTATTACCGTTACAGGCGTACCTTCAAACATGGCAACGCCGCCAACGATTGCCTCGTCGTCGCCGTGCAGCCTGTCACCGTGAAGCTCCATAAATCCTGTGAAAAGCTGATGAATGTAGTCGAGCGTCGTCGGCCGCTGGGAATGACGAGCCAGCTGAACCCGGTCCCACGGCTTCATGTTTCCGTAAATATCTTCTTCGAGCTGTTCGAGCCGCTTTTCCAGCTTTTCGATTTCACCGCTTAAATCAATTTCTTTTTCAGCCGTAAATTGCTTCAGCTCCGTGATCTTTGCACGCAGTTCAATAATCGGCTTTTCAAATGACAGGTGTTCAGCCATCTCCATCACGCTCCTTTCCAGCAGGTTCATGTACAGCAAGAAGCAGGCTCAGCGTCCCGCGCATGTCGTGCCGGTGAACCACTTTATCTAGCTGACCGTGCTCCAGCAAAAATTCTGCAGTCTGAAAATCATCCGGCAGCTTCTGTCGGATCGTTTGTTCAATGATACGGCGCCCTGCAAAGCCGATTAAAGCACCTGGTTCTGCCAGGTTGATATCCCCGAGCGAAGCGAAGCTTGCAGACACACCGCCTGTCGTCGGGTGGGTCATAATACTGATGAATGGAAGTCCTGCTTCGTCCAGGCGTTGAAGCGCTGTGCTCGTTTTTGCCATTTGCATCAGACTGACGACGCCTTCCTGCATACGTGCTCCTCCGGAAGCTGCGAACAATAGCAGCGGCATCCGCTCTTTTACAGCTTGATCGCAGGCCCGGACGATTTTTTCTCCGACGACTGAGCCCATCGAGCCCATACGGAATCCGGCATCCATCACGCCGATGATCACCGGTCTGCCTTCGATCGCTGCACGTCCGGTCACGATCGCTTCGTTCAACCCGGAGTTCTCCCGGTCTTTTTGCGACTTCTCTTTGTATTCCGGGAAGCCCAGCGGGTCTTTGGCAATCATGCCGGAGTCAAATTCTTCAAACGAGCCTTCATCGATTGTGCAGTGAAGCCGTTCTCCCGCAGTTAAACGATGATGATAGCCGCACTGGTCACAGACCATGTCATTTTTACGAAGCTCTTTTATGTAGGAAATGGAACGGCATTCCGGACACTTCGCCATAATTCCTTCCGGTACATCGTTTTTGCCTTTTTTGGATGGTACTTTTGCTTTACGGCCTTTTTTAGAAAACAAATCTCGTATCATGCTGATTCCTCCTCTTCCCCGGTTAAAACCGGCTGTTGCTCAAATGCCGGTTCAACGCATCAGCTGCCCGGGTACTGTCTTTTTCACGAATGGCTTCCAGAATGTCACGATGCTCTTCCCAGGCGTGAACGGTGCGTCCTTCTCTGGAAAGGGACTGTTTCAGCGCCTCCCGGCTGTACTCTACGAGCGGACGCCAAATGTTCAGCAGAAGCCTATTTTTACTCAGTGCGACAAGCGACTTGTGAAATTGAATATCTTCATCGATAAAATAGCCGTCCTGCCCTGTCTCCAGCGAGGAAGACACCAGCTTCTGCAGTGCTTCCAGCTCTTCCGGCTCTGCACGCTCACAGCCAAGCTTGACTGCTTCCACTTCTAATATACGCCTCGTCTCGGCAAGATCCTGTCGGGCTTTTGCGTCCTTTAAAAAGAAGCCCGCAAGAATCTCAGCAAGGCGGTGGCTTCCGGCCTGGCGGAGAAAGGTTCCCTCTCCTTTTCTTGTTTCAATCAAATCCAGAAGTTCCAGAGCGCGGAACGCTTCTCGAACAGAGGAACGCCCAACCTGAAGCCGCTCCGCGAGCTCCCGCTCAGACGGGAGCCGGTCTCCTGCCTCCAGATTTCCCTGCATAATCATCGTTTCGATATGTTCCAATATACGAACGTATACTTTCGATCCTGCTGTCAAGCTGCCAGCCTCCTTCCTTAAATGGCGAAGAAGCTGTCCGCCGGAACGGGGACAGCTTCAGCAGGTGATCAGGCATCGTGCTCAATCATTGTCAGGCGGCGGGTTTTCTCGGCAACCTCCTCCGCATTTACCTGACGCCGGGCAACGCCGGTCTCCATAGCTGCCTGCGCAACAGCCTTCGCTACTGCTGGTGCTACCCGCTTATCAAACGGAGCAGGAATCACGTAATCTGCGTGCCGTTCGGCGTCAGCTACGAGATCGGCAATCGCCTTCACTGCTGCTACCTTCATTTCTTCATTGATATGCGTCGCATTGACGTCGAGTGCGCCTCGGAAAATTCCAGGGAACGCCAGCACGTTGTTTACCTGGTTCGGAAAGTCGGAACGGCCTGTTCCGATCACGCTCGCGCCAGCTTCTTTTGCATCCTCCGGCATGATTTCCGGCACCGGATTGGCCATAGCAAAAATAATCGGGTCTTCGTTCATGCTTTCCACCATTTCTTTCGTCAGCGCTCCTTCAACGGATACTCCGACAAACACATCGCTGTCTGCAATCACTTCCCCCAGCTTGCCGTCAAGGTGCTGGCTGTTGGTGACCTGGGCAATTTCGTGCTTCAGGTCATTCATGCCGTACGGACGGCCTTCATAAATAGCACCTTTCGAGTCACACAGGATGATATCCTTGCAGCCCATGCTCTGCAGCAGCTTCATAATTGCAATGCCGGCTGCTCCGGCTCCGTTGATGACAACACGTATTTCTTTCATCGCTTTGCCGCTGATCTTGAGCGCATTCACAAGACCTGCCGCTGTAACGATGGCCGTTCCGTGCTGATCATCGTGGAAAACCGGAATGTTCATCTCCCGCTTCAGACGTTCTTCAATTTCAAAGCAGCGCGGTGCTGCGATATCTTCCAGGTTCACTCCGCCGAAAGTCGGCTGCATCAGCTTAACTGTGCGGACGATTTCATCCACGTCGTTGGTGTCCAGACAGATTGGGAACGCATCGACTCCTGCAAATGATTTAAACAGAACGGCCTTTCCTTCCATAACGGGCATCGCTGCTTCCGGTCCAATGTTTCCAAGACCGAGGACAGCTGTGCCGTCCGATACGACTGCTACCATATTTCCTTTAACCGTGTAGTCATACACGCTTTGAGGATCATCGAAAATCGCTTTGCAAGGCTCTGCCACTCCCGGGGAGTAAGCGAGTGAAAGGTCGTCGGCGTTTCGTACCGGTACCTTCGGCGTCGTTTCGATTTTCCCTTTTTTCATTCGGTGCATGTGCAGTGCTTCTTCTCTCAATGTAGGCACAGTCGCCACTCTCCTCTGTATCAAGATCCATTTTTCAGGTGGTCTGACCACCATGAGCCATCACTTATTATAGCAGATTCTCGAACGCGTTACACCCTCGGTCTTTTCAGAAAGACATGTTTTTTTCCAAGCAGGGCACCGAGGCGGTCCACCAGACGATCATCCGGCTTCACGTTCCACATTTCAGACAGACGGACAAGCTCCCCTGCTGCGCCGTATTTGAGCACAACGGGAACACTTCCCGGGGTGTCTTCCAGCAGCTCCTTCACCTTATCGAGGCTGCGGCGTTCTGCTTCCGGTGTAATATACAGGTACAGCGTTTCCTTCTCGTGAGCCTTCTGCCTGTCGACCAGCTCGTCAATCAGAATACATTTTTTCAGAATCGCCTTTCTCGTTCCCTCATATTCCTCTATCACAGCCTCGATAAACAGCTTTTCCTGTTTTTGCAGCTTTAGCTGACAGCTGCTGTATTCCTCCGGAAACACGGTAACATCGATCGTTCCTGTCTCATCTTCTAATTCCATAAAGGCCATCTGTTTTCCTTTTTTTGTCTGAATTTGTCTGATGGACATGACGATTCCTGCCATACGGACCGGTGTTTTATGAGAAAGCTGAATGGCTTCTGCACAGACCGTTCTCCCATACTTTTCGAGCAGTTCTGCAGCTTCTTCCAGCGGATGGCCGCTGATATAGCAGCCTACCATTTCTTTTTCAAGCTGCAGCTCCTGCATGCGCGGCATCGGCTTCGCTTCCCGGTAGGTGGTTTCTACCTCTTCATCTGCAAACAAAGCTTCTCCGCGCTCCGCCGTTTTATCTTCCTGTGCTGCATAGTCCAGCGCATCATCAAGTGTGGCCAGCAGCACAGCTTTATTTTCGCCGAACGCCTCAAGCGCCCCTCCTCCGATCAGCGCTTCGAAAAAGCGCCGCTGCCGATGGACAGCCGGGATGCGGGCGCACAGGTCAAACAAACTTTGAAACGGTCCGCTTCCTCTCGCTTCTTCGACGGAAGCGGCAGCGCGCGCATTGACGTGACGCAGAACGTGAAGTCCGAGCCGGACAGCGCCGTTTTCCATGCGGAACGCTGCACCGCCGTCCTGAACAGAGGGCGGGAGAATCCGGATGCCGGCCCGTTTTGCCTCGTGAATCAGAAACGCCAGTTTTTCCTTGTCATGCGTCACGCTCTCCATTAAGGCGGTATAAAACGCTTCAGGCGCTCGTGCTTTCATGTAGGCCAGCTGGTAGGCAATAAAGCTGTAGGCGACAGCATGGCTCCGGTTGAAGCCGTAGTCGGCAAAGCGGACGATCAAATCATAGACCGCCTCCGCCTCTGCTTCTTCGTAGCCTTTTCTGCGGGCCCCTTTCAAAAAGCCTTGCCGTCCCTCTTCTAAATCCTCGCGTTTTTTCTTACTGACAGCCCGTCTCAGCAGATCGGCCTCTCCCATCGAATAGCCTGCCATAAGCGAGGCAATCTGCATAATCTGCTCCTGATAAATGAGCACGCCGTAGGTCTGCTTCAGCACCGGCTCCAAATCCGGGTGAATGTAGCGGATCTGCCTGCGGCCGTACTTTCCGTCAATGTAGTCCGGAATATACTTCATCGGACCCGGCCGGTAGAGAGCATTGACGGCTACAATGTCTTCAAAGCTTGTCGGCTTCAGCTTTTTCAATACGCGCTGCATGCCTTCTGACTCCAGCTGAAAAATGCCGGAAGTATCTCCCCGGCTCAGCAGCTCGTAAACGGCGCTGTCGTCAAGCGGGGCGTTTGATGCCGACAACCCGGAGAGCTCTTCCAGCCTGTCGAGGAGCGTCAGGTTCCGCAGACCGAGAAAATCCATCTTCAGCAGCCCCATCCGCTCCAAATCTCCCATCGGATACTGCGTCAAAACGAGGCCGTCGTGCCCCTGCATAAGCGGCACAAGCTCTGTCAGCGGAGCACGGCTCATAACAATTCCGGCTGCATGCACCGACGTATGCCGCGGCAGTCCTTCCATACGGGCCGCAACGTGAAACCAGTGGCTGTGTTCCTCCTTCATCATTGCCAGCTGCTTCTGCTGAAAGGCTTCCGCGAGTGTCACGCCCGGCCGGGCCGGCACGAGCTTGGCAGCCCGGTCAATCGCATAAGGATCGATGCCGAGCGCTTTCCCGGAGTCCCGGAGCGCAGCTTTCGCCGCAAACGTTCCAAACGTAATAATCTGGGCTACATGCTCCCTGCCGTATTTTTCTGCCACGTATTGAATAACGCGGTCCCGGTCTGAGTCTGCAAAGTCAATATCGATATCCGGCATCGTAACCCGGTCAGGATTTAAAAACCGTTCGAACAGCAGGTTATACGCCAGCGGATCAACATCTGTAATTTGCAGCAGGTAGGCGGTAAGCGAGCCTGCTGCTGACCCGCGTCCAGGACCGGTACGAATGCCGCTTCTTTTTGCGAAGCGCATAAAATCCGCTGTGATTAGGAAGTAATCTGAGAACCCCATAGACGAGATGACGGACAGCTCGTAGTCGAGCCGGCTTTGGGCTTCCTCTAGCCGGTCCGAATAGACAGCTTCCAATGCCTCTGCGCACCATTGCCGCAGGAGCTGATCAGCCGGCACGTCGGACGGATACGCTGGCAGATGCTGTTCCGGCTCCGGTACCGGATTGTCAGCGAATTCGCTGACAATCTCTTCAGCCGCAGTTAATGCATGCTCCCATCCCTTCAATGCTTCTTCCATTTCTGTATGGGATTTCAAATAGCCTTCTTCCAATCCGGCCTCCGGCTCCGTTTCAGAAAGAAGTGAGCCCTGCTTAACAGCCTGCAGCACCGGAAGAACGTCGGTCGTTTCCCGCTCAACTGCATGTACGTGATTGCACGCGATGACTTTAGCCGGAAAGCTTTCCAGCCACTTTCTCAGCTCGAGCAGCATATGTCTGTCCGCTTTCGTGTAATGATTGCGTACTTCTATATACACATCGCTTGCAAGCCGCTCGAACTGCCCCTGCAGGACAGCTGCTTCCTCCTGCTTTCCTTGTTTAAGCAGGAAGGGTACAGGTCCTTCGTGAAGCGGCTGGATGATCACACAGTCTTCAATTGCTTCCAAATCTGCGAATTCGAGCGGTGTATCCTGGAGCTGAATTCTGCTGACGAGCCGGACAAGTCCGCGGTAGCCGCGAGCCGTTTTCGCAAGCACGATCAGGCTCGTGTTTCCTGAATAGTCCAGTTCTGCTCCTATGATTGGACGGACTCCTGCTTTTCGGCAGGCTGCAGCAAACGCCGGAACCCCATACATCGCGTTTTTATCGGTGAGTGCCAGTGCAGGAGCTTTCTGGGCTGCCGCCCTGACTGCCAGATCCTCTATTCTGGCCGACGAATCCAGCAGGCTGTATTCACTGTGCACGTGAAGATGAGGAAATGTCATCGCTATTTTCCTTTCCCCGTTCTAACAGACGGTTTGGTTGCTTTCATTATACACGAACACACGTTCTTTCATCCAGGCGTTTCATTCTTCTTCTATTCTGCTCGTCTGGAAACCGATTTGCAAGCCGCCGGCTGCACCTGCTTAAAAGCAGCCACTTTCATCACGCGCTGGGGCAGCCACCGAAAAGGAAGCGACCGTTATCTATTCAGCCTATTACAAGCAATCACCGTTTCCGATCGTCTTCATCCCGACAAAAAGCAGACACCGGGTTGACGTAACCTGGTGTCTGCTTGAACGGGAAATCTATGCATGGTTCGCAGCTTCACTATCACGGCAGACGTGACGAAGCTCGTCAAAAAAGGAGTCGGTCTCTTCCCAGCTGAACGCACTTGCTCCTGAGGCCATCGGATGACCGCCGCCGCGGTACTTTTCTGCGAGCTTGTTGATCACAGGTCCTTTTGACCGAATGCGCATACGGATCTGATCCTCCTCTTCCACAAAAAACACCCATGCCCGAAGGCCTTCCAAATTAGAAAAGCAGTTTACGATCGAAGCGGCTTCACGCGAGGTTACACCAAACGATTCCATCCGCTCGCGTGTGAGGTACACCTTGGCAGCCCCTTCCTCGGTCACTTCCACTTCCTGCAGCACGTAGCCTTGCAGGCGAAGCATCGGCAGCGTCGTCACATCCATTTCGTTATACAACGAATGACGGTCAAACGAATGCTCGCTCAACGACGCAGCAGCCCGGAACGTAGCCGGAGTCGTGTTGGAAAACCGGAATCGTCCGGTATCTGCCGACATACCTGCGAAAAGAAGCCGCGCAGCACGAGCCGTTACTTTTATACCGGTGACGTCTGCAAGCCGGAAAATCATTTCGCAGGTCGAGCTTGCTTCCGTGTTCACCCACTGAATATCACCGTAAGCATCGACTTCTGGATGGTGATCGATTTTAATCAACGTATCTGACTCCGGAATCTCTCCATCAATTCGCGCTTCATTGGCAGTATCCGTCACGATAACGAGCGCTCCCCGGTACTCTTCTGCCGTCACCTCATCCATACCGGAAAGAAACGTAAGCGACTGCTCTTCTTCACCGGCAAGCTTGACGATCTTATCCGGAAACGCTTCTTGAATCAGCTCGCCAAGTCCTGCCTGTGAGCCGACCGCATCAGGGTCCGGTCTGACGTGCCGGTGAATAATAATACGCTCTGCCTTCTCAATCGTATCCCAAATATTAAAAATTACTTGTTTTGTCACTGGATTCCCTCCCGTTGTTTGTTGCGCCCTTCCTTGTGCTCCGGTACAATGAACGAAGGCTACAAGTATGTAAAGGAGTATGCATCATGATTATTTTCCCATTGGTGATCGTTTTTTCTCTGATCGCGTTCGTATATTTCAAAGTGTTTCAATCCCGCGGTTACGGGCCTGCCCAGCGCCAGCTTTATGGTGCAAAAGCGTCGATTTCACTTGGCATTTTCGTTCTGTCCTTTGGCGTTAACGCCTACATCAACTATCAGACGACGACAGCAGCTGTGATCGGCTTGATTTTCACTGCTTTAGGTGCAGCAAACATCTACTTCGGCTCTCGTCAGCATCGCTACTTCAGTCCGCTTGCCAAAGAAGAAAAACAGCAGACTGCCTGACACTTCCTCCATGACATCTGTCATGGAGGTTTTTGTTTCTTAGCGGTCAAGCAGCTGTGCCATCAGCATCGCTTTTCCAACAATCTGCTCGTTATAATAGAGCTCTACGTCGACCTTTCCAAACTTGCGGCCGACTTCCAGAACGCGTGGCCGAATTTCAATCTTTGCATCGATCTGCACCGGCTTCATAAAGAAAACCGTCATGTTTTCCACGACAAGGTCGCCTTTCTTGTACTTCCGCAGCACCCGGCTGGATGCTTCCGTTACGATTGTAGTGATGACACCATAGGAAATGGTTCCGAGATGATTCGTCATCTGCGGCGTCACTTCGAGCTTGTATAAAGTTGTCCGGTTATCCGAAACATCCTCCAAGTGACGGGTGACCAGATCTTCGATCGTATCGCCGACGTGAGGCTGCCGCTGGATCATCTGCAGCGCTTTCAGCACATCCTGACGGCTGATGATCCCGAGAAGCTGCTTGGATGACGTGATGACAGGCAGCATCTCAATTCCTTCCCACACCATCATATGCGCAGCGGATGCGACAGACGTCTGCCGCGTCACGGTTATCGGCTGCTTCGTCATGACTTTTTCAATATCGGTAAACGGACTCGTCCCCATTATATCCTTTGCCGTCACGATGCCCTGCAGCTTCCCATTTTCATCGATGACCGGATAGCGGCTGTGGCCGGTCTGATTATTCAGGTTTTGATATTTTTCCACCGTATGCTGAAGGGTAAGGTGATCCGTTTTATCAAGCGGAATCAAGATATCCTCCACCGCAATAATTTCTTTTTTAATCAGCTGATCGTAAATAGCACGGTTAATCATCGTCGCCACAGTAAACGTATCATAGCTCGTTGAAATAACAGGCAGATCCAGCTTATCTGCCAGCTGCTTTGTTTCTTCCGCCGTGTCAAATCCACCCGTTACGAGTACCGCTGAGCCAGCTTCAAGTGCCATATGGTGAACTTTATCCCGATTGCCGACAATCAGCAGGTTTCCTGCCTCTACGTAACGCATCATCGCCTCTGCCTTCATGGCCCCGATAACGAACTTGTTCAGCGTTTTATAAAGTCCGTTTCTGCCGCCAAGCACCGTTCCTTCCACGATATTGACAACTTCAGCATACGTTAACTTTTCGATGTTCTCTTTTTGCTTCTTCTCGATCCGAATCGTGCCGACTCGTTCAATCGTACTGACCATTCCCTGGTTTTCCGCATCTTTAATCGCCCGGTACGCTGTTCCTTCACTGACATGAAGCTCCTTGGCAATATGCCGGACGGATATTTTATTCCCTACTTCCAGCGATCGGATAAACTGTAATATCTGCTCGTGCTTTGTCATCGCAGGCGCACATCCTTTATTTCAAAACTGTTTACCTTTACATCATTACTCTGTACTACTACAAGTATACGTTTCCCGTGACGGGAGTTCAAGGCAGAGAAGGAGAAGAATGGCAGCAAGTCTTGGGGGCGTGGGTACATGAACCATTTTTCCCCATGGGGATGGATCCAAATCAGGACCATGCTCTCAAATTCGAGGTTTCGCTCCAATTTCACACTAAATTTGACAATTAACGATATTTTTCTCATTGTTCAGGGTATAGGAAGAGTGGGAGAATAGTGTTCGAACAGAAATGGGTGAAGCGTGATGAAAATCCTGACGGCACTTCTAGTGCTATTACTGGCTGCAGCGTGCACGAATGAATCGCCAGATGCTGTACCTGCTGAAGAAGACGGCACGGTAGAGCTTATTTTTGGCGATCAGGAAGTTAGCTTTACTGCCGGACACTATGAACGGATGACGAATGAAGCGCTTGACCTGTTTGCAGAAACAGCAGCTCCCTCTCAGCGCCTGGACGCACAGCTGGAGCGCTGGTTTATCCGTTATTACATTCAGCGCTATGAATATAATGAGTCATGGTCTCCTGAAGACATCCTTCTTTTCGCACATGAACGGAGTGAATTTGAAACGCTCTGGCGGGAATATGCCCTGATCGCTTATGAAGTGGAAGTAACAGAAGAAATGGTCGAAAACCACGCCCGCTATAACGTGGAACTTTATGAAGGGAACATGCCGGCTTCTGTACAAGGTATGTCAGAGGCACTCGACATTTCTCCAGAAGATTTTTTTCTTGAATTTGACCGGGATCATATTGAACGAAGCGTTATTTGGGAAGAGCTGTACCCGCTGCTTGAGGAAGAATATAACAACGCCTCTGATGAAGGCAACAGCATCTCTATCGCCAATGCTTATAATGAGGAAGTAATGCTTTATATGGAATCAGGAAATGAGCTCTATCCGTAATTCCTCTTAAGCGTACAAACGCCCGGCGCATTCATGCACCGGGCGTATTTTCATGCAGAAGCTGCCTACAGATCGAGGGAATCTCCCGCCTTCATAACGCTTCCTTTTACATCGAGCAGGTCAACGAATGCCTGAGGGTCCTGTTTAATGACATCGAACGTGTCGTAATGAACCGGAACGACGTGGGAGGCCTGTATCCACTCCGCTGCGGTGGCAGCATCTTCAGGCCCCATCGTAAAGTTGTCTCCGATCGGCAGAAAAGCCAAATCAATTTTATTGCGCTCGCCAATCAGCTTCAGGTCGGAAAAGAGTCCTGTATCTCCGGCATGATAAATTGTTTTTCCTTCTGCCGAAAATAAAATTCCCGCCGGCATGCCGGTATAGACGATCCGCTGGTTCTCTTCCTCTGTATAGGCAGAGCCATGGAACGCCTGAGTGAGCTTAACGGTACCGAACGCAAATTCATGGCTGCCGCCGATATGCATTGGATGAGCATTCACTCCCTGAAAACCAAGATATGTGGCCAATTCAAACGGCGCCACGACAAGGGCATCGTTGCGCTTCGCGATATCTACTGTGTCGCCGACATGGTCATTATGTCCATGTGTAAGCAGAATGACGTCTGCCTTCGTGTTATCAGCCTCCAAATCGGTCAGGCCGTTACCGGTTATAAAAGGATCAATGAGAATGTTCGTGCCGTTCGTTTCAATTTTTACAACGGAATGTCCATGATAAGATACTTTCATCTGCCATCTCTCCTCCTTTATATTTTCCTCTTTCCCGTACCCGTTCAGCAACGTGAATATGCATGAAAATCCCCAAATTAATTTCCTGCGGCTTCCCACCGGTTGTCTGTATGCTAGACTGAGTGCAGATACTTTTAAGGAGTGGTGGCAGATGACCCGTATACAAACTCTTCAAAAACAGATGATGCAGCAGGGAATCGATGTGCTGATGGCTCAGTCAAGACCAAATGTGTTTTACATAAGCGGCTTTGATGCCGATCCGCACGAGAGGCTGCTCGCCGTGCTTCTTTTTGCCGAGGGCGACCCGCTCATCGTATGTCCCGCAATGGAAATAAATCAGATTAGGCAAATGATCGATGCTCCCATTATCGGCTACACCGATACCGAAGATCCGTGGGAAAAGCTGCAGCAGTATTTGTCAGATCAACACGTCCGTGCGGAGACGATCGCACTGGAAAGCGGCATCTCCTGGAGCAGGCTGAAATCCTGGCAGCGCCTTGCACCGGATGCAACATTCGTCGAAGCAGATGACGTGTTAACGGGCAGCCGCCTTGTGAAAGCACCTGACGAACAAGAGTTGTTGAAGGAAGCAGCTGCTCTTGCAGACAAAGGCATTTCAGCCGGTATTAACGCTCTTCAGGAAGGCGTTACCGAGGTAGAGGTTGTCGCCGCTATCGAATATTCCTTGAAAAAACAGGGCGTTCGGGAAATGTCCTTTCAGCCGATGGTTCTGTTTGGCGGCAACGGCGGAGATCCGCACGGTGTGCCGGGGACTGCCCCGCTCAAAAAAGGAGACAGTGTGTTGTTCGACCTCGGTGTCATGTGGAAAGGCTATGCATCTGACATTACCCGGACTGTCTTCTTCGGAGAGCCGGACGACGAGAGCCGACGCGTGTATGAAACCGTCCGTTCTGCACTGGAACAAGCCTTGAAGGCTGCCGTACCCGGTGAAACGATTGGCACGCTCGATCATGCCGCCCGCTCAGTTATTGAGGAAGCCGGCTATGGAGAGTATTTTCCTCACCGGATTGGACACGGCCTCGGGATCGAGGTCCATGAGCTTCCTTCCATGCACGCAGACAACACTGACTTGTTGAAGCCGGGTATGACGTTTACGATTGAACCCGGGATCTACATTCCCGGTAAAATCGGCGTTCGAATTGAGGACGACGTTCTCTTAACAGAGGATGGAGCTGTTACGCTTACATCGACTCCGACGAGCCTGACCGTCATTTAAGGACGTTAAGCAAAGGGACTGCCACTCAGCATCAGAGCGGCAGTCCCTTCTTCTATGGCTCACGCGATCATTGATCATCCATTTCAACCCGCATCTGCAGACACAGCCTTTTCGAAGTCGTCACCGGCCGATGTTGGCAGCTTCCAGTGCCGTTTGACAGTTCATGCCGCACTTTTCGTCGACCAGAATAGGAACATGAACGAAGCCGCCTGCCGGCGGCTTCGCTCATGCACTCTTCCCTTTAAGAGCGGTGCTTATGGAGAACGTCCAGGCCTCCTGTCACTTCAATAACACTGCCCGTGATCATATCAGCTTTGTCATCTAAGAGAAACATGACCGTCCTGGCTATATCTTCCCCGGTGCCGCTTCGCCCAACCGGCGTTTTATCGTCGGGCTGACGGCGCGAATAATCAATCGAACTTTCCTTCATCTCATCAAGAATTTCACCGGGGCATACCATATTGGCAGTGATCCCGTTCGGCGCTTCCTCAATTGCCAGTGATTTTGTTAAAGAAGCAAGCCCTGCCTTCGATGCTGCGAAGGCTGCGCGAAACAGCCACCCCGGTGAGTGGTCGGCCCCTTGAAAGCCATATGTAACCACCCGGCCGAACTGCTGCTCCCGCATAACAGGTATCACTTTTTTCAGTAAATAGAATGCTGCATTTAAGTTGCCGTTGATCATTTCATGCCATTCGCTGTCCTCATAGTCAGCGAGAGCTTTGCGTTCAAAGATGTAGGGACCGGCGTTCAGAAGAAGCACATCAATTCTGCCGAAACGCTTCAGCCCTTCGTCAGCAAGCCGGTTCAGATCCTCTTTGTTCTGGACATCTCCCTGCACGAACTGAATTTGATCGCCATAATCCTGCCAGTCTTTCTGTCTTTCACGCACCGCTTCTATATCCGAACGGTAATTCACGGTTACTGCGTAGCCGGCCTTCAGCATCGTTTCCGTCATTTTTCTGCCAAGACCTTTCGTTCCAGCCGTAATAATAGCATGCCGCAATTCCAAAACCACCTTCATCTTGTGATATATCTATTGTCGCTGAATCCGTCTTTGTTCTCAACTGCAACGCATTAAAGTAGCTGATAATGCGTTTTCATTCCATTTTTTCGGGAATAAGTATGGTAGAATGACAATATAACCGGGTAAACCGGCACTTTGGGAAATGGGAGGCGTTACTAATGTCTGTTCGTTATTCTAACATTCTCGTTGCTGTTGATGGCTCTGATGAAGCAAAGCGCGCTTTTCGCAAAGCCGCCCTTCTGGCGAAAGATCACGACGCCAAGCTCTTACTTGCCCACATTGTCGATACAAGGACTTTCGCCTCGGTTGAACACTACGACCGCACGATCTTTTCAGAAGCCGAGCAGTATGCCAAAGACATGCTTAATGAGTACAAAAAGCTCGCTGAAGATCAAGGCTTAACGGATGTCACCCTCATTTTGGACTACGGTTCTCCAAAGGTAAAAATCGCGAAAGATGTCGCTAAAAAGCATGAAGTGGATTTAATTGTCACCGGTGCGACCGGCTTGAACGCTGTAGAGCGGTTCCTGATCGGCAGCGTATCCGAACACATTACGCGTCATGCGAAGTGCGACGTATTGATCGTCCGTACAGAAAATGCTACAGATGGACGCTGATTCACGAGTAAACATAAACCGCCTGCGCAATGTGCGCAGGCGGTTTTAACGTGCAGCAACCCATTAATCGAGCCATCCTTCTTCCCGGCAAAGGGTGACAGCTGCAATCCGGTTGGGCACTTCCAGTTTATCAAGAATAGACGAAATATAATTTCGAACCGTGCCGTTCGTTAAATAAAGGCCGGCAGAAATCTCCTTCGTTGTCTGCCCATCCGCGATCAGCTTCATGACTTCTTTTTCCCTGTCTGTAAGCGGATTAGGTGTACTGTAGGCAATATCAATCAGCTCCGGCGCGTATACTTTGCGCCCGCTCATAATCGTGCGGATTGAATTGGCCAGCTCTTCGCTGGGACTGTCTTTGAGCAGGTAGCCGCTCACACCGGCTTTTCTTGCACGCTGAAAATAGCCGGAACGAGCAAACGTAGTCAGAATGATAATTTTACAGGGATGATCCGCCAGCTCTTCTGCCGCATCCAGACCTGTTTTAGACGGCATTTCAATGTCCATCATGCACACATCCGGATTCAGCGTGCGTACTAACTCCACTGCTTCCTCGCCGTTTTCTGCCTTTCCGACAACCTCCATGTCTTCTTTTAGACCAAGCAGGGTTCCTAGAGCCCCAAGCAGCATCTGCTGGTCTTCAGCAAGTACAATTCGAATCATAACGGCTGCTCCTTTCTAACCGGCTGCACGATACGCGGAATCCGCATAAACAGGCTTGTGCCATCATTCGATACGATGTCGAGCGTTCCATTTACAAACTCCAGTCGTTCCTTCATTCCTTGAATTCCGCTTTCATTCTGCTGCACTGTATGAAGCGAAAAACCGCTGCCGTTATCTGTTACTTTCACCAAAATTTCACCCGCTGAATCCAAAATCGAAATCTCGCACAGCGTTGCCTTGCTGTGTTTGACGATGTTTGTGACCGCTTCTTTCAGACACATGCTGAGCGTGTTTTCTGCGAGCAGCGGCACTTCCTTCAGCTCCGGACTGCCTGATACGTGTAAGTGGATTCCGGCTATTTCCAAGATCTCCTGCACATGCCGCATTTCTTCTGCAAGCCGCGTTCCCCGCATATCCGATACGAGCTCACGAACTTCTTTCAACGCAAGCCGGGCGGTGCGGTTAATATCGCCGATCTCTTTCTTGGCTTCCTGGCCGTTGATCTCAATCAGCTTTTCCGCAAGGTCGCTTTTCAACCCTATCAGCGAGAGCTTTTGACCGAGTGTGTCATGCAAATCTCGGGCTATGCGCTGGCGCTCTTCCATGACGATCAGCTGGGAGATCTTTTTATTAGCGTCCTTGAGTTCCCCTTCGAGCTTCTCCTGCTTTTTTCGTAAATATATCGTAAACGGAAGAAGCAGGATGCCAATCAGACTGATAACGATAAACGGCAGCTGCATCATGAAAATCTCACTTTGGATATAAAAGCCGAAAGCAGCAGATGATACGCCTGCCACAACGTTTAACGTGTACAGCAGAACGAATTCACGGCGCTGCGTGATATTTCCGATAAAGAAGGCCAGAAATAAAAAGAAATAAATGTACCCGAAGTACAGCGTCATCCCGATACTTACGGCCAGTTCAATACCGACTGCCGCATAAACAATCGAGCCCCGTTTTACAAAAGAAAAACGGTAAGCCGCGAAAAAAATGATGATCATCAGCACCCCTGCTACAATTTCACGCGGGGCAGAATTGGCAATAACGAAATAAAACGGCAGCAGACAGAATATAATCCAGGCATACAAACTCAAGCCGGTGTGCTGCGGAAATATGTGAAACCAGTTTTTCATACGGCACCTCTCCCTATCTGACGGTCCCCCGGAGTAAACCATGACACGTCAGTACCCGGCTGTACAGCATGCAGCCGGCTCTTCCTCTATTGTATCAAAAAGCAGGTCCTGCAGGGAGCCGCCGGACCTGTGAACCGCAATTTTAAGAAGAAGCCGCCCTCCAAAGCGGAGAGACGGCTTCTCAATTGGTTATGCTCCCTTTCGTGTCTTAACAGGAGAAGTCGGCTTGGCCGGTACAGCTCTGATTTTTCTGGCTGCTTGGTAGCCGGTAAACCGTTTGTTCTTCTCATCGTACAGCCGAAAGTTGACGGCTTTTAAACTCGTCCAGAGCGTAATCGTGGTCACCTTTTGCAAAGGCTTTGTGTTTTCATGTGTCTGCTCAAGCCGATAGTTTGGAACCTTCGGGCTGAGATGATGGACGTGATGGTAGCCGATGTTGCCGGTCAGCCATTGTACCACTTTCGGCAGCTGATAGTAAGAGCTGCCGTCGACTGCCGCTTTGACAAAATCCCACTCTGATTCATTCTCGAAATAGGAATCCTCAAACTGATGCTGGACGTAAAACAGCCAAATACCGAGAGCTCCGGAAATGAAGAGGATCGGCAGCTGAACAAGCAGGAATGCCTGCAGGCCTACAGCCCAGATCAAAAGACCGTACACGACTGCGATCGTAGCTGTTATCAGGTGTGTATTTAAACGCTCTTTCGTTTTAGCTCCGCGGCGGTTAAACCGGTTGTCAATCAGAAAGAGAAAAATGGGCCCGAGTCCGAACATAACGATCGGATTCCGGTAAAGCCGGTAGGACATTCGCTGCCAGAATCCGGCAGCCGCATATTCCTCCACCGTCATAATCCATATATCTCCTGTGCCGCGCTTGTCCAGATTTCCGCTCGTTGCATGGTGAATCGTATGGCTTCGTTTCCATTTATCAAAAGCAAAGTGTGTGATCACACCTGTTAAAAATCCGACTGCCTTATTCGCCTTTGCGCTCTTAAAAAAGGAACCGTGGGTACAATCGTGGAAAATGATAAACGTCCGTACGACAAAGCCTGCTGCGACGATGACTAATGGCAAGGTCAGCCAGTAAGAAACGGAAAGGCTCATATAGGCTCCGTACCAAAGAAGAACGAGTGGCACGATCGAATTGACCATCTGCCAGATGCTCTTTTTTGTATCCGATGCTGCGAATGGTGCGACGCTCTTTTTAAGTTCTGCTAACTGTTGCCGGCTCATAATCATTCCTCCTGATGGTTGATCAATACGTTTAGTTTACATCCATACAACTCCATCAGGTAGGCATAGCTGTCAGTCTGTTCATATGACATTTGTCATCTTTTTGTTTCCATGCTGAACGGCACGCACGCGCAAAGCCGTGCTCTTCTCCTGCTTAGAAGCTCACGGCCATCTCGATAAGCGGAGCAACACCTGCCTGGCGAGTCCATGTTTACAGCATAAATAGAGCCGCCCCTCGGAAGGGACGGC
Source organism: Bacillus daqingensis (assembly GCF_042654445.1). NCBI lineage: Bacteria > Bacillati > Bacillota > Bacilli > Caryophanales > Bacillaceae > Bacillus > Bacillus daqingensis. The sequence continues at coordinate 398,803 of NZ_JBHSGK010000013.1, forward strand.
CTTGTTATCTTATTAATGAGCGAGTCGCAGCGTATCGCGTGCAATCATTACTTCTTCATTCGTTGGAATGACGAGCACTTTTACTGGAGAATGCGGATAGTTGATAAACGCCTCTTCGCCCCGCGTCTTGTTCAGTGCAGGATCCCAGTATATCCCCATAAATTCGAGGCCTTTGAGCACCTGGGAGCGGATCACATCACTGTTTTCCCCGATTCCTGCCGTGAAAATAACGGCATCAAGACCATGCATACGAGCCGCGTAGGAACCGATATATTTATGAATTCGTGATGTAAACACATCCAGCGCCAGCTTCGCCCGTTCATTGCCATCGGAAGCCTGAAGTTCAATATCGCGCAGGTCGCTGGAAAAGCCGGACAATGCGAGCATACCGCTGCGCTTGTTCAGTACGTTCATTACTTCTTCAGCACTTAGATCTGCCTTTTCCATAATGTACGGGATCAGAGCCGGGTCAATGTTTCCGGAACGCGTCCCCATCGTGACACCTGCAAGCGGGGTAAAGCCCATGGAAGTGTCAATCGATTTACCGCCGTCAATCGCTGCAATGGACGCACCGTTGCCCAAGTGGCAGGAAATGAGGCGCAGATTTTCGACAGGACGGCCAAGCATTTCAGAGGCACGCTCCGAGACATATTTGTGCGACGTTCCGTGAAAACCGTATTTCCGAATGCCGTATTTCTCATAATATTCATACGGAAGGCTGTACAAATAAGACTCTTCCGGCATCGTCTGGTGGAAGGCTGTGTCAAATACCGCTACAGCTGGTACGTTTGGAAGCACCTCCCGAAAAGCCCGAATACCAGTCAGGTTGGCCGGATTATGAAGCGGCGCGAGCTCTGACACATCCTCAATCCCCTGAATAACCTCATCTGTAATAAAGACGGAATCGTTGAACTTCTCTCCGCCGTGCACGACACGGTGGCCGATTCCTTCAATTTCATCCAGAGATGAGATAATCCGGTAGCGTGTCAGCTTATCAAGCAGTAGTCTCACCGCCTCTGCATGATCCGGGATGGACGTCGTTTCCTTTCTCTTTTCGCCATCTACCTCTATTGCAAATACAGCGTCATCCATTCCAATCCGTTCCACAAGGCCCTTAGTTACGACCGTCTCTTCAGGCATCGTCAGCAGCTGAAACTTCAGTGATGAGCTGCCGGCGTTGATCGCCATGATTTTCGACATCTGTTCATCGCTCCTTCATCGTGTATACGATTGTTTGTCAACCATAATTAAAACACTGTGCAGAGCAGAATGCAACCTCTGTGCTAACTAAAAATAAAAACAGAATTGTAACACAATAACATTCCAAAAACGTTGCAATGAAAGGGTTTTCTTCACTAAAAAGAAAACTATACTACACCATGCCGATTCTGAATTGATACAGTTATTCGTGGACGTTATCCTCTATCCATCCAGAGATCCGTTTCATCATATCTGCCAGTGCCGCTTCTTTTGTAAACGAAGGCATCTCTGCAAGCAGCGCCTGCGACGGAGGCACAATCCCATCCTTTTTTTTACGCAGGATCAACATACTTTTCCCGGAACCACGTGTCTTAAACATTGTTTCCGGCAGCTGCAGCACCGCATAAATGTACGCGCTCTTCCGGATCATCTCCTGAAGCTGTGCTGCCTGATTGGAGTGAAACAGCTGATTTGGCACGAGCAGCACAAGGAAGCCGCCCTCTTTCACGTGCCGAATAGACCGCTCTATCAGCAAATGGTGCACATACGTTTTTTCCTCCTCTGCTTTAACGAGGAAGCCGGACGCTGTCTCATCATCGGGATAGTATCCTGCTGGCAGATCACATACGACTGCATCCGCATGATCGAGCAAAGGGGAGGCGACGCTGTCCTGATGGAAAAGATCGACCTCATGCTCCTGCAGGTTTGCATTCATAAATGCCAGTTTCAGCAGCGTTTCATCTGGTTCAGCTGCAACGAAATGAGCGTCCATGGACAGCTGATTCAAAACGGCTGTCATCAAATTTCCGCTGCCTGCTGCAGGATCAAGCAGCACTGGCTTGCCTTCTTCCTTTTGCAGCAGCAGGTTGGTCAGGTACCCCATGAACAACGCCACCGCATCCGGCGTCATCGCATGGTGTGGCTGGACGGCTTCCTTCATCCCTTTTAAAACCGCCAGCTGAATAGCTCTTCTGACTTCTTCCCGATGCATCTCAGTTGGAAGCGAAGCAGCAGCTTGTTCCAGCTCTGCGCGCAGGTCCTCCCCGGCTAATGCAAAATTGCGTTGAAACAGTGCTTCTCCCATCGTACCGAGCGCTTCTATATATAGATTATCCTCTTTTGCGCGGATCTTTTCCGTACCTTGATCGAGCACTTGAAAATACTGCTCTGTTTTTGTAGACTCCTTCATTGGTCCATCCCTTCTTTCATAAAGTCGTACCCAGTCATCCACCTTAGCAGATATGGCGAATCCGGAAAACTAAAACCTCATTTACAGCACCAAATAGGCGACGAATATGCTGACGATGAAAAAGGCACCTGCGAATCCGAGATTGTGCAGCGAGATCCGGTATGGGTTCTCACTGAGGTTGGCAGATGTAATTTGTACAAACAGGCCGTACGTGTTTACCGTCAGTGTAGCAATCGAACTTGTGATCAAAATAATCGACAGACTGAGCGGGCTGATTACGCTCATGAGCAGCGGACTAAGAGAACTGAGAATACCGATTGTCGCAATTGGATGCACCCCGAACAGGCTGAGAAATACAAAAGTTATCTGGATCAGCATGAACACGAGAATCGGATAATCCTGCACATACATCACCGGGGCTTCCAGCAGCTCCAGCAGTCCAGTCTGCTCCAGAGCCGCCGCAAAAAATGAGAGGGTCAGAAACAATACAAAAAAGTGCTGCATCGTATTTGTTTTCTCTTTCCACGTTTGCCAGCCGATACGCAAGAAGCGCCGGCGCCGCCGCAGTACAAGCGACCAGCAAAAAGCGAATGGAAAAATGAGGAGCGTAACAGTCAGAATAAAATCAAATCCAGTTACGTTTCCCATGATAATGACTGCGGCAAGAAAAATACTCAGCGCAGCAAATAAATGAATCATGCTGCCTGCGAGCCGCTTCCACCCGCTCCAGTCAAGCGACACCATGCCCTCTTGATCAAGCGGTTCATTCCTGTAGCGTACGTAGTTCCAGAGAGCATCCCCGCAGAACATGAGCAGCGCGATCAGCAGCAGCCACGGGAGAAGCTCCAGATACGCAGTGCCGGTGATGAAAATCGTGAGGGCAATGAGCACCTCCAGCGGACTCCAGATCAATGCAAGTGAATTCCCCCGCAAAGTCGCCCGGCTGATAAACGTATTACGAAGCCGCACTGGCAGTGACGCTAAATTCCGACGCAAAACACCTTGTGATATGGGGGCTGCGGACAGGTTTAAAAAGGCAGTCAGAATGACGGAGGTAAACAAGCTGCGTGGGTAAAGACTCCCGAGACTGTCCGCGTTGACCCGCAGCAGCTCTGCTATTTTCCGGTCAAATTTGCCGCTTTCGACGACGCTTTTCATCCACGGCAGCATGAGCAGCAGCGCCAGCAGCCCGTAGTTGTCTGTTAACAAAAACGGGATTTCCACAAGCGAGCCTCCTGCATACCAGTGAAAAACCGCACCAGCCCCCATAAAGCCCGCTCCTAATATTTTAAACAAACGAGGCGCTCCCGGATACGAGAGTACGAGCAGCACGACTGCAGCCGGTGCCAGCATCCATTCCAGCAGCGGATTTCCGGTAAAGACGACAAGCAGGTACAGCGCAATCACCGGCGTGTAAATCATATATAAGTATGGCTGAATCCATCTCACCTAAAACGCCTTCTTTCACGATGCTGCTGTTATACAGCAGCTTTCAAAGTTCAACAGCATGCGGCGTAACAGAACGGAGCTGACCCGGCATCTGCCGGTCAGCTCCGTTCTTTCCGTATCCTGTTTCATCTGGCTTCATGCCTTAATCGGCTTGCTTCAATGCTTCGATTGCTTTGTCGTACTCCGGGTGTCCGCTCACTTCTCCAACAATTTCGCTGTACACAATCGTTCCAGAGCTGTCTACAACAAATACCGCTCTCGACAATAAGCGGAGCTCTTCGATCACGAGACCGTAAGCTGTACCGAAATCGAGCGTTTTGTGGTCTGAATAAATGTGAGCACCCTCAAGTCCGGCGTTTGCACACCAGCGGCGCTGGGCAAAAGGCAAGTCTGCACTGATCGTCCAAATTTCAGCGTTCTCCACTGCAGCTGCTTCTTCATTGAAGGTGCGCGTCTGCTTATCACATGTGCTCGTATCAATTGACGGAACAACACTGATGAGCGTTTTCGTTCCGGCTTCGAACGTCACCTCCGATAAATCCGTTCCGAGCACGGTAAAGGAAGGGGCTTTCTCCCCTGTCTGCGGCTGTGCTCCGCTGAGGGTAACTGGTTTTTCTTTGAACGTAATTCCCATCGGTATCCATCCTCTCATTCATTCGTTTACGAATTTACTGTATCATACGCCTGGGGAACTTTCCAATTGCTGCGGTCTGTCTTCCCTGCGTTCTGGTACCGTTACAGTGGCACGCTTCTCCATAACAACTACCGTATCACCAAGAAAATCGTGGATCCCACGCTTCTTCGGGTGAAACGCAACAACGAGATACAAAGCATTTGTTACAATCAAAAACCGGTGTAAAAACCGCCCGACAAATTCGCGGAACAGCACATCCATCCATGATATCTCTTCATGTCGGAAGGAAACGACGCGCAGGCCGAAAAGCTGTTTGCCGAGCGTCCGCCCCGTATATTTCGTGAGCAGGATGAAATACAAAAAGGTCACCAGTCCGGATAAGATGCCGCTCACACTGAACGTGAGAATAGTTACGTCGGTTCCTGTAACTGCAAAATACAGTCCAGTTACAGCTGCGCTTGCAGAGAACGTGACGAGAATGTCGACCGTATACGCCCAGAGACGAATCCAGAAACCGGCCTGCATGTATTCTGCAGCAGGAGCGTAAGGGACGGCGTGTGGTTCTTCTGCCTGCACTGTTTCTGTTGCTTCTGTATGTTCATTCATCTTGCTCACCTCAGTTCGTATAAAGATACAGGAGTCTGCCGCCCTGATTTTGATGGAGCCATTCTGTCAGCTGATTCAGCTGACGCTGTTCAAACAATGAATCCATCGTAAGTCCGAAAAAGGACCCGAATCCAAAACCTTGTTCATATTCAACCACATCTGTATCACGGCCGAGGTCTTCTTTCATATCCTCAATCACGTCTTCGAGATTTCCGAGATCATCAATTAGGCCATTTTCCACTGCCTGGTTTCCGGTGAAAATTCGGCCGTCTGCTAATTCCTCTACTTCTGAGCGGCTCAAATCACGTCCGCCTTCAATAACATCAAGAAACTGCTCGTAAGCGTCATCTACAATTGACTGCAGAATTTCCTCATCCTCATCTGTCATTTCACGAGTCGCTGACATGATATCTTTGAATTCTCCGCTTTTGATCGTCTGATCACTGATCCCGAGCTCGTCTGCAAGCTCCGCAAAGTTGATCGACTGCATAATGACTCCAAGTGAGCCGGTAATCGTCTGGCCGTTTGCGTAAATCCGATCGGCAGGAGCAGAAACGTAATACCCGCCGCTTGCTGCCTGACCGCCCATCGACACGTAAATGTCCTTGGCATACTCATCCCGAACTTCGACAATTTTGTCATGTATTTCATCGCTTTCCACAACGCCTCCGCCCGGCGTATCTACTCGCAGAACGATACCGTCCACCGATGCGTCGCGAGCTGCGTGGTCCAGCTGATCGAGTAACAGCTGATGGTTGTACCCTCCGCCAAAGAGAGCGTCGCCTCCAGCCTGAATAATTCCTTCAAGACGGATAACCGCAATTTTCCCGTCATCGGTCCCCTGCTCCACCAGCCGCTCCTGTACCGGTTCATCAGCGAATCCAGGGAATCCGCCGGCAAAATCATCTGTATCTGCCGGAGAGGTGACGAGGCTGACCGCTCCCGATACGGCAATAATAGCTAATACTGCCACAAGGGCAATCCAACGTTTTGCATTCATTATGTACTCCTCCTCTTTCATTGTTTTTCTTCCTTACTGCGCGGTTCTGTCTGTTTTGGTAGAATAAACATGTACGTATCATGACTGGAATCAGAAAGGGTGCTTATGCTATGACTGACCGTAAAAATGTCTATCTGTTTTCCAAAAAAACAGAAGAAATTGAACAAAAAATACTTGAGTTCCGGGAACTTGGACGAAAATACGGATTCAAGCTTGTCGACCACCCGAAAGATGCCAACATCATTGCGAGCTTCGGCGGCGACGGAACGTTTCTGCAGGCGCTTCAAAAAACAGGCTTCCGGGAAGACGCCCTCTATATCGGCATCAACGACGGAGAGTTCGGTTTTTATACCGACTTCAGCATCCACGATCCGGACCGGGTAGAACTCGCGATGCAGTCTGACATGGTGGAGGTGCTGCGCTATCCGACACTGGAAGTTACGACTGACGACGGACAAAAGTTTCACTGCCTTAACGAATTATCCATCCGCTCCAACATTATTAAAACATTTGTCATCGATGTTTACGTGGACGGCCTTTACTTTGAAACCTTCCGCGGAGATGGCCTCCTCGTTTCCACGCCAACAGGAAGCACGGCCTATAACAAGTCCCTCGGGGGCGCAATCGTCGACCCGAAGCTCCCGTCCATGCAGCTGACAGAAATGGCGTCCGTGAACAACAACAGGTACCGCACGCTCGGTTCGCCGCTTGTGATGGGAAAGGAACGGGAGCTTACGCTGAAAATAGTACAGGACGGCAATGATCATCCAATCGTCGGAATCGACAATGAAGCAATGGGAATCCGGCACAGCCACGAGCTTCACGTAAAAGTGTCAAACCGGATCGTCAAAACGCTTCGAATGAAAGACAATCTCTTTTACCATAAAGTCAAACGAAGCTTTCTTTAACCAGATGCCCCGCGCTGCTCAGCAGATGCGGGGTTACTGCTGTTCTGCACATTCCGGATTGCGGTGATAGACAATCGTATCATCCACTACTGTCATCACCGTTTTGACGTGCAGCCACTCATCAGGCTCCAGTAATGAAAGATCCCTGCTCAAGACGGTAAAGTCAGCTCGGTAGCCTGGCTTTACCATCCCCGCTTTATGTTCTTCGGAAACGGCCGCCGCACTCCCTGACGTAAACAGGCGCAGCGCCTCAAAGAGCGTGAGCTTTTGATCAGGAAGCCATCCCTCATGAGCTTCATCGTGGCGCCGGCGCGTAACCGCGGCATGAATACCAAGCAGCGGATCGACCGGTTCGATCGGGGCATCCGAGCCACCCGCACAGATCAATCCGTCCTCGAGCAGCGTTTTCCATGCAAATGAATGAGGGAGCCTGTCTTCCCCCAGCCGGTCCATTACCCATGGAAAATCAGAGGCCGTAAAGCGCGGCTGAATATCGAGCGCCACTTGCAGATTTCTCAGCCGGCTGCGAAGCTCGGGTGTCGTTACCTGCAAATGAATCAAGCGGTCTCGTTTCCCTGCCGGAGGCGGATCGTTCTCAATTGCTGTCACTGCCATCTCCAGCGCCTCATCTCCGATTGTATGCACGGCTACCGGCATTTGCAGCGTCCGTGCCTTTTTCACGATCGCTTCCAGCTGCTGCTGAGTATGTATCGCCACTCCTGATGTGTCCGCATCGGAATAAGGAGCTTTTAAGAGCGCGGTCCGCCCGCCGAGTGCCCCGTCAGCAAACAATTTTATCGATCCCGGCTGCAGAAATTCCGATTCGGGAAAGGAATCCAGCACATCGACAGCTTCATGGTGTACCAGTAAATTGGTCCGGAATTTTCGATGGGGTCCAATTACCTCCCGAAAGACAGAAGCCGTTTCTTCCGGCTTGTTGTAATAAAACAGATCCTCCGTATGTCCACCGGTAAAGCCATGCTGATACAGATCAGCAAGCGCCGTTTCCAGGGCGCGCTTCACATAATTCCGGTCGATCTTAGGTAAATAAGGCTTAATCAATTCCTGTGCCTGGTCGTGTAAATAACCAGTCGGCTCTCCATCGTCCCAGCGTTCGATCCTTCCTCCTGCCGGTGACTGCGTTTCTTTTGAAACACCGGCAAGCTCAAGAGCAGCAGAATTTACCGCCATCGCATGCCTGCACACTCGTGTAATCATGATCGGTTTCGTCGCTGATATTTCGTCCAAAAACAACCTGTCCGGAACCGTCCGGTTTTCATATAAGTTTTCGTTAAAGCCTTCTGCGAGCACCCACTCGCCATCAGGTACTGCCGCAGCCTGCTGCTCGAGCAGTTTTTTCAGCTGATCCAGGCTTGTAACTGACGATACGTCCAGCTTCAGCAGCTTTTCCCCGTGGCCGATCATATGCAGATGGCTGTCGATAAAGCCCGGGTACAAAGCGCCTCCGCGAAGGTCGACTTCTTTATGAATCGATGCCCCAAATTCCGAGCGCAGCGCTTTTTCTGAACCGATCGCTGCAACGATGCCGTTTTCCGTGAAAACAGCCTCCTCCCTTCGCTCTTCTTCTGTCATCGGTACAACTGTTCCTCCAAACCAAAGTGTCCCCATTTCCGCTTTCCTCCTTTACCTTTCTATTATGGCGTTATCGAGCCATCTCCTGCAAGCAGTAGCCTCCTATTTGCACACAGAACAACGGTATACACCTCCAGTTTCCTTACACGGCGACCAACGCCGCTGCAGGTTATCCAAAACCGTTCTGCCCGGCAGGCGGACAGACGACTGGCATGCTTTGGCAGAGCCAGCGCTCCCTATCAAAAAAAGCAGAATCCCTTCTCAAAGATTCTGCCTGCCGCAGCGGACCTTAAAAAAGGTCCTCCAGTTCTTTATCCTGCTTTGTTCTGCCGTCAATCGTCCGGACCTCGGTTCGTTCAACTGCATCCGCTACGATATCATCGATTGCGAGAAAACTTTCATAGTAGGCTACTTTCTCAGCGTTTGGTTTCGTCTTCGGATCAGCCGGAAGAAAAATCGTGCAGCAGTCCTCAAAAGGACGAATCGATATATCGTATGTGCCGACCTCCCGGGCTTTTTCAGTGATCTCCAGTTTATCTTGTGTGATCAGCGGCCTGAGAACCGGCATCGACGTCACCTGATTGATCGCATACATGCTGTCTAACGTTTGGCTTGCCACTTGACCAAGGCTTTCCCCGCTGATCAGCGCCTTGATGTCCTCAGCATTCGCCAGCTGTTCCGCCATTCGCAGCATAAAGCGCCTCATCACGGTGATCTCTACATTATCCGGCACCTGCTGATGTATCGCCAGCTGTGCTTCTGTAAATGGGACCACGTGCAGCTTCACCGGTCCCCCATACTCAGAAAGGACAGCTGCAAGGTCCTCCACCTTCTGCTTAGCCTGAGGGCTTGTGTATGGCGGACTGTGAAAATGGATAGCTTCAAGCGTTACTCCCCGCTTCATCGCTTCAAAACCAGCAACCGGACTGTCTATTCCACCCGACAGAAGCAAAAGGGCACGACCGCCGGTTCCAGTCGGCAGTCCGCCTGCTCCCTTGTATTTTTCCCCAGTGATTGACGTCCCTTCCTGGCGAATTTCCACGAACAGCTCCACATCCGGATGGTGCACGTCTACGGCCAGCTCAGAAAATTGCTGCAGCACATACTTGCCGATCACCTGGTTCATTTCCTGAGAACCGGTTGGGAATTTTTTATCAATTCGCCGGCATGACACCTTAAACGTACGTTTCCCCTGGTTAACAGCGGATGAAATCGCGGCTGCCGCTCCCTCTTTTATATCGGCTTCGATGTTGGCCGTTCGAACGACGGGACTGACAGAGGAAATGCCGAAAACGTGGCGCAGGGCTTCCAGTACCTTTGCTCCATCCTCTCCGTTCAGCTCCACATAAAGCCTCCCAAACGTTCTTGATGTTGCTGCTTGCGGAAAACGGTGCTGCAGCAGCTGTTGAATGGTTTTTTCCAGGCGCCGTTCGAATTTTTTCCGGTTACGCCCTTTTATCGCAAGCTCCGCATAGCGGATCAGTATCGCATCTTCGTTCATGTTCCTGCTCCTTTCGCTGCCGCCACTTGAGGGACGGTCTGCTCCCAGGCCTCAATGAAAGAATGGACCTCAGCTGCAGCAGTCAGTCCGGACAGCGAAATCCGCACTGCACTTTCTGCTACAGCCTGATCGGCTCCCATCTCTTTAAGGACGCTGCTTTCGTTCGATATTTTTGACGAGCAAGCGCTTGTCGTAGAAATATAGATATCCTTTTCTTCAAGCGCATGAACGATCGTTTCTGCCATCCTTCCCGGACAGGAAACGTTTAATATATGCGGTGCCCGTTCCGCAGGTGAGTTGATGACTACTTCCGGTCGTGAAGCAAAAAATGCTTCGAGCTGCACGTTCAGCTCCCGCATATGAGCAGCGTGTTCCACCTGGTTTTCCACGGCGAGGCGAAGTGCTTTTACAGCGGCTGCTGCTCCAGCTGGATTCTCCGTCCCTGCTCGTGCACCAGCTTCCTGTCCTCCTCCGAACAAGAGCGGCATGATGTGCCTTGTATCACGGTAAAGCAATAATCCTGTACCTTTTAAGCCGTGTATTTTATGCGCCGAGAGTGACAGAGAGTCTGCCCCGCTCTGTTGAAATGACACTGGAATCTTTCCGATTGCCTGAACAGCATCGACATGAAAATGAACAGTTGGATATTGCTTCAGCATTCGTCCGACTGCCTCAATCGGCATGATCGCACCTGTTTCATTATTGACATGCATCAAACTGACGAGAATGGTATCCTTCCGAAGCGCCTTCTCTATAGATGAGACGGTTACTTCTCCATTCGTATGAGGAGGAACACGCGTCACCTCAAAGCCCTGCCGTTCCAGGTAAGCTGCTGATTCTAAAATGGACGGATGCTCCAGCGAGGAAATGACGAGATGCTTGCCTCTGCTTTGTCTTGCATATGCCGTCCCCTGCACGGCCAGGTTATTTGATTCCGTTGCACCGGATGTAAAGACGACGTGCTGTTGTTTTGCCTCCAGAAATTCCCCTGCTTTGGCACGTGCTTTCTCAAGCAGAGCTGCTGCGTGTCCGCCGAGCTTATGAAGCGAAGATGGGTTGCCAAAGTAGCTGGTGGACGCTCGCGTGAACGTCTCAACTACTTCTTCGTGCGGCATAGTCGTGGCGCTGTTATCCAAATAAATCATGATTGCTGATGCCCCCCCCCGTGCGTTTATTCACCGGAAAATCCTATCATACATAGACCCGCTTTTCCAGCCCCACTTTTTACCCAGCGAGCCAGGCGTCAGACACATGCCCGCTGGTATTTCGATGAATAAGCAGCAGGCTTCCCATTCTCCTTCCAAGCAAAAAAACGAGCCGTTTGGCTCGTTTCCAGCATGTTGATAACGTTTTATGAATGACTGCTGTCTGCGGACATTTGCTTTCCGGAGGGAACGGGATCGGCTTCCTTCGTGGTGTCCACCGGATCTTCGCCTCGTTTTCGAATTCGACGCTTCGGTGAAGGGATGCCGGTGCACTTGACTACTCGTCTATTGCTTCTAATTCCTCGAGGAAAGCAAGCAGGTCATCGATTGACATTCGCTGATCAGGCGCGGCTTCACGGATGTCCTCAACTTCAAGCCCTTGATCCTTAATCTTCTCAATCAGCTGCTCCGGTACGTCTTCGAGCTCTGTCTTTTCTAAATCTTCGCTTTCTTCTTCAACTGCTGCAGGCGGCTCATCAGCTGGATCTGGTTCTGCTGCTGCAGCTGGTTCATCATCCGGCTGCTGCGCATAAAAGTCTACCAATTCCTGTTCTTCCTCTGAAAGAGCTGTTTCAGTCTGATCGGATCCGCTTGGTTCAAATACGGTCATCAATAGCACGCCCCAGACCGCCGCACAGACTGCCCCAGTAGCACCGATTATCAACCATTCCTTCTTCACGCTGCTTCAGTCCTTCCGCCTCACATGATATTGGTACTATTATACCCCTTATCGGCACAAATTCAACTACAGTGAACGTTTTGTATGAAATTAGCAGCTGGAAATACGTATAAGCTGTCCGAGAATAAGAGACAATTTCAAAGCCAGACAACGGGATCTCCCCCGCTGTCTGGCTCTGCAGTCAGGCGTTGCCTGCTTTACTGTTCCATTCTGTCGACGTGCCATTTACTTTGTCCAGTACCTGCTTGTCGACTTTTTCGACGCCTTTTACCGAAAGCTCAACTGCTTCCTCATAATGGCCCTGGCGAAACCGGTCTTCTGCTTGAAGCAGCAGAATTTGAACCTCGTCATGCTTCGTGCGGTAACGGTTGCCGTATTGAATTACCCGCTCAGCAAGCTCCCCATCTGCAACCATTTTATCAACCATCGCCGCAGCTTTATCAATTTCAGAAGCTGCCTCTGACACCGCACGGCGCACGTCCTCCATGACAAGCGGCGCCTCTTCCAGCTGGGCTTCTGCCTGCGAAAGCTGTTTCTCCGCTTCCAGCAGCTGATTCTTTGTCAGATCCGGCACTCTTGGCAGGGAGCAGCGGTCGACCCGGCGTTTAATTCCCCGAAGGTAGCGCCTCTTTTCCGCAACCGTTTCGACTGCCTTCAGCTCATCCTCGCGAAGATGCCCAAGGTTTACCTTCATATCTTCCAGCGCTGCTTCCACTTCAGCAATATCGGCATCAAGCTCCTTCAGCCTGACTTGAATAGCAGAAAAAGACTGATTGCGCTCTTCTTTTGAAGCTTCGAGTACGCGAAAAGCGGAGACAAGCTCTTTCCACTTCTTTTCGCTTGCGGCAAGCTCTGCTTCTTCCTTTTCCGACAGCTGATAGCTGAGCCTGACAGTTTCCAGCTCTTCTTTCATCGCTTCAATCAGCTGACCTGCCTGCTCGAGCTTTGCCGCTGTTTCCGGCAACGCGGTTTCTGCATCCTGGCGCGCAACGGCTTCTTCTTCCAGTTTGCCGTAAATATGCTGAAGATCCTGCTCCACTTCATCCAACAGCAGCGATGAACTGGCGACATCGAGCTCCTCCAGTGCTTCTTCTGCATTGGCACACTTTGCTTCCAGATCTTTTTGAAGCGGCTCCAGATCCAGCAGTTCAACCGGATAGCCCTGCTCCTTCATTTCTGCTATGCCGTCCCCAAGCTCGCGCAGCTGAGCGGGAACGTCACGTTTTACTTTCAGCTGCAGCGCTGGCAGCTCATCGATCAGTTTATTGATGCGGTCCAGTGCTTCCCGGACACCCTGGAGTGTTTCTCTAGCCTGAAAATAGTTGCCCTCTTCCGTCTGCACATGGAACACGGAGAAGTTCCCGTGGGCTGCCTCAAGCTCGCTGTCAATCCGTTCAGCGGCAGTGCCAAGCGAGCCCCGATGGACCCAAAGCTTCTTTTTCGTTTCCTGATAGTATTCTTCTACACGTTGAATATCATGCCGGTTCTGTTCTTCACTATGTACAAGCTCGTGCACTTCATGAATCAGATCGTTAATATGTGCTTCAATCGCGGAAAGCGCCTCTTCCACCACGCCTATCAGCTGACGGGCTCTGCCGAAGCGGTACCGGTTAGCTGCTTCTTCGATATCAAAAAGCTTTTCTTCAATGTCTGGAAGCTGAACGGTTACAATCTCGTCCCATTCGCGCCGCCATTCATTGAACCGCTCTTCGGTCTCCCCGGAGAGTTTCAGTCCTTTCATCTTAGACAGCTCTTCGGTTACGGGCCGGTTCATCAGCTCCACTTTCCGTCCGCCTAGCCGGTCCACGTCTTTGAAAATGTTCCTGCGTGCCAGTGCCCCATAAATAATACCTGCAAGGAGCAGGGCAATTACTGCATAAATTACATAGCTCATCAGAACCCTCCTTCGCCAGCCTGCTGCTTTAAAAACGTCCTGGACAGCAGTAAATATGTATATAGTCGTGCTATAATAAATGAATTGAAAAGCTTTCTTTTCCTATCTTATCATGACAGACAAGGTTTGGAATAACTTATTCCATAATTTCTTTCAATTAATCTCCCTTTTTTATCCTTTTTACACGGAAAGTTGCTTCAATGCGAACAGCTGTCCGCAGCTGCATGCTATTTAATGAGAGGATGTTCCTGCTTGCACATTAAACACGACGCTCATATACACACTCCTTTTTGCCCGCACGGATCTGCGGATACGATGAACGACTATGCAGAAGCCGCTCTCCGGGCGGGACTTCATGAAATTACTTTCACCGAACATGCGCCGCTTCCTGACGGCTTTGTTGACCCGGTTCCGCACCAGGACAGCAGTATGAAGGCCGCTGATCTGTCTCGTTACTTCGAAGCATGCCAAAAAATGAAACAGGAGTATGCCGGGCATCTGATCATACGGACAGGGCTTGAAGTCGATTATATCGATGGCTGGGAGAACGAAACGAAACGCTTCCTCGATCAGGCTGGACCATCCCTGGATGATGCGATTTTGTCGGTGCATTTCTTGCGCACAGACTCTGGCTACGTCTGTATGGATTACCATGAGGATACATTTGCAGAGCTGATCAAAGTCTGCGGCTCACTGGAAGAAGTGTATCAGCTGTATTATAAAACGGTTCTTGCTTCCGCCTCTGCTGATTTAGGAAAGTGGAAGCCGGATCGGCTGGGCCATATTACGCTCGTACGTAAATTCCAGAAACAGTTTCCGCGAAGCTTTGACGACAGCCCCTGGATTCAGGCAGTCATCGATACAGCGGCAGAAAAAGAGCTGGCGCTTGATGTTAATACGGCCGGTCTTTATAAGCCTCTATGCGAAGAGCACTACCCGCCTGAAGAAGCACTCAAACACGCTCTCGCAAAGGGCGTCCGGCTCGTTTACGGCTCTGATGCGCATAAAAGCAGTCAAGTCGGTGCATCCCGCGCTGCTGTAGACGCATTTTTTACCGAGCAGAGCCCTTTCCACCTCTGATGAGGCTGTGCTATAATGCTCGTCATATACTTTATCTAAAAAGGATGATGACCCATGTTTGAAGCTGTTACCACTTCCGGCACTCTTGAAGAGCAGTATTCGATGCTGTCCCGTCAGCTGGATGCACTCCTTGAGGGGGAGACGGATGTTACCGCGAATCTGAGTAATGCCTCTGCTCTACTCAATCAGTTCCTGAATGATGTCAACTGGGTCGGCTTTTACCTTTGGAAAAACGACGAATTAATTCTTGGACCATTCCAGGGACTCCCGGCGTGTGTGCACATCGCCTACGGCAAAGGGGTTTGCGGCACGGCAGTCAGTGAGCAGAAAACGCAGCGGATCGAAGATGTTCACGCTTTTCCCGGCCACATCGCATGTGACGCTGCTTCCAACTCCGAAATTGTTGTTCCATTATTTAAGGACGGAGAGATTTTCGGCGTGCTCGATATTGACAGTCCTTCTAAAGCCCGTTTTACTGAAACAGATCAGCAGGGCATTGAAGCCTTCGCAGCCGTTCTGGAAAAGCATTTGTAGGAAATAGTAAGAGCGCTCCCTGTCAGATAAACGCGGTGTCACGCTTCTTCAGGCAGCTGGCAATTAGGCAAAGGATCCGGCACAGCCGGGTCTTTTTTGTTTGCAGCCAGCACCATCATCGAAGAACCCGGCCCTGGCTGATTCTGAGACGTACGCCTCTGTCTGCTGGTGAAAAGCGCAGAGCTCTTTTAGGATACTCCTAATTATCCGCAGTAAACTATTGACACAACGGAAGCTTCATTATACACTGTACGTTGTGCAAATAAGACAGCCTGCGTAAACGGCTTTCAGTTCATTTCATTCCCGCGGAACGTCGAGGGGTATTGTGTAACCTCTAGCTGTCGAGGCGAAGATACCTAAAATGAAATGTCTGGGACTCGAGATTACGACCTGTTTATTTCACGAATTCTTTTCAATAAAAAGGAGGAGCTATTTATGGCTCGATACACAGGACCAAGCTGGAAGCTTTCCCGTCGTCTCGGAATCTCTCTGAGCGGCACAGGAAAAGAGCTTCAAAAGCGCCCATACGGACCAGGCCAGCACGGCCCGAATTCCCGTAGAAAAGTAACAGAATACGGACTTCAGCTTCAGGAGAAGCAGAAGCTGCGCCACATGTACGGCATGAACGAGCGTCAGTTCCACAAGCTCTTTGAAATTGCCGGCAAGCGTGAAGGAATCCACGGTGAGAACTTCATGATTCTTCTTGAATCCCGCCTGGACAACCTTGTTTACCGCTTAGGCCTTGCACGTACTCGCCGTGCAGCACGTCAGCTCGTCAACCACGGTCACGTGACTGTTGATGGCCAGCGTGTCGATATCCCATCCTACCGCGTAGCACCTGGTCAGAAGATCTCTCTTCGTGAGCGTTCCATGAACCTGGATGCAGTAAAGGATGCGTTGGAAGTAAACGACTTCGTTCCATCTTACCTTGAGTTTGATGAAGACAAGCGCGAAGGTACGTTCACTCGTCTGCCGGAGCGTTCTGAGCTTCCTGCAGAAATCAATGAACAGCTGATCGTTGAGTGGTATTCCCGTTAATAGCCTCAACATCTCGACCCGGACCACTGCGTCCGGGTCTTTTTTATCGTTTCGCGTCACAGCTTCAGCTGATTTGCGTGTTTTAACGGCTGATTCCGAATGACCACAATAAACAGCTCTTCTCTTTGAAGCAAAGAAGCCCTCTCTGCATCGAGACGGCTTCTTTCAGAGTGTGGATATAGTCATTTCAGGTGAATAAGATGGCATCTGCCTGTATCTGCGGACCCTCGCTTTCCGGAGGGAACGGGCTCAGCTAACCGCTTCTTCCTTTCGTCAGAAGCGCTGGATCTTCGCCTCGTTCTGATCCTCTCGGAGTCGAAGTCCTTCGATGTCGGCAGCTGGCAGTGCGTTTCACGTGCCTGGTTAGGCCTGCACGATCGGCTTCCATTCAGGATAGAACCTTCCGGATGAGACGTTTCCATGTTGAACAGGGGAATCAGTTCTTTATCGAATTCATGATAAACGTAAAAAAGCAGTCGCACCTTCCTGTTGTGACGTTATTCTCCAACAAGCAGAGCCGTTTTCTTGATGTGCCCGGCGGAGGCGCAACAAGCAGTCTGAATATAGCTGAAGGCAAGCCCGCGGCAGGCTCTGTAAGCATAGGGGAAATACAACCAAACGAATACACATGTAAATTGAAAGACTTTTTCAAAAGCCTGAAAGAAGCCGTCTCTGCATCGAGACGGCTTCTTTCGTTTACATCCATTTAATAAGAAAGAACTTTTTCTTGCCGCGCCGGATGATCGTAAAGCTGTCTTCCAGCTTCTCTTCTGATTCGACTACTTTGTCGAGATCCTGGCAGCGTTCCCCGTTAATCGAAATCGCCCCGTTTTTAATATCTTCCCGCGCCTGACGCTTCGATGGCGCAATACCGGCTTCAATCAGAAGATCAACGAGCGGCATGCTTTCCGCTTGAATATCAGCGGACGGCACATCCTTAAAGCCTTGAAGGACCTCGTCTTTCGTAAGCTCCTTCAAGCTTCCGCCGCCGAAGAGAGCATGTGTAATGTTCTGTGCCTGGCTGAGTGCTGCCGCACCATGCACAAACGTCGTAAGCTCTTCTGCAAGACGTTTTTGGGCAGCCCGCTCATGCGGCCGCTCTTCCACTTCTTTTTTCAGCTCATCGATTTCGTCGGCGGTTAAGAAAGTGAAGTAATGAAGAAACTTAATGACATCAGAATCCTCCGTATTCAGCAGGAACTGGTAAAATTCATACGGAGATGTTTTATCGGCATCGAGCCAAATAGCTCCGCCCTCTGTTTTACCGAATTTCTTACCGTCCGCTTTCGTGACAAGTGGAATCGTAAACCCAAAGACTGCCTCACGCTCTTCTTCTTCCCTGCCGTACATTCTGCGAATCAGCTCAAGACCTGCAGTGATGTTCCCCCACTGATCGCTTCCGCCGATCTGCAGCTTGACGCCGTGTTCCTTATAAAGATGGTAAAAATCAAGCGACTGCAGAATCTGGTACGTGAATTCGGTAAAAGAGATACCGCTCTGAATCCGTGTTTCAACAGATTCCTTCGCAAGCATGTAGTTCACGCCGAAGTGTTTACCGGTATCACGAAGAAAATCGATGATGCTCATTTGTCCGATCCAGTCATAGTTGTTCATTAATTCCGCAGCGTTATCGCCTTCAAAGTCCAGAAAACGCATCAGCTGACCTTTAATTTTGTCACTGAACTCCTCTACAACGCTCTGCTCGTTTAACGTCCGTTCCACACTTTTACCGCTTGGATCTCCAATAAGACCGGTCGCTCCTCCAACGAGCGGATATGGCTTGTGTCCAGCGAGCTGGAACCTTCTCAGTGTGATAATCGTCAGCAGGTGCCCGATATGGAGACTGTCACCCGTCGGATCAAATCCGCAGTACAGCTTTACCTGCTCCTTATCCAGCAGCTCCTTCAATCCTTCTTCATTCGTCATCTGGTTCACAAGTCCGCGATGCTGTAAATCTTCCAGTAGTGTCATTGACCGTTCCTCCTTCATTATTAGGCGCGCACAAAAAAGCCCCCTGCCGAAATCAGCAAGGGACGTATAGAATAACGCGGTACCACCCATGTTGAAGAGCGCGCAGCTCTCCCACTCTTCCCTGATAACGCCGGGACAGCGCCTCTCATTTCTGAAAGGCCACTCCAAGACCGTAATTCACCGGATGGATCTGCACCGGTTCCCAGCACCACCGGCTCTCTGAAGCAGACGTTCCTTCCCGCTACTTTATCTCTTCTTTGTGGAAATCTTCACGTTGACTTTCCTATTAATAGCACAGTCAAAAAACCAAGTCAAGAGACTCCTGTATGTAATTAAGGCTTGCCTCCTATTTGCGTTCGGCAGCCGTATGCTATAATGTGGAGTGATAATGTTTTCGCGAGGAGGTTTTCAGGTGAGTGAAGAACGTTCTTCACGTACCAGGTTTTTCGGGAGCCGCGGACCAGCTGCTGTAACGAAAGGCGTACGTATTACATCTGCCGTTTTCTGGAATTTATTGCTTATTTTCTTTATCTTAGGGTTGGCAGGTGCAGCGTTTGCCGGAGGTGCAGGAGCAGGCTATTTTGCTTCTCTCGTTCAGGATGAACCAGTACGTGATGTAGAAGAACTCTCAGTTGATATATTTAATTATGAAGAAACGACAGAAGTTTATTTTGCCGGTGAGGAATATCTCGGCGACCTGCCGTCTCCGCTTGAACGACGCGAGGTCGATCTGGAGAACATATCCGATCACCTTATTAACGCGGTGATTGCAACCGAAGACGAATACTTTTACGAGCACGACGGAATCGTTCCGAAAGCACTTATGCGTGCAGTATATCAGGACTTTTCCAATGCCGCTACCCAGACAGGCGGAAGCACACTCACCCAGCAGCTTGTGAAAAACCAGGTGCTCTCGAGTGAAGTCACGCATGACCGGAAAGCTGCTGAAATTCTCCTCGCGATGCGGGTCGAACAGTTTATGGAGAAGGACGAAATTTTGGAAGCATACTTAAACATCGTACCGTTCGGCAGAAATGCCAACGGACGCCAGGTTGCCGGTGCAGAAGCAGCTGCTCAGGGTATTTTCGGTGTCAGTTCTTCCGAGCTTAACATTCCGCAGGCTGCGTTCATTGCAGGAATGCCGCAAAGCCCGTTCTCCTATACTCCTTTTCTAGGCTCAGGTGAAGTGAAGGAGGACATGGACGCCGGTCTGAATCGAATGAATACCGTTTTAAACCGGATGCACAGACACGGCTATATTACGGATGAGGAATATGAAGAGGCGCAGAACTATGACATACGGGAGAGTTTAACGGACCCGACGCCGTCGAGCTATGAAGAATACCCGTTCATCGTAGACACCGTCCGCGACCGTGCTGAACAAGTGATCTTTGAACATCTGCTTGAGGAAGATGATGTCGTACTCGAAGAGATTGAGGACGAAGAATACCGTCAGCTGCAAAGCAGCAATTATCGGGAAGCTGCCCGCGAAGCGCTGCAGCGCAATGGCTACGTCATTCATACGACGATCGACAAAGATATTTACGATGCTCAGCAGGAAGCAGTGGCCGAGTACGAAAACTTCGGTCCTGACCGCACGGATATTGTTGAAAATGAAGAAGGCGAAGAAGTCGAAGTGACCTATCAGGAGGAAGTCGGTTCTGTACTGATCGACAACCGGACCGGTGCGATCATCAGCTTCGTCGGCGGGCGAGATTTCCAGCAGAGCCAGTTCAACCACGCGACAGGAAATGCCCTGCGCCACACTGGTTCAACAATGAAATCACTGCTCACCTATGCACTTGGCTTTGAAACCGGCGACTTACAGCCAGGGTTCATTACACCAGACACGCCGTATGAATACGAATCAGTAGAAGACCGCGAAGTGACTAACTTTGATAATGATCACA
The DNA here is from genome assembly GCF_042654445.1 of Bacillus daqingensis. Classification (NCBI taxonomy): domain Bacteria; kingdom Bacillati; phylum Bacillota; class Bacilli; order Caryophanales; family Bacillaceae; genus Bacillus; species Bacillus daqingensis. The sequence goes on from NZ_JBHSGK010000013.1 coordinate 419,194, forward strand.
GCGGTATGATCACCGCCCGGGAAGCATTGTCCCGATCCCGAAACGTCCCTGCCGTTCGCGAATTTCACCGCGTCGACCAGGACTTCGCCCGTGAGGCGATGATTAACTACGGTCTTGAGCGGTTTATGTATGATGAAAACCTTCCGTACGAAGGAACGCCGCTTGGTACGATGGGCATGACCGTGGAAGCCAACACAAGCGCCTACTCGGTTTTCGGAAACGAAGGAAAACGCAAGGAAGCGCATATGATTGCGTCCATCGAAGATTCTGAAGGCAACGTGATCTTCGAACAGGATACAGAAGAAGAAATTGAGGTTGTCTCTCCGCAGACTGCCTATCTGATGATTGACGTGATGCGTGATGTAATGGAATCCGGACTCGGTACAGCTCCTAATTTGCCGGGCTACCTCGACTTCGACTCCGATCTCTCCGGAAAAACCGGAACGAGTCAGGCACTGCGAGACTCCTGGTTTGTCGGGTTGAACCCTCACATCACCCAGGGACTCTGGATCGGCTATGATGATGATCAGTTCCGGGTTGTGCAGGAGCATAACGGCATCGGTTATGGCCCGCGTACACAGATGCTCTGGGCAGACCTGGCGAACGCTGCCTATGAAGTTGACCCGGACCTGATGGCGCCGGAAGAAGACTTTGAGCGGCCGGACGGCATCGTGGAAGAAACGATTTGCGGCATTACAGGCATGCTTCCATCGGATCTTTGTGAAGAAGCCGGCTTTGTTACTACCGACCTTTTCAATGAAGAATTCGTTCCGGATGAAACGGACGACAGCCTGGAACGTGTTGACTACGTCCGCGTTAATGGTGATACGTACCTGGCGCTGGACAGCACGCCGTCCGAGTTCACCCGTCAAGGGGTGTCGATCCAGGATGACTTCTTTGATCTTGGAGATGAAGACCTGTCTGAATACCTTCCGGATGACTGGGACAACCTTATCTCAACCGATGAAGAAGCACCGGATAATGGACGAACTCCTGGTGCCCCATCGATCAGCACCAGCGGCGATACCGTTACGTGGAACGAGCATGAGGAAGGCGATGTCGTCGGCTATCGTGTCTACCGCGCTTCTAATGAAGACGGAGACTTTTCTGAAGTAACGAGCGTCCGCTGGGATGAAGACTTTGAGTATTCAGGCAGCAGCGGAGCCTATTATGTCACAGCAGTCGATGTTGCCGGCCGTGAATCATCCTCGAGTTCAACCGTCACCATTGGCTCCACGAGCAGCGATGACGATGACGACGATAATGATGACAATAACAATAACGGCTCCAATGATTCAGACAACGAATCAGACGACAACGGCAGCAGCAATGACGATGGCAATGACAGTGACAGCAGCAGTAATAATGATGACAGCAGTAACGATACCAGTACGAATGACAGCAGCGATAACAATGCGGACAACAGCAGCAATGCCAATGATAACGAAGATAACAATGGCAGCAATGCAAACAATGGTAATAATAACAACAACAATTCAAACAATGGTAACAACAACAATTCCAACAACGGAGACAATAACAGCAACAATTCGAATGGCGGGAATAATGAATCAAATGAGGAGGCCTCGAACAACGAGGCCTCCTCCCCCTCCAACTCGAACAACGAAAACAACTCTGGGAACAATAACGGCGGCGGGAATAACGCTGAAGAAACAACGGATGACTCAGGTAACAACGAAGCTGACACAAACAATTCCGGCGGAAACAACGAGAGCAGCAACGAAGCCGGAAGCAACAATGGCGGGAATAACAGCGCTGAAAACAACAGTGGTGGCAATAACAGCGCTGACTCCAATAATAACGCCGAAGCAGAATCAAATGCAGATAACGAAAATACAGCAAATAATGACGGGGCGGGAAATGACAGTGGAAACAATAACGAATAGCATGATGCGAACTCCTGCCGGAGCATACGGCAGGAGTTTTTCGTTAAATACATACCAAACCTTTTTGAAAGCGCCTCCAGTATTACCGTAGGTTTGAGTGGCAGACTATGGTATATTAGACATATTAAGAGGGAAGGTAGGGATGGCTTTGAAGCATCGGAGAACATATCACTCTATCACGCATACTGGTAATGAAAACCGACAGTTTCAGATCGCCGGGCCACTCAGCACCGATACAATTGAACAGGCTGAATTCGATGACGGACTGAAAGCGTTCCGCCAACCCGAACAGCAGAAAAAAGCATTGATTGATGTATCGAAGCTCGAGGAGAGCCGTATTGTTGCTGCCATTGAAAACAATAAAATCGTCGGCTATGCCGTCTATTTATATCCGGATGAAATGGAGCGGTGGTCACAGTACCGATTTGATAACCTGATCGAACTCGGTGCCATTGAAGTATCCATGGATTACCGGGGCCATAACCTCGCAAAAGAAATTTTAAAAGTATCCATGATGGACGATGCCGTTGAAGATTACATTATCATTACAACAGAATACTACTGGCACTGGGACCTTCGCGGGACCGGTCTTTCTATCTGGGATTATCGCGATATCATGGAAAAAGTGATGAAGTCCGGCGGCTTAATGTGGTATGCCACAGACGATCCGGAAATCACCTCTCACCCAGCTAACTGCTTAATGGCCCGAGTAGGCAGCCGTGTAAGCACCGAATCCGTTCACGAATTCGACCGCGTCCGTTTTCAAAACCGTTATATGATCTAATTGATGGAGGTGCAGACAATGAAAATAGAAGAAGTGATGCAAAAAGACGTCATTACGATATCCTCTAATAAATCTGTAACTGAGGCTGCTAAAGCGATGAAGCAGCACGATGTCCGCCACCTTCCTGTTGTTGATGAAGACGGGCTCGAGGGAGTCCTTTCCAACCGGGATGTTCGCGGAGTCGATTCCGGTACGGTAGCAGACTATATGACACGCCACGTACATACCTGCCTGCCAGGGGATTTTGTTGAAGACGCTGCTCACCAGATGCTCGAAAATAAAATACACTGTCTTCCCGTCATTGATCCAAATGAGAAGGTGATCGGCATATTAACCGACACGGATCTGCTGCGGACGCTCGTGCGCCTTACCGGATCAGACCGGCCGTCCTCCCGCGTGGAAGTAGAAGTCGATGATAAAAGCGGCAAGCTGGCTGACGTGACGGCAGTAGCGAAAGAACACGCCCAGAATATCCGCAGCATCTTTGTCATTCCCGCCGAGGACGGCAGAATGCGGATCGTGATGCGATTGCAGACAATGAATCCGGGCCGCTTTGCCCAGGCACTGAAAGAAAACGGCTGTGAACTGATCTGGCCTGAAGAACCGGAGATGACACTATGAAACATGAAGCAGCTTTTGTGTTTTCTGAAGAGCAGCTTGGCTATAAATTTCACGAGGATCACCCCTTTAACCAGCGGCGCCTGACGATGACCAACGACCTTTTAGTAAAAGCAGGGGCCTTGAATGAGGCTGACATTATTCCAGCGCGAATGGCGACGGTGGATGAACTGCTCCTCGTTCACGATGAAGATTTCGTTTCGGCCGTGATGAGTGCAACAGATGGTCAGCATAAATCGTCATTTACAACGAAATACGGGATCGGTACGGAAGACACGCCTGTCTTTCCGATGATGCATGACGCTGCTTCGTGGCTTGTCGGCGGAACGCTGCAAGCAGCCGATCTCGTTTTTGAAAAGAAATATGAGCATGCCCTCAACTTAGGTGGTGGCCTGCATCACGGGTTCCGGGGCAAAGCTTCCGGTTTTTGTATTTACAACGACAGTTCAATCGCGATTGAATACATGAAGCAGAAATACCAGGCACGAGTCCTTTATATTGACACCGATGCGCATCACGGGGACGGTGTGCAATGGGCTTTTTATGACGATCCGGATGTCTGCACGCTGTCGTTTCATGAGAGCGGACGATTTCTGTTTCCGGGAACCGGCCATGTGTCGGAGCGCGGTCACGGCGACGGTTACGGCACTGCCTTCAACGTACCGTTTGAAGCTTTTTCGGAAGACGACACGATGCTTGAAGCATGCGAAAAGGTCATGCGCAAGGTCGTGGAGACGTTCAAGCCGGATGTGATTTTAACCCAAAACGGAGCAGATGCGCACTATTTTGATCCCCTTACACATCTTTGCGGGACGCTTCAATTTTTTCATGAAGTGCCGCGGATTGCCCACGAGCTGGCGCATGAATACTGCGATGGGCGATGGATTGCTGTCGGCGGCGGCGGATACGATATCTGGAGAGTCGTTCCGCGCGCGTGGGGGAGCCTGTGGATGGAAATGAGCGGTCAGACAGCTCTCCGCGAGGAACCGATTCCGGACGATTGGCTTGCAAAGTGGCAGGAAGAGTCTCCCGTGAAGCTGCCCCACTCTTGGCACGATCCAAAAGGACTGTATCCGGAAATTCCCCGCCGCAAGGAAATCAATCAGAAAAATGCCCGTACGGTTAAACAAGCCCTCAAATTTCTTTCTAAACAGACGTGATCGTTCCAAGCCTTCGTGCTGATGGCATAGAAAAAGCAGAAGCCTCCCTTTAGGGACCGGCTTCTGCTTGTTTTTGTTTCGTAATGGTTTTCAGCCCCGCATCTTCTATTGGCTGCTGCTAATTTCAGATGACAGCCTCGTCAGTGCACTGGAAATAATAGCCGCCGAGCGTTCAGCCGTTTCGTACACCCATTTCTGAAAGGCTTCGGGCGCTTCCCCGTTGGCTTTGTCAGACATCGAGCGCAGAATCACGAAGGGGACATCGTGCATCCATGCAATCTGCGCCACTGCTGCACCTTCCATTTCCACACAGTCCGCCTGAAACGTCTGCCTGAGATCCGCTACTTTGTCTTTATCAGCAATGAATTGGTCACCGCTGACCACTTTACCTGCATAGACATTAACATCGTCCTCCAGCTCATTTGCAGCTTCCAAAAGCCGCTGCTGCCAAGATTCATCTGCCGGAATGTCGGCAGGGGTGTCCGACATAGGAATGGTCCCTCTTGGAAACCCCAGTGCTTCTGCCTCAATGTCATGCTGCTGGCATGAGGTGCTGATTACCACATCCCCAATTTCATAGTCAGGATTAGCAGCCCCGGCCACGCCGGTAAAGAGCAGCACATCCACTTCAAACACATCAATCATTTTCTGAGCAGCGGCTGCGGCGTTCACTTTGCCGACACCTGCTTTTGTCAGAACCACATCACACATGCCAAATTTGCCGACCGCATACGTGTTTTTAGCGAGCTGATATTTTTCCTCAACTGTAAGCAGATGCATGAAGTGGGCAATTTCTTCTTCCATTGCACCGATTAATCCGATTTTCATGCGATCCCTCCTCTGTAAAAGCGTCAAAACAGGCTGCCGTCCGCCGCAGCGGAACGACAGCCTCTGCTGACTCCATTGTATCATTTACTGTTCCGTTTGGTGACCGTTCTTTACGTTTATGTCCCCTATGCTGGGTGCGTTTAATAAAGATCGTCCTCGTCAAAGGATGGGTCTGAAATCACAAGCACAACACGCCTGTTCTGCTGAAGGTTCTCTTCCGACGTGTTCGGCGCCACCGGTCTCGTATCCCCATAGCCCGCAGCCATGAACCGCTGCGGATTAAGCTCTCCCGCCTCAGTTAAATAGCGGATGACGCTGCTTGCACGCGCCCCGGAAAGCTCCCAGTTGGATGGAAACTGCATCGTGCTGATTGGCCGGCTGTCGGTATGACCTTCCACTTTCACCATGTTAGGGATCGTATCAAGCAGCTCAGATACTTTATCAAGAAACGGCTCAGCTTCGTCAATCAAGTCTGCACTGGCTGTTGCAAACAGCGCCTGCTCCTGCAGAACCAGCACGACACCTCTATCATCCCGCGAAGCTGTAATCTCTTCGGTGAATTCATTCTCTTCCAAATATTCATTGACGTCTTCGAGCAGTTCATCGAGCTGTTCGTTCAGCTCATCCTGCTCCATTTCCTCATATGGCTCAAAGGGATCCATTTGACTGTCCGAAGGCTCTGCTTCCAGCTCCCGTTCTTCTGCCGGACTTTCAAACGGCAGTACGGAAGGGAATCCATCAAACACAGCCCGTTCCTGAAATGAATCAGCAATCGCACGAAACTTCGTCGCATCTACGACGGACATGGAAAACAGCAGAATAAAAAAGACGAGAATCAGCGTCATCATATCGGAGAACGTGACCATCCATTTTGGAGCCCCGCGTTCTTCTTCACGGCGTCTTCTATTCATTCGAAACCGGCTCCCCTATAGGTGCTTCTTCTTCCTTCTTTTTTGAAGAAGCTGGCAGAAACGCAGCGAGTTTTTCCTGCAGCACCTTTGGATTTTGACCGGATTGAACACCAATGACACCTTCGATAATAATTTGCTTGACGAATACTTCATCTTCCGTACTAAGCATGAGTTTATGGCCCATCGGACCAAAGACGAGGTTCGCGAGCAGCGTACCATAGAGCGTCGTCAATAAAGCGACTGCCATATTAGGGCCGAGCGTTGCCGGATCATTTAAATTTTGCAGCATTAGCACGAGCCCGACCAGCGTACCGATCATTCCCCAGGCAGGTGCATATTCAGCAGCCTTTTCAATGACAAGACGGCCCTTCCGGTGACGCTCTTCCATCGCCACGACCTCTGCCATCATAATATCTTTAATAACATCCGGCTCAATGCCGTCCACGGCGAGCAGGACCCCTTTCTCAATAAACGGGTCCTCTACTTCCTCCAACCCAGCTTCAAGCGCTAGCAGCCCTTCCCTTCGCGCTTTCGTCGACAGGTCGACAAATGTATCAATGAGCAATCTCAGGTCGTGATTACGCGTCTGAAACGCCTCCTTGAATACACGGGGCATCAGCTTGATATCTGTCAGGGAAAAGTTGATGAAAATTGCAGCCGTCAGCCCCCCAAGTACGATCAGAATGGAAGTCACCTGCAGAAAATCTGTCAGGTTTCCTGTTCCAGCCGTGCTTGAAAAAATGGCTAAAAACATTGCGGTCATGCCGATGAACAGTCCGATCGGTGTGAGTAAATCTGTTTTTTTCATAAGTCGCTCCCCACGCTGCAGCTGCCGCCGGATGACCGCCTACCAGAACTTACTCGTCTTCAGAAAAGGACGTCGACTGGCGGTATTCGATACGATGCGGCAGTACTACTGCATTTTCTGTTACTTCTTCTTTATTCATGAGCTTCGTAAGCAGACGCATGGAAACCGCGCCGATGTCATACATCGGCTGAACGACTGTGGAAAGCGTAGGGCGAACCATCGTTGCGAGACGGGTGTTATCAAATCCAACAATTTCAAAGTCATCTGGCACATGCTTGCCGTGATCCTGTGCACCGTGAATCAAACCAAGCGCCATTTCATCGGTGCTCGCAAAGACAGCTGTCGGCTGATCATCAAGTTTCAGAAGCTGTTCCATCGCATCCACACCAGCGTCATGCGTATAGTCGCCGATCACTACCAGGTTGTCGTCAAGGTCGATGCCGGCGTCGTGAAGCGCTTCTTTGTAGCCTGAAAACTTCTGATAACCGTTGATCGGGTCTTCCAGCGTGCCTGTAAGCATTGCGACACGCTTGTGACCCTGCCGAATGATGGCTGATACAGCGTCGTAAGCAGCCTGCTTGTAATCGATGTTAACCGATGGAAGCTCCCGTTTTTCGTCCAATGTTGCGGAAAGCACAATCGGTACCGGCGACTGTTTAAACGTTTCCTCATGTTCCTTTGTAATCTCTCCGCCCATGAAAACAATACCGTCCACCTGTTTCTCAAGCATCGTATTGATGAGGTGAATTTCTTTTTCCTTGTTTTGATCAGAGTTGCTGAGGATAATGTTATATTTATACATTGTTGCAATGTCCTCTATCCCCCGTGCCAGTTCAGAGAAAAAGATGCTGGAGATGTCCGGAATAATAACCCCTACAGTCGTCGTCCGTTTGCTCGCAAGCCCCCTCGCGACAGCGTTTGGTCGATAGCCCAGCCGCTCAATTGCTTCCATAACACGCTTTCTAGTCGTCGGTTTTACGTTTGGATTACCGTTTACCACTCGTGAAACGGTAGCCATGGATACACCTGCTTCTCTAGCTACATCATAAATCGTTACATTATTCATTTGCTGTTTCCTCCTTACGGTATATAGAAAAATTTTACTTTCATATTTTCATAATATACGCTAATCATAGTATACTTTCAGGAGGCACGCAAACTATAGATTATATCGACAGCCTGCTTTCCTTCCTGAAGGAATCGATGTGATTTCCTCGAAAAAACATGATTAGTCCTGAATGGGGCGACCCTAATGCCGCACCTGAAAAACGACATAATCAACATTCAATATTCACGTTTTCATACATTGTTTTCAAAAGTGCACACGTAAAAGCGGACCGCCCTCCCTTAACTGGAGGAACTGGTCCGCTTTTTTTCATCACTTAGTTTGCTGTTACACTCCCACGCTTGTAAAGACCGGATTCTTCCAGTTTGTTGAGGAACTCATCAAACTGCGGGAAGTCCATCTGCTGCGCAGAATCGGAAAGTGCTACTGCAGGATCCGGGTGAACCTCGGTCATCACACCGTCGGCTCCGATTGCAAGAGCTGCCTTCGCTGCCGGAAGCAGCAGATCCCGGCGGCCGGTAGAATGCGTGACATCGACAAGAACCGGCAGGTGTGTTTCCTGCTTCAAAATCGGAACAGCTGAAATGTCCAGCGTATTACGTGTAGCAGTTTCGTACGTGCGGATACCACGCTCACAAAGGATGATGTTGCCATTGCCTTGAGAGTGGATGTACTCTGCTGCATTAATGAACTCAGCGAGAGTTGCCGAGAGGCCTCGCTTCAACAGAATTGGTTTATCTACTTTACCTGCAGCCTTCAGAAGCTCGAAGTTCTGCATATTGCGGGCACCGATTTGGATCACGTCCAGGTAGTCCACTGCTTTTTCGATATCGTGCGGCGTGACGATCTCACTGATCACTGCAAGATCATGCTTGTCAGCAGCTTCCTTTAAAATTTCAAGTCCTTCAATCCCAAGCCCCTGAAAGTCGTACGGAGATGTTCTCGGCTTGAATGCGCCGCCCCGCATCAGTTTAATGCCCTGCTTTTTCAGCGTCTGAGCTACCTGATCCACTTGTTCGCGGCTCTCTACGGAACATGGTCCTGCGATTATGCGCTGCTGACCATCCCCGATTGCCTCGCCTTTAATAGTAACAATTGTATCATCCTGCTTGCGCTTACGGGAGACGAGCATCGCTTTACTGTGATCATCCTCCTGAAGCTCCAGGCTTGCCTTGAAAATTTCTTTAAATATATGCTGAATAGTTGATGTTTCAAATGGTCCTTCGTTTTTAGCTGCGAGTGCATCAAGCATCTTTCGTTCACGAACCGGATCGAAGCGGTTCAGACCCTGAGCTGCTTTTACCCGTCCAACTTCCTGTGCAAGCTCGGCACGCTTTGTGATCAGTTCAAATAGCTGATCATTCACCTCATCTAATTGTTTTCTAAGCTCTTCCAGCTGTTCGTTACCCATTCTATAAAACTCCTCTCGTGATTAGCACCAAGCTTGTGCTTCCTTTAGATTTAATGATCATTATAAACGATACTTGCCTGCTTGTCAGCCCCTTTTCTTTAATAATTAAACGCTTTTAAGCATTAAAGCGACAAAATATCGCGAAACTCCTTCTCGCTCATAGGGTTGAGGATTTAACAAAAATAATATCTTTTTTTCATTCATTCATTCGTTTCTGTTTTTGAGCGAAAATAACATCCGCCGAAGCTTGCTTCGGCGGATGAATCGAATCACGATGCTATAGTATTTACGACCGGCGTACACCGGCCTCTGCCTGCTGCAGGCTGTCTTTCGTAATATTCCAGTGTGAATCATGCCAGAGCACCCGCTGATTGTGCACGAGCAGTGCCTGGGGCGATTCGTGTTTAACGCTGTAGGTCTCTGCAATATCGGCAGATCCGCTGCGAAACTCCTGCACATGCAAGTAATAGATCGGCAGTTCGGAAATGTCTGCATAAGATTGGAGCTCGCTCCAAGCCTCCGAGCTGATCGGACAGGTCGTACTATGCTTAAAGATCAGAAAAGGCTCTGGGCGCTCATAAAGAGTCCGGAGGGTTTCGTTGTCTTCAAGCTTTTTTAACGTCATGTAGAAGCTCCTCCCCGATTTTGCTTTTCGCGCTCTTCCACTTCCTGGATCAGCTGCTCGACAGACCGCTGCAAGTCTTCCACTTCTTTACGGACAGAAGCTGCAATATCATCGGACAATCCTTCAAAATCCTCCATCAGATAGTCTGCAGAGTCGGTCAGTTCTTTCATATCACGTCGCACCGAGCGCGACAAATCTCTCATTTTGTCCGCAAGACTGCTCGTGCTCTCTCTTGCCTGCGTATTAATATTACGCCGGATTTCACGTCCGGATTTTGGCGTAAGCAGAAAAGCAGCGGATGCTCCTGCCAGCCCGCCTACCAGTGCCCCGATTACAAAATCCTTTACGTTCATGCCTTCGTCGCTCATTGGCACAGCCTCCTTCACGTATACTTACACATTCGTTTCTTTTTGCTTCTTATAGCGGGTCCACAGCTCAAGCGCTACGTTCCCCCATTGAACGGCCTTTGCTACCTGTTCAGACCGCTGGTCGGCCTGGCGCGATACCGAATCGGATACGCGTTTAACGGACGTATTCATATTCTGAAACGTCACGCCGAGATCCTGAGCTGCTGCAAATACGGAGTTCAAGGAATCTGATTTACGCTGCAGGTCGTCTGCAAGCGCATTTGTTTTATGTAGAAGATTCGTGGATTCATTTGTGATTCCTTCCACCTGTCCCTGCAGGTCCTCCACTGTTTTGGATACGTTGTTCATCGTTTCCTTCAAGGATTGCAGCGTCTTGATGAGATAAAAAACGAGAAGTGCAAATGCCACTGCGACAATTGCAATGCTGACATACATGAGCCATTCCATAATTAGTTCCTCCTTGTCTGATTGCGGTTTAACTTTACCGTATCCAACTCTTATTGAACTAGATTCGAGATAAATTGTCAAAATCCTCCCGGAAAACAGCACCGGCTGGTGTTTTTTCTGTACAGCCGGTAGAATGGAAAACGGATACATAAACTATAAGTGTGAAGGAGCGTGCTGTAAGCATGAGAGATCCACGGATTCAAACCCTTGCTCGAAACCTGATTCAGTATTCCACTGATCTTCAAAAAGGAGAGAAAATCTTAATTGAAAATTTCGGCCTTCAAAAAGAGCTGGTAAAGGCGCTGGTGGAAGAAGCGTATGCTGTCCATGCTATTCCCTTTGTTTCCCTGAAAGAGCATGATGTAAACCGTTCCCTGCTTATGGGAGCTACAGATGAACAGCAGCAGCTGACCGCTCGTTTTGAAGCGGACGTGATGAAGGAGATGGATGCCTACATAGGCCTTCGCGCCGGCGACAACATCAGCGAGCTGTCCGATGTACCTTCAGCCAATATGGCCCTGCACCAGAAAACGGTGGGTACAGAAGTACACCGCAAAATTCGTGTACCAAATACGAAATGGGTCGTGCTGCGTTACCCGACTGATTCGATGGCACAGCTTGCTGGAATGAGCACGGAAGCGTTTGAGGATTTCTATTTTAACGTGTGCAATCTTGACTATGCCAACATGGATCAGGCAATGGATGCCCTTGTTGATCGAATGAACCGCACAGACCGCGTTCACATCCAGGGGGATGGAACAGACCTGCACTTTTCTATCAAGGATATCCCGGCCATCAAATGCGCGGGCCGTCTGAACATTCCGGACGGGGAGGTTTACACTGCTCCTGTCAAAGATTCCGTGAACGGCACCATCACCTATAATACCGCTTCTCCTTATCAGGGCACAACGTTTGAACAAATTCGTCTCACGTTCGAAAACGGTAAAATTGTCGATGCCGCATCGAGCGATACGAAAAAGCTTAACGAGATCCTCGACACGGATGAAGGCGCTCGATTTATTGGTGAATTTGCAATTGGGGTCAATCCATTCATTCAGCATCCTATGCAGGATATCTTGTTTGATGAAAAAATTGACGGCAGCTTCCACTTCACTCCAGGGCAAGCTTATGAAAATGCTTATAACGGAAACGACTCAGCCGTACACTGGGACATTGTAAACATTCAGCGTCCTGAATACGGGGGCGGTACGATCTCCTTTGACGGGGAAGTCATTCGCCGCGACGGACGGTTTATCGTTTCTGATCTCGAACAGCTGAATCCTGAAAACTTGAAGTAACCGTCATCTGAAGAGACTGCCAGAAGCATCTTGACAGCGGTCTCTTTGTTATAAAGCAGGCAGCAGAAAGGCTTCCATCCTGAAACGGAATGGAAGCCTTATCGTTTTCGTTACAGCGCACCTTCCTGGCTGCTTCGGTTTTCTTCGTATGCCCGCTGAAACTTCTGTACGTCTCCGGCTCCCATAAACAGCAGAACCGCCTGTTCGTACTGCATCAGGACATCTGTTCCGGATTCTTCCAGAATCTGTGCACCTGAAATTTTATGCTGCAGGTCGTGAATCGTAAGCTCAGCCTTTTTTTCCCGGGCTGACGAAAAGATGTCGCAAAGATACACATAATCTGCGTCACCCAAAGCGGATGCAAAATCGTCTAAAAATGCCTCGGTTCTGGAAAAGGTGTGCGGTTGAAAAATCGCGATGACATCTCTGCCGCTGTACTTCTTTTTTGCAGACTCAATTGTTGCACGAATTTCCGTCGGGTGATGAGCGTAATCATCTACGAGCACCTGAGTACCGACTTGTTTTTCGGAGAAGCGGCGCTTCACTCCGGAAAACGTAGCGAGCTGCGCGGCTACTGTTTCCTTTTCGATCTCCTCATAGTGGCAGATCGCGATCACTGCAAGTGCGTTCAGGACGTGGTGGGTGCCGTAGCCGGGAATGGTAAACCGACCATAATGCTCCTGCCGCACGTAGCAGTCGAAGTGCGTCCCTTCCGCGTCAGTCTTGATGTCCCGTGCCTGAAAATCACTTTCTTCTGACAGCCCGTAATAAATGACCGGAACACCTGCCTGCAGATGCTGGAGATGCGGATCGTCGCCGCAGGCGATAATTGCTTTTTGGACCTGGGAAGCCATATCCTGAAAGGCTTGAAAGACATCATCGACATCTTTAAAATAGTCGGGATGGTCAAAATCAATATTTGTCATAATTGCATAATCGGGATAATAATTCAAAAAGTGACGGCGGTACTCGCATGCTTCAAATGCGAAATACTCGCTGTTTTCTGTTCCTTTTCCAGTTCCGTCCCCGATCAAGTACGAGGTCGGTCTGGCTTCAGACAAGACATGGGAAAGAAGCCCGGTCGTCGTCGTTTTCCCGTGCGACCCGGTTACAGCTACACTCGTGAATTGTTTAATAAACGATCCTAAAAAGTCCGGGTAAGAGTGGACGGTAATCTTTTTTTCACCGGCCCGCTGAACTTCAGGATTTGTCTCGTTATACGCAGGTGATGCTATGATAGTCTGTCCTTCCTGCACGTTGTCAGCTTCAAAAGGATAGATTGGGATGTTTTTATTTTCAAGCGGAATCTGTGTAAAAAAACGCTTTTCCACATCAGAGCCCTGTACGTTCATTTTCATATCGCTCAAAATTTGTGCCAGCGCACTCATGCCTGAGCCTTTTATTCCAATGAAATGATAGTTTGTCATTTCCTACTGCCTCCGAATTTTGAATAAGTCGTGTTGCCGGATCGTCCCGGCGGTTCATTCCCTCATTATAACAGAGAGACCGTCTCCCTGCTATGTGCCATTTTACGGACGGTACTGCAGAAACGATATGCCTGTTTCCTTCAAAAACCGATGGTAGGATTTTCTCCCTTTCGCTTCAAAGTAACGGAGTTTTTCAAGTACTTTTTCCTCATGTTTCGGGTCAATACGAATACAAGGGCCTACCATTGTCTTTTCAAAACCGACCTGAGCCACTCTTGCTAAAATGAGCTCGCCTGCTTCTGCCTGCTGCGGGCTGCCGACTGCACGGACTGCAATTTCACGTTCCTCCTGAAAAGGAGAAAGCAGGTGTTCACTGCCGCTCGTATGAAGGACACGATACGGGGCCAGGTGCATGAGCATCATCATGCCAGCCGTTTCTTTCATTTTCGGCGTCAGCTCACTGCTGTGGCTGCGGATAAACAAATCAAATGGACGGGACCCGATGACGGTAATGTAATCAAACAGCATCCAGTGCTCGGCGTGCAGCTCCTCCTCCCGGGTCAGCACGGTTTCTGTCTGAAATCCGCACAGATCTCGAAACATATGCTTGGCCCTTACCTTTTCTCTCATGTTTAAATCCCGTTCGAGGAAATGGAACAGCCATTCGTACAAATCTTCCGCTTCCCGGTGATAAGCTTCCTGTTTTTCACGCTTCATTTCCTCAAAATTAATCATAAACGTGGCTTTTCGTTCGGGCATGCTGCACGCCTCCTTTCCAGCTATGTACGTACTTGGGAAGAAAAAAGAGCCGTCCCGAAGGCACAGCTCCCCACTGTCACTCTTTTATGAGGCGCACTGCTGAACGGCGCCTTACTTCCGGATGTCCGCCGCCTCGAGCTCTATTTTCTTTAAGCGCGGATTTTCCCTGTATTTCCTTCCTTCTTTCGCCTGAGGTTCTCCATTTAAAAGAACGTTATCTCCTGTAAATCCGATATGTACCTTAAGCAGGCTGCTTCCTACTCCGTACATATCAACTGGAACACCGTCTTTTTCATACCGGCTGATCCGTTTTGCATCGAAGCCTCCGGAAGCGACAATTTTTACATGATGAAACCCTTCTGCATCAAGGGCATCTCTCAGTGCAAACAGCAGCTTTGGGTTAACGCCTCTCGGATCAAAACTGCCGAGAACGTCCGGATTTCTTGTAAAATACCGGTCTACCATGTGGTTAGAGGTATCTACTCGGACACCGCTCAACTCACGGCCGAATTCCCTGGCTACTTTAAGTGAATCTTCAATCACATCATTGTTGTAATCGACAAGCGCAAGAAGCTCGTCGTCCGGAAACGTATCTTTATAGGCTTTTGTCGCCTGCACAAGATCTCCCTTGAACAGCTGAATAAGCGCATGCGGCATCGTGCCGATTCCTTTCTTGCCCCACCATTCATTCATGGCGTGAGTCGCCTGGGCCTTCGAACCGCCGATAAACGCTGCATATCCGTCACCAGACTGCATGGTAAAATGATCATCGCGATCTCCCATGAAGATGACAGGTTTCTCTGTTCCGGACGTTTTAGCTGCTTTAACAACTTCATAGACGTTCGTCGCCACCGATGTTCTTCTGGCGAGAATGCCGTCAATAACTCCTTCTAAAAAGCCAAAATGCTGATAGGGTCCCGTGATCGTCAGGACAGTTTCAAACGGCTCCACCTTATCTCCGTCTTCAAGCGAATGAATTTCCAGTGATTCCGGTTCAACAGCAAACTCCTGCAGCAGAGCAATCGCTTCATCGGTTCCGCAAAGGACAGCATGCTGCTTTTGAAAAAACTGCATCGTCACCACGTTATCGGGAATGACTTTTTCTGCAATTTCTTTTGTTTTCAAAAAATAAACTGCTGAGAACCAGCCTTCCCCGACACGTTCATCGAACTTAAACGTTTTGTTTGTCAGGCGGTCTATCTCTCCACGCAGCTTTAGCGTTATTTCTTTCATTAATCCAGTTCTCCTCATTCTTCATCATTAAAATTATGCTGGTTTCTAATGGTACAGGGTGTTGTCTGCTTTTTCTGAGATGACTGCTTCCATGATCTCTTTCACATCGTCTTCGTTGACCTGATCGACTCCGTGGCGCAGGACAATATCTTTCGTCCGTTCCTCCTCT
Organism: Bacillus daqingensis; assembly: GCF_042654445.1. Classification (NCBI taxonomy): domain Bacteria; kingdom Bacillati; phylum Bacillota; class Bacilli; order Caryophanales; family Bacillaceae; genus Bacillus; species Bacillus daqingensis. The sequence continues at coordinate 435,013 of NZ_JBHSGK010000013.1, forward strand.
GTCAGGAGGTGCAGCCACGCAGGTGAAATCTGTTCTACGAGATGTCCAAGTAAAATCTGATGCATTCTGATCCCCTCCCTGTCTGATTGGTAGTCAGACGAAGTATGGGGCCGGCCGTTCAGGCCGCCTGCATGATCACGGTTCCCTGTTTCATAAAAAAGGGGGTACAGTTGGAAGGCTGTACAACCTTTCCTCTACTATACCCTTTCCTCATATACATAATCCAGTACATCGGCTGATATCTTAAAAAATCCGTATGCCGGTTTATACCTCTGACGTGTAGACGTCTCTGGGGCGGCTTCCCTTTGCCGGAGAGACAATTCCTTGGGACTCCATATCATCGATCAGTCTCGCTGCCCGATTATAGCCGATTTGAAACCGTCGCTGCAACAGCGAGGTGGAGGCCGATTGGCGTTCTGCCACGAACGAAACCGCTTCTTCGTAAAGCTCATCTCCGGAAGAGGCACTGTCCTGCTGCTCACGAATTTCAGCCGGGTCAAACAGCGGTTCCGGCTTTTTCATAGCTGAGGTGTGCTGAATCACCCGATCAATTTCATCATCGGTGACAAAGGTCCCCTGAATCCGCATCGGCTTCGGGAGCGAGTTTGGATGAAAAAGCATGTCCCCTTTACCCAGCAGCCGCTCCGCTCCGCCGCTGTCCAAAATGGTTCTCGAATCAGCGGAAGACGAAACAGAAAAAGCAATTCTTGAAGGAATGTTCGCTTTAATTAAGCCAGTAATTACATCTACCGACGGCCGCTGCGTCGCCACGAGCAGGTGGATGCCGCACGCTCTTGCTTTCTGAGCAATCCGGCAAATGGCGTCCTCCACTTCCTGCGGGGCAACCATCATTAAATCAGCCAGCTCATCAACCACAATAACTAATCGCGGCAGCTTCTTTTCTGCTTTATTGTTGTACCGCTCCAGATCTCTGGAGCCGGTTTTTGCAAAGAGCTGGTACCGTCTCTCCATTTCTTCTACCGCCCATTTCAAGGCAGCTGTTGCTTCCTTCGTATCCGTAATAACAGGGGCCGCAAGATGCGGTACATCATTAAACGGAGCAAGTTCAACCATTTTCGGGTCAATCAGCAGCAGTCTCACTTCATCCGGAGACGCTTTATACAGCAGGCTCAAAAGCATCGAATTAACACAGACACTTTTACCCGATCCGGTCGTACCGGCAATCAGCCCGTGCGGCATGGAGCCGATATCTGTTGTAATCGCGTTGCCTCCGATGTCCATTCCGAGTGCGACCGTCAGTGGAGAACCGGCCTCACGAAAGGCGTTGTCTCTCAGGATGGTGCGGAGCATTACAGGCACGGCTGATGGGTTCGGCACTTCAATCCCTACGGTCGTCTTCCCCGGAATCGGGGCTTCTATTCGAATTTCAGTAGCCGCCAGACTGCGCTTTAGGTCATCTGTGAGCTGAACGATTTTATTGATTTTTACCCCAGGCTCCGGCTGCAGCTCAAAACGGGTAACAGAGGGGCCTGACGTGTAGGTTACTACTTCTGCACGGACTCGGAAATAGGCCATCGTTTCGTTTAGTTTTTGGGCCGTTTCACCTGCCCAGCTGTCCAGGTTCTCATCCCGTTTCGGCGGAATAGAAAGAAGATGGAGCTCGGGCTTTTGGTAGCCTTCATCATGCTTTCTCGCCTTTCGTTTATCCGATGGCTGCATCATGACATTAAAAGGAACTTTTGCGTCTTCCTGTTTCCTGCGGACGGACTGTACCTCGGGCTTACGCCGTTCCTTCTGCGGTGGCGGGGCGGAAGCAGCTTCTTTCAGCTGCTTTCTTTCTTCCCGGCTGAGTCCCGCTTTCCAATCTGACTGCTCCGATGCGCTCCGCTTCGGCTCAGCCGGAGGCACGGGTTCTGCAGCAGCTCGCACTGGCTCAACGCCACTGACGGCAGGCTCTTCCTGATCAGGTCCCGGAGCCGGAACGATCTCCTCTGCCTCATACACTTCCTCCACCGCGTCTGCAAGCTCATTTTTCGCACGGTCAGCAGATGCCTCGTCCTTTGCTTTTATCAGCTGCTCACCGTATCCTTCAGCGACATCCGGCAATCCTTCCGGCTGCTCCGTCGCGGGAAGCTCTGCAGGCTGCTCTGCTTTTGGTACGCCCAATTGTTCCAGTGTTTGACCCTCTGCTTCTACTTCGTGTGCAGCGGATGGATAGAGCGCTTCACGACGGCGCTTAACACGTTCCCGCTGGAGCTGCAGCCCGTAAATAGGAGAAGGAATTTCCTGCGCTTTAAACGGACCGCGGCTGTAAACGTCCGGACGTTTTTTAGGCGGTTTCGGCACGGCCTGTTCCTCTGAACCGGATGAACGCCGGCGCTTTTCCAACGGTTGTTTCCTCCAAGCCGGACGTTCTTCCGGCGGCTTTGCTTCTGTCTTTGGCTTGTTACGTGCCGGCGGTTTTGATTCCGTCTTCGTTTTTTTGCGCTCCAGCGGCTTTAGCGGCTCAGCCGTATTCCGCTTTTCCTTCGGATAATAATGCTGCATTTTGACTTCACCGAGCTCTGGAATTTGACGCCGGCGCTCCTGCTTCTCCAGCTTTTGGAACTCACGCGGCGGACGCTCTGTCCGATCATCAACGCCAAACATCCATTCTCTCATTTTATCTATATAATGCTTTGGGTCTCTCACTACGCTCACCTGACTTTTATGTAAAATATGGAAAAGGTAACTCGCAGACTGTGCCCAGCATGAGTTACCTTTCCATCACTAACTATACAGGATGCATCATAGAAAAATCATCCATCTTTTTTCGTGCTCTTCGGTTTTTTCTGAGCCAGAATAAAGATCGGCTCTAATTCATCATTTTCATAGAGAAATGGCAGGGCTGTCAGCGGCACATGGCCTTCTGAGAAAAACTGAAACGTAATTTGTGCCAGCACATCGTAGCCTGCTTCATTGCGAATGTCTGCAAAAATGAGCACATCGTGATGAGGAACTGCGACCGCAAGCTCGCCCTTTGCCATATCCTTCATCGATTCCAGCAGCTGATCGTTGAGAATGCGGCTTGCCTCATACCCGTCACCTGCGCGTAAAAAGTAAAAGTGGTTTCCCGCAACCGTGTCCTGCTTCATGTCCGTTGAAAGCGAGCGAATGTTGAACATAGCCGCTTCTCGCACTTCCTGGGCCGTCTTGCCCGACGAGGCGAGCATATTCTCATCAATTAAAGAATACGACTCGCCTTCATCGACTGCATAAAATACGCTCGTTTCTGCCGTATGCTCGTCTTTAACTAAATTCTGATCCTCAGCGAAGTCCGGCGTACGGAGTACCGGGAAGATCTGCTTCTCCTTGCCAGTTAAATCAACTCGCTCAATGAGAAGCCGCATCCCTTCTTTTATTTTTGAAACGGTTGAAGCAAGTGCTTCCTCCGGATCGTTTTCGAATGCCTGCTTTACATTTCCTAAGCGGACCGTAATACCTTTGCCCACACGGTCGTCTTCAATGCGGAACGTTTCCCTGTCCCGATCAAATGATGTCGTCCAATGATCATGCTGCAGCTCTTTTTCAAGCGCCCGCTTTATTTCCATCGTTTTCATGTTCGTATCCCTCCATTGAAGCCATTTTAACACGCTTTAGCGGCAGGCTTCACACTTCCTGCAAAAACCGGATAATTTCTTCTTTCGTTTTGCGATCCCGGCTTACGAATCGCCCTGCTTCCGTTCCATCGCGGAAGACGACAAAACTTGGAATCCCCATGATATCAAGTTCTGAAGCCAGATCAGGGTGAAGATCCCGGTCGATTTTATAAAAATTCATCGTTGAAAAGTGTGTTTCCACTTCAGGAAGTTCTGGTTCGATTACCGTGCAGTCCGGACACCAGCCGGCTGAAAACATCAGTACGGTCTCTCCTTCTTCCATTGCGCTTCGAATCTCGTGTTCCTGCGTCAGTTCTTTCACAGCGAATACGCCTCCTATGCTTGTTCAATTTTCATATCACCGGCTTTGATCCAGCCTTTATGCCTCATCCATTCCGACAGCAAGAGACTGATCACAGCCGGGAGCACAACGTGCAATAAAAGCACGGACCATAATACACTTTGGGTAAATCCCATCGTATGAAACGTCATGATCTGTCCAACAAATCCGCTCGTCCCCATTCCGGCTCCTTCAGGGTTATTCTCCATGAGAAAGACGATCGTTGCAAGCGGACCGATCAGCGCTCCAGCTGCAGTAGGCGGAATCAGGATCAGCGGGTTACGAACAATATTGCCAATTTGCAGCATCGAGGTGCCAATGCCAAGCGATATCAGCCCGGCAGCTTTATTTTCCCGATAGCTGCTTACAGCAAAGCCAACCATCTGCGCGGCACAGCCGACTGCGGCAGCCCCGGCAGCCAGTCCGTCAAGCTGCAGCATGATGGCGATAGCCGCGCTGGAAATTGGTGCAGTCAGCGCCAGTCCCATAACTGCTGCGATGACAATCCCCATAATGAACGGCTGCTGCTCTGTCGCCCACATGACAAACTGACCGATGCCGATCAACAACGCACTGACCGGCGGACCGATTGCCGCAGCTGCAGCTGCCCCGGCACTGATCGTTACAAACGGTGTTACTAGAATATCTATTTTGGTTTCACCTGATACAAGCTTGCCTGCTTCCACTGCACCAACCGCAGCAATAAACGCCCCTGCCGGTCCTGCCAGATCGTAACCTGCAGCTCCTCCGAACAAGGCTGCAAATAATACGAGCCCCGGCGCCTTAAGGCCGTAAGCGACCGCAGCACCGATTGCAGGTCCTGCCAGCGCCATGGCCTGCGTACCGGTATTCTCCAGCCATCCAATGCCAGCAGCGTCACCCGCCGTCTGCATGATCAATCCGATAATCAAAGAAGAAAACAGCCCTAACGCCATATAGCTTAAACCCGTTATAAAATAAGTCCGCAGCGACAGCTCGATTCCTTTTTTATGTAAAAACTGCTTCATAATTTCTTCGCCTCCGCCTCCTCATTTGTTCATCATGCTGTCTTGACACCTGATTTGTCAAGAAGGATGCGCAGACGAAAAGAGGCATCACTCCCCGACTGCGGGAGCCATGCCTCTTCCAATATGATCATGTTTTTCGACAGACTGAACAATATCAAACATCATTCCCGCCTGTTCAGAGATCTCCTGAAGCTTCATGACTGCAGAAATTTTGGCATTTCCGGACCCTACCATCACTTCATAGGCATCTCCATCAAACGGCGCGATGTGAAAGAAGGCTTCTTCCGCCCCTTCTTGGGACACTTCGGCAAGAAGCGGCTCCCGTTCAGGGAGAAGGCTCTCCTCCGCCTCTGCATCTGCACCATCCAAGTTCAAGATAAAAATTTGCTCTTCCATGCTAATGTGAAACTCAGCGCTGCCGTTCTTCTCCATTTCAGCCTGATCGGGCAGAAAGACAGAAAATCCATTCTGATGAACGGTCGGCTCTTCCGGCTCTTGTTCCACTTTTTCGTGAAGCAGTTTTTCTGCTTTTTCAGAGAGCTGGTCATCACTTAAGCTGCACGCACCCATCAGAATACAGGCAGCCGCAAGACCAGCTGGTTTTCCCATCCACCACACGGGAATTCCTCCAATCCAGACAATCGGTTTCATTGATTTGCCAGAGCATGTGCTCAAGCTGTATATGACCCGGAGCACACTCCGGCTGTTTAATCCTTTGTAATCATATCACAGTTCTGTTACAAACGCGAAACATTTTTGTAACATTTGTCGAATGAAGGCGAATTGCGGAGGTTATATGGGAGCTTTAGTTGCCTTTCTAAACAGATAAACCAGCTCTTGCATTTCTTCTTCCCGCAGCCCGCAATTTTTTCTCGTGTCCGAGCATGGCAAGCTGTCAGCGGTTCACCGCTTCCAATTAGTTGACAAGCCGGTACGTTTTTGATGATAGTAGAGGAAGCCCTCTCAATCGGGCATCACTTAAATGATAAGGAGTGTTCAGAATGGAAATCACCGTTTATCTGGCAGGACAAATCCACGATGACTGGCGGCGCGATCTGAAGGATAAAGCACAGAAGCAAGGCCTGCCGATCCACTTTACCGGTCCGATGGAAAACCACAGCCGATCTGACAATATCGGAGAAGAGATTCTCGGAGAGCAGGCTAATAAAATTGCCAAGGATGAGGCGGCTTCCCAAATGAACAATTTACGTACGAGAGTGCTGCTGAACCGTTCGGATGTAGTGCTCGCACTCTTTGGGGAAGACTACCGTCAGTGGAACAGCGCGATGGACGCCGGCGCTGCGATCGCCCTCAACAAACCCTTGATTCTCGTGCGTCCGGAAAAGCTTCACCATGCCTTAAAAGAGCTCTCTGAAAAGGCACAGGTCACCGTTGAAACCTCGGATCAAGCACTGCAAGCTCTGTCCTATATCTTTGAGACCGAGTAGCATAAGCGGCATAAACCAGCAGACCGCCGGCCCCTCTTGAAAGCTGGAAACCTTGTGAAGACGAAAAAGTCTTTCAACTTCATTATTTATTCGTTTGGTTGACTTTCCCCTCTGTTAACCGAGCCTGCCGTGGGCTGGCCTTCAGCTATTTCTCAGGGTGATCCCGTATGAAGGGAAGAAGGGCACGGGAGAATGACGCGGCTTCACGCGGACTCAGGCTTCTCACGAGAAGCCTTCAAAAGCCAGTCCGGCTCCGCTCGTGCGTGGATGCCGTTCGCAGATCTGAACGGCACGGAATCTTCAGGCTGCGCGGCTTCCACGGGCACGCCGGACACGAAGGGAAAATGGATTTGTTTGTTGGAGAAAAACGTTCCGATCGGTAGACACGACTGTTCCATGGTACATACGTGAAAGCACTGGTAATCCTTATTCGACATCGAAGCGTTGCCTATATAAAGGTTCCACCCATATGGAACAAGCACGTGCGAATCATCACCAGGCGTTTCAAGCGGACTGGCAGCTGCCAAATTGGAGGATCTCGACTCCAGGAGGATCCGAACGAGGCGAAGATCCGGCGGACAGCAGGAGGAAGCGGTTAGCTGAAGCCGTTCCCTCCGGAAAGCGAGTGTCCGTAGATGCAGGCAGGTGCAACGTTATTCACTTAAAATGACTTTATCCACACTCTGAAAAGCCTGCCGAACAGGTTACTGCGGCAGGCTTTTATGATGCGCGTCTGTTACACGTTGTCACGAATCGTCTGCATCGTCGTGCGGTCTGTTGCTTTCACCAGCTTGACGAGCAGCTCTTTCGCCGCTGCGTAGTCATCTACATGCATCATTGATGCAGCGGTGTGAATGTAGCGCGAGCATATGCCAATGACAGCTGATGGTACACCGTTATTGGAAATGTGGACTCGTCCAGCATCGGTGCCCCCTTGCGAGATAAAGAACTGATAAGGTATCTTGTTCGATTCTGCCGTATCCAGAATAAATTCACGCATTCCCCGGTGTGTGATCATCGTCCGGTCAAAAATACGAAGCAGCGCTCCTCCACCGAGTTTTCCAAACGCATCTTTTTCACCGGAAGCATCGTTAGCCGGGCTTGCATCCAGAGCGTAAAAAATATCCGGACGAATCATGGCGGCTGCTGTCTGTGCCCCGCGCAGACCGACTTCTTCCTGGACAGTTGCTCCGGAATAGAGCGTATTCGGAAGCGTTTCTCCCTGAAGCTCTTTTAAAAGCTCAATAGAAAGGCCGACACCGTAGCGGTTGTCCCAGGCTTTGGCGAGCAGTTTTTTCTCGTTTGCGAGCCTTTCCATCGGACAGACCGGCACGATCTGCTGACCTGGTTTAATACCGATCTTTTCAGCATCTGCTTTATCATCAGCGCCAATGTCAATATACATATTTTTTATATCCATCGGTTTACTCCGCTTCGCTTCATCAAGAAGGTGCGGCGGAACGGATCCAATGACACCGGTAACCGGCCCGTTGTCCGTTATGATATGCAGACGCTGTGCCAGCAGCACCTGACTCCACCAGCCGCCCAGCGGCTGAAAGCGAATCAGTCCTTTATCGTCAATGGACGTAACCATAAAACCAACTTCGTCCATATGACCTGCTACCATTACGCGCGGATCATCCTCGGACCCGTGCTTGACGCCAAACACACTTCCCAGTCTGTCCTGAACGACTTCGTCACTGTACTGACTGAGTTCGTTTTTTACGAAGCGGCGTACTTCATGTTCAAAGCCCGGAGCTCCCGGAAGCTGCGTCAACGTTTCAAATAACTGATATGTATCCTGATGCATGCTTGCACTCCCTTTCTGTAATCTGTTCCACCTGCTATTCTACCGGAGCAGCTACGTGGATTCCAGTTTTTTTCGCTATTCGAAATAATTCTGCTTCTCTGCCTATTTTTTCATGAAACCGCTTTGATTTCCATTGGCAATGTCCCCCACTTTCGCTATACTGAAGGAAATAGATGTGAAGGAAGAGGAGTGTTCAACATGAGCTGGAAACGCTTTGCTGCTGGAGTGGGGGCAGGAGTTGCCGTCACGATGATCGCAAAAAATACGCTGGATCAGAAGGAAACGGTGCTTGCACCGGAGAAAGCATTGAAACTCGTAAAAAAGAAGGCTTCCGATATCGGAAAAATTGAAGGGTCTTGGGTACACATGATCACAGAGCGATATGAAAAAGATCAGCTCGTGTATGACGTTTACCGCGGCGGTGTCACAATCGAGGAAGAAGACGGTGTTTTCGCCTACGAATTTCGTGTAGATGCAGCCACAGGTTCAATTTTAGACTTCAAAAAGCAAGAGTAGATGCGCAGCAAAAAGCGCTTCAGGATGATGAGATCCTGAAGCGCTTTTTTCGATTAAATACTGGTTAACGTCGGGACGGACTTTCTGCCGCTGCCTTCCGTTCAACAGCATCCTTTACTTCTTTACCGGTTTCATCCCAGCGGATCGCGCGGTATTTGTAATCGTGATAGAAAAAGAACCAGTTTTCTTTTTGAAGTGCTTCTGTCACGTATTTCTGCTTCGCATAAATCGAATCCATCGGGTAGTCGTCATACGCCAGCACCCAAAGAGCGTTTTGGTGCGCATGCGTCGGCATAATATCAGCCATGTGCCAGTAAACGCTGTCTGCACCTTCAATGCGGATGATCGCATGACCTGCGCTGTGGCCGCCTGTATGAATCATGCGAATCGCAGGCGACGGCTCGTGCTCGTCTGTATAGGTGCGCACGAGCTGTTCAATCGGCTGCCAGTTTTCTTTGAAATACGTGTTTTTGGAGCGGATATTCGGCTCCCTCATCTCCTTCCACTCCGTTTCATTTACGTGAATGACCGCATTCGGGAAGGCGGGAACCGGCCCGTCCTCTGTCTCGGCAACAAGACCGCAAGCGTGGTCAAAATGCATGTGGGTCATCACGACATCCGTAATATCCTCAGCCGTAAGCCCAAGCTCCGCGAGATTTTCCTCGACGCGGGACTCTCCTGTAACGCCATAGTTGCGCAGCGCTTTTTCCGAAAGCCTGTTGCGGCCGATACCACTGTCGATCAGCAGAATCTGCTCCTCCGTCTGCACGAGAATCGGATCGCAGCGAAGCTCAATCTGATTATTTTCATTAACTGGATACTTTCTCGACCAGAGCGGTTTTGGTACAACTCCGAACATAGCGCCTCCGTCCATAAACGTGTCGCCGCCGTCAAGCCAAGTAAGCGTGATGTTATTTCCGATGTTCAGCTGTTCCAATGCCATGCTTTCCCCACCTTATTAATCATGATGAAGCTGAGCTTCCAGCCGGTAAATCCGCATTCCCTTCTGCGAAAACTTTTGTTCATATTCTGTCATGATGTTTCCTTCCATTTCGCTTTGATGAAGGTCCAGGCTGATATTTTTCAAACGTGCTCCTGCACGTGAGAACGACTCCAGTGAGAATTCAAACAGCCCCTGATTATCGGTTTTAAAGTGGATCTCTGCTTCTCTGTGTAGTACTTCTCGATAGAGATCCAGAAATCCTTCATGTGTGAGCCTTCTCTTTGCGTGCCTCTTTTTCGGCCACGGATCCGTGAAATTAATATATAGCCGGTCGATCTCTTCCGGAGCAAACATGTCCGGCAGATCTGCAGCGTTTTCCTGCAGAAACCGCAGATTAGGCTTTCGCTTTTCCACCGCCTGTTCGACTCCATTCACAATTACACTTTCATACAGTTCGAGTCCGATCACATTCACTTCTGGATTGGCTTCTGCCAGATCGTTTACGAATTTTCCTTTACCCGACCCAACTTCGACATACAGCGGCCCATCATTGTTAAAATGCTCATGCCACTTTCCTTTCCATCGGGATGGTGCTTCCACGACAATATCATTGTTTTCCTTTAAATATTCCGGGGCCCATGGCTTATTACGCAATCTCATCTTCGTTCGTCTCTCCTTTTATCAAATAAGTTCGTTCATGATCCAGTACCGTTCATCATGCAGGCAGCATGTAAAAAACACAGTAAAAGAGCTCCACGACGCTGATGCGTCATGAAGCCTGTCACACGGCACCGGCGTTTCAGCTCTGTGCACCGCTTCCTTTATGCAGAAGCTCTTCTACCTTCAGATTCCAGCCTGCAGCCTGTGCCTCATCTCCGCGTTCTTTATACCAGAGAATGTTTTCGATGCTTTGCACCAGGCGGTACCACCACAGTCTGTACCAAAGGCTATCATCCGGCTTACGGCCGTAAGCTCGAAGCCACATTTCCCAGCTTTCTTCCGGCACATAGGCATAGAGAAGCGGGGCTAAATCGAGCGCAGGGTCTGCTACCTGCGCTCCATCCCAGTCGATCAGGAATAAATTTCCTTTCTCGTCCTCTATCCAGTTATTATGATGCACGTCTGCATGGCAGACGACAAAATCCTGTTCGGTCAAATTGGGAAATCTGGACTCCAGCTGCTGCAGTGCCTGCTTCAAGCTGCCGTGATCCAGTCCTTTATGACGCACGTGTGTCTGCAAGGCTCGAAAGATGTTTCCCGGAATCAACGGGCGGTTGCCCATCCGTTTAAACATATCGAGAAGCTCCTGCGACTGATGGATTTTAGCGAGAAGCTCTGCTACGCGGGAATGGTCCATTTCCGCTATCTTAAGCTCCCTGCCGCTGATCCACTGCTGGGCTGTAATAACATCACCGTTCTCAAGGCGCTTCGTCCACAGCAGCTTTGGAACAATTCCCTCAGCTGAAAGGACTGCCAGGAACGGTGACGAATTACGTTTCACAAATATTTTTTGTTGTCCCTGTTCGGCCACGTACGCTTCACCGGTAGCTCCACCGGCGGGGCGCAGGTGCCATCCTTCCCCCATGCTGAAATGTTCCAATCGTTTCACCCTTATCCGATTCCGTACTTACGCTCAAAAAGCGCAGGAAAAGCCTTTTATCATTGTAAATAAGTTTTCCCGTTTGTTCAACTACTGACGGGATTTTTTTACGAGCATAAATTCATATGGCTCCAAGTGCATAAATTCACCTTCGAGCGGCACGCGCTCCACTTTTTTATTTGATACGAGCAGGCGCCAAATACCCGAAGCAGGAAGCTGCAGCTCATAGCGGCGCTTCGTTGGATTCACATAAAATGCGATGTCCCCTTCCGCTGCAAGCAGCAAAAATCCGAACACCGGGGCAGGCGTACTTAAAACATGAAGTCTGCTGCGAACAGATTCAGCAGAGCGAAGCCGGAAGACACCGTATTTTTTCCGGATAGCAATCAGTTCTTTTACCGTATCAATGTGCGGATCATATTCGGTGCGGCGCTCCCAGTCCAGCTGGTTGATGCGGTCACCGGAGATGTAGCTGTTCCCTTCCCCGAATTTTGTCCGGAAAAACTCCTGACCTGCATGAAGAAACGGAACACCCTGGCTGATGAGAACGAGCGCCGAAGCAAGCTCATGCATCGCTCTGCGGTCCGCCTCGCTCTCCGCTTCGTTTGAGCGCCGCAGCCTGTCCCACAGCGTATGATTGTCGTGGCACTCGACATAATTAACCGTCTGTGTCACTTCAGAAACGTGCGGCTCTGCCCACTCCATCGTATCGGCAGATCCTTTCACGAGCTGAGGCATCCGTTCAATAAAGCGGCCCTTTCCATTTACAAATCCGAAGTCATTAAAATCAAACAATCCTCCTTTAACCGTGTCTCTGAAAAAGTCATTGAAGAACCGGACTTCCGGCACATCTCCCGCCTGCGTATTAACCGTTTTTTGATCGGAGGCGAGGGCCGTCGGCAGGTCCCATCCTTCTCCAAGCAGGACAACCGGGATGCTCTCCTCCTGGCAGCGTGCTGATATCAGCCTTATGGTCAGCTTGTCGAGTGCCCCCATTAAATCAAATCGAAAGCCGTCGAGTCGGAAGTGTGTCAGCCAGTAGTCGATCGTGTCCAGAATAAATTTTCTCGCCATATGGCGCTCAGATGCAAAGTCGTTGCCGACACCCGTTCCGTTGCTCGGGGATCCGTCTAAATGAAAGCGAAAGTAATAGCCCGGCACCAGCTTTTCAAAGGAGGATTCTTCACGGATGAATACGTGATTGAATACGACATCGGCAATGACGCCAAGTCCCTCGTCATGAAAAGCATCTATCATCTCCTGAAGCTCGCGTACCCGGCAGAGCGGATCCTGCGGGTCCGTTGCGTAGCTGCCTTCCGGTACTTGAAAGAAAAGCGGATCATAGCCCCAGTTATAATAGTCGTCCGGATGATTGTCATCGACCCGTGCAAAATCATTAAACGGCAGACATTGCACATGGGTGACACCGAGCTCTTTGATATAGCTTAAGCCGGTACTGTCTCCGCTGCTGTTCACCGTTCCCCGTTCCGTCAACCCTTTGTACTTCCCTTTCCATGTGACTCCGCTGTCGGGATGAATCGTGGCATCGCGGATATGAAGCTCATAAATGATGCTGTCCTGCGTATGCTCTATAAATGGACGTCCAGAGGCGTCCTCCCGGCTCTGCGGGTGATAGACGACCGCTTCTTCACCATTGGCAGTCAACGCCTTCGCATATGGATCGACAGCCACGACCTCCTCGCCGTGGATGAAACATTCATATAAATAGGGTGTGCCGGAAAGGTCTCGGTCAGCCCATGCTTCCCATGTTCCGTTCGCATTGATCACCATTTCTTTTTTGGATTCCCCGATTTGCACTGAAACAGCTTCTGCACAGGGCGACCACATACGAAAAACGGTTACGCCGTTTTCAAGCACAGCGCCAAGTCTCTCCAAATCTCCAGGAAATTCTGCGTCGAATGCCGGGTCCCGGACGATACGGCGCAGATACACCGGGGCTTCAGCTGCTCCAAGCTTCAACCGCATGCTGCGTTCGACCGGCAGCAGATCGGTACAGCGGTACACCGCTGTTTCATGATCAAGCGCCTTTTCGTAATACAAGCTGTAAGTAAGACCGCTCTCCGACATTAATTCTGCCCTGTCCTCAAAACGGTCTGCTTCTATCGTCACAATGTGACGTTCATCAAGCCATGCTTTCATCATCCTGCCCACCCTCATCTCTTCGAATTCTGTTCCATGCTATTCCCTTTTCCGACAGGTTTCAAGCCAAAGCATAAAATGAATGATCATTCAATAATTTTCTAAATTTAATTAAAATTCATACAGGACTTTTTCCTATTAAAATCGAATAAGTGTAGTATGCGTTTTTACGCGTTGATTCTATGAAAGGAGGAATGCCCTGCATGCAAAACCTCATTACGGAAGATGACATTTATTTGTTCCATCAGGGTACTAATTATTTCTCCCACCGGATCCTTGGCTGTCATCCTCATCAGGAAAATGGCGTACATGGTTTCCGTTTTGTTGTATGGGCTCCACACGCTAAATCTGTCAGCGTCACTGGCAGCTTTAACGACTGGGAGTGGGAAAGCCACCCGCTGGAGCCGTGCTCGGAAGCTGGCTTATGGGGCGCATTTTTTACCGACATTGAGGCCGGCGCTTCCTATAAATATGCCATCCGCCACGAAAATGGATGGAGCGGCCTGAAAGCGGATCCCTTCGCACGCCAGTCAGAGCTGAGGCCTGCGACGGCATCTGTCGTGCCGTATGACTATGACGGTTATACATGGAATGATACTGAATGGATGGCTTCGAAAGGGAAAACTCCCAGCTATGAAAAACCTGTAAACATTTACGAAGTTCATTTCGGAACGTGGAAGCAGAAAGAAGATGGTTCGCTGTATACGTATACGGAGATGGCCGAGCTCCTGATTCCTTATGTAAAAGAAATGGGCTACACCCACATAGAGCTGATGCCGCTCGCCGAACACCCCTTTGACTTATCCTGGGGCTATCAGATCACCGGATACTTTTCGGTGACAAGCCGCTACGGGACCCCCAATGAATTTAAAGCATTTGTTGATGACTGCCACCAGCAGGGCATCGGAGTGATCATGGACTGGGTGCCCGGTCACTTCTGCCGGGATGACCACGGTCTGCGCATGTTCGACGGCGAGCCGTTGTTTGAATATGCAGATATTGAAAAAGCGGACAAACCATCCTGGGGGACGCTCACGTTCGACTTTGGCAGACCGGAGATTCAAAGCTTCCTCGTCTCCAATGCGCTGTTCTGGTTTGAAGAGTGCCACGTTGACGGTATCCGCGTTGATGCTGTGGCAAGTATGCTGTATTTAAACTTCGACCGCGGTGACGATAAACCGAAGCTTTATAACACGTACGGGGGCGAAGAGAATCTCGAGGCACTTGCCTTTCTGCGAAAGTTGAACGAAGCCGTCTTTGCCTTTAATCCCGATGCGCTCATGATGGCAGAAGACAGCTCCGACATTCCGCTCGTCACAGCTCCGACCTATACAGGCGGTCTAGGCTTCAACTATAAGTGGAATATGGGCTGGATGAACGACATGCTGAAGTATATGGAATATGATTCCTATTACAGGAAATGGCATCACAACCTGCTGACATTTTCCTTTATGTATGCTTTCAGTGAAAACTATGTACTTCCCCTATCCCATGATGAAGTTGTCCACGGGAAAAAGGCACTTGTCGATAAAATGCCGGGAGATCAATGGCAGCAGTTTGCCCAGCTGCGGCTGCTGTATGGATATAAGATAGCTCACCCGGGAAAGAAGCTGCTGTTTATGGGCGGGGAGTTTGCCCAATACGCCGAATGGCGTGACCAGGAGGGGCTTGACTGGCTCCTGCTCGACTACCCGCTGCACGATGCGATGAAGTCCTACGTGAAGGAACTGAATCACCTTTACAAAGACTATCCTGCTCTGCATGAGCTGGACCATGACGGCAACGGATTTGAATGGATCGATCCGCACAACAGCGAACAAAGTGTTATTTGTTTTCAGCGTAAATCACGCAAGCCCGAGGAGACGCTGCTCGTTGTCTGCAACTTTACGCCGGTCGTTCACTACGACTACAAAATCGGCGTACCGGAGCCAGGTACGTATGAAGAAGTTTTTAATTCAGATCTGGACCGTTACGGTGGCTCTGGACAGGTGAACGAAGAGAAGCATTTCAGCTTTCCTGAGCAATGGCACAGTATGCCGCAGCATATTCAAATAAAAGTGCCTCCCTTTGCGGTCTGCATTTTTCAGAAATCAAAAGCTGCCCGCCGCTCGTAAACAGGTACCGGAAAGACTCCTGACAGACAAAGGCATGCTTTATTCAAGAGGAGGAATTTGTCATGAAAAAACAGTGTGTAGGAATGCTGCTGGCCGGCGGTGAAGGGAAAAGACTCGGCCTGCTGACGAAGGATTTGGCTAAGCCAGCCGTTCCTTTCGGAGGAAAGTACCGAATTATTGATTTTACACTCTCCAACTGCTCCAATTCCGGTATTCAGACAGTCGGAGTGCTGACGCAGTACTCTCCGCTCGCTCTGCATAAGCATATCGGCATTGGCAAGCCGTGGGACATGGACCGTCAGTTTGACGGCCTCACGATTCTTTCCCCATACACGGCTAAACGCGGCGGAAGCTGGTATTCCGGCACAGCAGATGCCATTTACCAGAACATTCATTACATCGATCAATACGATCCGGATTATATTCTTGTTATTTCCGGGGACCATATCTATCAGATGAACTACGATGATCTGATTCAGCACCATGAAGAAAAGCAGTCGGATGCAACCATTTCAGTGATTGAAGTGCCGTGGGAAGAAGCATCCCGCTTCGGTATTTTGAATACGAAGGACAATCTTGAAATTTACGAGTTTGACGAAAAACCGAAAGAGCCTAAAAACAATTTGGCCTCCATGGGGATTTATATCTTTAACTGGAAAACACTCCGCAGCTACCTCCTGGAGGATGCGGAAAAAACAGATTCCGACCACGACTTCGGTAAGGATATCATCCCAGCGATGCTGAATGACGGGAAGCGCATGTTTGCCTACCGCTTTGAAGGCTACTGGAAAGACGTAGGAACCATTCAGAGCTACTGGGAAGCGAATATGGATCTGCTTGAAGAAGATCTTTCCGTCTCCCTTAACAACAAAGAATGGCGCACGTATTCCCAGGACGTTAACTACCCGCCTCAATTTCTTGACAGCCGGGCTGTCGTCGAAAATTCCCTGATCAATTCCGGATCGTGGATCAGCGGCACCGTTAAGAACTCCATTTTGTTCCAATGCGTCGAGGTTGGAACTGGCACGACTGTCAATAAGTCGATCCTTCATCCGCACGTCAAGGTCGGCAGAAACTGCACGATCGAGCGGGCGATTATTATGGAAAACGTCGTGATTCCGGATAATACGGTGATTGACGGAACGAAAGAACCCGAGCCGGTGGTCATCAACGACGAATACGTGGAACAGTTAACTTAAAGGAGGATGTGCCGATGAATACACTGATGGGGCTTATTAACCTGGAGCATGAACATGATTTTCTTGAAGAGCTGACATACTTCCGCTGCGGAGCAGCTGCACCTTTTGCCGGACGATATCGGCTGATTGACTTTACGCTGTCGAACATGGTGAAAACACGCATTGAAGAAGTAGCAGTGTTTACGAATAAGAAATACCGGTCCCTGATGGACCATGTCGGCACCGGCGCCGACTGGGAGCTGGCAAGACGTCACGGCGGACTCTTCATTCTCCCTCCCGACTGGAATGATCCGACCGATATTTCAAGAGGGGATCTTCGCCATTTTCACAATAATCGGGATTACTTCCACCGCTCAAAAGCCGATCATGTTCTGGTGAGCGGCAGCCAGTTTATTGCAAACACGAATTTTGATGATGCGTTTCAGCATCACCTGGAAACAGGCGCCGACGTCACGCTTATCAGCGTGCATCTGAACGAGTCACTGCCGGAGCACGTTCCGCAGCTGAGGCTTGAGACCGATGGAGCTGGAAAAGTCATTAACCTGACCAACGATCAGGAAAATATGCATGCGTTTACGAACGTCTATATCATCAAAAAAGAAGTGCTGCTCCGTCTCGTCGATCAATGCATCGCGTTCCATAAAGACCACTTTTTATTTCACGGAATTAAAGAAAATCTGCACGATCTACACGCAGAATATTTTCAATATGACGGCTACAGCTTCTTTGTCAATTCGATCGAAAGCTTTTTCCGCCATAACATGAACCTGCTCGATCCCGATCCGTACCGCGAGCTTTTCTTCAAGAATGAATATGTGCAGACAAAAATCAGTAACGAGCCGCCGGTGAAATACCGCGAAACGGCCGATGTAAAAGATTCACTGCTTGCAAACGGAAGCGTTATCGACGGCGACGTGCATAACAGCGTGCTGTTTAGAGGCGTTCGGGTGAGAAAAGGCGCCGTCATAAAAAATTCGATTATTTTACAGCGCTGCATCATCGAAGAGGATGTTCATCTGGAAAACGTGATCCTCGACAAAGATGTCCGGATCAGCAGCGGTCAAACGTTTATTGGGTCCAAGGATAAACCGTTTGTAGTAGCAAAACGTAAACAGATCTGATAGCAATGCGAAACAGGGGGCGTTCCGTCATCCAATTCGGGATACGCTTTCGTTACGTGCTTCGTAAAGAAGCCGGCGGGCCTTGCCTGCCGGCTCCTGCCCATTATCAATTACTTATTCGTATCAGGAGGAGAGCAATTCATGCGCACGATACTTTTTGCTGCTTCAGAATGTACCCCATTTATGAAAACCGGAGGATTGGCTGACGTTATCGGCTCGCTGCCGAGAGCATTGCAACAGGAGCGCGGAACAGAAGTACGCGTCATTCTGCCGCTTTATGAAGAGATGGATGATAAGTGGAAAGACCAGCTGGAAAAGGTAGCTGATTTTACAGTTCCGGTCGGCTGGCGCAACCAGCCTGCCTCCTTGCACCGCCTTGACCATGACGGCGTCACGCACTATTTCATCCGTAATGAGTTTTATTTTGGCCGTCAAGGCGTCTATGGCTACTTTGATGATGGTGAGCGCTACGTCTTTTTCAGCCGAGCTGTGATCGAAGCAATTCCGCTTCTGGACCGGGATATCGACATTCTTCACGCGCACGACTGGCAGGCTGGACTTGCAGTTGCGTTCGCTAATATTATGCGTACCGACATTCGTACGGTCTTTACGATTCACAATATTCAATATCAAGGCTGGATGACCCACGAAGCATTCAGCGATCTGATGAATATTGGGATGGAGCACTTTGCCGGCCTCGAATGGCACGGCATGATCAATTGTATGAAAGCTGCCCTGTTCCACGCAGATAAAATTACGACGGTGAGTCCTTCGTATGCGGAAGAAATTAAGCAGCCCTATTACAGCGAAGGGCTTGATTCCATTTTGAACGACCGCTCCGCAGATCTGATTGGCATTATCAATGGAATCGACACAGATGAATATAATCCGCAGAAGGATCCGTACATTTACGCGCCATATACCTCCTCCCGTGCAAAGAAGCGGGAAAATAAGCGGTTTCTCCAGCGTGAGCTCTGTCTGACAGAGGATCCGGATGTGCCTATGTATGCAGTCGTTTCACGACTTGTCGAACAAAAGGGCTTCCATCTGCTTGAACGTATCCTGGAGGAATTTCTGCAGGAAAACGTGCAGGTCGTTATGCTGGGAACCGGTGACTATGCTTTTGAACAATCGTTTGCGTATTTTGCCAATAAATATCCGAATAAAATGTCGCTTCAGCTGAAATTCAGTGAAGCGGCTGCAAGACAGATTTATGCGGCGTCTGATTTCTTTATTATGCCGTCAAAATTTGAGCCTTGCGGGCTTTCCCAGCTTATCTCTCTGCAGTATAAGACGATTCCAATCGTCCGGGAAACAGGCGGCCTTCGCGACACCGTTCAGCCGTTCAACGAAGTAACCGGCGAAGGAAACGGCTTCAGTTTCGCTAACTACAACGCCCACGAGCTGCTGTATGCAATGCGTTATTCGCTGCTCGCCTATCACCGGGATGACTTGTTTAAGCCGCTGTTAAAAAATGTTAATAAAAGCCGCTTCAGCTGGAAAGATTCAGCCAAGCTTTACAGCGGCGTGTATGCAGAGCTCGTTCCATAAAAGCAGTGCCGCACGAGCATCCGGCATGCACACCTTAAGTGACAATCAGAGCGCTCCGACCGCTCTTCACTGACCCGACGCTGTCCGCTGAGTAAACTCAAAACGGCCTGTGCGCCGTGGAATCGAAAGAGGAGGAACCATCGTGCTTACAACGCAATCATTTGAAGAACAGCTGACGGAAAAGCTCCGCAGTCTCCGGGGAACCGGAGTAGAAGAGGCAAGCGAAAAAGACATGTATTACGCGGTAGCTTCCATTGTCCAGGAACAGCTCAGCGCTTCCTGGCAGGACACTCGCAAGCATTATGATAAGCGGGAAGAACGTCAGATGTACTACATTTCGATGGAATTTCTCATCGGGCGCCTTATGGAGAATAACCTGCAAAACTGCGGTCTGCTGGAAACCTGTACGACTACGCTGAAAAAGTTAGGCTTTGAGCCGGAGCTCGTCTATGGCCAAGAGCATGACGCGGGGCTTGGCAATGGCGGCCTGGGACGGCTCGCGGCCTGCTTTCTCGATTCTGTTGCTTCTCTGCGGTACGCAGGGCACGGCAGCGGCATCCGCTACCGCTACGGCTTATTTGAGCAGCGGATCATTCACGGAAATCAGGTAGAGCTTCCCGATTACTGGCTGAAAGAAGAGTATCCTTGGGAAACGCGCCGGGCTGATGAATCCTTGACCATTCACTTCGGCGGTCATGTCGTTCCGCATAAACGCTCAGATGGCACGCTGGAATTCTCCTATTATGACACCGACGAAGTGCAAGCCGTTCCGTACGACGTTCCTGTCGCGGGCTACCAGAATGACGTAGTAAACACCCTGCGCCTTTGGAGTGCCGAGCTTGCTCCGGAAAACACGGACATTCTTGCGGATGCAGAGGGGAAATACTATCACCATCTCGATCACATGCATTCTGTTGAGCAGATTTCCGGCTTTTTATATCCAGATGATTCAAGCTATGAAGGAAAAGAGCTTCGACTGAAGCAGCAATATTTTCTCGTATCAGCCACCATTCAAAATATTATTCGGGACCACAAAACGCGCTGCTCAAAATCGTTAAAAAATATGCATGAGAAAACGGTCATCCAGATTAACGACACGCACCCGTCGCTTGCAGTTCCAGAACTAATGAGACTGCTGATGGATGAAGAGGGCTTTTCGTGGGACGACGCCTGGAAGATCACAACGAAGACGATCGCCTATACCAATCATACGACGCTGAGTGAAGCACTCGAAAAATGGCCGGTCAGCATGATGGAGAATCTGCTTCCTCGTATCTTTATGATTATTAATGAGATCAACGAGCGGTTTTGCCTTGGTATTTATTACGATAAGCCTGCCTTCCGCGATTTGATCCCAAATGTTGCCGTGATCGCAGATGACCAAGTGCATATGGCCCGTCTTGCGATTGTCGGCAGCTTCAGCATCAACGGTGTTGCCAAACTGCATACGGAAATATTAAAGCGCTCGGAAATGAACGATTTTTACAGAATCTTCCCGGAAAAGTTCAATAACAAAACAAACGGCATCACGCATCGCCGCTGGCTTCTGCAGGTAAACCCCGGTTTGTCCTCGCTCATTTCTGATGCGATCGGACGCGGCTGGGTCGAGCAGCCTTCCAAGCTGAGCACCCTCGTGCGCTACTCAAATGATTCACCATTTCTCGACAAAATCGCGGAGGTGAAGAAGGAAAATAAAAAATCCCTGGCAGAACTGATCCGCCAGCGGACCGGTATCACCGTGAATGAACATTCGATTTTTGATGTGCAGATTAAACGGCTCCATGAATACAAGCGGCAGCTGATGAATATCTTTCATGTGATCTATCTATACAACGAGCTGAAAGATAATCCGATGATGGATATGACACCCCGTACATTCATTTTTGGTGCCAAAGCAGCTCCTGGCTACTACATGGCAAAGGAAATTATCAAGCTCATTCACCATGTTGCTTCCATCGTAAATAACGACCCTGCTGTCGGTGACCGTCTCAAAGTCATCTTCCTGGAAAACTATAATGTCAGCCTCGCCGAGAAAATTATTCCGGCAGCTGAGCTCAGTGAACAGATTTCCACGGCCAGCAAGGAGGCGTCCGGCACCGGAAATATGAAGATGATGATGAACGGAGCGCTGACAATCGGTACCATGGACGGAGCGAACATCGAAATCAATGATTTTGTTGGACGCGACAACATTTTCATTTTCGGGCTCTCAAGCGAGCAGGTGCATGATTATTACGCAAACGGCGGATACAACGCAAAAGATATTTACCATGCGGATGACCGCATCCGCCGGATCCTCGACCAGCTTTATGGAGGCGAATTCGGATCACAGGAAATCGAGTTCAAGGATATTTTTTACAACATTATGTACAACAATGATCCTTATTTTGTACTTAAGGATTTTGATTCCTATATTGACGCACACGAGCTGGCAGAATCCCGGTACCGCAACCACCGGCAGTGGCAGCAGATGAGCACCATTAACATCGCCCACTCCGGAAAATTTTCAAGCGATCGGACGATCCACGAGTATGCTTCAGAAATCTGGAAGCTCTCGCCGGTGCCAAAGCCGCGTCAATAAACGTAAAAGAGCCAGCAGAAAGCATATTCGCTCTCTGCTGGCTCTTTTAGCATGTTCAACCTGGAAACTGTTTATCCAGCATCCTTGTAACGTGCTCATTGATTTCAACAAATTCGCTGTCTGCCATCGGCGGACAAATAAAAAAGACGGTGCCGGCTGGACAAGCCTGGCGAAGCGAGTGCATGTTATCGAAAAATTGCACGTCCTCTTCCAGCAGCCGTTCTAAACCAAACCCGCCGTTCCAATCCGGGGCGCGGCGAATATACGTAAATTCTGTCGGTATCATCGCAAGGATTCCGCTCCTTCATACTGATAAGTGCCTTACTTATCTTAACGGAATTCTTCCTCTGAATCAACGCCGTTTTCCGGTTCTGCATCCATCCGGTTTTCCGACACCGTCAAGCCAGCATCCAGCAGCTGTTCGGCCGCTTTCAGCTGATCTGCTTTAATCGGAGTTGTCATTTTGCGTAAGCTGTTTTGAAACAACGACATAGAGCGCTTGTCGTAAAATTCAAGCCTGTTGTTTTTGCCCGTGTCAATGTACCCATCGGGACATAAAACAGCTGTTTTCAACTTGATCCCGCTCCCCTGCAGAATCTGCTGCAGCACCGTTACCGTTCTTCTGATCGATACAGATGGATGCAGCAGCGTTTCACGCGACTCCCCTTCCCGCTTCTCCCAATAGCGGGTCCCCTGTGACGAGTATATCGTTGTGCCGTCTCCAGGGAGAACGTGGAGCACCCAAAGCTCGTTCGGCGTAAGCAGCAGCGTGTCACATTCAACCGGTGCCTGTCCGGCCATGAGGACAGGTTCGTAAAACAGAAAAAAAGTGTCCGGAAAGCTGGTGAGAAACCAGTTTAACAAGGGATCATTCCGGTGTACGGGAGCTATGGCAGAGATTTCTGAAACAGTGGAGCTTGCCCAGTTCAGCTGAAAGGACAGCAGCTCTTTAACAAACTGTTCCCGCAGCGCATCAACAGACTGGTGCCGAAGCTCCCAGTTTGATGGGAGATCCATTTCCTCCTGCGTCTTCTTTTTCCAGTTCTTTGCGAGAAGCATCCGTGCTTTTTTCCATGTTCCCTTTTCTTCATAATGCTGAAATAAAGGCCCTTCTCCTTCCCTTCTTGTCGCCTCCCAATCGGCTTTGATCCGCTGCCATCGTTCTTTTTTCAAACGCACATAGCGGCTCGGATAACGATATATGTCTATTTCATAACGTGTTACGTAATCAGCTAGTTTGACGAGCTGCGCCATCTGCTTAACTCCTCCCGCATAATGTCATCGTTGTTTCAGCGTAATATCTCGGTTTGCTTTCGGGGCGGACCTGGTAAAGAGTCAGCTCCGTAACGGGCATCGCCACCTGTTCCATCTCGCCGTAAACCGGCTCTGGAAAGGGGACGCTTCCAGCTTTTTTAGCGAGTGTAAGATGCGGATGATAGCCTCTTTCGGGAACTGGAAAATCAAGCTGTGATGCTTCCTGAATAACAGTCTGATACATGTCTGCCAAAATCGGCTCCGGGTCCGGTCTGAGAAAGAGAACACGCGGTCTTTCTGCTTTACCAAATATGGCATAGCGCCTGAAGGATAACGTAAAGGCTGGAAGCTGCTTGTCTTCCAACCGTTTCCACAGCTTCTCACGCTTCCTTTGTTCCCAGCCTCCGAGAAACAGAAGCGTCACATGAAAATCCTCTGGACCAGTTAGATGACGAAAATAATCAGAAGCGTTCAGTTCCTCCTGCATCTGCACAGCTTTATCCCTGATCCTTATATCGGCAGAAAATCCCAGAAAATAATGTGCTGACATGAGTTTCACCTCTTTCTTCTTCCTCTGCCTATCTATTCCTTTCTGCCGACTTGCAAAAACATGAGACAAACAGCCGCGTTTATCCTGTTGAATGGCTGTGCTATACTGATAAAGGAAGCATACAGATAAACATACTTCGTTTTAGAAAGGATGAACCGGATTGAGCAGAGTAGTCAATTACATGGATGAACTGATCGGGGATACGCCTCTAGTAAAACTTCAGCGGCTTCCCGATAAAAATGGAGCACAGGTATACTTGAAGCTTGAGTTTATGAATCCAAGCGGCAGCGTCAAAGACAGAGCCGCCTCCAATATGATTGAACAGGCAGAGAAAGACGGTATTCTGCACCCTGATTCGGTTATCATTGAACCAACATCAGGCAACACCGGGATCGGACTGGCGATGAATGCTGCTGCGAAAGGCTATCGTGCGATTTTAACGATGCCGGATACGATGTCCCAAGAGCGGATTAACCTGCTGAAAGCCTACGGTGCCGAAGTGGTGCTAACACCGGGCGACAAAAAAATGCCGGGTGCCATTGAGAAGGCGCGGCAGCTGACAGAAGAAATCCCGAACGGCTTTATGCCCATGCAGTTTGAAAACGGTGCTAACCCGGATGCCCACCGAAAAACGACCGCACTGGAAATTAAGGAAGCGATGAAGCAGATTGACGGACAGTTTGCTGCTTTTGTTGCTACTTCCGGTACTGGCGGAACGATAACAGGCACAGGTGAAGAGCTTCGCAGCTCCTATCCGGACGTTGAAATTCACGTGGTCGAACCAAAAGGGTCTCCCGTGCTATCCGGCGGAAAACCTGGCCCGCACAAGCTTGTCGGAACGTCTCCCGGCTTTATTCCCCCTATCTTAAACGAAGAGGTGTACGGGAAAATTCACCAGATATCCGATGAGGATGCATACGAGGCTGCCAGAGGGCTGGCAAGAGAAGAAGGCATACTTGTAGGGCCCTCCTCCGGCGCAGCGTGCTATGCAGCAATGGAAACAGCCAAGAAATTTGGTCCGGACGATGTCGTTGTTGCGATTGCCTGCGATACGGGTGAACGCTACTTGAGTACGGATCTGTTTCAGTTCGATTAAGCTAATCAGCAAAAAAGAACCCGTCACAGCTTACATGCTGTAACGGGTTCTTTTTACGTACTGAATCAGCCGCTTTCTTTTTTTACGATGTGAGGCTGTCGCGAGGCAAGCACAAACAGCAGAAAAGCACCAATCAACGTCATGACTCCGTAAAATAAGTAAACGGCAAGAATCGAG
Source organism: Bacillus daqingensis (assembly GCF_042654445.1). Taxonomy (NCBI): domain Bacteria; kingdom Bacillati; phylum Bacillota; class Bacilli; order Caryophanales; family Bacillaceae; genus Bacillus; species Bacillus daqingensis. The sequence goes on from NZ_JBHSGK010000013.1 coordinate 460,079, forward strand.
TGCAGATCGATAAGCAGACCTGCTGACATGCTGAAGAAAAAGGCGCCGACGCCGTTACCGACAGCTGCGTACACAGACACTGCTGTCGCTTTGACCTCTGCGGGGGCAATTTCCGTCACGTACTGAAGCGCTGCCGGCACGAAGAGACCAATGCTGAAACCTTGCATGATGGTTGTCGCATAAATCCAGACAGGATCCGGTTCGAAAGAATAAAAGATCCACCGGACGCCGGAAACAAACGCTGCTGCAAAGAGAATCGTTAAGATGCCGCGCCGTTGAATCCAGGCTCCAGCCCACCGCATAAACGGCACCTCGCTCCCTGCCGCCAGTAAAAAGGCGAAGCCTACACCGGCAAGCGTTCCTCCGGCAAACTGAATCAGCACCCCAAAGTAAAAGTTGTTTGCCATTATCGGTCCGTAGACGAGAAATGTAATCACTAAAAACAACGGGAACCCTCTCACCTTCATCAGCCGCTTCATGCCTCCGCGGACATCGACGACCGTGGAGCCGGCCTCATTCGGCATATGGCGGGAAAAGAGGGCACCTGCAAATAATACGGCAGCAAAGCCGTAAAAGATGACTTCCAGACCGATCAGATCAGACGCGTTTCCCATGATCCATACAGCAACAGCAAACCCGACTGCTCCCCACATCCGAATTTTCCCGTAATCGCCGCCTTCACGTTTCGTATAGTTCATGGCGATACTATCGGAGAGTGGAATCAGTGCGCTTTGAAACAAAGCAATCAAAGAAGCTGTAAGGACAAAATAGATATATTCCTGTGCGAATAAATACGTGAAGCCGGAAACCCCTGCTCCGACTGAAGCGACAGTCAACAGCAGCTTGGGCCGCTTCGTATAATCACTAAGCATCCCCCACAGCGGCTGAATCAGGATCATGACGATTGGACCGATGGAGGTGATGACGCCAATCTGTGCCCCACTCAGCTGTACCTCATCCTGCAGATAGACCGTAAGCAGCGGGAACAGCCCGCCAAATCCAAAGTAAATGAAGAAAAAATAGCCCTTCATGTAAAAAACCGGATTACGCTGTTTCATTTCAACATCCCTGACTTTCTATGTATTTTGCATGACGATTACCAGTATACGTCAACTATCGCGGTATTCCCACTATAAAAACCGAACGTTTCACGTCCGGTTTACGAAAGTTTTACGAATTTTACATTCAATTCGCTTTACGTAACACGTCAATTTAGGTAAAATTAGTGCAAAGGAGGGGAAAGCGATTGGATATTAGTTCCATGATGAACGCTCAGGCCAGGCAGCTCCAGCATACTGTGAGCCTCAGCCTCATGCAGAGCGCGCTGTCCACCCAGGCCGCACAGAGCATAAACATGCTTCAGGCACTGGATTCCGCCGTACAGGAGGCTCCTCATCCTTACGCCGGAAAACGAGTTGATGTGAGCGTGTAGAAGCCCTTCCTGGTCTTTCTGCGCTTGATGTTTCAGCGATTTACACTGGAGTAACAAACTTGAAGGAGTGGTTTTTTGAAGCCGTCAACCGATCGTATGTTAACTCGCATTAAATCTGTGTATCTCTACATTAATCAGAAAGGAAACGTGACGACGAAAGAGCTCACGGAAGAGTTCGGAACGACTGAACGAACCATTCAGCGCGACTTAAACGTGCTGGAATATAATGGTCTGGTCACCACGCTTGAACGGGGTGTCTGGACGACAACCGGCAAGAAAACAAAAGTATCTTGAGAACAAATCACTTGAAGCAGCGTTTTACGGACGCAGCTTCTTTTTTTGTTTACCTCTGCTTCATCAGCCTGGCCAGCTCCTGCTCGGTAAGCTCCCTGTATTCGCCTCGTTTCAAGTCTTCATCCAATACGAGCGGTCCCATTCTGACCCGCTCCAGCTCTGCGACATGGCTCCCGCAGGCTGCGATCATCCGTTTTACTTGATGATATTTCCCTTCTTGAATCGTCAGGAATATGACAAGCGGATCGTCGGTATGGCTGACCTGTGCCGGCTTCGTTTCCAAGCCGTCCTCAAGCGTCATTCCTTCCTTTAATCGCTGTTCTCCCTCTGCTGAAAGCGGACGTGCTAAATGAACACGATACTCTTTATCCACCTTGTGCTTTGGCGAGGTCAGCCGGTGCGCCAGCTTTCCATCGTTCGTCAGCAGCAGCAGACCCGTCGTATCCTTATCCAGCCTGCCGATCGGAAATGGCTCAAACAGCTGGTCTTCCGGTTCCAAAATATCTACGACCGTTTCCTGAACAGCATCTTCCGTCGCAGACAAAAGTCCGTCCGGCTTATTCATCATTAAATAGATGTGTGTTCTATAGATGACTGGTTCCCCAAACACTTCAAGCTTCTGCTCATCCGGATAGACATGTGTTTTTCCGCTCGGCACCACTTCACCGTCGGCAGTCAGCGCCTTTTCCCTAAACAGTTTTTTTACGTCTTTTCTGGACCCGTATCCCAAATCAGCAAGCAGTTTATCTGCTCTCATGATCATGACCTCCTTATTTACATACGATTAGATAAAGGCTTCAGGGAGAGTCCCGAAGCCTTTATCTTTCGTTATTCTTCTTCGCCAAACATGTAATGCTTCGTTCGTATGTTGACGTTCAACACGATTCCGATCGCCAGCATATTCGTGACCAGGGCACTTCCTCCGTAGCTGATAAACGGCAGTGCGAGACCTGTGATCGGCACAACACCAATAGTCATGCCAACGTTCTGGAAAATCTGGAAAACGAGCAGTCCAACAACCCCTGCCGTCAAATACGTGCCAAATGAATTGTTACACGTAAATGCAATCAGCACCATTCGGTACAGCAGCAGGAAGTAGATAACCATCAGCACCGTGGCTCCGATGAATCCGAACTCCTCTGCGATCACCGTGAAAATGAAGTCCGTGTGCAGCTCTGGAATAACACCGCTTTGAGATTTCACTCCCTGCGTGAATCCGCTCCCGTACAGTTGTCCGGCTCCGATCCCCTGCAGTGCATGATAGAGCTGATAGCCTTCCCCGCCGATGTTCGCAGTAGGGTCCAGCCACGCATAAATACGTGACAGCTGGTGAGGCCGGATGACCTGCGTGAACAGTTCAAACGCATTGTTGTGGAGCCAGACAAGTCCGGCGACTGCAGAAAGCGCCATCGTCACGAGCAGTCCAATCATTCGGAAAGTTACCCCTGCCATTAAAATCATGATTGCAATCATCGCCAGGATAACGAGCGCCGTTCCAAGGTCCGGCTGAATTAAAATAAAAGCAAACGGCGGCAGGCCGACTCCCAGTATTTTGGAAACGACAATCACGTCCGATTTGAATGTTTTAGGACGCGGCGACCGCGTAATGGTAAACAGCAGATGCGCCAGAGAAATCAGAATAAAAATCTTTACGAACTCCGACGGCTGAAACGTAAACACACCCGGAATGCCAAGCCAGCGCTGGGCACCGTTTACTTCGATGCCGAACAAGTGGGTGGCAACGAGTAAAATCATGCTCACGGCATAAAGCGGAATTGAAAGATGCTTAAACAGATCGTAATCGATCACCATCGCTGAAATCAGAAGCACTGTTCCGACAGAGAACCAGAGAATCTGACGCTGGACGAAATACGACGGTGCCACGCCGTACTGTCCGGATGTCGCAGCGCTGTAAATCGCGACGAGACTGATGCACATCAGTACAAATAAAAAGAATAATAATGTATAGTCCAGCTGTTGAAACGGACTTTTTCGTTCCTGCATAGTTCCACCCTCTTACACGCCCCGGGAAACAGAGGTCCTTTCGAACGTCCCTTCGTCGTGCATTTCCTTATTATCAGAAGCATAACTCTCCCGTTCTTTTTCCGTTTTTCTCGATATATTTGCGAGAATTCCAATTCCGGCAAGGGTAACGAGAAGCGATGAACCGCCATAGCTTAAAAACGGGAACGGTATTCCTGTGATTGGCAGAAAACCGCTGACGGCACCAGAGTTGAAGATCACCTGTATAGCAAGCTGTGAGACAATACCAAATGCGAGCAGACTGCCGAACGTATCCCGGCAGCGAACACCGATGAGAAAGCCGCGTCCAATAATGAACGCCACGCCGCCAAGTGCCAGCAGCACCCCTAAAAAGCCGAGCTCTTCACTGACGATGGCGAGAATAAAATCCGTATGAGCCTCCGGTAAATAAAACAGCTTCTGGACGCTTTGACCAAATCCAGCCCCGGTTAGTCCTCCGTGCGCAATCGCAATATACGACTGCACCAGCTGAAAGCCGTCTGACTGCTCCAGTTCAAACGCATTGACAAATCCAGTGATCCGGTTCATCCGGTATTCGGCAGAGCTGGCATAATAATAAAGACCAGCGCCAGCAAGCGCACCAAGCGATATCATGTGAAAAAAGCGGGCTCCGGAATAAAACGCGATCAGCCCTGCAACGAGCACAATCGACGTGCCGGTACCGAGATCCGGCTGCATCATGATTAAAATAAACACACCCGCTGTAATCAAAAGCGGCGGAAAAAGACCGCTTTTAAAGTCATGGATATATGATTGTTTGCGTGAATAAATATATGCCAGATAAATAATCATGCCAAGCTTTACGAATTCAGACGGCTGGATCGTAAAGCCTCCGATTGCAATCCAGCGCGTTGCTCCGTTCACCGTATGACCGACTCCCGGAAGGGCAACAAGGATCAGCATCGCCACAGACGCCAGCAGAATAAGCGGAACGAGACGTCTGAAATGACGGTATGGAAAGAACATAAAAAAAAGGAACCCGAGACCTCCGAGCACAACCCAGATCAAATGCCGATCAAAAAAGTATGTGACATCGCCGTAATTTTGATATCCCTGCACGAAGCTTGCACTGTACACCATAATCAGTCCAAACGCTGTCATAACGACGACCGCTGTGATCAAATACCAGTCTATGTAAAGCTTCGATTTGCTTTCCTCCACCGTTCCGCCCCCCTTCTGCACCCTATTGTCCAATGCTCCCATTATAGCAGATGCCCCCTACCCCTGAAAGGTACTTTGGCAGGGAAAGAGGAAATCTCATAATGCGTTGCGCTTTCAACCTTCATCGCAGGTGCAGCTGAACCGGTTTTTTAGCAAAGACCGAAGAACGCATTCCCTCCATACTGCTGTCAGCGGACGCTCTCACTTGTTATCCACCTCCAGCTATTAAACAAAAGTTTGTTTCTTTAAAAAAGTTCATTGTTGGCGTTCTATTCCGCAAATCGGATATATTGTGTTATAATAGACAAACAACTGTTTAGGTATATGCATCAGCATATAAAGAGAGGTGAACCTACATGGAAGAGTTAGCGATGTGCCCAAAGTTCGAATCGGCTTTTCAACTTCTCGGCAAACGCTGGAACGGCTTGATTATCCGTGTGCTTCTGCATGGACCGGCACGGTTCCGCGATATTTCTTCTAACATTCCCAATATGAGCGACAAAATGCTCGTCGACCGGCTGAAGCAGCTGGAAGAGATCGGTATCGTCAAACGTCACGTCTACCCGGAAACACCGGTGCGTATAGAGTATACTCTCACGGACAAAGGAAGAGCGTTAGAATCCGCTCTTGATGAAATTCAGGCGTGGGCAGAAGCATGGGTCCCTGGCGAAACCCCGCAGGAATCCGTGCAAAATTAACAATCAAGCAGTGCCGAAGATCAACAAATGATCTTCGGCACTGCTTTGTTATAAGCAGATTTTTTAAGGGTTGAACAGGTTCGGTTCGTCTGCTTCCGGTTCTGCTATTTATTCAGCATGGAAAACCGGTGGCCGAGAACCTTTCCGGCAAGACCTGACCGAAACGCCAGATTTAAATAAACGATGACGCCTGCTGTAACCGAGATTCCAAGGACGAGCAGACCGTTCCCCTGGCTAGTGACCGGCCAAATTCGCTGCAGACCAAAGGAAATATACCAGGTGACAAGCACCATAATCAGCGAGTAAACTCCTACTTGCATGAATCGTTTACGTACAAGCCGGTAATCAAAATCAGCATAGTAGCCGATCGCCCAAATATTGATACAAACCGACAGCAGATATCCTCCAAATGTAGCGTAAACGCCGCCTTCCGGACCAAACCAGCCGATAAATAAGCTGTTAAACGCGACCTTAAACAAAAGACCTGCAGCAAGTGACACGACAGCCATCCGCTGCTTCTCCATTCCCTGCAGCAGGGAAGCCGTTACGGCAAACACAGCAAAAAAGACGGCAACCGGTGCATAGTTGCGTAAAATAGACGCGCCCGCCGTTACTTCTTCAGCAAACAAAGCGCCATATGCCGGCACTGCGAGCACCATCAGGCCAGCCGCTGCCGGCACTGTCAAAAACAAAATGATCTGATAGGTCTGTGTAATCGTCCGCTGCAGCTTTTCGGTATCGTTCTGGGTGTACGCCGCTGTAATCGTCGGCAGAATCGTAAGCGACATGGCCGTAGCAAGCGACACCGGAATCATAATCAGCTTATGGGACGTTTGCGTAAAGGACGCAAAAAAGGTTTCTGCCTGTGTATCCGTGTAGCCAGCTGCCATCATCGCCGGATTAAATGTCCATAGGTCAATCATCTGGTACAGCGGAATGGCAAGACCTACGAAGGACAGCGGCAGTGCATATCTGAGCAGTTCCCGGTACATTTTTCCGAGCGGCAGCTGATGATCAACCGTACTGCGGCTGACCATTTCCTGCAATCCGGCATACCGCTTTTTCCAATACCAGAGCAGCACAGCAAGTCCGCCGAGCGCTCCGGCAAAGGCACCAAAAACGGCAAAGCCGATTGCGGTGCCCAGCTGCCCGTCGAATGTATACAAAATCAAGTACGTAAGGACCAGAATAAAGACAATCCGGACAATTTGTTCAATTACCTGCGAAACGGCTGTTGGCCCCATAGACTGGTTTCCTTGGAAAAATCCGCGAATGATGGCCATAAGCGGCACGACAATCAGGGCCGCGCTGACCATGCGAATCGTGAAAACAGCGTCTGCTACTGTATTTCCTTCCAGGTTATCCGGGTCAAGCACTCGGTTCGCAATGACCTCTGCAGAAAAAAACAGGACAAGAAAGGCGATAAAGCCGGTGACGCCCATGACGATCAATCCTGACTTTAACAGCCGTTGTCCGGTGTGATAATCACCGAGCGAATTGTATTTTGAAACGAATTTGGACACCGCAAGCGGTATGCCGAGCGTCGCAAGGCTGAGCAGCACAGTATACGGCAAGTACCCGTATGCATACAGTGCAAGCCCCTGGTGACCTACAAGATACGTGAATGGGAATATGTAAATAAATCCGAGAAACTTCGTTAAGAAAATGCCTGCGGTCAGCACCATCGTTCCCCGGATCAGCTGTTGATCTGACATAATGACCTTCTCTCCTGCCTGTTAATCAGCCTGCTGAGACTTTCACATGAACGTTTCTCTTACGCGGGCCGTCAAATTCACAAAAATAAATTCCTTGCCAAGTTCCAAGCAGAAGCCTGCCTTCGTGGACAATCAGCGTCTGCAGCGTGCCTACTGTCGATACTTTCAAATGAGACGCCGTATTTCCCTCCATATGCCGGTCCTGCGGATGGTCCCACGGGTACACGTCATTGAACCGGTTCAGCATATCTTTCTTCACATCCGGATCGGCGTTCTCATTTACCGTGATTCCTGCTGTCGTGTGAGCCGATTGAATGTACACGAGCCCATCTTTAATGCCCGATTCATTAATCACCTGCTGCACCCGGTTTGTCAGGTCTACGATTTCATCCCTTGATGATGTTGTTACCTCAAGTGTTTTCAGCATATTACGTATTCCCTCCTGCGTGACGGTTTACTGCTGCTACCGCCTGTTTCATAATTCGGTCTACGTCATACGTTTCAAGCACGTGTAGCCCCTCAGCTGTGGAGCCGCCTGGTGATGCAACCTGTTCAATCAATTCTTTTGGATCTTTCCCGGAAGCAAGCATCGCAGCTGAGCCTTTCATCATCTGCACCACAAGCCGCTGCGCCTGCTCCTGCGAGATTCCGGAGGCTGCGGCCGCTTCCTGGAGCGATGAGGCAATGTAATACATAAAGGCTGGAGCACTGCCTGTCACAGCCGTCAGCTCGTGCACCTGCCTGGCCGTCAATTCTTCTGCCGGTCCAATTGCATGAAGCAGTCCTTCAATCAGCGGCCGATGAGTCGATGTTACAGCACGTCCGCAAACAAATGTCGACATCGATTCTCCAATTTGGGCTGCAGTATTCGGCATGATCCAGCAAACAGGTGCCTCTGCCGGAAGCCTTGCTTCCATAAAATCCGGATCAATACCAGCTGCGAGCGTGACAATCAGCTGCCCTTTCCACAGCGGGGCTACAGCATCAAGCAAATCTCCATGTGCAGACGGCGGCGCAGCCAGCACAATGACATCATGGCGCTGCATCACTTGCAGCCAGTCGTCGGTCGTATGAACGCCGTAGTCAGCAGCAAGCCTCTCCCGTTTTTCCTGATTCGACTTATTCGCGACCGTTATCCGGTCGAACGGAGATCCATCGTCCGCTGCAATACCGGCAATGACGGCTTCTGCCATTCGTCCGGCGCCGATAAACAATATAGAACTGCCCATAGCTGTCATCCTCTCCTGTTTCGCTGCTATTATCGTAACATAAAGGAGCACAGAAAATGGAATACGTATCCCTATGATTTTTTCGAACAGTCCGGCAGTTCCTGTACATACGAAATCCGCCGCTATCTGACGGAAGAGCGACAAATCCTGTCATGAAAAAGCCTGCAAACCGTCTGAACGGCTGCAGGCTTAGTTGATCAACTGATGTTCTGCAGCTTTCGTTCCAGCTGCTTCAGCTTATTTTCTTCGCGGCTCGCTTTGTCGAACTGCTTCAGCTTGCGCTTCAGCCGGCCCTTCGTCCACGTAAAGTCAGCAATGTTCTTGTGGTTCAAATACGTTGCGAAGAAATCAAGGTGACCGCTCTCATACTTACTGGAGGCATCTACCGTATCGACATAACGTGCAAACGCTTCTGTAATCGGTGCTTCTTCCGGAATAAAGTCACCGTATACGTCCAGCAGACGGCGGAAGTTATTTTCCCGAAGCTTTGTTAAGAACGTCTGCAGAAACAGCTCTTCCTGCCCTTCGATTTGAAAGCCACGACGTTCCAGAAGGGTAATAAATATTTTCAGCTCGTTATGATAGAACGAGTAGGCTTTCCGCATTTCCTCTGTCATAGAAATGCTCATGCTGAATCTTCCCTCTGCCCGGGCATAAAGCAGATTCAGAAGAGCACGGTGCACTTCCGGCTTCAATAAAAATGTCGGATGAACGGTTTTAAGGTACCGTCCAACTTCCTGATTTAAAATAAACTGCTGGGACTGGGAACGCTCCAGTTCCTCCAGAGATCGTTTTTGTTCAAACTGCGCAAACTGCTCGATTCGCTCCTGGGTTTCCTGCATCCATACGGCACGCTTCTGTGAAATTTTTGTTTTAAGGCTTGTCAACATGTGACATCCTCCTCCCGATTCCTAAGTGATCTATTTTTATCTATTATCTCCACAGAGCAGTGTAGCACATCCGCCATGTAAATAAAACAGCGTTTTTGCGAAAAATCGATACAATTCCGCAGGTTGACCTCTTCTCAGTCCTGCTCAGCAGAAATAATCTTCTCATATCCCCGATTATAGGGATATAAAGCAGTTGAATCAACTTATCTGCTTTGTTAATGCTTACAGGAGCTTGCCCGCTTCATGAAGCGGTTTCTGCTGCTCAGCGCACGCTCGGTTGTGTTTTCCTTCATGCTGCCTTACAATCAGTTGAGATTGAACGTAAAGGAGCATGATGTATGCACGATGTAATTGTAATAGGAGGAGGTCCGGCTGGCCTTATGGCTTCTGCAGCAGCGGCAGAGCATGGCGCCCGGGTGCTGCTGCTCGATAAAGGGAATAAGCTGGGGCGGAAGCTTGCTATTTCCGGAGGCGGGCGCTGCAATGTGACCAACCGAGTGGACGCAGAAGAACTGATCCGTCATATCCCCGGCAACGGCCGGTTTATGTACAGTCCGTTCTCGGTCTTTAATAACGAAAACATTATCGCCTTCTTTGAGTCACTCGGAATCGAACTGAAGGAAGAAGACAACGGCCGCATGTTTCCGGTTAACGATAAAGCGATCGACGTCGTCCGTGCCCTGTTGGACCACGTTCGCCGGCACAAAGTGGAAATCCGCACGAAAACAGAAGTGCGCGACCTTCACTTTGAAGATGGCCGGGTGAGATCAGTAGAAACGGCGGACGGTACGATGCTTGAAGCTGGCGCGGTTATCGTTGCCGCAGGCGGTATGTCCGTTCCGCATACCGGTTCTACCGGGGACGGTTACCCTTGGGCCCGTAAAGCAGGACATACGATCACCGAGCTGTATCCAACGGAAGTGCCGATCACGCTGACCGATTCCTTTATCCGGTCGAAAGAGCTGCAAGGTCTGTCGCTTCGGGACGTGGCGCTGAGTGTTATTGATCCTAAAAAGAAAAAACCGATGAAGACGCATCGGGGAGACATGATCTTTACTCATTTCGGTATCTCCGGTCCAATCGGTCTCCGGTGCAGCCAGTACGTGATTAAAATGAAGAAGAAGCATAATGTCCGCTCTGTTGCCCTATGGATCGACCTGTTTCCAGAAGAATCAGCGGAGGATGTATTGCAGCGTCTGCAGACGATCATCAGAGGTGCACCTAAAAAAGCGGTCAAAAACGCGCTTCAGGGTGTCCTTCCTGAGCGGCTCCTTCCCCCGGCTATGCTGCTCGCAGGAGCTGAGCCGTCTGCTACCGGCTCTGAAACATCGCACGAGATTCTGCGGGAACTTGCAGCCGTCATGAAACGATTTCCACTGACTGCTGATGGCACGCTTTCCATCGAAAAAGCATTTGTAACCGGTGGCGGCGTCAGCGTGAAAGAGGTGTATCCAAAACGAATGGAATCCAAGCTGCAGCAGGGTCTCTTCTTCTGCGGCGAAGTCATGGATCTGCATGGTTATACTGGCGGCTATAATATAACAGTTGCCTTCTCCACAGGCTACACGGCCGGTTCCGCTGCAGCCGAAACTGCGGCCGCCTCCCTGTAACTGCTCGGATCACTATTAAAGAGGGCCCTCTTCAGAGTGTTGATAACGTTTTTTCAGGTGAATATCGTTGCATCTGCCTGCATCTGCGGACACTCGCTTTCCGGAGGGAACGGGCTCAGCTAACAGCTTCTTCCTTTCGTCAGAAGCGCTGGATCTTCGCCTCGTTCTGATCCTCCTGGAGTCGAGGTCCTCTGATTTGGCAGCTGGCTGTCCGATTGAAACGCCTGGTGATGCTTTCCACGAGCTTGTTCCATATGGATGGAACCTTTAGTTAGGCAACGCTTCGATGTCGAATAGGGATGCCAGTTCGTCAACGTATGCACGAAAAAAAGCCACAGCTTCAGCGATCGGGACATTTTTTTCCATCAAATAAATCCATTTCCCCTTCGTGTCCGGCGTGCCCGTGGAATCCGCGCAGCCTGAAGATCCCGTGCCGTTCAGACCTGCGAACGGCATCAACGCACGAGCGGAGCCGGACTGGGTCTTGAAGGCTTCTTGTAAGAAGCCGGTGTCCGAGTGAAGCCGTGCCTTTCTTCCCTTCATACAGGGGTTACCCTGAGAAATAGCTGAAGGCAAGCCCACGTCAGGCTTGGTAAACAGAGGGGATACACCATCAATCGAATAATCATGTAAGCTGATTGACTTTGTCAACAGCCTGAAGAGGGCCCTCACAGCATGGTGAGGGCCCTCTTTATCCTAGTTATTAATTTGCCACAATGTTGACGAGCTTGCCGGGAACAGCAATCACTTTGCGAATTGTTTTCCCGTTTGTTTCTTCTTGAATGCGGGCGTCGTCAAACGCTGCTTTTTCCAGGTCTTCCTTCGAAGCATCCTTTGCAACCTTCAGCTTGGCACGGACTTTGCCGTTTACCTGCACAACAATTTCAATTTCATCCTCAGTGAGCCAGCTCTCGTCATATACCGGCCAGGTAGCGAACGAAATCGTCGTATCATGGCCAAGCTTGTGCCAAAGCTCTTCACTGACGTGAGGTGCTACCGGCGAAAGCAGTTTGAGGAAGCCTTCCAGGTGGCTTCTGGACAATTTTTCCTGCTTGTATGCTTCGTTGACAAACACCATCAGCTGGGAGATACCTGTATTAAATCGAAGCGCCTCAAAGTCCTCGGTCACTTTTTTGACCGTCTGATGATACACGCGCGTCAGCGACTCGCTGCTCTGTTCGTCAACCACAACGTCACGAAGATGGTTCTCGTCGACGAAAAGTCTCCAGACACGGTCGAGGAAGCGGCGTGCTCCGTCGAGTCCGTTTTCGCTCCAGGCAATTGAAGCGTCCAGCGGTCCCATGAACATCTCATACAGGCGCAGCGTATCTGCCCCGTGAGAATCCATGATGACATCCGGATTCACCACATTCCCTTTAGATTTACTCATCTTCTCATTATTCTCCCCGAGGATCATACCTTGGTTGTACAATTTCTGGAACGGCTCCTTCGTATGCACAACTCCGATATCATAAAGCACCTTGTGCCAGAAACGCGCATACAGCAGGTGCAGCACAGCGTGCTCAGCTCCGCCGATATAAATGTCCACCGGCAGCCACTGCTTCAGCTTCTGCGGATCGGCCAGCTGTTCGCTGTTGTCCGGATCAATAAAGCGCAGGTAGTACCAGCAGCTGCCTGCCCACTGCGGCATCGTATTCGTTTCCCGGCGGCCCTTCATCCCGGTTTCCGGGTCGGTCACGTGCAGCCACGCTTCATTGTTTGCAAGCGGAGACTCCCCGGTTCCAGATGGCTTAAATTCGCTCATATCCGGCAGGGTCAGCGGAAGCTCCTCTTCAGGCACGGTGGTCATGGAGCCGTCTTCCCAGTGGATGACCGGGATTGGCTCGCCCCAATAGCGCTGACGGCTGAAGAGCCAGTCGCGCAGACGGTACGTAATCTGACGCTTGCCTTTTTTATGCTGTTCGAGCCAGTCGCACATAGCGGTAATAGCTTCTTCATTATTCAGGCCGTTAAGGAAGTCGGAGTTCACGTGCTCTCCGTCACCCGCGTAAGCTTCCTTCGACAAATCACCGCCGGCCACCACTTCCTTGATCGGCAGACCGAACTCCTGCGCAAACTCATAGTCACGTTCATCATGGCCCGGTACAGCCATAATCGCTCCTGTTCCGTAGGTTGCCAGTACATAATCGGCAATCCAGACCGGTACCTCTTCCCCGGTAACCGGATGCTCTGCATACCCGCCTGTAAATACACCCGTTTTATCTTTATTAAGCTCTGTACGCTCTAAATCACTTTTCAGCGCCACGCTTTTGCGGTAGGCTTCTACTTTTTCTTTCTGATCTTCTGTCATCACCTCATCAACATGACTGTGCTCCGGTGCCAACACAAGATAGGTGGCACCGTAAAGCGTATCCGGTCTCGTTGTAAAAACAGTGATTTCCTTGCCAGTTCCTTTCAAGCGAAAATCGACGTCGGCTCCTTCTGAGCGGCCGATCCAGTTGCGCTGCATATCCTTAATCGATTCCGGCCAGTCCAGCTCCTCCAGGTCCTCCAGCAGCCGATCCGCGTATTCCGTAATTTTAAGCATCCACTGCTTCATAGGCCGGCGCTCGACGGGATGGCCACCGCGCTCGCTTACGCCATCAATAACTTCCTCATTTGCAAGTACAGTTCCTAACGCAGGGCACCAGTTCACCGGGACTTCGTCCACATAAGCGAGCCCTTTGTTATAGAGCTGAATAAAAATCCACTGCGTCCATTTATAATAAGATTCGTGCGTCGTATTGATTTCCCGGTCCCAGTCGTAGGAAAAGCCGAGCGCCTTAATCTGGCGGCGGAATGTATCTACGTTCTGCTCTGTAAAAGAGCGGGGATGTTTTCCAGTGTCGAGCGCATACTGCTCCGCTGGAAGGCCAAACGCATCCCACCCCATCGGATGCAGTACGTTATATCCCTGCATCCGCTTCATGCGGGAAAGAATATCCGTAGCTGTATAACCTTCCGGATGCCCTACGTGAAGTCCGGCGCCAGATGGGTACGGGAACATGTCGAGTGCATAAAACTTTTTACGGGACGGATCTTCCGACGTTTTAAACGTCTTGTTATCCTCCCAATGCTTTTGCCATTTTGCTTCAATTTCCTGGTGTTGAAATGCCAACGAAACAACCTCCTGTAAATTCAATATATGTAAATAGGAAAGAAAAAGCTCCTTATCCCGGGGTATATGCCGGGACAGGAGCGTACCAGAATCTGCTTTTGCCGCCTACCTGCCAAAGAGTTCCGGGCCATCTTGCCGGCGGTCGTGGAGCAGGCTGCCGATGCCCTTCCAGACTTCACTGTCTATAGACGTGTATCGATACCATTGTATGCACCACTTCCCGCGTGTGTCAAGCGTTGTCGCGGGTAAAGCGAATGTGCGGAACGCCTTTATCGAATACGGCCGTCATGACAAACGGAATGATAAACAGCGCGGTGATAACGAGAAACAAAACCTGCATTCCGAATAGATCTGCCATCAATCCCCCGAAAAGCGGGCCGATCAATCTCCCGCCGGTTGCAATGCTGTTAACAATCCCCTGATAAAAGCCTGCTTTCCCTTCCGGTGCAAGCTGATGGGCAATGGTGGGAACCGCTGGCCAGACGAACATTTCACCGATTGTCAGGATAATCATTGCCGCTACAAACCCAGTATAAACATCTGTCTGGGAGAGCAGGAAAAAAGCTCCCATAAAGATAAACAGCCCAGTGTAAATCTGCGCTTTTAATGAATGGACCCACCGCTGAATAAAAAATCGAATTAGAGGCTGGCAAAAAATAATCATCGCGCCGTTTATCGTCCACAGCAGGCTGTAATAAGGAAGCGCAATGCCAATATCCTGCGTGTAAGCAGCGATGGTAGACGCCCACTGCGCGTAGGCAATCCAGCAAATAAGAAAGCCGGCACATAAAAGAGCAAGCGCACGGAACCTCCGCTTGTGCTCCAGTTTTTCAGCCTGTTCAAATACGTTGGACGCAGAGGCTGCCTGTCCGCCTCCCTGCAGCTGCCTTATGTAGATGATCGCCAGCATAAGAAAAATAACGTACAAAACGCCGTTTCCAAAAAACACAAAGTCGAACCGGAAGCTTGCCAGCAGTCCTCCAAGCGCAGAACCTAGAGCAACTCCGACATTTTGTGACACGTACATCGCATTAAATGGCCTTCTGCCTCCTTCCGGCCAAACCGATCCTGCTAAGGCATACATACACGGTATCATCATTCCCCCGCCAAATCCGAGAAAGACAAGACAGATGATGTAAGCCGTAAGAGACGTGTGCAGCACGGCCAGACTAAATGCAGCGGTCATGGCAATCAGCACACCGGCGATGATCGTTCGAAATCCGCCAATCAGATCGAAGAGACGTCCCCCAATCAAATTTCCTGTGACGCCAGCCATCGCATTCAGTGTCAGCACAGATCCAGCTACCGTCAGCGATTGCCCGAGCTCCTGAGACATATAAATCGTATTTAGCGGCCAAATAAAAGATGCCCCGGTGATGTTAATCGCCATGCCGATTACCAGAATCCAGATTGCTTTTGGCACCGTGTCACCTCCCGCACTCTTATTTATTCGTTAGACACCCAAAATAAATGGTAGCTTATTCCACTGCTTCGGGCAACCTTTTCCATCCCGTCTTCCCGTGATAAGATTACGGCAGACATTGATGAAAGGCGTGACGGACTAATGATGATCGATCTCCGCAGTGACACTGTTACAAAACCAACCGATACAATGCGGCAGCTGATGGCCCATGCAGCTGTCGGAGATGACGTATATGAAGAAGATCCTACTGTTAATGAACTGGAATCTTATGCGGCCAAGCTTCTCGGAAAAGAAGCAGCCTTATTTACAACGAGCGGCACACAGGGGAACCAGGCCGCTCTGCTGACCCATACGGTGCCCGGCCAGGAGGTGCTGATGGATGACGAGGCGCACGTATTTATTTATGAAGGGGCAGCGATCTCTGCGTTCGCCGGTGCTCAATCCCGCACGCTCCCTCATCAAGGCGGTCAAATTGCCTTGGATGTGCTGAAAAAGTCGGTCCGCTCTGATGATATTCATTACCCGGAAACCGGTCTGATCTGGCTGGAGAACACCCATAACCGCGGAGGCGGTACGTATTTGCCAGAAGCGTATCTGCAGGAAGTCCGGGCAATCGCCGATCAGGCTGGTATTCCGGTCCATATGGACGGAGCCAGGCTGTTTAACGCAGCAGAAGCCTCTGGAATGAGTGCCGCCCACATTGCTTCGTTTACGGACAGCGTTCAGTTTTGTCTGTCCAAAGGACTTGGAGCTCCTGTCGGTTCCATGCTCGCCGGCAGTACATCCTTTATTAGGACTGCGCGCAAGAAGCGGAAGATGCTCGGCGGCGGAATGCGTCAGGCGGGTGTGATTGCAGCACCAGCTCTACATGCTCTAAAGGAGCACCGGGCGCTCTTAAAGCACGACCATGAGCACGCCCGTCTTTTGGCAGAAGCGATTCAGTCGTCTACCGATTTGACCATCCGTCACAATGTACAGACGAATATTGTAGTTGCAGATACCGATACCTCCAAATACAGCGCGGAGGAATGGGTTCAGCTGCTGGATCAGGAAGGAATCCGCATCATTCAGTATAAGCCGGAGGCACTCCGCTTTACGACGAACAGTGATGTTTCAAGAGAAGAGGTGGAAACCGTATGCCGCAAGCTGGCCAGCATCCAGTAAGTTCCTCTGTTCCAGCTCATTTTGGTGAGAAACGGTATTACCCGTGGAACAGGCAGCTTCAGGAACACTTCGGCCGCAAGGTGATGAAAATCACGCTGGACGGCGGTTTCGACTGTCCGAATCGTGATGGCACCGTAGCCTATGGAGGCTGTACGTTCTGCAGCCAGCGCGGCTCCGGTGATTTTGCCGGAAAGCGCGGAGATGATCTCGTCGACCAATTTTACGACCGCAAGTCTGTCATGGAGCAAAAGTGGAGCGGTGGCGCCTGTATGGCTTACTTTCAAGCCTTTACGAATACGCACGCACCGCTGGATGAATTAAAGGAAAAATACGAGGCCGTGCTCAAGCTTCCCGAAACAAAAGCACTCTCCATCGCGACCCGCCCTGACTGTCTTCCAGACGATGTAGTCGAGTATCTGGCCGAACTGAACGAGCGCACCTATTTGTGGGTCGAGCTCGGGCTGCAAAGTGCGTTCGACGAAACCGGCGAGCGCATCAACCGAGCACATGACTTTGCCTGTTTTCAGGAAGGAGTGCGAAAGCTCCGTAAGCACGGGATCCGCGTCTGTGTTCATTTGATTAACGGTCTTCCCGGCGAAACACATGAGATGATGGTGCGCTCTGCAGAAGCGGTCTCCGCCTTGGACATACAGGGGATGAAAATTCACCTGCTCCACCTGCTGAAAAAAACGCCAATGGTCAAACAATTTGAACAGGGCGAGGTCCAGCTGCTTGGGCAGGAAGCATACATTCAAATTGTCTGTGATCAGCTGGAGCGGATCCGCAGTTCTATTTCCATTCACCGCCTCACAGGGGACGGACCGGCCGAGCTGCTTATCGGCCCGATGTGGAGTTCGCATAAATGGGCAGCATTAAATGGAATTGATGCAGAGCTTCGCACCCGTCAGACGTGGCAGGGCATCTATGCAAAACCTTTGCAGGAAGGGAGGTCATAAGGAATGGAAAACGTGCTGCAGTATGCTAAAACATTGGCCGCAGAAGTCCTCCCTGAAGATGGCATTGCGGTTGATGCCACCACAGGCAACGGCCACGATACGGTCTTTCTCGCCAGACTCGCGCCGAAGGGTACCGTCTACAGCTTCGATGTTCAGAAACAGGCGCTCGACAGCTGCCGTAATAAGCTGGAGCTGGAACAGCTTCAGGCAGAATTGATTCACGATGGTCATGAACATGCGGCTCGCTATGTAAGGGAAGAAGGCATACATGCCGTGATGTTTAACCTGGGCTACCTTCCCGGAGGCCCTAAGGACGTTACCACTACCGCAGAGACAACGATTACGGCTGTTTCATTCTTCTTAGAAAAGCTGCTTCCGGGAGGCAGGATCATTCTGGTTATCTATCACGGCCATCAGGAAGGCAAAGCAGAAAAGGGAGAGCTGCTTCCATTTCTGCAGTCTCTCCCTCAGCATGCTTATCAAGTGTTGCAATACGGATTTATCAATCAGGCAAACGATCCGCCATTCATTTGCGCGATCGAGAAGCGGCGCCAGCGGAAAGGCTGAGCGTCGTTTTAATAAAGCCAGCCATATGTGCAAAGACGTCCTCCCGCTCCGGCTCATTCATGACTTCATGATACAGAGAAGGCCACTCCCGCCAATGCTTTTCCGATACATCGAGATTGTCAAACCAGCGCTTTACTGCCAGCCTGTCGACGATCCGGTCTGCTCCGCCTTGAGCGGTGTAAACGGGAATCTGCGGCATGACGCCTGTCGTCCGGTGCGCCTCTTCCATCGCCTTCAGCAGTTCCCGATACCATCGGGCGCTGACTTTTTTGACGAGCAGTTCATCTCCCTCATCTCTCGCCCGCATTCCTTCTTCGCGCGTGCCGGATCCCGGTTCCAATCCGTTTGGGAACATTGTTTTCGGCGCTGTACGATTCAACAAAGCCGCCGCTCCTTTCTTCCATACCGATGGATGCTGCACGAGTCCGAAGCACGGCGACGATAACAGCAGCATGTCCGGACGCGGTACTGACTGTTTACGCACAACAGTTGACGCAATCAGCCCGCCCATACTGTGTCCGAATAAAAGCAGCGGTCCTTCGCGCCTTTTTGCCTCTTTTATCCATGCTGTCACGGTATCCACATATTCCTGAAAGCTGTCAATATGGCCGCGAGGACCGGGTGTCGTGCCCTGTCCGGGAAGATCCCCCATGATCACATCGAATCCAATATCATTAAAGCGACGGATCAGCCAATCATAGCGACGGTGATATTCCCCCGCTCCGTGTACAATCACTACCGTTCCTTCCGCATTCTGATCCGTTTCCCATGTCCACATTCCTGCTGTCACTCCTTGATACGGTCGCTGCCGCAGTTGGTATTTTCTTCATCTTCGCTTTTTCTGACTTCTGCGTCAACAAAGAAGCTGTGCATCCCGGCTGTAAGTAAGGTACGATAAAGAAAATGATGGAAGGAGAGGAAGCCGTGATACATTATCCTTATGAAGGAAAAACACCAGACGTTCATGCCGGCGCCTATATTGCCGAAAACGCAGTCATTACTGGCGATGTGAAGATTCATGATGGTGCAAGCATTTGGTATCATACAGTGATCAGGGGCGATGTCGCTCCGACGATCATCGAACGAAACGTCAATATCCAGGATCAAAGCCTGCTTCATCAAAGTCCAGGGCTGCCGCTGCATATTCATGAAGGCGTCACCGTCGGCCACCAATGTATGCTGCACTCTTGCATAATTGAAAAAAACGCTCTGATTGGGATGGGAAGCACCGTTCTCGATGGAGCAGTCATCCGCGAAGGGGCTTTTATCGGCGCCGGCAGTCTCGTAACTCCAGGCACTGAAATTCCCCCTGGTAAGCTTGCACTTGGAAGACCTGCACGTGTCGTCCGTGATTTGACAGAAGAGGATCAGGCAGAAATGAAGCGGATTAGGGAAAGTTATGTGGAAAAAGGACGCACGTACAAAGCGATGCAGGAAAGCCGCTACCATCATTTCCCGGGAAATAGTCAGAGAGGAGATTGAACGATGCCATATGTAAACATTAAGGTAACGAAGGAACACGGCGGGTTAACGAAGGAACAAAAAGCAGATTTAATCGAGGGGGTAACCGGACTTCTAGAAGAGAAGCTGCAGAAAAACCCTGCTTCGACAGTGGTGATCATCGAGGAGATCGACATGGACAACTATGGACTCGGTGCCGAACAAATTTCAGAAAAACGAAAGCGGCAGTCGTAAAGCCGTTTCCGCACGCAAAAAAGCTGCCGGTTTCCTGATTGATTAGGCCGGCAGCTCTCTATTTGATTTCCATGACTGGCTCTCTCCTTCAGGCGGTGGTGGTTTTCTCGGTCATCAGCCGTTTCAAGCCCTTCACTTCCAAGTGCTGAAACGCTGTGTTTCCGGATAGATGAAGTTTAATCGTATCGCGTTTTGGCTGTAAATCCTGATGAATATAAATGGTGCATCCTTCTACCTCATATTTAGCATAATGATCTTCCTTTGACGGCTCCTGAGGAATACAGTGAAAATCAACGAAAATTCGCTTGTTTTTGAACTCTCCCGGAAACGGAAAAACTTCTACCGTGCACGTCCCTCCCTGCTTTTGCAGCCATTCTCTTGTCCGCTTGTCAGCTTCAATCCTCATGATTGATTCCTCCTAATTACATCTAAGAAAACCCGCAGGCTCCAAGCGGTTGTAAGCCTGCAAAGTATCTTGTAACCCTCGCATTTCCTTTTTTATGGTACGTTAAAACGGGCAGTTTATGTGAAAATCTATGATTGTTTTACTTTTTGCGTCTTCACAATAAGCAAGCGAAATTGTTGCGGTTTAATTCATACACCATTAGAAAAAAGCTGCACCGACGTCATATCGGTGCAGCGTTGATTCCTTTATTCTGCGGCTCATTATTTTCCGATGAGCTGCATCGCTTCTGCTTCCAGCGTTTCTGCTTTATCCGTCTTTTCCCACGGCAGTTCAATGTCTGTACGTCCAAAGTGGCCATAGGCAGCAGTTTGCTTGTAAATTGGACGGCGCAGATCCAGCATTTTAATAATGCCTGCCGGACGGAGGTCAAAGTTGTTCCGCACGACCTGGACAAGCACGTCTTCGGATACTTTTCCGGAATCAAACGTATCGATAGCGATGGAAACCGGCTGCGCTACGCCGATCGCATAGGCCAGCTGCACTTCACACTTATCGGCAAGTCCGGAAGCGACGATGTTTTTCGCCACATAGCGTGCTGCATACGCTGCTGAACGGTCAACCTTCGTTGCGTCTTTTCCAGAAAACGCACCGCCTCCGTGTCTCGCATAGCCGCCGTACGTATCAACGATGATTTTACGTCCGGTCAAGCCTGCATCTCCCTGAGGGCCGCCAATGACGAAACGCCCTGTCGGATTGATGAAGTATTTTGTTTCCTCATCAAGCAGTTCAGCTGAAACCACCGGTTTGATGACGTGCTCTGTCAAATCCTGTTTAATCTGCTCCAGCGTAATTTCAGGGTGGTGCTGTGCGGAGATGACGATCGTATCTACCCGTAAAGGCTGCTGATTCTCATCGTATTCCACGGTAACCTGTACTTTCCCGTCCGGTCGCAGATAATCGACAATCTGTTCCTTCCGCACCTCTGTCAGACGGCGGGCAAGCTTATGGGAAAGGGAGATCGGCAGCGGCATCAGCTCCGGCGTCTGATTATCTGCATAGCCGAACATCAGCCCTTGGTCCCCTGCACCAATCGATTCAATTTCTTCATCTGTCATTTGACCTTCACGTGCTTCCAGTGCCTGGTCAACTCCGGCTGCAATATCAGCTGACTGTTCGTCAATGGACGTCAATACCGCACATGTTTCATAATCAAAGCCGTATTTTGCGCGTACATAGCCGATATCCTTCAGTGTTTCCCGCACAACTCGCGGAATGTCCACATAGGTAGACGTTGTAATTTCACCTGCAACGAGTACTAAACCGGTATTAACAGAAGTTTCACAGGCAACCCGAGCGTTCGGGTCGTGCGTCATAATTTCATCCAGAATAGAGTCTGAGATTTGATCACAGATTTTATCCGGGTGACCTTCCGTTACTGATTCTGATGTAAACAAACGTGTTTTTCCTGCCATGGTAGGAATCCTCCTCGAACAATATTACGGCACTCATTTTCCCAGCCATCAATCCCACAGATGAGGGCTGTCCGGTTACATAAACAAAAAACCTTCTCCGTTGAGGAGAAGGCTGTCTCGTTTCCTTTCACCTCTTATCGGTCAGAACACGATTCATGTGTTCTGCAGGTTGGCACCGTTCACCTTTTTTACTCAAGTGATGGTTGCCGGGCTTCGCAGGGCCTGTCCCTCCGCCAGCTCGGGATAAGAGTATCCGCTTTTGAGAATGATACCCAACATCGGTCCCAATGTCAACTGCCGGCTATCAGGAGTCACCATTATGTTCGAAGCTGTCCACTTCAGCTGTAAAGGTATGTACGTACACGTAAACAAATTTGATTGTAAAAATCTCTCCAAATCCATTGATTTCCTTAATTAGTATGTTATAAATAAAATATATGACATACTAATAGATAAGGGGGCGGATGATTGATGAGCATGATTTACGATGATCTCCGGCTTGCTTCCGTTTTGAAGCAAAAAAATGTACGAAAACAGCTTAGTGCATCGGCGCTGGTGGAAACTGCCATTAGAAAAGAAGAGGGGATGCTCTCAAGCTCGGGTGCATTTCGAGCCTTAACAGGTGAATTTACGGGACGGTCTCCTAAAGATCGGTTTATTGTAAAGGAAGCAGCGTCAACAGATGTGGACTGGAACGATATTAATCGTCCGGTAACGCCGGAGATTTTTGAAAAGCTGGAGCAGAAGGTGCTTGCTTATTTAGCCGAGCTGCCGGAGCTTTATGTCCGTGAAGCTGCTGCAGGTGCTGATGAGAATGCCAGACTCCCGATTACGGTCGTCAATGAGCTTGCCTGGCATCAGTTGTTTGCCATGCAGCTGTTCCTTCGTCCGGAAGAAATAGAGGGCGAAGCTTCCATGGAGCCATTCACTATCCTATCCGCCCCAGGGTTTCAGGCCGACCCCCATGCAGACGGCACGGAGTCAGAAGTATTCGTCATGATTTCATTCAGCCGCAGAAAGATTTTGATAGGCGGAACCGCGTACGCAGGGGAGATGAAAAAGTCGATCTTTTCTGTTATGAATTATTTGCTGCCGGAACTGAACGTGCTGCCGATGCACTGCTCGGCCAACGCCGATCATGAGGACCGTACCGCCTTGTTTTTCGGGCTTTCCGGTACTGGAAAAACGACTCTCTCTGCCGCCCCGGACCGGCTTCTGATCGGAGATGATGAACACGGTTGGTCAGACTCTGGTATTTTCAATATTGAGGGCGGGTGCTATGCAAAGTGTATCGGACTGGAACGTGAGAAAGAGCCTGAGATTTATCACGCCGTTACGTTCGGATCGGTGCTGGAAAACGTTGTTCTGCAGGAGGATCGTTCTCCGGATTTCCACGACGGCTCCCTGACGGAAAACACGCGGGCAGCCTATCCGCTGACAGCTGTTCCGTCTGCTAAGCTACCAAGCACCGGCGGTCATCCTGATGTGATTTTGTTTCTTACAGCCGACGCAACCGGTGTTCTGCCTCCAATCAGCCGTCTGACACCTCAGCAGGCGATGTATCATTTCTTGTCCGGCTACACAAGCAAGCTGGCAGGCACTGAAAGAGGCGTCACCGTACCGCAGCCTGTTTTCTCGCCATGCTTCGGTGCCCCATTCCTGCCCCGCGAGGCTGCCTCATATGCGGAAATGCTCGGCGACCGTATGAAGAAGCATCGTACGGACGTCTACCTTGTGAATACGGGATGGACGGGCGGTCCTTGCGGCACTGGCCGGCGGATGGATTTGAAGTTTACCCGTGCTATGGTGAATGCAGCTGTCAAAGGTGACCTTGCCCGTACGGCTGTCATTACAGATCCTGTTTTTGGGCTTGATGTGCCGGCCAGCTGTCCGGGGGTTCCATCTGAAGTGCTTCAGCCGAGACTTGTTTGGGACAGCCTGGACGAATATGAACAGGCTGCGCTGGATCTTGCTGCAAAGTTCAAAGCAAATTTCACTCGATTCTCATCTACAACAGCTGACATTCTCCGCGGAGGACCAGTCGTATAGTGCAAAGAAGCCCGGGCCGCTGCAAACAGGCGGTCCGGGCTTCTTATGTGTGTTCCTGTCAGCTGGAAGCTGCGTTCAGAAAGCGCGCCTCAATTTCTTTCATACTGAGGGGAAGCACCTCATCTTTCATTATGAAGCTGTAGTTCTTTTTTTTCTTTGGCTGGTGCGGAAGGCGTTCCAGCAGCAGCGGTCCTTCGGTTTCAAAGTAGCTTTCTTTTTTCTCAAGTCGATCCACTTCTGCAAAATACACGTTCTTAATGACCGTTTCTGCTCTGCCTTCAACCATGTATTGCCCAACATAATGAAGCGTGGAAACGTGTCCGCCTGTCTCTTCATATACTTCTCTCACAGCCGCCTCGTCAGCCGATTCTCCAGGCTCCACTTTTCCGCCCGGAAACTCGATTCCTCTGGACGGATGCCTTGTCAGCAGCCAGCTGTCACGATAACGGCATACGACCCAGACATGTCTTGGATCGCCTGAAAACGGCGCGTTTTCTGTAGAATAGGTGACCGTATTTCGGTAGAAATCTTTAAACACATGTTCACTCATCTGTGACATCTCCTTCAGCCTCTGCCCGCCTGCGAATCCATTTGTATTCATCCGGCCTGTTCATGTTAAAAAAGGACTGGGTGATCGTTTCCTTTTTTATGCCTGCTTCCATCATATCGGCCTCAGATACAGTGTCAACTTTTATGCTGTCAAGCAGCGCTCCCATGGACCGTTTCTCTTCATCCAGGCATGCTGTCACCAGTGGAAGCAGCGAACAGCGGTAAGCTGCAAGCAGAGGCTGTCTTCTTCCATCCGCTTCCGGAACAACTGCATCCGCATTTGTCTTCGCTGCTCGCTGCACCAGCAGCTTCACGATGTATTCGCTGATGAGCGGCATATCACATGCCGCAGCGATACACCAGACGGCCTGCGTTTGTTCCATTGCCGTTTCCAAACCCGCCAGAGGGCCTTCAAAAGGTCGTTTATCTGCAAAGACGGGAATGTCCAGCTCCTGCTTTAATGCGGCTTCATTAGCAATACAGAGCTGTTCATCTGTCACACGGAGCGAACGCAGTGTATGTGCAGCTGCAGACAAGCCATTAATACGGAGCAGCGCTTTATTTTCGCCCATCCGGCTTGACCGCCCGCCTGCAAGGAGAACTCCTGCTGTGTAAATCTGCATCGCTGTACCCTCCTCTCATGGCTACAATATCGGACTCAGTAATCCCGAAATACCCTCTTTTATTTTCACGCCGGCACTGCGCCGGTCGTACTCTTTTTTGGTGAGCACGCGGCATCGCTGTTTATCCGATTCAAATAATTCCTCCAGCGTCATCGCTGTATGGCTGTCGAACACGAGTGCATTGATTTCGAAATTAAGTCGAAAGCTTCGCGCATCCAGATTGGTTGTTCCGACAGTGGCAATTTCACTGTCCACCGTCATCATTTTCGCATGCAGAAAGCCTTCCTCATATAAGTAAACATAAACCCCCTCATATTGAAGAAGCTCTCCAAGAAACAGCCTTGAGGCCCAAAACACAAATGGGTGATCCGGGACGCCTGGGATCATAATGTGCATCCTTACCCCGGACGTCACAGCCATTTTACAGGCATCCATAAAGCTTTTATCCGGAATAAAATACGGGGTCTGAATATAAATATCGTGTTCCGCGCTCATGATCATTTTAATCATCATGTTTTTTAAATGCTCTGTTTTTGAATTGGGCCCGCTCGTCACAATTTGCACAGGCTTCATGGAACGGACTTTGTGAGAAGCAAACGCAAACGATTCATCTTCCCGATGCTTCTTATCCCCTGCATACGTCCAGTCCAGAATAAAACGATCCTGGATCAAGGAGACAGCGTCCCCTTCCATGCGAAGATGCGTGTCACGCCAGTAGCCGAACTTTTTATCGATGCCCAGGTATTCGTTACCGACGTTAAATCCGCCGATGTAGCCGATTTTACCATCTATAATGCAGACTTTCCGGTGGTTCCGGTTATTCATCCGCAGATTAACGGGACCGAAGATCGCAGGAAAAAAGATTCGCACCTCTCCGCCGTGCTCCAAAAGCACGTTGAAATCCTTCTCTTTCAGGCTTCTCGATCCAACCCCGTCATAAAGCAGGCGTACCTTCACACCAGATGCAGCCCGTTCTTCAAGCCGGTCAAGCAGCCTCCGCCCGAGGGCGTCACGCTGAATAATGTAGTATTGTATATTAATTTCAGACTGCGCATGCTCGATATCTGCGATCAGCTGGTCAAATTTTTGATGGCCGTCATGAAGAATCATTAAGCTGTTCGTCAGCCCGATCAGCGATTTAGGCGCTCGCAGATTCATTTCCATCAGCTGACGGTATTTATCTCGAACGGCTGGCGGCATTTCCATTTCGTCCTTCTCAAGCCGTTCCAGCTGGCCCTGAATATGATGAGCATAATAGGTCTGCTCGTCGACACTGAGGTTGTAAAAATTATCACTTTTCAGCTGCCGGCCAAGAAACAGGTAAATGATAAACCCAAGAATAGGCAGAAAGAACAGGACAAGCACCCAGGCCCACGTTGATCCCGCATCACGGCGCTCCACGAAGATGACAAAGCAGGCAAGCAGAATGTTCATTAAGATAACCGTGTTCAATGTCCACGCCAGCACTACAGTACCATCCATCCCGTTCCTCCCCTTTCGTTCTATCTGCTTTTCACTATCACACATATTGGAAACTGGCGCAACCAACTGCTGCGTCGGGCCTCCTGCATACGCTCCTATTCCCGGAAGGGCTTTTTCATAAGCCGGCTGTACACAATATTATCCGAATATAAACGAGCAGACGGCCGGAGGATTTGCAGCCTCCACTGGGGCAGTCTGTATACCCATCCAGCTGTGCGCTTCTTTAAAAGCCGCAGCAGCAGAAGTCTCCTTAACCAGAACAACCATTGCGGGCAAACAGAAAGACCGGCAGGAATCATCCCTGCCGGTCTTTCAGTGACGTGCCGTCCATTGTTGTGATCATTTGTCGTACAATTCAGAAGCACGCCTTTGATAAGCTACTGTGGAAATGAGGTTAAGTCGATACCAAATACGATTGGAAGCAGCAGAACAATAAACAACGTAATCATAAGCACAGAGATGAGGTTCATCCAGAATCCGGCTTTGATCATGTCGATCATTTTCAGATAACCCGATCCAAAGACGACCGCGTTCGGCGGAGTCGCTACCGGCAGCATAAAGGCACAGGAGGCAGCGACGGCTGCAGGAACCATCATCGCAAGCGGATGCACGTCAATGGCATAAGCGAGCGAAGCCATGATCGGCATGAGCATCGTCGCGGATGCTGTGTTGGACGTGATCTCTGTAAGGAACGTCACGAGCAGCGTGACACTCAGAATGATAATAAAGAATTGAACGCCGACGAGAACAGAGAGCTGCTCACCAATCCAGACATCCAGTCCGCTGTCTCCAAACGCTCCGGCGATAGCGAGACCGCCCCCGAAGAGAATCAAAATGCCCCATGGCACATTTTTAGCTGTTTCCCAGTTCATCAGCTTGGCTCCCTGATAGCGTACTGAAGGAATCAGGAAGAGAACCGCTGCACCAGTGATCGCAATCATCGTATCGTTAATGCTTTCACTGACATATTCCTGAAGTACGTAAACCCGCAGAATCCAGGCAAGTGCTGTCAGTGAGAACACGAGGGCGACAAGCTTTTCATCTCCGCTCATAGGCCCGAGTGCCTGACGTTCTTTTTGAATAACTTCACGCCCGCCCGGAATCTGCTTCATTTCCATCGGGAAGGCAAATTTAATTAAGTAAACCCAGGCGATGATAATCAGGACAACCGCAAGCGGGACACCGAACATCATCCAAAGCGCGAAGGAAAGATCAAAATCAAATATCTCTCTCAGCTGTCCAGCCAGAATCGTGTTTGGCGGAGTTCCGATAATTGTACCGAGTCCGCCTATGGAAGCAGAAAAGGCGATTGCGATCATCAGGCTCTTGGCAAATTTATCACGCTGCTGTTCCGCATTTTTAACTGTATCATCATCCACCAGCGAGGAAAGCTGATAAATAATGGCGGTTCCAATCGGCACCATCATCATAGCCGTAGCCGTATTCGATATCCACATGGACAGAAAGCCTGTGGCAGCCATAAAGCCTAACAAAATCCGGCTCGTACTCGTACCGACACCGTAAATGATGCCGAGCGCAATTCGTTTATGCAGGTTCCAGCGTTCCAGAGCGAGGGCGATGATGAACCCGCCAAGGAAGAGAAAGACGATATCGTCCCCGTAGTTCGGTGTCACATCACCGACGCCGATATCCGTTACAAGCGGAAACAAAATGATCGGCAGCAGGGATGTAACCGGGATTGGAATCGCTTCGGTGATCCACCAGGTGGCAATCCAGACCGTTGCTGCGAGGACCCCCCGCGCTTCAGGCGCAAGTCCCTCCGGCTGGAACAGAAAATAAATAATGAAAAAAAGAAGCGGTCCCAATATCAGTCCGACCTTTTGTTTCGGTGTGAAATCCCGGCCGTCCGGAGAAGGTTCGCGGTACGTTCCTGTCATTTTTCCTGATGCCTTGGCCATTCGGCCTGGTTCATCACTTTTCGGTCCGTCCCCACCTATACGGGCTTGGAACAAAAGCAGTTCTTTGATGCGGTCATGGCTGTACCATGCTTTTTCCCATAGCTGTTTTACTTGTGTCAAACGCGTCATCTCCTTTACTGTCACTTTAGAACACTATCTATCATACCGAATTTTGCGAATATTGAAAGCGCATTATATGGAATTTATGCTTTTTTCAGACGACTGTACGGGTATAGAAGGTAAAGATGGTCCTGATATCCAGTCAGATATCCCCTTCAATGACAGCATGATCCATCGTTTCACTTACTGGAATCGAAGCTGTTCTCATGACAACTTTATGTCAGTCACTCCCTTTAATCGACGGACATGGTATACTGGTAAAGGTTTTTAGTTTCCCTGATGAGGTGAGTACATGCAAAAACAAAAATTATTTATATTAGGTGCGGGAGCGGTGATTCTCCTCGTTCTCTCGACTGTTTTATTTATGATGGACAGCGATCAGCAGGTGATTCAGTCCGATCAAGTGTCCAACGGTGCCGGTTCTGAAACGGCCGTGCAGGAGGAAAACAGCAGTCCCGACGAGGGAGCAGGAACGGAAGGCGGCTCCATCAGCGTGGAAAGCACCGAAGAAAACGGTACTGCATCACTTGATGAAGAAGAGGAAGAAGAATACCGCTCCAGAGCAGAGGACGCGCTCGATGAGTATACCCCGTCCGACTATGAATCATTCAGCTACGATGCGTTTGAAAGCCACGCCTATTTGTATACGATTTATCAGCAGCAGGCAGAAGACAGCGTCATTGAGCAGGATGCTATTCAGTCCAATTCCGAACTTCTGGCACTCGAGCTGGAAGGCTGGCACGACTATGCAGCCGAAGAATACGGATTCACGTTTAATGAACAGGATTTTCTTGACTACGTAGAGGGCGAACAGGAATCCTCGCCCGTCGAAGAAGCAGATGTCCGCATCCTTGTAGAAGAGCTTGAAGCAGTCAGCAGCACCGCCGCTTCCCAGCAGCTTGAATTTCAGTATGCACGGCCTTACATATGGTCACAAATCCAGGATGAGGCAGCTGATGATGCCGGCGTAACTCCGGAAGAGACATCAGAATGGAATCAGCTCTATTTCGAAATTGAACAGCGCGTTTTTGAACGCATCGCCGAGTCGAATCCCTCTTTTATGGAGGGGGAACCGGAATAGCTATTATCCATCCTCCGCGGGAAGATGAAACACAGCCTGCGGAGGGTTTTCTCTGTCGAGAGGATCGCGAACGATCAGCACAGCCCCTTCCGGAATTCCGTCCGGAAGAACCACTCGCATGACAGCGCCGCCCGAACTGCTTTCAGCCTCCAACGCTTCCTCCCCCTCTCCACGGTCTAAATAAACGTCATAAATGAACGCTTCATTATCAGGAAAGCGGATGATAACGGCGGTTTCCTCACTATACTGCTCCTCATACGGAAACTGGTCATGCTCCCGCATTCCACTGAGTGATGCCCGTAAAACAGGCGTTTCGATGTATGTAAAAGACGGAATATGATCCGGCAGGGTGGATTCTGTCGCTTCCAGCATCACCGCTTCCTCGTGACCCAGTCCGCTTGCTCCTTCTTCCGCAGCAAGCTGCAGCTCCTCCGGGACAGGTTGTTCGTCCGCTTCCTCCCTCTCAGCTGCTGCAATAAGCATGACGGCAGCCGCTGCTCCGCATAAGGCGACACTAAAAGTGATCCATTTCAACATAAAAGACCCCCTCCCGCCCGATTATACAGGAGAGAGGGGGGTTCTGCTATTTCCTGTCGAGAAAGGAAAGCATTTCCGGCGGCAGCTGCGTGTTCAGCGTAGACTGTCCTTCGTGGATAACTCCTTTAGGCTTCACGAAGCGGACTGCTTTTTCCAGCAGCTCCTGACTGTTTTCAGGAGCATGCACATAATCGATTTCCTGCCCTTCAAGCTCTTTCAAGGATGCTTCATCCACTGCGCGGCTCACCCGGTAGCCGATCCGCTCCCATTTTTTCGTAGACTGTACAGCAGATGAAAGGCTGACTAGATGTTTACGGCGCGGTCCTTCTGCGGTATACGCGACCGCAGCCCGCACGGCTTCACCATAAAGATCTTCTTCGATCTCCGGTCCTTCCTGCCCTGTAGCCTGCGCAAGTGCATAATCAAGGTCAGCAAACAAATCTTCAACATTCTCGAGACCGACCGAAAGCCTGACCATGTCAGGTGTGACGCCGGACCGCTGCTGGTCCGCTTCACTCAGCTGCAAATGCGTAGTCGAGGCGGGATGAATAATCAGACTCTTTGCATCCCCAACGTTGGCTACATGCGACCACAGCGACACGTGCCGAATAAGCTCCCTTCCGGCTTCCACGCCGCCGTCTATGCCGAAGTTCACAATACCTCCATAGCCGCCGTCTAAATATGTTTCAGCTAAGTCGTGTGCCGGATGTCCCTCCAAACCAGGATACTTCACCCAGTTAACTGCCGGATGTGACTCCAGTCTTTTTGCAACAGCAAGGGCGTTCGCCTGATGACGCTGCATACGCAAGGAAAGTGTCTCCAGCCCCTGCAGAAGCAAAAATGCATTCTGCGGACTCAGCGAAGCGCCGATGTCCCGAAGCAGTTGAACGCGAAGCTTCAAAATAAACGCCATATCTCCAAGGTCAGAGAAAACAAGGCCATTGTAGCTTGGATCGGGTTCATGGAAGTGAGGGAATTTATCTTTGTTCCATTCAAAACGGCCGCCGTCGACGACTACGCCGCCAATAGTTGTGCCGTGACCTCCTATCCACTTTGTAGCCGAATGAATCACAATGTCCGCCCCGTGCTGAAGCGGTCTGCACACTGCCGGTGACGCAAACGTGCTGTCTACGATAAGCGGAATGCCATGTTCATGTGCGACATCAGAAATCGTATGAAAATCAAGCACGTGCAGTCCCGGATTTCCAATCGTTTCACCAAAAACAGCTTTTGTATTTTCCTGGATAGCTCCTGCTACTTCATCCGGATTCGTGATATCGACAAACGTGACATCAATGCCGTACTTCGGCAGTGTCATCGAAAATAAATTATACGTACCTCCATAAAGGTGAGAAGCCGCTACAATGTGGTCGCCGCTGTGTGCGATGTTCATAATCGTCATCGTAATTGCCGCCATGCCCGAGGACAGACCGAGCGCACCTACCCCGTCTTCCAAGATGGCCATACGCTTCTCAAACGCATCCACGGTCGGGTTCATAATCCGGCTGTAAATATTACCCGGCTCCGCCAGAGAAAACAACCGCTCCGCATGCTCCGAATCCTCAAATAAATAGGATGTCGTCTGATAAATCGGCACGGCTCGCGACCCCGTAGCCGGATCTGGCACCTGCCCTGCATGAAGCAGCTGTGTAAACAATCCTTGCTCATCGATTCGTTTTCCCATCAGTTATCGAGCCTCCTGTTATAGAATGACTGTCACTATTTCGATTTTGTACTCGCGGTCTCCTGCTCTGACCGATTAAATAGTTTATAAATTCTAATTTTACAGAAAAGCGTTCCTCCGCTAAACTAGGTACATCCGTAAAACCATAACAAGAAGGAGATCTGATGATGAAAAAAGCCGTTTTCTTTGATTTGGATGATACAATCTTATGGGACAAAAAAAGCATTCAGCTTGCGTTTGATGAGACATGCCGCAAAGCGCAGGAGCTCTTTCAGGCAGATGCTGCCCAGCTGGAGGCAGACGCCCGACAAGCAGCAAGATCGCTGTATGCCAGCTATGATACATACGAGTTTACGCAAATGATTGGAATCAACCCGTTCGAAGGACTTTGGGGAAAATTTGAAGATGAGGGGACCAATTTCAACAAAATGGCCGCGATTATCCGGGATTACCAGCTCGGCGTATGGAAAGAAGCACTGGCTGCTCAAAACATCCATGAGCTGGATGCATCAGAGGTGCTGGCCGATGCTTTCATTGCAGCACGGCGACGCTCACCGGTTCTCTTTGATGATGCGATTGATGTCGTCAAGCAGCTCCAGGAGCAAGTTGTTCTCGTTCTCCTGACTAACGGGTCGCCTCAGCTGCAGCAGACGAAGCTCGAAATTACACCGGAAATCGCTCCGCTGTTTGATCACATTATTATTTCAGGCGACTTTGGAAAAGGAAAGCCTGACGTGACACTGTTCGAGTATGCCCTTGAGAAAGCCGGCACCTCGCCGGAGCAGACGTGGATGGTCGGCGATAATCCGAAAACTGACATCCTGGGCGCCAACCGTGCCGGAATCAAGTCCGTCTGGCTGAATCGCGACAATGACCAGCTTCCGGAGGGTATTGAAACCGACTATGAAATTACATCGCTGCCCGAGCTGCTTGACCTGCTTCCGCTCAAGCGCTAAACGATAGAAACGATTAAAGAGCCGGCATCTGCCGGCTCTTTTCAGGCTGTTGATAAAGTCAATTTGTTTACATGTTTATTCGATTGATTGACTTTCCCCTCTGTTTACCGAGCCTGCCGTGGGCTTGCCTTCAGCTATTTCTCAGGATGACCCAGTATGAAGGGAAGAAAGGCACGGCTTCACTCGGACACAGGCTTCTTACAAGAAGCCTTCAAGACCCAGTCCGGCTCCGCTCGTGCGTGGATGCCGTTCGCAGATCTGAACGGCACGGGATCTTCAGGCTGCGCTAATTCCACGGGCACGCCGGACACAAAGGGGAAATGGATTTGTTTGATGGAGAAAAACGTTCCAATCGCTAGACGCTGCGGCTTTTTTTGGTGGGTACGTTGACGTTCATCCCGATTCGACATCGAAGCGCTGCCTAACGAAAGGTTCCCTCTAGATGGAACAAGCTCGTGTGAATCATCACTAGGGTTTCAACCGACAGCCAGCTGCTAAATCGGAGGAAACTCGACTCCGGGAGGATCAGAACGAGGCGAAGATCCGGCGGACGAAAGGAAGAAGCGGTTAGCTGAGGCCGTTCCCTCCGGAAAGCGAGTGTCCGCAGATGCAGGCAGGTGCAACGTTATTCACT
This sequence comes from Bacillus daqingensis, assembly GCF_042654445.1. Lineage (NCBI taxonomy): Bacteria > Bacillati > Bacillota > Bacilli > Caryophanales > Bacillaceae > Bacillus > Bacillus daqingensis. The sequence continues at coordinate 493,586 of NZ_JBHSGK010000013.1, forward strand.
TAAAATGACTTTATCCACACTCTGTAAAGAGCCGGCATCTGCCGGATCTTTTTATCGTTCAGATTAGCTGAGGCGAAGCGGTATCTCTTCTGTATCTCCCAGTTTCAGGCTGATCGTCTCATCATGATGCTTAAACGTCAGACTTCCTTCAAGCGCTTCATAGCGGACCAGTTCTTTTTCCAGTTGGACTTCGAGCAGCGCTTCTCTCCAGCGGATCCGAAACGACATCGACTTCCATGCTTTTGGCAGGACCGGTCGGAACAGAAGGCCGCTTTCTTTCACACGCATTCCGGCAAAACCATAAACGAGCGCAAGCCATGTCCCCCCCATATTGGCGAGATGCAGTCCATCCTTCGTGTTCTGATGCGTGTTATCGATATCGAGACGGGCCGTTTCGATAAAGTACCGGTACGCTTTTTCCACGTCTCCGTGCCGCGCCGCCATCATGCTGAACACACAATAGGAAAGGGAGGAATCATGCGTCGTTACCTTCTCGTAGTATTCATACGAATGCTTCATCGTCGCTTCGTCTGCTGTATCCTCCAGCAGAAAATGGGCGAGGACCGTGTCTGCCTGTTTACAGACTTGATAACGGTAAAGCGTCAGAGGGTGGTAGTGAAGCAGCAGCGGGAACTTTTCTTTCGGAGTTGCCGCTAGATCCCACACTTTTTTCTGTAAAAACGTATCGTCCTGCGCATGGATCCCGAGCTTCTCGTCATAAGGAAGATACATCCGCTCTGCGGCTTCTTTCCATGCAGCAATCTCCCCCTCCTCCAGCTCCAGCTTTTGGTTCAGGGCTTGAGCGTCCTTCGCCTCAAGCAGCTCCCAGCACGCAGCTGCCCATTTCAGGTTATACTGCGCCATCGCGTTTGTATAAAAGTTGTTGTTCACGATACACGTATATTCGTCCGGACCCGTCACGTCGTCGATACGAAAGACGCCGTCCTTCATATGACCGGTATCCATCCACAGTCTCGCTGTCTCCGTCAGCAGCTCGGTCAAGTACTCTCTCAAAAATGCTTTTTCGCCGGTAACGAGGTAGTACTGAATAAAGCTGTACGCAATGTCGGCACTAATATGATACTGGGCCGTACCAGCCGGGAAAAAGGCCGAGCACTCGCCTCCGGAGATCGTCCGCCATGGAAAGAGAGCTCCCTTAGTATGACCGACTTCCCTGGCTCTTTTCTTCGCTGCGTTCAGAAGCGAAAATCGATACTTTAACAGCTGGCGCGCGGTATCCGGCCGTGTCATTAAGAAGAAAGGGAACATGTAAATTTCGGTATCCCAGAAATAATGTCCTTCATATCCTTCTCCGGACAGACCTTTTGCAGGAATATTACTGACGGCGTCCCGTCCTGCCGACTGAAGCAGATGAAACAAATTAAAGCGGATGCCCTGCTGCAGCTCCGGATCCCCCTCAATCTCCAGCAGCGTATCCTTCCAAAACGCCTTCAAATATTCATGCTGTGCCTCTTCTGCTTCGGTAAACGATCCGCACTCACTTAAAAGCCTGGCTGCTGTTTGTTCAAGCTGATCGCCGTGACGGTACGTATCTGTATACATACTCCATCTCGTCAAGACAGCTTTTCCCGAGGACGTATACGAATACGCTTCTTCCGCCCGTCCCTCTCCGCTGGAAACGGTTCTTTCAGCTGGAACGCTGATGGCTGACTTCGATGAGCAGTGAACCGAAAGAGCGCTCTCATACGTGCGGCACGTTACAGACAGGATATCCCCTGCGTCCACCTGTTCGATCGTCAACCGTTTGGCGTGCCCGCTCGCAACACGCGGGTCGTCCGGGTCGGAAAAATTCGATACGTCTCCATTGACGGCCATACTAATGTGAACGGAAGCTTCCCGTTCTGTTTCAATTTCCACCTGCTGAACAAACAGCTCCTTCACCGTAAACGATACGAGCCGTTTGAAGGTTACGGTCGTTTTCCCCGCTTCTTCATCATGCCAGCTTAAAACACGGATGGATAAACCGCGCTCCATATCAAGCGTACGCTCCATCGTAACAGCTTCTCCGGCTTGCACCTGTCTGCCATTGATCGTCATCAGGATCGTTTGACTGTCGATCACATTCAGCAGTTTCTGCTGGGTCTCAGGAAAAGCGTGCAGCTTCTCCCCGTACGTAATCTCTGTACTATCATGAAAGGCATTTATATACGTACCTCTGACAGACTTTTTTTCGTCGGAATATCCTTCTTCGAAGTTTCCCCGGACTCCGAGAAATCCGTTGCCGAGAGCGAAGAGACTTTCATTCACAAGAAGCTGCTCTTCATTGCGGTCATTGTTTACCAGCTGCCAGCTCATAGCACCATCCTCCTGTCATTTGTATGTGGTCATGAAAAGGTTTTCATATAGGCATTTTATCAGACTCCCGTCTCGACGGGAAGTTGTTTTTTCAAAGGAGCTGGGCATTCGATCTTTTATCGGCTATACTGATTGAAAACGCTTCCGATATGCTCGGGAAGGGGATGAACAGCATGCGGATTCATCAGAAATTCATGGTGTTTTTCGTGGTGATTTTATGTGCGATGGGCGCGATCTCGTGGTATTTGTATTCGAGCGGGAAAACGACATCAGAGCAGTACGATGACATATTGGACCGTTTTCTCGTGTTAAATGAAATCTCTCAGCATACATCAGAGGCAGCCAGGCACTTTGAGCAGTATTTGCTGCTCCAGTCAGAACCGCAGCTTGATGCCCTTCGTGAAAGTCAGGAAGCACTGGAACAGTCCCGGACGCTGTTCACCGAAATTATGCCTGCAGAACATGATGCTTCGTTATATAAAAACTACTATCACATGCTGGCTTATTTTAATCATGAAATGAACGCAGCGGTTATTACGCAGCGCAGCCAGGAAACAGGCATGCACCTGATTCACCGGGATGAGGCAGAAAAGGTAGCCTCCTGGCTGAATGATACAACGCTTCAGCTCATCAATGCCGAGCTGCGCGATTATCACGACATGCACGCAGCAGCTCTTGAAGCGCGGGAATCCCAGCTGACACTGGCACTAAACGGAGCTGGGCTGTTGTTCCTTACGAGTATTATTTTTACGTACATCATGTCTAAGCGGATTTTACGACCTGTTCGAAAGCTCATTCATCAGTCCAGCGAAATTTCAGCCGGCAATTTTACGGTGGAGGATGTGCCCGTCACAAATGATGAAGTTGGTGTCCTTAGCGCTACATTCAATCAAATGAAGCATAATCTTCAGCAGCTGATTGGGGAAATGAGAGAACGAGCGCGGCTGGAGCGGGTCGTAAAGGATAATGAAATTGAACAGGCGCAGACGCTGCGGCTTTTGAAAGAAATGGAGCTGAAATCTCTGCAAAATCAGATGAACCCTCATTTTCTGTTTAATACGCTTAATACGACAGCTAAAATGGCATATGTCGAGGGGGCTGGCGCGACAAGCCGGCTGATTGTTGCGATCTCAAAGCTGCTGCGTTACAACTTAAAGCCGATCGAGTCCAAGGTCACCCTTGCTGAGGAGCTAAACCATATTCAGAAATACGCAGATATCCAGCGGGCCCGGTTTGGAGAGCGTGTCTCCGTGGAGGTCGATATTCGTACCAGCCACCTTGATCTGCGTCTGCCGGTGCTGACGCTGCAGCCGCTTATTGAAAATGCTTTTATTCACGGACTCGATCCGCTGGAGGAAGGCGGCAGCATTTATATTACAGCAGAAGATACCGTGCGCGGGGCTGCTGTCACGGTCCGGGATACCGGAGTCGGCATGAGTGCGGAAGCGTTAGAGCGCGTCGTTTATTCCGGCAGCGGCAGCACCGCGCCGAATGGACATTTAACTGGAATTGGTCTTGTCAATGTGCAGAAGCGCCTTCAGCTTTTGTTTGATGAACCTGATCTAGTAGTCATTCAATCTGAAGAAGGAAAAGGGACAGCGATAACGCTTCACCTTCCTCTGGAGACGAAAGGAGTGATCACCGATGAAGCACCGCATGCTGCTGGTGGAAGATGAGCTGCTGGAGCGCCAGGCGCTTCGACAGATGATCGAAAAGCAGTTTCCACACATTGAAATTGCCGGCGAAGCCTCTTCCGGACGCCAGGCCCTGCAGCTGGCTGAAGAGCTTCATCCGGATATTGTCTCAATGGATATCCGGCTGCCCGGCATGGACGGTCTGCAGACCATTGAGGCGATTCGTCAGACGCAGCCTCATATCAGCTTCATTATTATGTCTGCCTTTGATACGTTTTCGTACGCGAAAAAAGCAATCTCCCTCGGCGTCCACCAGTATTTGCTGAAGCCGTACGACGAGTCCGAGCTTTATGAAACGCTGCTTGAAGTTACTGCTTTACGAGAGAAGGACTGGAAAAGACGCATGGATCACCTGGAGCTCCGGGATCGTCAGGAGCAGGTGCAACGGCTTGCTGCCACTGAATTCACAGCTTCTGCAGCAGAAGACCGGCTGGAAAAGCCTTTTGAGGAAGCTCTCTACGATGTAACTGGAGAACGGGCAGCATCCGTCTGTTCCCTCGTTATACGCTCTGACTCGATTCGCAGCGTATACGGGCTTGTCCAGCAGGAGGTGTTTGCGACCCCCCGGACCCTGAATGGACCCATGTCACCACCTTTCCTGACGATTTTAATCTATTCGACAGAAGACGGAACCGATCCGCGGCGTACGGCCCGCGAGCTGTGGGACCGCATCTCCAGGCGATGTGAAACCGCTGAGCTGACGGTCCGCGCCGGCATGAGCAGCGTGCAGACAGACTTGGATTCTGCTCCGTCGTTAATCAAGGAAGCTCGCCGGAAAGCGTCTTCCGGAAAGCGGGAATACGCTCTGACTACATCCATACCAGCTGTTCAGGACCGACCTGCCCTGCTTCCGGAAACGAAGCTCTTCGACTTGTTCAAACTCGGTAAATTGAAAGAAGCAGAGACACTCATTACCGACTTTACAAATGAGCTGCGGATGGCGGCTTCTGCTCCAACGCCGCACCTGATGGAAGAAATGCTCGTTGTCTGCTCTCGAAGCGGTGATCCTGTATTCGCATGGGACCGTAGACCTGTGCCGGAGGAGCCTGAAGAAGCAGCTGACTATTTGGAACGTGTGCTGATGAGCTGGGTTCGGGAGCGTGCGCTGCAGCTGCAGGAGCTTGAGTCCGAGACTGTTCCAGTTTTAATCGAATACCTGCAGCGCCATTACATGGAAGAGGTGACGCTGGAGTCGGTATCCAGCTATGTCCACCTCTCCCCTGCCTATGTAAGCAGACGCTTTAAGGAGGTGACCGGCTCCACGTTTATTGAACACCTGTCTGCCATTCGCATTGAGAAAGCAAAAGAACTGCTGGCTGTATCTGCAATGCCGCTTAAGGAAATCTGCTTTGCAGTCGGGTACCACGATCCGAATTACTTTAGTAAAGTATTCCGCCGGCAGACCGGCAGCTCTCCAAGAGAATACCGGCAGGAAAAAAAGCTGGAGCAGCTCGTGACTGAAACGGATCCAGACTAAGGGCCTAATCGCGGCAGCAACCGGACGCTGAAATATGGCGTCCGGTTTGTTTGAGATCAAAAAATGGCTTCAGCAGACCTCTCCGATAAAATAATCCCTTCTTCCAACAAAATAATGCTAGTTGAGCCCGCTTTTTTTGTAAACGCTTACAACCATGTAAAATAATCACCTGTCTTTCGCTTAAATAGTCAGAATTTTTTGAGCCTGCAAATGATAAAACTATGATTAACTGAATATGGATACACGATTCAGCACTATTTTAAGGGGGTAAGAAGCAGTGAAAAAATCACTATGGCTCAGCGTTATTTTCGGTTCGCTTTTGGTTACAGCAGCTTGTGGCGGAGAGGAAATGAACTCTATCGATCCGGATGCAGAAGATCCGGCTGATGCAGAAGAGGAAACAAACGAAGCAAATGACGGAGATGAAGCTACCAACAACGAAGCGTCCGGAGACGGTGAGGAGCTTGAAATCTTCAGCTGGTGGACAGGTGCAGGTGAAGAAGCTGGACTTCTCGCAATTATTGATCTGTTTGAAGAACAAAACCCGGATGTTGAAGTCGTAAATGCTGCTGTCGCCGGCGGGGCCGGTACAAACGCCCAGGCCGTTCTTGCAAGCCGTATGCAGGGAAATGATCCTCCGGGCACCTTTCAGATTCACGGCGGCGCTGCTCTTAACACCGGCTGGGTTGAAGCAGGCAGAATGGAACCTATTACAGATATTTATGAAGAAGAAGAATGGATGGACAAATTCCCGGAAGATTTAATCGACATGGTGACTACCGACGATGACATTTATTCTGTACCGGTAAACATTCATCGAAGCAACGTGGTATTTTACAATGCCGGTATTTTTGAAGAGCACGGTCTGGAAGCGCCAACGACGTTTGATGAGTTTTATGAAGTAGCAGATGAGCTTGAGGAAGCAGGAGTAACACCGCTTGCACTTGGCGACCGGGAGAGCTGGACATCGCTGCACCTCCTGGAAACGGTGATGCTGGGCGTGCTCGGACCGGAGGGCTATAACGATCTCTGGACAGGGGATCTCGCATTTGATTCACCGGAGTTTGAGGAAGTCATCGATGAATTTGATCGAATGCTCGATTATATTAACGACGATCACGCAGCCCGAAACTGGCAGGATGCTGCGCAAATGGTAGCTGAAGGCGACGCCGCCATGAACATTATGGGCGACTGGGCAGCCGGTTACTTTGCAACAGATCTCGGGCTGGAGCCGAATGAGGACTTCGGATGGGCGGCAACGCCGGATACAGAGGGTATGTTCATGGTCGTAACAGACAACTTTGGACTTCCGTCCGGTGTCGAGAATCCGGAAACGGTGAAAGACTTCCTGCGTTTCCTTGGTTCAGTAGAAGCACAGGACACGTTTAACCCGCTGAAAGGATCGATTCCTGCACGCGTCGATGCTGATCCGGAAGAGTATAACGAGTACGGACAGTCTACGATTGAAGACTTCCAGGATGCCGTATTGACGCCGAGTCTGGCTCATAACTCTGCTGCTCCTGCCGGCTTCGTTTCGCAAGCGGATCAGGCTGTCAACGTCTTCGTTTCCTCCCGGGATAAAGAGCAAGTCATTCAAGCGCTGCAGCAGGCTCAGGACGATAACATCGAGTAGCCGCTGGGGACATAAAGCGGGAGCAGCTTTCCATGTTGGAAAGACGCTCCCGTTTTTCAGGAAAACGCCTGCTGAAGGAGTGTGATCACACAATGAATACCAATCGGGCCGGTTCAGACAGATGGATGTCCATTCTGTTTATCCTCCCTTCCATTATTGCAATCGCGATTTTTGTATACGGCTTCATCAGCTGGACCGGCTACGTGTCTTTCTCCAACTGGAACACGCTCACTCCGGACTTTTCATTTGCCGGTTTGCAAAATTACGCGTTTCTGCTCCAGGACTACCGCTTTCAGTCCGGGATGAGAAATACGCTGTTCTTTACGATCTTTTTTATTTTCGGCGTGCTGTTTATGGGCTTTATGCTCGCCACTTTTATCGATTCGAATATAAAACAGGAGTGGTTTTTTCGGAACGTCTTCCTGTTCCCGATGGCTCTCTCCTTCGTCGTTACGGGGGTCGTCTGGCAGTGGCTCCTGAATCCGAGTACAGGCGTCAATATTCTGTTTGCCATGCTTGGCTTTGATTCAGTACCAGCCTGGTATACGAGTACGACGATCGCATTTGGGTTTCCGCTCGGTTCCATAGAATTTGGTCTGCCGGTGGCGATGCTTTCCGTCGTGATTGCTGCCGTCTGGCAGATGACCGGCTTCTCTCTTGCGATGTACCTTGCCGGGCTGCGCGCCATTCCTGATGAAATAAAGGAAGCAGCCCGCATGGACGGCGCAACCGAATTTCAGATTTACCGGAAAGTTATCTTTCCGATGCTGCTGCCGATCACCGTCAGTATCGTGATTATTATGGGGCACATGTCGCTTAAGATTTTTGATTTAATTTATGCGATGACCGGTTCCGGGGCTAACTTTGTCACCGATGTACCTGGTGTGTATATGTTCGAAACAACGTTCCGTGCGAACTTCTTTGCAAACGGCGCTGCGATCGCGATGATCATGCTTGCACTGGTAGCTGTTATTATGGTGCCGTACCTCATCTCGGCGAGAAAGGGGGAATCGTAAATGGTTTTGAAAAGTCCTGTCAGTAAATTTCTCGTCTATACGCTTTTAATCATCATGTCCCTCTTCTTTCTGATGCCGATTTACGTCATGGTCATTACGAGCTTAAAGCCGCTCGACGAAGTGTCTCTGACGCAGATGTGGGCACTCCCCTCTTCGATTTCCTTTGAGGCATACGGCTTTGCGTTCGAACGGCTCGCACCAAACTTTATGAATACGATCTATCTCGTCGTACCTGCCACTATTCTATCGGCGATGCTCGGCTCATTAAACGGCTATGTGCTGTCGAAATGGAAGTTTAAAGGATCAGACTGGATTTTTACTGCTATCCTGTTCGGCATGTTTATTCCATACCAGAGCATTCTGATTCCGCTGATTCAATTTCTGCAGGGTGTCGGCCTGTACAATACGATTCCGGGACTGATTCTCGTTCACGTCGTGTACGGTATTCCGATCACGACGCTGATTTTCCGCAACTTTTATGCTTCGATCCCCGGTGATCTAATCGAAGCCGCACGAATCGACGGAGCAGGATTTCTGAGTATCTACGGAAAGATCATTTTTCCTCTTTCGATTTCAGGCTTCGTGGTCGTCTGCATCTGGCAGTTTACAAACATTTGGAACGAATTTTTGTTCGCTGTCAGTATTACGAGTACCGGATCTCAGCCGATTATGGTCGCACTGCAGAACCTGTCGGGGAGTCAGATCGTGCAGTGGAACGTACAAATGGCTGGTGCCCTTCTTGCCGCACTGCCTACCCTGCTCGTGTATATCTTCGTTGGAAAATACTTTGTCAGAGGGCTTTTAGCCGGCTCTGTCAAAGGCTGAATCCTGTTTATGAGCAGCTGTTTCAGGGAATTCTTCTACAAAAGCTACTACGCTTCGTTGGAGGATACTCATGAAACAGCTGTTTGCAATGGATCGACAATTACTGGAGCTGTTTAATCAGCAGTGGACATCTCCAGCCATGGACCCGTTTATGCGCACCGCAACAATCGCAAGCGATATCGGCTTAATCTGGTATGCTGCAGCCGTACTTCTGATGCTTGCGGTTCGCTGCAGCCGTGCGCGACTGGCAGGCGCGGCAATGATCATTGCCAACGGCGCCGCTTTTTTATTTCAGGCGCTGGTAAACCTTATTCTCCCCCGCCCCCGTCCTCCACTCGTTGAAGAAGGCATCCGCTTCCTCGTAGAGACGCCAGCCTCAAGCTCTTTTCCCTCAGCTCACGCAGCCACCTCTGCAGCTGCTTGCACCGCGCTCGTTTTCTTTTATCCGAGAGCCGCTTGGCTTGCCGTGCCATTCGCCTTGCTTTTTGCCTATACAAGGTTGTATGCAGGGGTTCATTACCCAAGTGATACGTTAGCAGGTCTTGCAGCCGGTGCAGGAATCGGCATTCTTGCTGCTAAAGCTGTCCAGCTGCTAAACAGCCGACGCTCTTAAGGTAAAAAACGGCAAGTACCGGTGTGATAAACTGGTGAGGAGACAACTGAATAGAAGGGATGGATGTGTATGAAAGAAAGATTTACGATTGTCTTAAAGGTTTCCATTTTTCTCGCAGCTGTATTTGTTGCTGTCGGTATTTTTATTCCAGAAACGATGGGAAATGCGTTTGCCGAAATTCAAGCCTTTATGTTTACGACATTTGGGTGGTATTTTCAGATTCTGACTACGCTGTTCTTTATTTTTGCTATCTACCTGGGCTTAAGTCGTCACGGTGGGGTCCGCCTGGGTTCCCCGGATGAAAAACCTGAGTTCAGCAGACCTGTCTGGTTTTCCATGCTGTTCTCTGCTGGCATTGGGATTGGCCTCTTCTTCTTTGGAATTGCAGAGCCGATTGATCATTTCTCTGCGCCGCCTGTTGGTGAAGGAGGCACTGAAGCCGACGCTGTTGGAGGAGTTACTTACACTTGGCTTCACTGGGGGCTGCATGCATGGGCGATTTACGCTCTGGTTGCGTTGGCGCTGGCGTTGCAGCAGTTCCGCTATAAGGCTCCCGGTCTGATGAGCACAACGCTGTCACCTGTATTCGGCGCTAAAATGAAGGGACCGCTCGGCCATATGGTAGATATCATCGCCGTATTTGCCACCATTTTCGGCGTGGCTGCCTCTCTTGGACTTGGTGCGCAGCAAATTAACGCCGGGCTGGAGTATGTGTTTGGTGTTCCTTACAACTTTGCTGTTCAGCTGCTGATCATGATGATCATTACCATTATTTTCGTAACATCGGCAATGACGGGAATTCACAAAGGGATCAAGTATTTAAGCACCATTAATATTTCCTTATCCGGCCTGTTTCTGCTGTTCATCGTGATAGCAGGACCGACCTTGTTTTTATTAAACATGTTTGCGTCGAGTCTCGCCCATTATGCCGCTACCTTTATACCTATGGGAATGCGGATGAGCCCGGTTGATGCTCAGGAAGCAGATTGGACACAGGCATGGACGGTCTTTTACTGGGCCTGGTGGATTTCCTGGACACCGTTTGTCGGCATGTTTATCGCGCGGGTTTCCAGAGGAAGAACGATCCGGGAATTTATTTTTGGAGTGATCCTTGCACCGAGTCTCGTGACCTTCTTCTGGTTTGCGATGCTTGGCGGCACCGGTATTTACCTGGAGCTGTATGAATCCATTCCAATTTCAGATGAATCGCTGGAGACAGCTTTATTCGCCGCGCTTCAGGAGCTCCCGCTTACGACATTTGTATCTGTTGCAGCCATGGCGATCGTGATTATCTTTTTTGTCACCACTGCCGACTCTGCAACGTTTGTACTCGGCATGCAGTCTACGGGCGGACGGCTGAATCCGCCGCCGTCCATCAAAGTGATGTGGGGCGTTCTTTTCGTCAGTATCACCTCCATTCTGCTCCTCGTAGGCGGATTAGATGCCTTTCAGACCGCAATTGTTGTACTGGCACTTCCGTTGTCCATCATTATGATTTTTATGTGCGTCGGCATTATGAAAATATTGAACGAAGAAAAACGGGCATAAACCAGACCGAAGCTTCCTTATTTGGAGGCTTCGGTCTGCCTGCTTGATATCTGAATATTCTTGACCTTCTTTATGAAAGCGGTTACGATTTTAGTATACATATTTTGGAGGAGGCACGTTTATGCATGTTCCTATGTTACTAACAGACTTTCTTGATCGGGCTGTTCGTATTTACGGACGCGAAACCGCCGTTATTGATGGAGATGTCATATTGACATACAATGACGTTTTTCATCGTGTACAGCAGCTTTCCCGTGGTCTGCATGATCTCGGCATTCAAAAAGGGGACCGGGCAGCCTATCTGGCGCCAAATTCACATGAAATGTTTGAGGGATTTTACGGTGTGTTTCAAACAGGTGCCGTTATGACCCCCCTTAATACGAGGCTCAAGCCTGAAGACTATATTTTTATCTTGAATCATAGCGAATCGAAAATTCTGTTCGTTGATTACACGCTGTATGACACCGTTAAAAAGATCCGCTCCGAACTGGAGACAGTGCACACGGTCATCGTACATGGAGCGGAGGAAACAGCAGATGAAGACGTTGCTTATGAAGCTTGGCTGAATCGTTATCCAGCTGAGCCGTTTGATCGTGCCGAGCTGGAAGAAACGGATACCGCGAGCCTTCTCTATACGAGCGGTACAACCGGCAATCCAAAAGGTGTTATGCTGAGCCATCGCAGTAATTACCTCCATGCGTTAACAACGATGCATCATCTGCGTGTCACCGATAATGATACGCTGCTCCACGTCCTGCCTATGTTTCACGTAAACGGCTGGGGGTCGCCGTTTTACTATACGGCAAATGGAGCCTGCCAGGTGATGCAGCGCAACATCGATGCTGACAGCATCCTTGATACTATCCAGCAGCACCGCGTGACCGTCTGCCATATGGCTCCGACTGTGCTGAATATGCTGATCGAAGCCTATACGGAACGGCGCGATTCATATTCCAATGAGCACAGCGTTCGGGTTGTGATCGCCGGATCCGCTCCTCCGCCTGCCTTCGTTACACGGGTGGAAGAGGATTTAAAATGGGAATTCATACAAGTGTACGGAATGACGGAAATTGCGCCGCTCGTAACGACTTCGCAGCCGCTCCGCTATCATGATAATCTGAAGCCGGAACAGCTTCATCGCATGAAAGCGAAGCAGGGCGTGCCGCTGATCGGATCCGATGTGCGTGTCGTAACTGAAGACGGTGAAGAAGTCCCACATGATGGTCAAACTGCCGGGGAAATTGTCGTTCGCTCTAATAATGTCATGGAGGGATACTGGCAGAATCCGCAGGCAACGGCTGATACGATCCGCGATGGCTATTTGCATACAGGTGATATGGCGAACGTCGATGAAGATGGCTTTATCGAGATCGTCGATCGCAAAAAGGACGTGATCATCAGCGGCGGCGAAAATATCTCTTCTATTGAAGTGGAAGGATGCCTATATGATCATCCGGATGTCCTGGAGGCTGCCGTGATCTCCGTCCCTCATGAAAAGTGGGGGGAAGTGCCCCATGCAGTAGTAGTGCTGCGCGAAGGTGCTTCGGCTGATGAAGAAACGCTGATTGCGTTTGCCAGAGAAAAACTTGCTCATTTCAAAGCTCCAAAAGGGATTACGTTTACCCATGCACTTCCGAAAACGGCTTCCGGTAAAATTCAAAAAGTCCAGATTCGCAAACCGTTCTGGGAAGGAAAGGACCGCTTCATTAATTAATCAAACGCTCTTCATTTTCGGATTCTGCTCGTACCCGTAAAAGGCTTCAGGACGTCACATCGTCCTGAAGCCTTTCTCAGTGAGGCACTCCGCCGCTTCCAGGCGGCCGGTTGTCCCGGTTTTTTTCGATCATTTCGGCACGCTTGCGTTCGAACTCCTTTTGTTCTTCCGTTCTTCCGTCATACGACGTGTACTGTTTTCTCTGTTTTCGCTGGTCCAGAAGAATGCCCCCGGCAACAATAGCAATCAGCCCGAGTACTGCTGCAAGTCCACCCATCGGCTGCTCCTTTCTCTGTTCAGCTTTCTTCTTTTAAACTCCGGCTGAACAGCTTCAGTTTTTCTAAATCGCTTATATCGTGAGGCTGAAGCGGGATGATAATCCGTTTCTGATGCGGAAATGTCTCCTCGATCAAATCCAAATACGTATGCTCATGCTTTCTCCGTTCTGCTAAAAAGGAACCGTCCGCATCGTCCGGAAGTACCTTGTTGACGACGAGTGTTTCCACATGCAGATCATATTGGTTTAAAAGTGTCAGTGCCTTTTTTGTCTCCAGCACCGGCAACCGCTCCGGATTTAAGACGAACACGAACCCGGTGATCTCCGGATTCAGCAAAATGTCCCTGGCTTTCTTAAACCGTTCCTGCCTTTCAAGGAGGACCTCATAAATCGGATCCTCAATCGGTTCTCCGTCGTGCAGCAGCCGGCTGTAATTTTCATTTGTTTTCTTCCGCTTTTTTAACAGTCCTTCTATCCACACACCCATCAGCTCAGGCAGCGACAGCAGGCGGATCGTGTGGCCGGTCGGTGCCGTATCGATCACTAGCCGGTCGTACGATTGACGCTCCTCCAGTATGAGTGAAATCAGCTTATCAAACATAGCTGCCTCGTCTGCCCCGGGCGATGCTTTAGCCGTATCAAGCTGCCTGTTTACTTCCTCCATCATCCCGCTGTGCACCGTATGACGAATGTTTGATCGAACAGAATCAATGTAGCGCTCCGTCTCTGTTTCCGGATCAATTTCAAGGGCGTCCAGATTTTCCGACACGTTGACCGGGGCACCGCCTATATGTTTATTAAAAATATCTCCTGTATTGTGCGCAGGATCGGTAGAAACGAGCAGTGTCTTCCTGCCCTCAGCCGCTGAAAGCAGCGCCAGAGCAGAAGCTGTTGTCGATTTTCCGACCCCTCCTTTTCCGCCTACGAACACTATCTCTTTTTCCGTCAGACTCATCCTCGGCCTCCTCAGCAGCAGCGAATTCCGTTAAGCGGTGATTTGTCCATCCCCATCCGCAGGTGCCATTCGTGAAATTCCTCCAGCATATGCGGATACAGCTCCAGCGTGTAATAATAGACCGGATTTGGGATGCCGATCATTTCCGAGTACAGCATCAGCATAAACAGATCGTCTTCATCCCGCAGCTCCCTGGCAATTTCCTGGCGGTGGTTCAGGCTGATCACTTCTTCGTAGTAGCGGATGAGCTTTTTCACACTGTCCAGCACAGGCTCCGCCTCCTTTTATGAACGTATACCTTTATTATCGCATACTTTTCCGTCCCGGAGGAAATACCAGAATGCGTCTTACGCCGGATTTTAAGCATCTGGACCAGAGACGCTTCACATACGCACTCAATCTTTGAAAAAGCACAAAGGCCGCCTCTAAACGAGACAGCCCGGGCAAAATTAATCGTTGTCAATCGGATCATTTCCAGTTTTCGCCATCACAGAGAAAGCCGTGAGCGCAATCCAAAGAGCGAAGACGAAGTTAATCGCACCGAAGACAAACAGAAGCGTGTTCGAACCGTCTGCCCACCAGGCCCATTGGAATACGACCTGCTGGAACAATGCATACATCGTCATAAATAGCAGGAAAACCATTGGAATGAGCGTGTAGATGTAATTTCTGCCCAACCGTTTCAGCCAAAGAGAGATTAGCAGCAGACTGATTCCAGCCAGCAGCTGATTACTTGTTCCAAACAGCGGCCAGAGAAGATACCCGCCGGAACCGAAGCCCTGAGGACCTTCCGGAATAAGCACAAGCGCTGCAGTAGAACCAACTGCAATCGTAGTGGCCACGTGCGTCTTCGTAAGTGCCGGCACCTTATATTCCGTACCGAGCTCTGAAATAATGTAGCGCATAAGACGGACGGACGTATCAAGCGTTGTGGCAGCAAAACTGACGACAATGATGGACACGATCGTGGTGGCCACTGCCTGAGGAATCATCAGCCCCTGCGCCAAATTTCCGGCCCCTTCAACGAAGTTTCCAAGCCCGATAGCTCCAGCACTTTCAAAGCTGTCATAAGCTCCAAGGAACTCATCAGCATTTGCAAACAGCGTGACGACGGCCATGATGGAAACGAGAGCAAGAATCCCTTCTCCTACTGCACCAAAGTAGCCGACAAAACGCGCGTCGGTTTCTTTGTTCAGCTGCTTGGAGGACGTTCCCGACGAAACGAGTCCGTGGAAACCTGAAATCGCCCCGCAGGCAATCGTGATAAAGAGAAGCGGCATCCAGGATGTGTCTGCACCCGGATTAGTCGCCGGCGCAGTAATCTCCGGATTCGTCAGGAACAGGCCAAGATAAAGAATGGCCAGACCGACTACAAGCTGGTGAGAGTTGATAAAATCCCGCGGCTGCAGGAGCTTCCACACCGGCAGCGTTGACGCAACATAGACGTACGCAAGTAAAATCAAAATCCAGATAAAGAAAGCAGTTGATACCGCCCCTAGACCAAACAGACCTGCCGCTTCCTCGCCGCCCATATAACGGACGAGGTCAATTTGCAGAAACTCTGTTCCGCTCGCTACAATCGCAGTAGCATACATCACCGCAAGCGCTACCAGCGACGGGACGAGCATTTTAACATTGCGCTTGTATACAGCATAGCCGATCCAGATAGCAAGCGGAATCTGAATAAAGACCGGTATAACACTTGCCGGGTATGTAATAAACAGATTGGCTATGACCCATGCAAATACGGCGTTGACCATAAGAACGAGAATAAGAATGATAAATAAAAACAGAATTTTTCCCCGCTGGCCGATCAGCTTATTTGCCAGTGTTCCGATCGACTGTCCTTTATTTCGAACAGAGAGGACAAGTGTACCAAAGTCGTGGACACCGGCTGCAAACACGGTACCTAATACGACCCAAAGGACCGCCGGGAGCCAGCCCCAGTAAACGGCGATTGCCGGTCCTAAAATAGGTGCAGCACCGGCGACCGATGTAAAGTGGTGCCCCCAGAGAACGTATTTGTTGGTCGGAACAAAATCGACTCCATCCTTGTATTTATGTGCTGGTGTCACATAGTCAGGATCGAGCCGGTAAATACGTTCTGCAATAAACTTTGAATAGAAGCGATAACCGAGCGCAAAGACGATCAGCCCTGATACCGCAACCAGAATCGCAGACATAGAACCCCTCCTTTTTGTAAGCGCTTCACTTAATGCGCACCTCTCATTTTATCAGAAATCGAAATTTTGTAAATATTATTTATTTTGAAAGAACACTACTTCTTTAGCAGGAGAAATCCGTAGCAAAAAAGCCTTCTCAGATACTTTCTGAGAAGGCTTTGATCAGCTGGATACAAGTTGCAGCCGTTCATTTCTATGAATTTTTCCAGGTCGGATCACACGTAAATACAGTCCGAATTCATTTTTCAGTTCCCTGGCCGTGGCTCTGAGGTAGTCGCTGTCGGATTCACCTGATTCTGGATCGACGTTTATGATCGAGCATCGAGGACACATACGCACTCCTTCCAGTACAGCACCATCAGCTGTCTGAAGGCGCATTCCAATCAGATCGGATTCGGAGAAAGGAGGCAGGCCTGCTTCCAGAATGATATTAGGCCGGAAACGTCCTGATACAGCCGGCTTTCCAATTCGTTTTTCCAGCTCGGAAAGCGAACTGTCAGTAATGAGCAGCACCGCCTCTTCCTCGATCGCCCCCAGAGGCACGTTTCCCGGCTGGTACACCTCTTTTGTCAACGGGCCTCCCCAAAGCTGCTCCAGCTCTTCCCGGAGCCTCTCCTCCTCATACGAATAAGATTTTCCGGAAGGCGACACCACCTGCACCGGGGGATACTTATGGAATGATTCTTCTCCCTGAAACGACGCCTGAAAGACAGCCATCTGCGGAAGCTGGGTGATCGTTAAATACCGTCCGTCTTCCCGCTTAAACGTGTGGCTTCGGTCTCCGTAAAAGCCGTACGGCATGATCATTGTCTGTTCTACCTGCTCTCCCTGCATTGATTTAACCGGATGCCGGTATAAAGCGTTTACTCTCATAAGATCCTCCCGGAAACTGTTTTCTCTATATCGTATCAGTCTCTTCGATGTTGATCCAGTATGGCAGAAGCCTGGCTGAAGCGAAACGTGCCTGCTTCTTCTTTCATTTTATCTGCCATTGAGCTGAGAGATTCCGAAGAGGATAAAACTTCCTCCATAGATGCGAGCTGTTCTTCTGCGGAGGCTGCAATATTCTGCGTGTGTCCGGCAGAAGCTTCTGCTGTCTCCTGAGATTTCCGGACGGAAGCTGCGCCCTTTTCTACAGCTTGTTCCATGCTGTAAACCGATCCAGTCACTTGTCTTGTGCTTTCATTTGCCTGTTGAATCAGCGCTGCTATTTGTGAAAAGCTCTCTCCAGCTGACTGAATCGATGATTCCCCTTCAAGAACAACTTCTTTCGTATCATCCATTTTCGTTTTAGCAACTGTCACATTTTCCTGCATCGCATGAATCATTTGTTCGATGTGCCGTGCTGACTGACTCGACTGCTCAGCAAGCTTGCGTACCTCATCAGCCACAACCGCGAATCCCTTGCCATGCTCACCGGCTCTTGCTGCTTCAATTGCAGCGTTCAGGGCGAGTAAATTAGTCTGCTCGGCTACAGTGGTGATCAGGCGGATGACTTCACCAGCTTCTTCCGCTTTTGCTACGAGCTCCTCCAGCTGGACTTCCATTTCTCCTGACTGAGTACCGATTTGCTTCATCTTTTCTACACCGGTTTCAATAACCGCTGTTCCATTTGAAGCAGCCTTTCCCATCTCCTCAGAATCACTTGCCATTTGCATCACCTGTACGGCTGTATCTTCGAGCTGCTGTTTTACCTGTTTCATCATTTCCGCTGCTTCTTCCGTCAGTTCAAGCTGGTTTTCAGAATCTGCTGCGATATCCTGAATCGATTGGGATATTAAATCGGTAGCGGATGTCGTCTCACTTGAACTTGCTGACAGCTGACCGGACGCTGCTGCCGTTTCTTCTGCTGCTGTCTGCATATTTTCCAGCAGTTCTTTCAGCTGATTGCGCATTTGATTAAAGCTTCTCATGACTGCCCCTATCTCATCATGTGACGTTGTTTCAACGGTTGAGGAAAAATCCCCGTTTCCAGCTGCATCCATCACTTCCTCCAGGCTGCTGAGCTGCTTTTTCAGCCTGCGCGAAAACAAGCTGATCATGATTGCAGCAGCCGCCACCACGCCTGCTGTGACAAGTCCGAAGCTGACCATAATACCCGATATCGTTTCGGATACGAGTGCTTCCGAAGCTCCGACATACCACATGCCCACCGCTTCTCCGCTCCCATTTACAAGCGGCATATAAGCAGTTTGATAACGTGATCCAAGTACATCCGCCTCCCCGTAAAAGACGTTCCCGTTCTCCAGCACAGCTTGCGTTACTTCTTCAGACGCTTGCGTGCCGACGGCTCTCTCTCCATCCACCATGACATTGGTAGCGGTCCTTGTGTCTCCCTGAAATAAGGTAACGGTGCCATCTGTCCACTCTGCAGCAAGATCAACAAGTTCATTATTGGCAGTCATCACTTCTCCGCCTTTAAGAAGCTCTCCGCCTGCGAGTTCCCATTCTCCAGGATAAGCAGAATCAATGTAGGCATACGTTGTGCGAAGATCGGAAGCTGCTTTTTCAGCTGCCGCAGACTGCACTCCTTCCTCGACTTGAACATAAACAACAAACGCAAGCAGCCCTGAAATAAGAGCTAGAATCGTAAATACTAACACATTTAATTTTGTAGCTGTTTTCCAGTACTTTATCGATAATCGTTTCACCTTCAGCACTCCTTTTACTAGATACGCTGACTTTACCAGAACTTTAGTACCATGAACATAGGCCCTTTATTGTTTTCCTTTGCTTTGTGCTGTTCCGGCAGATACAAGGTTGTAGAGTCACTGCTTTACGGGTATAGAAACTAGGGACGGGGGGTGTTCTCATGCTGGGACCAATGTTTGTTGTCGCCGCTTTTCTTGCGGTGCAAGTATTTGCGAATAAAATCATTTCAAGCTCGTCACTCGGCA
Organism: Bacillus daqingensis; assembly: GCF_042654445.1. Lineage (NCBI taxonomy): Bacteria > Bacillati > Bacillota > Bacilli > Caryophanales > Bacillaceae > Bacillus > Bacillus daqingensis. The sequence continues at coordinate 512,734 of NZ_JBHSGK010000013.1, forward strand.
AAATTAAATGGGTCTCTCTTGCCGGAGGAATCGCTGTTTCTTATATTTTCGTTTACATACTGCCCTCTCTTCATCACGAGCAGGAGGAGTTCGGGGATACAGCGTTTGAGCTGGCGATGGAGTCAGAGCTGTATTTGTTTGGCCTCGTAGGGATTGTTGTGTTTTATACACTTACAAAAGCAGCTGAAAGACACCGCTATAAAAGCGGTGCAAGCGTGGAGGACCGATTCTTTTTTGTTCAGACGTGTTTGTTTTTTATGTACAACATGCTGATCTCCTACATTATGTTTGCTGCGGACCAGTCGCTTGAACAGCTCATTTTCTACAGCGTCGCCGTAGGACTTCACTTCATGACTGTCGCACACGATCTGTTTCGGGAAAACGAGTCGAAATATCGGCAGTATGGGCGTTTCATGCTCGCAGGCGGGATCTTCATCGGTTATTTAATTGCGACAATAACGCCATATTCTGCCATAGCACTTTCCATTGTATTCTCGTTTGTTTCAGGTGCCATCATGTTTAATGTCATTAAGCACGAGCTTCCCTCGGAGGAATCTGCACATTTGCCGACGTTCGTGTCAGCAGCGTTTGTTTATTCAGCTGTAACGGTTTTACTGAAGCTTGTTTTGGAATGGTAAAATTTTTCCCATTTATCTAAATTATGAAAAAACTCGTTTTAATATGGGTAAAAACGGAAATAGACGTTTATCATGTGTAGTCATGATAAACGTCTATTATTTTTTGGAGGTGACTAAATGGCTGAAGAAAATCAGGACGGGATGACGAGGCGGAAGTTTATTCAAAATACCGGTCTCGTATTAGGCGGGGCAATCGGCGGAGGAATCCTTGGCGGTGTGATTGGTTCTCAGACCGATACGGAAACGATGGATGATAACACGGCAGGAAATGAGAATAACGCCAACGGTACGAACGGCGATACGGAAACCCATCAGGAAGCAAGGGTATTCTTTAAGCGCCAGCAGGATTTTGATGTGCTGCGTTCTGCGACGGAGCGGATTTTTCCAGAGGACGATAACGGCCCGGGTGCAATCGAGCTCGGTGTTCCTTATTACATTGACCGTCAGCTTGCCGGACCATGGGGACTCAACGCAAAGGAATACATGGATGGACCATTTCAGGAAGGCGAAGCCACACAGGGCTCTCAGACCAGGGTCCCCCGCGGCGATATGTTCCTGATCGGCTTGCGACGCATTAATGCTGAAAGCCAGTCGCGATTCGACACAAGCTTTTATGATCTGGAAGATGCTGAGCAGCAAAATGAAATCCTGCAGGCACTGGAAAACGACGACATAAGCATGCCTGGCTTTACAGCAAGTGAATTTTTACAAACGATGATCGTTGCCACCATGGAAGGCGCCTATTGCGATCCGGTTTACGGCGGGAACCGCGGCATGCAGGGATGGCAGATGAAAGAATTTCCCGGTGCTCAGATGGCATACATTAACGTCATTGAAGATGATGAATTTCACGCCATGGATCCTGTCAGCCTGCACGACCACCACAGTTAATAAAGGAGGCTTTTGATGCCAACAGAATTAGATCCGGTAGACGTTGTCACAATCGGTGTCGGCTGGACGGCCGGCATAATCGCCGCCGAGCTTACAAAAGCAGGTTACACTGTGAAGGGGCTCGAACGCGGCCAGGAAAAGACACTGGCAGATTATCAGCACCAGAAAGATGAACTGCGCTATGCTCTGCGTTATGAAATGATGCAGGACCTTTCCAAAGAAACAATTACATTTCGTAACGATGATTCCATGACAGCTTTGCCGATGAGACGGCACGGATCATTCCTTCTCGGAACGGATCTTGGCGGATCGGGTGTGCACTGGAACGGTCAAACTTACCGCTTCCTTCCATATGACTTTGAGATTTATTCGCAGACTGTCGAGCGTTACGGAGAAGACAAAATCCCCGATTATATGACGCTTCAGGACTGGGGGATTTCCTACGAGGAAATGGAGCCGTATTTTGATCAGTTTGAAAAAACGTGCGGCATCGCAGGCGAAGAGGATCCAATGGGTGGCTTTCGCTCCGACAGCTATCCGCTGGAACCAATGGTTGAAACTAAAATGATTCGTATGTTTAAAGACGCTTCCAGGGAGCTTGGCTACAATCCAATCCAGATGCCTTCCGCAAATTTAACCTCCGCGTACGAGAATCCGGACGGGCAGCAAATGAATGAATGCCAGTACTGTGCTTTCTGCGAACGCTTTGGCTGCGACTACGGCGCAAAAGCTGATCCTATTATGACCGTCATTCCGACCGCTAAGGACACGGGCAACTTCGAAATCCGACAGCACTCAAATGTCACCCGGATTATCGAAGAAGACGGCGAAGCCACCGGAGTTATTTTCGTGGATACGCAGACCGGGGAAGAATTCTTTCAGCCGGCAAGTGTCGTCGCCGTTACCAGCTACGTGCTGAACAATGTACGGCTGCTGCTGACCTCCGAAATTGGAACTCCTTATGACCCGGAAACCGGCGAAGGCGTTATCGGTAAAAATTATTGTTATCAAGTAATGGGATCTGCGACTGGTTTTTTTGAGGAAGAAAAATTCAATACATTTATGGGAGCAGGCGCTCTTGGGGCTGCATTCAATGATTTTAACGGAGATAATTTTGATCATTCGGAGCTTGATTTTCTGCATGGTGGTGAAATTGCGATTACACAAACGGGCCGGCGGCCAATTAATAATAATCCGGTGCCGGATGGCACGCCCGCCTGGGGACAGGAGTTTAAAGAGCAGTCACTGCGTTACTTTAACCGCTCGTTGAACCTTCGCCTGCAGGGCTCGTCTCTTCCGTCGCAAAACAACTACCTGGATTTGGATCCGACTTATACAGATCAGTACGGCGATCCACTCCTGCGAATGACGTACAATTTTACAGAGCAGGACCGCAATATGGCTGAATACTGCGGAGCCGTTCTTCGCGATGTCCTTGAAGAAATGGGTGCTGATCAAGTGGAAGTAGACAATGAGATCGGTGATTACGACATCGTACCTTATCAGACCACCCACAACACAGGCGGCGTTATTATGGGCGACGATCCGGATACGTCAGCTGTTAACAACTACAACCAGATGTGGGATTATGACAACATTTTCGTAACCGGAGCCTCAGCATTTGCCCACAACAGCGGCTTCAATCCGACAGGAACCGTCGGTGCCCTCGCATATCGATGTGCAGAAGGCATTCAGCAGTTTCTTGATAACGGTTCGGGTCAGCTCGTGGAAGCTAAAAAGCGAACGAAAGCCTGATGCATGTATTAGATAGGAGGAGTTAGTATGGGTTCCATCGGATCTATTGGTATTCCGGGATTGATTCTGATCCTGATTATTGCGCTGATTATTTTCGGACCAAAAAAGCTGCCGGAAATTGGCTCTGCATTTGGTAAAACGCTGCACGAGTTTAAAAAATCAACAAGAGAAATCATCAGCGACGATCCGGAAGAGGAGGAAAAGAAATCAACTTCTGAAACGGAGGAAAGCAGGAAAAAAGATGCCGGGGCCTAAATCGGTTGAAGAGCTGGAACGGCAGTCTGCGATCGAACACTATACCGCCTTGCGAAGCACGATCATCCGCTGTGTGATTTTTTTTCTTGTCATGCTCGTCGGTACACTCGTTTTCGTACATCAGCTTATTCCTCAATTAATTGTCGATGGCAGACTCGTGATGCTCGGGCCAATGGACGTGCTCGGTATTTATTTTATCGTTGCTTTAAGCATTTCTGCCGGTTTGTCTATTCCTTACGTGACGTTTGAAGTATGGCGTTTCGTAAAGCCTGCCCTGACTGAACGGGAAGCCAAGCTCACGCTTGGATACATTCCAGCTGTTTTTGGATGTTTTATCGTCGGTTTGGCGTTTGGCTATTACGTTGTATTTCCGGTAGCCTATCAGTTTCTGATGGCCGTAGGCGGCATTCATTTTGATATGATGATCACCGCCCGGGAATACTTTCATTTCCTGCTGATGTCAACACTCCCGCTCGGGTTCATTTTTGAGCTTCCGCTGGTTATTATGTTCCTTACTTCTCTTGGCTTGCTCACGCCTGATACGCTTCGAAAATCGAGGCGGTACGCCTATTTCGGTCTGATTGTTATTTCTGTCGTGATTACCCCGCCCGACTTTATTTCCGATTTGCTATTGATCCTGCCGCTTGTCGGTTTGTATGAGGTTGGTGTCTGGCTTTCCAAAAGGACATATACCCGTATGGAAAAAGAAACCGCTCAGCAGGCGGCTTCATAATCAGATGTTTAGAAGATGAAGCCAACGGTAATCAGACTTTTATAAAGGCTGTTGAAGGAGTGAAGCAAATGAGAGTAAAAATTGATTATAAAGCTAGTAAGCAAGTAGACGGTCAGATTACCGACACCCCTATTCCGGGAGTTATTGTAACAGAAATTCCAGAAAACAAGTTTAACGACCGCGCGTTTGTTGAAGAAACGCTGCGCAAGGAAACGGAAGACCCGGACGCAGAAATGGTCAGCTACGAACAAGAGTAACGGAAAGAAAAAAGGTCGCTCCGTTTATTCGGAGCGACCTTTTTTGTGCGTTATGCCTCCTGAGACCACATATCATTTCTAAGTGCACAAAGTGCCTCGAGTGTTGAAGTAATAAGACTTTCATCCTTTTTTCGCCGCCGGAGACGAAGGGCCTGCTCCAAGCTCTCCTCAGCCGACTTTGTATCCCCCATTTCCCACTGAACCTTGCCGAGGTGCTGCCAGGCAAAATCCTCGTACTCAGGGGCCAGCCGTTTTAACGAGAGTGCTTGCTTGAAGCAAGTTACAGCACCAACGTGCGTTCCGCTGTACTTCATCGCCTCGCCAAGCCGAATGAGTGCGGCACTTTCTTTTCTCGGACAGGCTTGCCGTCTTGCTTCTCCGAGGAGCTCATGAAAAAGCGGGAGTGCCTCTTCTGCCCGTCCGCTTATTCTCAGCAGTGAAGCACAGAGAAGTGCCGTTTTTCCATCCTTTGGTACATAGCCTTCCGCTTCCATCAGCAGTTCGGCCGCTTTCTCTTTATCACGGACCTCCTCCCTCATCCAGTTATCGGGATTGTAATTCGTGTGCTCGATCAGATCGCGGACTTCTGTTTCCCACCTTTTTTCCATAAGCTCCCTCCTTTTCTATGAACAGTTTATCATACATTCAACAAATGTTATTATAAAATTCAGAATGTTGCAGAATTTCATCAGTTGATGATCTTTTTACGGTGACAGGATTTCGCATTTCTCAACAGGTACAAGCCGGTCTTCCTCGAAGACCGGCTAAGTATCTTGTTGATATTTAATTTTGACGCTGCGCGTTTCCTGGATTTCCATTTCCGTTATTTTTTTGAAGAACCTTCAGTCCCTGTCCCATATCGGAAGCTAGCACATAGTTTCGATCAACGAAAACGCCCCAGACGTTTGATTCATCAGGTGTGTAGCGTGCAATTTCCTTCGGTTCTGATGGATTCGTAATGTCTACTGCGATGACCCCGCCTGCATAATACGATAAATATAAGGTATTGCCGTGCACCTTTGGATCATGAACCGTGTTGGCAAACGTTGTTCCGACGAAATCGAACGTCAGCTCTGTTGTAAATTCACTCAGCAGCTCCGGGTTGGATTTATCCGAGATATCAAAGATACGTGTATATCCATATGCATCCTCAAATCCTTCACCGTGCGGGTTGGCAATTTCCCGGGTCTCAATCAGAATGTTGCCTCCTCTTGCAACCGCTGCAGAGTGTGCAGCCCCCTTTTGATTATCGGCATATTCCGTTCTTCCCAGATACACCGGCTCTTCCGGGTTGCGGATATCAAAAATGACCGTTCCAAGATCCCACATGGAGACATACGCATACTGACCGTTGTTGTCAGTAATCACACTGTGATTAAAGACCGGACGTGTGTGCCCATCCGGAGCATCCCAGTGATAGCCGTTGAACGATTCGTCTACTTCCGGCAGCATGCGCGGATCAAATTCCCACAGCTTTTCCGGCTCAGCAGGATTGCTCACATCAATGATCTGAAAATCCTTTTCCGCCCCATTCGTGTAATAATCGGCGTAAGGATTTGAGAGCAGCATGAGCGCCTGATTTCCCTGTGTCGTCAAATACAGCTCATGCGTGCCGGTGATGGCGCGGTCGAGCTCGTAAAACCCGAGACGTTCAGGATTGTACGGATCAGTAACATCATAAAGCAGCGCGCCGCCGACGCTGTCAGGGCGATTTGCATTGTTACGTGAGGTCTGCTGCAGACTGACAACTGCAAGATCTCCTTTAAAATCAGGTGTGTTTACTCGTTTCACGATTACTTTTTCCTGCCATGTGTGAGGTATATCAGCTGCAATCTGCCCAATTTCTTGCGGGTTAGCAGGATTTTGCAGATCGAAAATACGCACTCCGCCATTCGCACCGTTGGCAGTATGTGTACCTAAATAAGCAAATCCCTGGTGCGCATATACGTCTGCCGTATTGTTTTGAACACCATCGATCTCAGCAATCTGCTCTGCCGCAACCTCATGCAGGTTCTTCAGGTTCTTGCCGCCTGAAAGCTCAGGCTCACCTAGCTGTTCAATCGCGTCATGATCAAAAGGAGCTCGTTCCTCTTTATTGATACCTTCCTCTTCCATCGCATCATGTGCATAGGCTGCGGTCGCTGCCGTAAGCATGCCTCCAGCCAGAATCGAGGTTAACAGGATCTTTTTCTTCACGTTGCATCATCCTCCTTCAAGATGAGAACTGCTTCAGCAGCGGCCCGGGCGCAGCAAGCTGAATGATAGTCCTTCTAGTTCTTAATTATAGGAGGATGCAGACATCTTTCGCTACCCTAAAATTTAGACACTTCAGATAAATTAGAAACTTTTTACTGTTTTTGCTCCTGCTTCCATTGGAATTCCTGTCGCAAAGTGTCGAATTTGCTCCCGATATTTCAAAAAAGCCGTAAAAATCATTCAAAAGGCCTTGGGATAGACTGCCTACACCAGCTGAACATGCAAACTATAGAAGCATGTCCTGCATAATTACATGACGATCGAATCATGAAAGCCGAATAGACTAGTTCTAAATCCTTTTGTTAGAAGGCTTTTTTATAAGAGCGCAGCAGCAGCGTCTTCATCATAAATTCGTTCTTCGTAGCGTTGAAGCATTTCTTCTGTCACAATGCCTGGTACAAAATCGAGTCGCTGTTTCAGCAATGTTTCAATTGCCTTCACTTTTCGCGCCATCTTCTGTTCTTCTCTTACTGCTGTACGGACGGTTGTTTCGGGCAGCTCCGTCTGTTCCTGCAGGCGGATGATCTGCTCAAGCACCCTCCCCATATCCGCAAGCTCTCTTCTGGAGAGGGCCAGCAGCTGAAGCAGTTCATACGTGCTTCTTTTCATCAGTTCCGGAGTCGGCTTCGTCAAATGTGTCTCCATCATCCGAACCGGCCTGACCTGTTTGACTTCCCTTGCTGCCCTGGAAGCATACATTTTGCAAAACGGGCAGTAAAATCGCTTTCTATGGAGAAGCAGATTCCCTTCACAATAGCGGCAGTGCTGATTCACATGCTGATTTTTCATGTTATCCCTCCTCAACGCCTGTCATTTCCCACAGCTTCAGCCTTCTCCCATTCATATAAAAAACCGCACTGCTTCGATCCACTGTTTCCACAACTCCGCAAATGCGTTCTCCATCAGTCAACTTTACTGTCACCGGTACAGAGAACGCGCGGCTTTTCAATAAACAAGCTCCAATATGAACGACATCTGGTTCCATCTTTTTCATGTGTCATTCCTCCTGCTTTTACTATATCGTATTTCCCGCCTCATTACAAGAACAAACGTTCGTATTATGTGAATTAGAAAAGCACAGCTGCATCAGCTGTGCCTTCCGATTTATCGGTTTCGAGTGACATATGTTATCAGATCATCCCAAGAGTGAAACACGACGTCCGGCTGCTGCTTGAGGGGCTCTGGCTCATAATCCGGAAACCAGTCCACGGCCGCTCCTGTCGCACCCGCCGCCGCAGCCGCTCCGATATCCGCATCCGTATCGCCAATCATCAGCAGCTGGCCGATTTCCGCACCGAACTGTTTCGCAGCAGCTTGCAGCGCTTCCGGATCCGGCTTGGGCGTATAAACATCTCCGGCTGCGGTAAATGCAAAGCAGTCGGCAATCTGCAGGTGCTCCATTGACACTGTAAGGCTTCTGGATGCTTTTCCGCTGATGATGCCGAGCTGGAAACCGTCTTGTATCAGCTGCTGCAGCTTATCCTTTAGTCCGGGCAGTGCTTTAATTTGATCCAGGCGCTGTTCGTAGAATGAATAAAACGCATCGACTGCCCGAGGATCGGACGTTTGTGTCCGGATAACGTCGGTCTCGGGAGGTCCGAGCAGCTCCTGAATCTGTTCTCGTGTAAGGAAGACACCAGCTTCAGCAAATGCATGTTCAAATGCATCGAGACAGAGCGGCAGGGAATCGGCGAGCGTGCCATCAAAGTCAAAAAGAAGAACGTTTTTCATGACGGGCGGTCCTTTCGCAGCTCCCGGATAACGTGAGTGAGCTCCGGACAAATGAGCCTGGTCATCGCAAGCTTCACCGCTCCGCTCGAGCCTGGTACGGCGAAAACTGCGGTTCCCTCTGCGGTACCGGCAGCTGCGCGGCTCATGATAGCTGCAGAACCTATATCATCCGTATAGCTCAGCATGCGAAAAATCTCTCCAAATCCGGGAATTTCTTTGTCAAACAACGGTTCTACGGCTTCGATCGTCACATCTCTCGCTGCGATCCCCGTTCCGCCATTGATGATAACTGCTTCAACCGCCTTCTCCTTCATCCCTGCTTGTACGGCTTCTTGAATCTGCTTCTTCTCATCCGGCACAATCCGTTTAGCCACAATCTGGTGACCGTCCTGCTCAAGCAGCTCACGAATCAGCTTTCCGCTTTTATCGTCTGCCTCTGTTCTCGTATCGCTCACTGTGACGATCATCACCGCCGCCACGTTCGGTGCCTGCTTTTTATGCTCTTCTACGCTCATCTAACCGCCTCCTTATTTATCTTTCGCAGATATGCCTTGTCTGCGAACTTCCTTTGTCAGTCTATCAAGCTTTCGTTCAAACCTTGCCAGGATATAAATCATTATAAGGCCCGGCAGTCCGACATTTTCAGCAAAAATCGTCCATTCTGTCACGGTACCCTCATCTCCTTTCTTATCAAAAGGAAAGACGAAAAGGAACCCTCGATACAAATGATGATCGCAGAAAAGGACTTTCTCATGTAAAATGGGTAAATACGAACTAATGTTCGCTTTTTAGTTGTATAATCGAACATATATTGTCTTTCTATTCTATGAAAGGAGGCTGAGACAATGACTTATCGATGCCCTTACTGCCGAATTCCCGGCGGCTGCCGGGAGCTTGGCCGTATACGAACAGCATTACCCGGCTTGTTCCGCCACGGACTTACTGCTTCCTTTCTAAGGGACTCAAAGCAGCGGGAGCAGTTTTATCTCGGCGTATGCTCCGATCTGTTTCTTCATAAAGCCGCGCTGGATCACGCCTTTCGTATCCATGTTGAAAACCGGCAGTTTCTCCGCTATATGAGAACAAGCCTTTACTGGAAGGCCATTCGCGCCGACCAGGAGCATCGCCGCCTGCAGCAGCGGTCCATTCCTTCTGCAGACGTGCCGGAGCCAAAGCCGGAGCTTGTACCTGATCCCGGCTTCAGCCTTCCGGAGGACGCCGCAAAACGACTGACGAAGCGGCAGCTCGACGTTCTTCGTCTGCTTTATGAAGAAGACCTGCTTCTGCATGAGGCAGGCCGCAGGCTCGGCATCACGCAGCAGGCCGTTTCCGCCTCACACCATGCTGCTCTAAAACGGCTTCGTTCGGATTGAAAGGAGGAAGCAACATGTGGAAACAGCAATTATATGATATACAGACCGGCAGCCGTGAAGCCGAAGAAGAGGCGATCGAGCTGCTTCTGCCGCTGATCGAACAGCAGCTCCACTATTGCCAGAATACGATCCGTGAAGATGTCCGTCAGGAACTTCTGGTTGAAGCCCTGTTGATTCTGCGTAAGTTGGATCTCCACCCGGCACCAGGATTTATCCTCTGGATGGCAGCCGAACACCTCAGCTGTCCAGCCGCTTTGCAAAGCAGATGATTCGGTTCACTTCTGTGAATCCAGCCTTCTCATGAAAAGCAGCACCACTTTCATTCGTAAGCACCGTGTCTGATCCCATTTCCTTGCAGCCCTGCGATCTGCCCCAGCTTTCACCGGCTTTGAGCAGGGCAGAGGCCGTACCGGAAAAACGGTACGCCTCTTTTACATAAATTCCTTCTAAATAAAGAACCGGACTCGAAGCTGTCCCCTCCACATAGTCTTGCCGAAGCGACAAGTGAATAAAACCGGCTGCATCAGAAGCAGATCTTGCCAGGAACAAACTGTTCGTCGTGGGAAGCGATTGAAACTCAGCCAGCATGGCTTCTGCAGATTCATGTTTATATAAAGCTGCGGCAAGTTCTGCGCAGGCAGTCAGCTGACTCGCTGTCGTGACACGCTGAATATCCATTACACACCTCCCGGCTTTCGTTTCAAGACGACTGTAACTATGTTAAACTATGGGATAAGGTATCATTTTCCAGTTATAACGACTAAAAGGGGGCCTTCCTGTGAAGTTTGGTGTGCGAAAACCAAGTCTGAAACGTTCATTAAAGGCGCGAACGACCGGACGAGCGAAGCGGACCGTCAAAAAAGCCGTCACTCCCGGATATGGCAAAAAGGGCATGGGCTACGTGAAAAACCCAAAGAAAGCCGTTTACAACAAAGTTTACAAAAAAACGTCCTTCAGCATTTTTGACTTGTTTAAAAAGCTTAAGTAATATTTTCGCTGTCGTCATAAACGCGGCTGGCAACGGCACCTTTTTGGTTCACGTATTTGCCGCTGTACGGTTCAGCTCCGGGAGTGACTTCAGCAAAGACAAGCTGGCACAGCCTGCGTCCCGGGATCAGTTCGATCGGAAGCCGGTTCGCATTGAATAATTCCAGCGTAATCTGTCCTTGAAAGCCGGGATCGACCCAGCCTGCATTTTGAATGAATAAGCCGAGCCGGCCGATGGAACTGCGTCCCTCTACAAATGCTGTCACGTCCGCAGGAAGCCGGATCGTTTCTTTTGTAGTCGCAAGCAGAAAGGACTGCGGCGGCAGAACGATTCGGTCTTCTGTATAAATATCTCTCGTTTTCGCCGGCGCTTCCAGTGAAATAAGCTGCTGTTCGTGCTCCTCGATGGCTGAAAAGTGCGTGCCGAGATGCATATCGATCGAAGCGGGCTGTATTTGTTCGTCCACGAGCGGCGTAATACCCATCTCGCCGTTTTCCACGCGTCGTTTTACTTCCTTGCCGGATAAAATCATCACATTTCCTCCTCCAAATATGAGATAAGCTGTTCATAAGCAGGCAGCACCCGTGCTCCGCAGTTCATTTCCCCATGCAGCCAAAGGCTTCTCATCCCGGCAGACGCCGCCCCTTTTGCATCTGTTTCAAGAGAATCTCCTACAAACAAGCATGCTTCCGGCTCCAGCTGCAGCTGGTCCGCAGCCCGGAGAAAGATGTCGGCTTCTGGCTTGCGGATATCCTCTTCCTCGGAGATGAGTATCACATCCATTTTCTGCTCCAGCTGAAGCGCGCCAATTACATGACGCTGCAAGGTGCTTCTTCCGTTCGTAATCAAGCCGGTTTTTAACCCTTTATGTCTGCAGGCTGCCAGTGCTTCTTGTGCACCCTCCATCCAAACAGCGTGATCTGCGACATGCTCAACGTACTCTTCCAGAAGCTCGTCAGGATGCTCCGAAACATGCAGCTCTTCTTTCAGCTGCCGGTATACTTGATCCTTCCAGACCATTCCGCCTTGATCATATGCTTCGAACTGCTGCATAAAGGTCTCTTTCGAAAATGTTCCCCAACTGGACGCATGCTTCTCATACTGCCACTGCAGAAAGTGCCGCAGGGTTCTTTGCCGGTCATGCAGTGTGCCATCCAGATCAAATAAAACAGCCTGCATCATTCTCTCACCTCCGGCCACTCTGATTTCCAGTTTTTCTCCCGCAGCCTCGTGCGGTATATATGATGCTTCGCTCCGCTTCGATACAAAGGTGTCGGGGTGATGGTCATGTTCAGCAGTGCTTCAACCCCGTAGGGCGCAGCCAGTCGAAGCCGTCCGTGTTCGAGCCTTGCCGCGACAGCTGTGCACGTTTCTGGAAAGGAGGCGACACCGTCGAGCGTCGATCGAAACGGCGGAAGACCGTTCTTGTGATGCATCCGCGCCTGGTTTTTAACCGACCATGGCACTTGCGGAAGCCTGAGCCGCAGACGTTGTTCAGCAGCTTTTTCCCATTCTTCTGACACATCGGATGCATCAAAGCAGACGACATCCACGTCATCCAGCTTGTCCGTCGTATGACGCCCGGTCTGCCTGTCCCAGACGAGTCTGCGGATCACGCCTGCACAGACCCAGGCATCCGGAAGGTTTTCTGATTCTACTGCCTCCAGCAGCTCCATCAGCCAGCTGTCTGAGCCTAAAAAGCGGATCAGCTCTGCTTTATGCTTCAGCATCGTCTGCCTCCTCGGGAACCTGCATTGTCAGTGTACCCTTTCCATTGCTGCAGGCAGCAGCTGCCCAGGCTCCATTGACAAATGTCAACTGCGGCGGTACGTGTCCGCAGTCGATATCATAGATAACTGGCAGGCCGGTGTCTTGTGCAAGGTCCTGATACACGTCGACAGCGGTATATCCGTCGGCCTCGGAAACGGCTGCACTTCTGCCAAATAGAAAGCCGGCGCTGTTTTCAAACCAGCCAGCATACTCCATCTGCTTTAAGCAGCGCTTCATTTCATTCGGATTCATGTCGCAGTTTTCAAAATACCAGAGGATCGGCTCGTCATGCAGCTTGTTCCGCTGGAATTCCCGTACCTTTCCATAAGGCGTGCCAACAAGGTGGGTAATCACATCGATACAGCCTCCGAGTAACCTTCCTTCCACTCTTTCAGGCTTGCCGCTCACCGTTTTCCACTCTGTCGGCTCCGTTAAATGAAACACAACGTCTGAAACCTCATCAAACTTCCATTCAGGCTGATAAAGCTCCGAGCTGCTCTGAGTAATCGTCTTTCCGCCTTCCCAGGCGAGCACCTTTTCCCACGCTGCTGTGACCGGATCCATCTCAGCCCCTCTTATATCGACGATGTTCGTTCCGTGTGCCGTTGCGATCCCTGTTTTGATCGTCCAGGCAAACAAGAGCGCGCTCGTATCCGAATAGCCCAGTATCCACTTTGGGATTGGAGCAGAATAGTCCAGCAGCGGAAGCATTTCGAGCAGCCTTTCTCCTCCCCACGGGGGAATAATCGCTTTCGGTGACTCATCCTTCATAATTCGGTTAAACTCGGCTGCCCGTTCCTCTGCCGGGGCAGACACCGATTTTTTCTGCTTCCAGGCGGTCGGATAAATCGTCACTGGAAAACCGCGCTGTTCCTGCCGGTTTTTCGTATCTGTCAGTAAATGATGCAGCTCCTCCGGGACGCCGGATGATGGAGCAGTGACAGCAATCGGATCTCCTTGTTGAAATCTAGGCCACAGAATCATTCGCATTCGCTCCTTTCCTCATCTTCCACCCGGGCCATCATATATTCGTCCTCCGGTTTATCATTAATGATGAGAGAAGCTTGCTTCTTTCCTTCCACCTGGAAACCGAACTTTTCATATAGCCTGACCGCCTCTTTATTCCGGCAGACGGTCGTCAACTCGATCCGCATGACGCCGTTTTCACCGCACCAGCTGATCATATGCTCCAGGAGACGGGAACCAATCCCCTGCCCCTGACTGCTTTTTCTTACACCCATGACAAGATAAGCACGGTGTTTCGTTCTCTCCGTGCTGCTGCCGAAAACGAAGCCATAGCCAGCAAACTGATCATTTCCTGCTGCAGCAAACACAGCTGAGGAGGCCTGTTTTTCCATTCGCTTAAGCTGCTCTGCTATTTTTATCGGCGTCACGTTTCGCTCTCCCGGAGCCATCATCATGAAATCTGCTTCTTGTTCCACTGTGTGCATAACCTCTGCCAGCATCGGTGCATGCGTTTCATTCAGCTGTTCTATGTACATCCGGGCTCCCCCTTTCCGCTTTCTATCAGCATAGCAGAACTGGAGAGTATTTCCCAGATAGAAGGGGAGGGCCTGCGCAGCTAAACAGAAAGACCCTTGATCAGCAATGGATACTAACCAAGGGCCTTCGCGTTCTGCTCGGGCAGCACTATACGTCTTCTTCGGCTTCCTCTTCTTCATCAGAAAGCTCTTCTTCGTGTTCATCGGAGGCTTTTTCTTTCGGTTCTTCCTCCTCCACTTGCTCATTGGATTCCTCTTCATCAGATGGTTTGTCAGAGTCGGAAGTTGTTTCGCTCTCCGCTTCCGGCTTTGTTTCATCCTTCGTTTTCGTCTCTTCTTTTTCTTTGGAGTCAGTCTCTTTCGCTGCTGCCTCTTCTTGATCGTCTTCTTTGTCTGCTTTTTCTTCTAACGCTTCTTCATCTTCTTTCGGTTCATCCTCGCCGTGACGGTGACTGTTTTCTTCTCGCTTCTCGCGGCCTCGATCTCCGCCAGCATGATCCGGCTTCTTTTCCTCTGATTTACCGCGCTCTTTCTCTTCCGGCTCCTCAAATGCTTTCACTGTGAAGGAAACGGTCTCTTCCACGAACGAATCAAACGCTTTGATCGTTACGGTTTGTTCGATCGGTTCCGTTCTATCCACCGCTTCAAATGAGAACAGCGTTTCGATCGTTTCACCAGGCTCTGCATGCACGCTCTCGCCGTCAATCGATACCGGCACGGAAGCGTGACTGACGTTTTTCACGAGTACGTGAACGACAGCTGAACCGTCTTCCTCGTATACCGTCTCTTCTACATCAATTTGGAGGATATCCTCAGACGAAGCCGTCGTAAAACCGCCCAGAGCAGTCGAGGAGGAATCAGAAAAACCGCCTGCAGCAGCCGGAATTGCTGAGGCAATCATTACAATCAGCAGCACCGCTGCCGCCACCATTTTCATCTAGCCTGCCCCCTTTGCATCAAACAGGCTGCCTCCAAAAGAGACAGCCCTGTATGGATATTAGTTACGGTCCGCTTCGTTGTTCTGTTCAACTTCCAGGTGGAATCCTGCAGCAAACTGCTGACCTTGAAATTCATTCCCTGCATCTTCATCTAGACCGATGGAAAGGCTGATTTCAATTTCTTCTTCTGGAAGCAGCGTTGGGTTTTCATAAAGGGGATTGTCCCCATTTCGTTGAGCTTGACCTTTAGATAAAACATTATCTAATATTGAGCTTGTAAATGGTCCCTTAACCTGTTCTTTAAGACCGTTTGAGAATTCATAATCTACTTGAATATATAAATGATCGAAAATGTCATTATCTCGGTCTGCCCATCTATCAAACATTGTGCTATCAAACAAAAACCTCGTACCCTTGGTAGTTTGCGCATCATGAGTCATGTCAAACGCACGTGTCCCATCATTTCTAATGGTGAATGTTTCTGAAGCCCACTCTTCACCTGGCAGAAGATCCAATCCATCTTCATCAGTAAACAGCTGAATCGCTCCGCCTTCTCCGTTAGCTACAAGCTCACCTTCTGAGTCATAAATTCCTGCGTCGATCACAGCTGTAGAGTTTTCCAGGTTCAAGTCCTCACCAATAGCGCTCTCATCATCAAAAGCTGAATATGTCCCAAATCCTACTGCTGCTACGACGGTTGCGGTGACGGCTGTGCCGATCAGACCTTTTTGTACTTTGTTCACGTTCGTTTCCCCCTAGTATTGTTTTTTTAGGTGGATGAGGCTCCTTCCGGATTGTCATCCTTTTTAGCTGAGCGGCTGAGCCGCTTCATCAAACTCATCGTCACGACAGCGGTGACAGGCAGCACGATCAGAAGCAGGAACCCTGGCAGTGATGTGATGAAATGGACGACAAATCCTGCGTATGGAATGGTCAGAACATGTCCGCCTTCGATCATCCCCGGCTCGGCCAGTGTGGAATCCACGGTGGCATTTGCATCGCCCATCGTGTGAAAGCCTTCCGGAACGGTTTCCACAATCCGGTGCGTCACGAGCTCCGATCCGGTGTTGACGGTGATAATATCACCTTCCGCATACTGCTCCTGTTCGCCGATAATGATCATATCCTGGGTCGTAAATTCCGGCTCCATGCTGTTTGATAGCACGGTAAGCGTCTGATAGCCGAATAACGACAGGTTGCTTCGATCGTCGTTCAGTATGTAGAACGGCCACGCTAGTATTACTGCTGCCAGAATTCCAGCTGTTACAATCCAACTGCCTATCTGCTTCATGTTGTGCACCTCCCCGCTGTTGTGTGATGTTCTGTTTATAGAATATGATAATCGGGAATTTTTTCCTATTCTTCCCGGGTAGTATTTAAACGACCTTTCAGCATGAACTTTTCCTCCTCCTTCAGGATGAGCAGCCGTAAAAAAAGCCTCTGCCTAATTTCAGGCAGAGGCTTGCTTCTTCATGTTCTCTTGAAAGGTGCGGAGCAGTCGGCCGTTTAGTTTGCCGTCTAACTCTTTGCAAACGGTCCGGACAGCGTCTGCTTCTGTCATCGGAGCGCGGTAGGCACGCCCGTTTCGCATGGACAGATAGGTTTCAATCAATCCGAGCATCTGAGCACGCTCATCTATTTCCCTTTCTGTCAGCGCATGCGGGTATCCGCTGCCGTCAATTCGTTCATGGTGCTGAAGCAGTACGGCACGCACATTCTGCATCCGCTCTTCTGCCGGCATCATATCCACGGCAAAGTGGACGTGTTCCTGCACGACAAGCTGCTCCTGATCGGAGAGCGCACCCTTTTTTTCATACAGGTAATCCGGCAGTGCAAGCCTGCTCGCATAGTGGGCATGTGCAATGAAATCTGCTTCCCACCACTGCAGCGGCGTTTCCTTCGTCTGCATGCCATGCAGCATCAGCGCCATTTGTCTGATTTCCGACCTCGGCACCTGTGTCCGCTGCTCAACAGTCGGAATCAAATTCTCAAACAATGCCAGTACGAACGTGTTTTTCTCAGAAATAACCGATTCCCGAAAGCGATCCTGCAGGCAGTCCATCTTATGTACGATAATGCGGCCAAGCACGGTGCTGATCAGAAACAAAACCAAGTAGGCGGCGTGACCGCCTAAAACAGCCGGTGCTTCATAAAAAGCATAGAGGCCGTAAAAGACTGCATACACAGAAGTCCAGATCCAGAACGGCCGGGCCGTTAATCCAAGTGCCGCGATAAGCGGAAATAACGGCAGGTAAACCCATACTGCATGGTCCGGAAACGGCTCCAGATGCATAATCAGTTTAAAGTAGCTGAGCAGAACAGCGGGATAAAAATAAACAGACCAGGCTGTACGTGCTGCAGAGCGGTATAGCAGGGCTGCTCCCCAGGAAAGACCGGTAACGAGCAGAAGCTCCCGTCCGGAAACGTCACGAGTCTCCGTAAACAGCCTCTCTGCTGCAATGAGCCCTGACGCGATTGTGACAAGCAAGGCTCCCCAGAAGATAATTTTCAAACGCAGCTCTTCATTTGCTTTTCGAATCATCCGGCATTCTCTCTCAGCCGGTCAAAATCGATCAGGTTGTGCTTCAATACGTGAAGAACGGCCTGAGAGCGATTCGGCTGGCCGGTCTTTTTCAGCACTTGCCTGACGTGGCTTTTCACTGTCGTTTCAGAGACAAACAGCTTTTCTGCTATTTCCTGATTGGAATAATTTTCTACAATACAGGCAAACACTTCTTTCTCTCTCGGTGTAAACGAGAGAGTTTCTGTTTCCTGCAGCTTCTCTACCTGCGGCTGAAAGCAGGTAAAGCCGTTGAGCACCATTTCCACTGTCGATAAAATCCGATCCGGCGGCGTATCCTTCATAATGTAGCCGTCAATCTGATTCTGCATGGCACGGGACACATCGCCCTGTTCATCATAAGCGGTCAGCACGATCAGCTTCACGTCGGGGAGGGCTGCCTTTAGTTTTAAGGCATTGTCAATGACAGAAGGACCCGGCATTTTTAAATCAGATAAAATCACATCCGGCTTAACAATCAGCGCCTTTTCTAAAAGCTCGGCGCCGTCAGCCGCTTCTCCGACTGTTGTAAATCCCTCTCTGGACTCCACAATCATCTTCATTCCGTCCCGTACAACCTGATGGTCATCCGCTAAAAGCAGTCTGCACATGCCAGGTCCCCCCTCTTCTTGGTATGGTTACAAAAGCTGCGGTGCCGTCGTGATGTTCCAGCTTCAGCGTTCCACCGAGCTTCTCGAGTCTCTGCCGAATTCCGGTTAGCCCGTATCCGGCTCCGTCCCGGTTGCGTATCCCTCGTCCATCATCCCGCACAACAAGCTCCCACTGCACCGGGTTTACTGTCACCGTAACGTGCAGCGTGCCAGCTCCGCTGTGCTTTGCCGCGTTGGCCATGAGTTCTTCTCCTATGTAAAAAACAGCTTCCTTGATTTCCGGACGTTCCCGCACCGCTGTTCCCTCTGCCGAAAAAACGGGCATCAGCTGCTGATCTGCGCAGATCGTTTCAAGCGTCTGCTTCAGCAGCAGTGCGGGGTCGAGCCGTTCCTTATCACCGCGCAGATCAGCGATGAGATCCCGCGCCTCCTTTTGCAGCTCCTGCAGCCGCTTTTCCATCGTTGCTGTATCCGGCTGCTCCTGCAGCTTCAGTTGAAACAGGAGCGCCGATAAGAAGAACAGCTTTTGTGAAATCGTATCGTGTACCGCCTGGGATGCTCGAATCAAGGCTGCATCCTCTGCCTTTTTTACGGCTCGTTCCCGATCCTCTACAGCCTGCATTCTCAGAAAAAAAACATCGGCCATTTGCTGCAGCTGATACTGCTTCCAACGAACGACCGGATACCAGCTCGTTGAACGGGTCAACACCTCCCACCTGGTCCCGTCCGGTTCGTAGAGCGGGATGATCTGAAATCGTGTGTCGTCCCCAGTCCGGTCTTTCACCTGCACAACCGCAGGCTTGCCGGATGGATGGTCGTCCAGGGCGGTTCGATAAAAATAGGCGTCAGAGTGAAGCGGAGCGCTTTGATGCAGGGGAGCAGTGAGAACCGGCTCTCCGGCCGGGAATGTAGCATCGATGTAAGCTTGAAACACAGCCATCAGCCCTTTTTTTGAATGAGCAAGCTGCAGCTGCTGCACGACCTGCTTCTGAACGGTTGACAGCATGAGGACCTCCTGTTTTTCGTCTTTCTAAATTTTAGCAGGAACAAGGGACCTGTTCAATAGGATTGTCCCAAACTCCTTTAAGCACTTCGACTCAAAATATGAAACATTCTATGATTGTGCTTTTTATTTCATAAAAAAAGAGCCGTTATGCACGGCTCTTCGTCGGGTATAAGTGAGGCAGCTTGCAGCTCACTCGTACCTTTACTGCCCGGGTGTCAGCCGCAGCAGACGATCATCATCCTCTGCCGGGTCGCCCCGGCCGTCGGTATTGTTTGTCAGCACGTATAAGGCGCCGTCGTGATAAAGAACATCGCGCAGCCTTCCTTCCCCGTCGAATACGACTTCCACTTCTTCGCTTTCCTCATTCAGGACATACAGGCTCTGCCCCCTGAGCCCCGTCATGACAAGCTCTTCTTCCTGCCACATCGCCGTGCCGGATGGTGCCCACGTATCGTCTCCGGAATGAAGAAGCGGCTCTTCCATACCTTCTTCCGTTTCATCTCCTTCTATAACAGGCCAGCCATAGTTGTTTCCGGCTTCAATGATGTTGATTTCGTCCAGCGCCTGCGCTCCGTGTTCCGAGCTGTACATCGTGTCATCTGCGGCCCAGGCCAGGCCTTGCGGATTTCGATGACCGTAGCTGTAAACGTAGGAGTCGTCCATCGGATTATCCTCCGGGACCTCGCCTTCAAGCGTCATACGCAGAATGCTTCCTGCAAGCACGTCCGGATCCTGTGACCATTCGGTTACTTCCGCATCCCCTGTCGTTGCGTAAAGCATGTCGTCTGGTCCGATCGCCAGTCTGCCTCCGTTATGTGTCCTGGCTCCTTCAATTTCGTCCAGCAGGACCTCTGTCTCCTCCCAGTTATCCCCGGTGCGTTCTATTTGCGCAATTTTATTCAACAGCTCGCCGCCGCTCTCATACGTATAGTAAATAAAGGCGCTGTCGTCATCAGATTCAGACGGAACAAATCCGAGCAGCCCTCCTTCTCCTTCCTGTACGATTGCATCCGATGTATCAAGCTCTACTTCCGTTACGCTGCCATCTGAAATGTCCAGCAGCGCTCCTTCCCGGCTTGTAAGCATAAAATTCTCTTCGTCATAAACAGCGATCGACCAGGGGCTGTCCAGGTTGTCTGCGACGATTTCAACGTTCCAGTCCTCTGTACCCGTACCGAGCAGGGATATTTGATCAGCGCCATCACCGGCGGTCTCTGCTTCCTCATCTGCTTCGTTATCTTCATTGGCTTCATTCTCATTGTTTTCATCATTTTCGATTTCGCTGTTTTCCGGCTCGGTATTTTCTGCTGCATTGCCGTTCTCATTCTCGATTTCAGTATCATCATTGATCGTCACATCGTTCTCCTCCCCGCCCTGACAGGCAGCAAGAAGCACAACGGCTGACATGACCCACGCTTTTCTCATGCAAACACTCCTTTATCTGTATCTGTGTTTCTTTACCCGATTTCGACCCTGATCAAAAGAAAAGCAGATGAAGCAAAGTGAACGGCTCTCGAGCGAATCAGAACGAGGTAAAAATCCGGCGCATTGAAAAAGGAAAAGCGGAGGACGTTCCCTCCGAAAAGCGAGTGTTAGTAGATGCAAGGGTATTCAGCCATAACAACAGGATCGAGAATTCGAAAAAACCGCCCGGGGAACCGGACGGTTTCAGCTGATTTACTTTTATCGTTTGGACGAGCCGCCTTTGCTGCCTTTCGATCCGCCCTGCTGCAAAGAGAACAGATTGGAATCGATGGAAAACATGAGGCGTCCGCGTTCCCGCTCGCGCTTCAGTGCGAGCTGGATCAGCTGATCGGTCAGCTGGCGGTACGATTTTCCTGCCGGCTCCCATAAATAGAAGGAAAGGGAGCCGGGAATTGTATTGATTTCATTGATGTATACTTTTTTCTGATCGTTGTCGATGATGAAGTCGATCCGGGAAACACCGCTCGCTCCGAGTGTACGGAACGATTCCTCTGCAAGCCGCTTCACTTCAGCGGTCATGCTGTCACCGATTTCGGCAGGAATGATTCGGTTCGTCGATTCCATCCCCTTGCTGGCACCGCCGTTTTTCGAGCTGCTTCCAGCGTATTTATCCTCATACGACAGAAATTCATCCGACCCGAGCACCTGCTCGCACACAGAAGACTCGACGTGTTCTGTATCTCCGACGACGGAACAGTTTACCTCCGTCATGTTCTGCACCATTGGTTCCACGACAATTTTTTGTGCGAACCGCTGAGCCAGGTCGACTGCTTCTTCAAGCTCTTCCCGGTCGGCAGCTTTGCTGATGCCGACGCTTGACCCGAGGTTTGCCGGCTTTACGATCACCGGATACGGAATGCTTGATTCAATCCGTTCCAGCCAGACGGACGTTTCCTCGTTCCACTGGGTCGAATAAAACGTGACAAAATCAAGAACAGGAAGTCCGGCGTCCCGGTAGATCCGCTTCATCTGCACTTTGTCCATGCCTGATCCGGAACTCATGACATCACAGCCGACGTACGGCAGATTCAGAAGCTCCAGGTAGCCTTGCAGCACCCCGTCTTCGCCGAACGTTCCATGAATGACAGGGAACGCCACGTCAATTTCAGCAATTTCTGCTTTCCCAAAGCGGGGACGAGGCTCCTTATTCACGATGACCCTTCCGTCTGTAGTCCGCTGCAAGGACATGTTCTGCGCGTCCTGAAGCAGCTTTTTCAGATCCTTGTAATTCTCAATATCGAGCAGGTTATCTCCCGTATACCAGACGCGATCTTTGGAAATGTAGATCGGCGTGATGTCGTATTTGGATTCATCCATGTTTTGAATAGCCTGCAGGGCTGAGATAACTGATACTTCGTGCTCGACGGATACGCCGCCGAATATAACCGCTACGCGTGTTTTCATCCTTGCATCCCCCATCTTCGTCTATTCATTAAAAGTGTCCGGCAGATCGTTTTCCAGCAGCACGATCGTATCTGCCTGTGCCTTTTCATGCATGTGCTGGATCGCGTCATTTAAATCAGCTGCGACATAAAACTGCGATTCCGGATAGTTCGCTTCAGCAAGACCATCCTGAAGCGGCTTTGTCTGCTTTTTACCGACGAGAATGACGTAATCGCAATTCTCGGCAGCATGCAGCGCGAGCGTTTTATTCAGCTCATACTCCTGATCGCCAAGCTCGATCATTCCCGGTGTTACGAGCATGCGGAAGCCGTCCATTTTCCCAAGTACTTCTACGGCCATTTTGGAACCGACCGGGTTGGAGTTAAAGCTGTCGTCAATAATCGTAATATTGCCGTTCGCCGGCTTCAGCTCCAACCGGTGTTTAACTGGGGGCAGGTTTTTGACAGGCACCGTCATCTGCTGCAGGGTCATGCCCATTTCCAGCCCGATCGCGATGGCTGCGAGCACGTTGTAAATGTTGTGTTTTCCGAGCAGCCGTGTGCGGAAGTGCTCGGTTGTGCCATCTTTCAGGGTGACAGTAAACGTCATCCCTTTTGAGCTGTATCCAATATCTCCGGCATGAATGTCTACATCTGTCCGCTCAACGCCGTAATAAACGCGGCGGGCCGGATTTTTAGCCTCGTAGGACATGATGTTTTCGTCGTCCTTATTCAAGACTGCTACGCCGCCTTCCGGCAGTGTTTCCACGATTTCATGCTTCGTCTTTTTTATATTATCGAGTGTTTTGAACGTATCCAGATGCTGCGGACCGATCGCTGTAAGAATACCGTACTGCTGGTTGACGATTTCACAGACGTCCTGAATATCTCCCGTCTGCTTAGCCCCCATCTCTGCGATGAAAATTTCATGATAGGGCTTCAGCTGTTCATTAATCGTCCGGGTTACCCCAAGACGAGTGTTGTAGCTTTCCGGTGTCATCAACACGTTGTACTTCGATGACAGGATCGCCTCCACAAAATGCTTCACGCTTGTCTTTCCGTAGCTGCCGGTGATCCCGACTACTTTCAAATCAGGTGAAGACTGAATCAGCCGCTTGGCATCATCCACAAACCGCTGGTTGATGCTGCGCTCGATCGGCTCATTGATCAGGTTGGTAAGCTTCACAAGACTGAATGGGAAGACGGCTGTTACGAGCAGAATGACGACGGCGAAGCCCATGTTGACAAAAGCTCCAAGCCCCGTAGCAACCGCTGCAATCAGCCCGTACATCAGATACGTGACGCCGAACAGACGCTGCACACGCTGCGTGTAAACGAGCTTTTTCTTTTCCGGTTTGCGTGCTGCATAAAAAGCCGCAAACACGAGTACGAATACAGCAGAGGCAACTGCTAAAATTAAAATGTCTGAATTGGAAAACAACAGGATCACAACCGGAACGAGATAGAGCATCTCAGCCGGTGAGTAAACTTTGCTGCTGTTTTCTGACATCCATTTGGCGTATCGTTCATTCCTGTACGAATTCAGCTGCAGCATATGTACGCTGCGCTTTACTTTCAAGGTGACAGGCAAAATCCAGGCTGTCAGGACGACTACAAAGAAAATAATAGTTGAAATCATGAGCTGCTCCTTTTATCGTTCTCTAAAAATGAATGAAGCACCGCATTAAACTGCTGCGGCTGATCGAGGTAGGCGAAATGCCCGGCGTTTTTTAACACCACAAGCCCGGCATCCGGAATCAGCTTCTCCATCTGCTGACCATGGCTGACCGGGGTCGCCGTATCCTGCTCGCCAAAGATGAGCAGCGTCGACGCTTGAATGGACGGCATCAAGTGCTGAAAATCATCGTTGACGACCTTCACGAGCGTCTGCTGCATCGTGCCGCTCACGTTTTTATAGTCCGCCGAGCCGACACGTCCTTTCATTTTGTTTAAAATGTCCTCCCGGTAGCGGTTCAATCCAGGCAGCTTCAGCAAATGCTTCGCTGTTTTGTAAGAGTATACCTTGGCATAGTAGGAGGGCTTCCGTTTCGGCTTAATCCCCGCTGCATCAATTAAAATCAGCTTATGCACATCGCCGTATTCGGCTGCATAATGAATCGCCGTTCTCCCGCCGTGGGAGTGGCCGGCGATAATCGGCTGTTTAATGCCTGTTTTCTCTATAAACTCGCGAAGCGCACGGCTGTAGTCCGTGGTGTCCCACGGTTTATCAGGCTCGTCGCTTTCACCGAATCCTGGCAGATCCAGCGTGTACACGTGAAAAAATGGCTCCAACGCTTTATGTACCGGCATCATCGTCTTCACTTCTGCACCCCAGCCGTGCAGTAAAATGACAGGGCGGCCTTCGCCGGATTCATGATAGTGCAGACGCCCGTGTGCTAAATCTATGTACATGATGCATTACTTCCTCTCTGCAGGTCAGCACTGATACGATTCGATTCAGGTGCTTCTTTTCTGTGCGTTTTCCAATTGTCTATTCTACCATAGTTGGACGCCGTAAAGAAGCTGTCCGTTACGCTCTATAGACAAGGATTTTTCTTTTTTCGCATATCCTTTCTGCCTATCCTCATACCCGGGAAAAAGGGGATGGAAAACGTGCAACGTATTTTACTCAGAACGGTACGCGAACTACTGCAGCGTTTTTAGAGCTGAAGGCCTCTGCCTTTCGCTCTCAACAGCCTCTCCCTGCGTCAAATGAGGTCCGGCCGTTATCTTCCATAAAAAAAGCGGCGGATGATCTCCACCGCGGCTCAGGTTGCATCAGCCGATTTTCCCATCGGTTTCAGCAGCCGGTATAATACATCTTCAAGCGGGACCGGGTCCGTAACCGAGCGGATCGAAGCTTCCAGCACTTCTGACTTATCGGCTTCCGCCCAGTTCAGCTCAAAGCCTGCATCGTAAGAAAGGGCCCGAATAAATTCACGGATGCTGCGGCCGTTTCCGTCTCGAAATGGATGCAGCACGTTCATTTCTGCGAAATACCAGGCAAGCTTCTTTGCCAGCGTTTCACGGTCCATATTCTGCCATTTTTCCTGCTGAAGCGCAGAAAAAAGGGCAGCTGCACTCTGCTCAATGTGGGCTGCCTGAGCAAACGTGAAGCCGTCCTTCGAGATATTCTCCTGGCGCACCTTGCCGGCAAATGGATACAAGTCCTGAAAAATCCAAGCGTGAATCCGGCACAAATGGGCAAAATCCCAGCCGCCTTGAAGTGGCTTCAATGATAGCTCTGCCAGACGTTTAGACGTTAACATGGCATCGAGACGCTGAAGCTGTTCTTCCCGGCGTATATGAAAATAATTGCGAAGTGTTTCTGTTCCGGGATAACAGTACCTAGACGGTCCTGACCGGTATTTACTCATGACGGGAAAGTTCCAGGGCACGCTCAACGAAAGCTTCTTCACTCATTCTTCCTGAAAGCTGGTCCATCACGAGAGCCTCCTGCTTAGCCGAAAGCGTCATTCCCTCTACTGCCAGGGATGCCCGGGCAGATTGAAATGCTGACTTGATTTCTTTATTGCTCCTTGACACTGATACATCGCCTCCGTTTTAAGCTACTTCTATTATACTATATATTGTTCGTCTTTTCACCTTTCAGCTGGGGTGTTTTCGCCTTAACATAAGGCTTTTCTTTTTGCTTTGCGCGTATTAAAATGAGGAGCGTGCAGGAGGGATGCCAATGACTTCCAAAACCGCTTATTTACTTGTTATGGCCGGGGCTGCCCTCTGGGGCACGACCGGTTTATTCGTAAATGAACTAAACGCCGCAGGCTTTACACCTTGGGAGGTAGTCGGAATCCGCCTCTCCTTTTCTGCTGCACTTCTGCTCGCCTTTCTTTCGGTGTATGACAGAAGCCTTTTATATGTAAAACTGAAGGATCTTCCTTTCTTCGTCGGGACCGGCATCGTCAGCATAGCGTTTTTCAATTACTTCTTTTTCTCTGTAATTGAGGGAGCCTCCATTTCGCTGGCGGTCGTCTTACTCTATACGGGCCCGGTGTTTGTCGCACTCATTTCCCGTTTGACCTTTAAGGAACCGTTCACGGCCCGTAAAAGCGCAGCACTGGTCCTGATGCTGCTTGGCTGTGTGTTTACCGTCGGCCTGCTTCCGGCAGGTTCGTTATCAACGTCTGGCACGATGATTGTATTTGGCGTTCTTTCCGGCTTCTTTTATGCGCTTTACAGCATCTTCGGAAAATACGTCAGCGGCCGCTACCATGCCATGACCATTACGACGTATTCGATGGTATTTGGAAGTCTGTTTCTGCTGCCGACGAGCAGGCTTTGGGAGAAAGCAGAGCTCTTTACCGGCGGCGTCATCCTTTCCGGACTCGGCCTCGCTCTTTTTGCGACGGTTGCTGCTTACATTTTGTATACAGCTGGACTCCGCTGGATTGAATCAGGAAGAGCTGCGATTCTGTCGACTGTAGAACCTGTCGTCGCGATTATCATCGGACTGCTCGTTTACGGGGAAGTGATTACCGTGTGGCAGGGAGCAGGTATGGCGCTCGTAATAGGCTCCGTCCTGTTGACAGTTAAACGACAAAAACGAACGCATCCGATGGCTCAAAAGTGGAAAGGCTCTGCCTGAACAACGAAAAGCACCTCAGGATCAGAATCTCAGCCGGAGCTCATGATGAGAAAATCACGCCAGCGTCGAATTTACTGAAAAGGTTTTTCAGTGTAAAGGCCGAAAGCTGAAGTTCTGGAAACGTACTATTTTCGTTTATCAGACAACTTATAAAAAGCGCCTCAGGACTTGTAGATCCTGAAGCGCTTTTCTTCTTCCTGCTGCATTTACACGGACCATGGCTGTGTCAGCTTAAAACAAACGACGCGCGGCTCCGTCATTTCCTGAATGGCGTGAGCGACGCCTTCGCGTCCTAAACCAGACTGCTTCACACCGCCAAACGGCATTTCGTCAATGCGGTAGTCACTGCTGTCGTTTACCATCACGCCTCCGACATGCAGGTGATGAACCGCATAAAAGGCATGGTCAATACTGGAAGTGAAAATGCCGGCGTGGAGACCATAATCTACGTCATTTGCCGCTGCAACCGCCTCCTGCAGCCCTGCCGTCTTCTCAAGAATAACGACTGGTCCGAATATCTCCTCATAATAGACCCGGCAGCTGTGCGGAACGTCAGCAAGCACTGTCGGCTCGTAGAAGGCACCGTTTCGTTTGCCGCCCTGCAGAATGACCGCTCCTGCTGCTACTGCTTCGTTCACCCACTGCTCGACCCGCTCTGCTTCCGACTCTTGGATGAGCGGTCCCATATCCGTCCATTCAGACAGTTTATCTCCAGTCTGAAGCTCCTTCGTCCGCTCGACAAATAAATCGGTGAAATCCTCATACAGCTCATCCTGAATGAATACCCGCTGCACGCCGATACAGTTTTGCCCGGCTGCAGCAAATGCGCCAGAAACTGTCGATCTTACTGCATCGTGGAGATCGGCATCATTCAGCACGATGACAGGTGAATTAGACCCAAGCTCCATCCCCAGCTTTTTCCGTCCTGCCTTTTCTGCGATACGATCCCCGGCTGATGAGCCGCCGGTAAATGAAACCATCTTGACAGCTGGATGCGACACCAGCTCGTCTCCAAGCTCCCTGCCGGAGCCCGTCACAACGGACAGGAATCCTCTTGGAACACCCGCTGCATCAAATGCTTCTGCCAGCAGCAGCGCACTAAGCGGTGTAACCGAAGCTGGCTTCACGACGACTGCGTTGCCGGCTGCAAGCGCCGGACCTACCTTATGCGCGACGAGATTAAGCGGATCGTTGAACGGTGTAATCGCCGCTACGACTCCGATTGGAAAACGGAAATAATAGCCGGTCCGGTTCTCACTTCCTTCACGCTGGTCGAAATTAATGGTTTCCCCTTTTACTCGGCGGGCTTCTTCGGCACTGATACGAAGCGTTTGAATCGCCCGACTCGCCTCTCCCCGTGCCTCCGTGATCGTTTTGGATCCTTCCCGTGCGATCGTATAAGCGAAACGCTCGTGGTTTTTCTCCACATAATCTGCTGCTCGCTGAATGACGCGGATGCGTTCGTGCACCGGCCATGAGGAAATGGCCTTAAACGCCTCGTCAGCACCGTCAATAATCGTTCGGACCGTTTCTTTCGAAGCCTTTGGTACAACTGCAATAACCTCATTATTTTGAGGGTCCATCACCTCAAACGTTTCCTCCTGGCTGACCCAGTCACCGAGGGCATACATTTTTGCTGAGAGCACTTTCGTCTGCACAAGCAGCACCGCCTTTCTCTCTTTACTGTTTCACTTTTTGTTTCATCCGTTCTGCGTGAATCAAATCAATCAACAGGGAGAATCCGGTCTCGGCGAGGCCGGCGCCTGCACCGCTTAAAAAGATTGGTCCGGATAAATCACATTCATACAAAATGGCATTCACTGCTCCCCGAACGGCTGCCAGCGGATTGTCCTCCTCCAGCTCGACCGGTTCAACGGATGCTTTCACCCCGCTGGCCGTCCGCTCAATGGATGCCACGAGACGAAGCCGTTTTCCTGCTGCTTTGGCACGGTCAAGATCTTCTTTTTTAATGCCGGTAATGCCTGTACAGGTCACATCGCCTGCTGCGAGCGGAACCCCGAGGACGACGTTGGAAAGAATAACCGCTTTGTACCTCGCATCGTATCCTTCTACATCGCTTGTCGGATCGGCCTCTGCATAGCCGTTCGCCTGCGCTTGCTCCAGCGCTTCTTCATAGGAAAGTCCCTTTTCCATTTCTGTCAGCATATAGTTCGTTGTTCCGTTTAAAATCCCGCTGATTCGGCTGATCGTGTTGCCGCGAAGCGTTTCCTGCGGCAGCCGCAGTGCCGGAGTTCCGCTCATGACGGTTCCCTCAAAGCCCCAAAACGCACCGTTTTTATCAGCAAGCTCCTGCAGCTCCCGGTAAGCTACCGCGACAGGACCTTTATTCGTCGTGACAACGTTCTTCCCAAGCTCAAAAGCGGCCCGGCAGTGGTCTGCTGCCGGCTGTCCTGTTTTCACGTCTGTAAACGTTACTTCCACGATCGTATCCGCATTTGTGTTCCGGATCGAATCCATGCTGTCCAGTCCGTACGTGACGCCCTGCCCTTCGTATTCATCCAGCTTTTTACCGCTGGAAACGAGTTCAAGCAGCTGCCGTCCGTCCAGCCCGTCCGGGTGATAGACTGCCCCTTTCATTACATCAGATACTGCCACCACTTTCGTTTCCATTCCTTCTTCATCGCGAAGCTGTGCTTCCTTGTCGAGCAGGATTCTCAAGAGTGCCTGGCCGACCCCTCCGAATCCGATAAATGCTAGTTTGACTGCCATACAAGCCGCCTCCTTGTCATGTTGTTACACGCTTGTGTAGAGCTCCTTTGGCAGCGACTGAAATGCTTGTTCCAAATCGCCGATCAGGTCCTCGATATCCTCTATACCCGCTGAGTAGCGGATCAGACCTTCCGGAATACCCATGGCAGCGCGCTCTTCCGGTGTACACTCTACGTGGCTTGTCGTTCTAGACGGTCCGACGATCGTTTCCACCGCACCAAGGTTCGCAGCCCGGTTCGCAAACTGGAGCTTCGGCAGGAGGTGGCGGACTGTATCCACCCCGCCCTTTACGCTGAAGCTGAGCATACCGCCAAAGCCTTTCATCTGCTCTTTGGCAATGTTGTGATGCGGGTGCTCTTCCAGTCCCGGATAAAAGACGCTCTCGACCATATCAATTGTCTGCAAATATTCAGCTACCTTCTGGGCGTTCTCGTTTTGACGCTCAACACGCAGCTTCAATGTCTTCATGCCGCGCAGAAGCAGGTATGCCGCCATCGGATCAAGCGTTGCTCCATTAATTTCCCGGTAATGATACACCTTTTCAACAAGCTCATGCGAGCCGACAAGCACGCCGCCGAGAGCATCTGCGTGTCCTCCCAGAAATTTTGTGGCACTGTGCAGCACAAGATCGACGCCCATTTCGAGCGGATTCTGGTTGATCGGCGTAGCAAACGTGTTGTCTACGATGACTAGTGCCCCAGCTTTTTTACCTGCTTTTGCCATACGCGCAATATCGGTAATTTTCACCGTGGGATTCGTCGGTGTTTCCAGATACAGCACTTTACAGCCTTTTTCCACTTCGCGCTCAATTGCTTCATGATCCCCTGTATCGCAAAGCTCCACATCAATATTCATTTGTGGCAGAAACTCTGTGAAAATCTTGTTCGTTCCGCCGTACGTATCTTTAATGGATACGATTCTGTCTCCAGGACGGAGGAAGGTGCTGAGCGTGTTGCTGATCGCTGCCATTCCTGTAGAAAAGCTTGTTGCGTGCTCCGCTCCCTCGAGAATTTTTACCTTCTGTTCAAACGCCTCGACTGTCGGATTCGTGTTTCGGCCGTAGATGTGTCCCTTTTTATTTCCTACCGCTACCTCATACCATTCGTCCATATCTTCATATCCGTAGGACACGCTGTGTACGACCGGCACTTGTGTCGCTCCGAATGCCAAATAGTCCTGCTCTCCTGCCCAGATTGCTTTTGTTCCCATCTTTGTCTCTTTGTTCATAGTAAAAACCTCCCTCACAAATTTTACGAAATTTCACCGCTCTGCTGATTCATCAAAAAAGGGTGCTTTACGATCAGCTCCCGCGGATAGTTGGAGAACGTCGTACAGCCTGTTTCCGTAATCCGAAGTGTTTCCGATATTTCAATGCCGTACTGATCAAACCAGAGTGCCGGAATCAGATGGAATGTCATGTTCGGCTCCAGCACCGTTTCATCGCCCCGGCGGATGCTTGCTGTATGCTCGCCCCAGTCCGGCGGATAGCCGAGACCGACAGAGTAACCGAGCCTTGCTTCCTTTTCAATGCCGTAGCGTCCGATCGACTTGCGCCACGCTTCTTCCATATCAGAGCAGGTGGTACCTGGCTTCGCTGCATCGAGCACCGATGCAATTCCTTCCTGTACAATCGGCTGCAGCTGCTGAAGCCGGTCATCGGGTGTGCCAATCGTCACCGTTCTCGCAAGCGGAACGTGGTAGCGCTTGTAGCAGCCTGCAAGTTCGATAATCGTGGAATCCCCATCCTCAAAAGGACGCTCGCTCCACGTCAAATGCGGAACACCGGTATTTTTTCCGGAAGGAATGAGCGGAACAATGGACGGATAATCCCCGCCGTAATCGTCTGTGCCGCTGATCATGCTGTAATAAATATGAGCTGCAGCATCATTTTCCCTGCTGCCGATCCGGATATTGTCCACGCCGCTGCTCATCGCCTTATCGGCAATTTGCGCTG
The DNA here is from genome assembly GCF_042654445.1 of Bacillus daqingensis. Lineage (NCBI taxonomy): Bacteria > Bacillati > Bacillota > Bacilli > Caryophanales > Bacillaceae > Bacillus > Bacillus daqingensis. The sequence continues at coordinate 544,155 of NZ_JBHSGK010000013.1, forward strand.
CACGCTCCATGTATGCAATCTCCTGGGTGGATTTGACGATGCGAACGCGGTTGACGACGAGATCTCCATCTGTAAAGACGGCGTTTGGCAGTGCCTGCTGTAATTTCATAAACGCTTTCGCGCTGAAGTAGTAGCTGTCCATCTCTACTCCGGTTCGTCGGTTTCCATGACCAATCTGCGTTAAGATCTCTCCGATAAATGACATTGGATGGTACACGTCGGAGTGAACGTAGTAGTCCGGGTAGGCGATGATATTTTCGTCGTAAATCCAGGTGGTCACTCTAGCGCCATTGGCATCAAGATAGCGGCCGATCCAAAGAGGCTGCGGCTCATCGATAATAATGACAACCATCTGGTGTACGTAAAAAGACCATGCATCATATCCAGTCAGGTAATTCATATTCGCCGGATCGGTTACAAGCAGCACTTCGATGTCCCGCTCGGCCATTTTCTCTTTTGTTTTCAATAGGCGCTCCTGATATTCCTGAATATCAAAAGGAAGCATGTCTATCCACCCTCTTTCGTTTGAAAGTTTTGATTGTTCTTACTTTTCATCATAGACGCTCAGCATCATTTATGTGATGTACAAACTGTATGAACATTTATCTACCCGGTTTATACACTTTCAACAAATGGCTTTGCATCAAGCTCTTTAAGCCTTTTAAACCGTTATATTTCCTCACAAAAAAAGCTTCCGGACTGTTAGAAGTCCAGAAGACATTTGTAGGAAGCAGCTTACGTCCATCCTCGGCTCCGATCGTTTTGAATACCCAGTGCCGGACGCTGCAAATCTTTAAGCTGCCAAAGCCGAATGGTAAGCTCTAACAGGAATACATCGTCAGCCTCGAGGAGCGACAGTCCGGTGAGGGATTCAATATTACGAAGCCGGTAGAGCAGCGACTGCCTGTGAAGGTGCAGCGCGCGGGCCGTCTGGCTCACATTTCCACTGTAGCGGTTGTAGGTCATAAATGTATGAATCAAATCAGTCTGACGTTTTTCATCATAGTCGGCGAGCGGTTTAACAATTTCATGCACGAGCGACTGAATGTCGTGGTTGGCAGACATAGCAAGCAGCACCCGGTTAATTCTCGTATCTTTATAAAACGTCCGGCTCGTCTCTTCTGCCTTGCGAATGCCAATTTCGAGCGCAGTATAGGCTTCACGGTAGCTTAGGTGAAATCCATTCGCCTCTTCTTTTTTAACCGAAATGCCCCAGCGCAGTCCAATTTCCGTGAGCATGTCGGAGAGCCTGCGCTCAATATAGTCGAGAAATTGATTCGCCGTTTCTGTATAAACATCGTAGGCTGCTTCGAGAAATACAATGACTTCATCCTCATCGAACGTAGCCATAGCCCGCCTGCCAATGAACCTCGCTGCACTGTTGATTTCTTTTTGAATGTAATAGTTCACATTTTGCAGAGAGGAGGTCGGCGGATTGTCTTTATGGAACGACGGAAATTCCGATTCATCTTCTCTAAGATGAATTCTTCCTACGATGCAGACGTATGGCAGATCAAGATCATAGCCGAGAAGCTCCGCCTTGGAACGAATAACTCCGAAGTCATCCGGTTCTTCTTTGGCCAGCTGCAAAATAAAGCTGTCTTTTACTTTAATCTCACGCGCCTCTACTGCATCTTCTTTAATAAAGAAAAGAGCGCACGCGGTGACCGCATGTTCTAATACGTTCATCGTAAACCACGTCATCGGCTTACCATCTGGAAGCCTGAACCAGACAAATCCCTGCTTTCGGTGCTTCGTATGAATCAGGACGCGGCACCAGCGCTCTCCAGCTGTATCATATACAAATATGTGCGGATGCAGCCTGTGTTCGCTGAATGCAGCACCTAAATGCTGCTCAATTTCATACGCCTTCGGACGAGTCCACTGTTTCGCCTCTACTGCAGTGAGCACCTCATCCGAAACATCATAATACGCCCGCATTGTTCCATCGAACTCCGTGATCATCGCCGGCATACGCGTATGACGGTGCAACAGTTCGGCAATCTCCTGTAAATCCCCTTCCTGGAGCACTTGATTCAAAAAATCCAGCCTGATTTCCTCCGACACCTGCCGCTCCTCCTGCTTGCTCTTGTTAATTTCATCTAAAACGGTGGAAATGACATCGCCGAAACGAATGTCCCAGGGAAGATCTACAATAATAAAGCCGTGGTCCTCCGCCAGCTGCAGCACCCGGTCCGGAATATCAAATATGTGCCGGCCGGTTGCGATTCCGAGCATGGAAGCGCCGGAATGAATAACATCTGAAACAAATTTTTCAAGCAGGTCGGCATCTTCACCAATGCCGATGCCCGTCGTCAGCACAAACTCTTTTTCCCGAATGAAATTCTCTACCGGGGTCTCCATTACAGACACCCATTCCACCTCGTTCTGTTTCAGCCGACTCTCACCCGCCCGGACCTGCGCCGTTGCAAACAGCGGAGCGTGAATAATCTGCTCTGCAAATACTCCCATACCGTTCACCCCATCTGTTTTCTTTCTATTCTGATTATAGTGTCGCACGGGTTGCACACCTTGGCAACCTATCCGTTTCATGGAAAATCACGGTGAGCTTCGACTTTTTCTGAAAATATGAAAAAATAACTGTTTTCATTTTTTCATAATGTGTTATAGTAAAATTCTAAAACTTTTACACTTCAACGTTTTAAAGGGGGAGCACATTTTATGGTATCGCAACAACCAGCCAGAGAACAGTGGGGATCGCGGCTCGGCTTTATGCTCGCAGCGCTCGGTTCTGCTGTCGGACTCGGGAACATCTGGCGTTTCTCATATGTTGCCGGAGAAAGCGGCGGTGCTGCATTCTTACTTATTTATATCTTATGTATTATTGCAATTGGTCTGCCGATTTTAATGGCAGAATTTACAATCGGACGCCGGGCACAGCTTGATGTCGTCGGCTCGTTTCAATCACTCGCGCCTGGCAAACCCTGGGTTATTGCCGGCTTTATGGGAGTCGCATCTGCATTTATTATTTTGGCCTTTTACGGCGTTGCAGCCGGCTGGTCGCTCTTTTACTTCTTCCAATATGTATTTGGCGGACTGAATGTCGCAGCGGAAGGCGCTTCGGCAGATTTCTTTGTGAATTTTCACACGTCGCCGATTCATCCGCTGTTCTGGCAGTTTGCCTTTATGGCAACCGTCACCGGAATTGTATTTGTCGGAGTAAAAAAAGGCATTGAGGCGTCCAACAAGTTTCTGATGCCGCTCCTGGCCATACTCGTTCTTGTTTTGGCCGGGTACAGCATGACACTTAACGGCGCAGGTGAAGCGTTGAGCTTCCTGTTCTCTCCTGACTGGAGCGCCCTTACCGATCCGGCCATTTATCTGGCAGCTATGAGTCAGGCCTTTTTCTCCCTCAGCCTGGGAATGGGGGCATTGATTACCTACGGATCCTATTTATCCAAAAAAGAAAAGCTGCCTGGAGCAGCTGTCGGCGTAGCATCCATGGACTCACTGTTCGCGATCGTCGCAGGTCTTATGATTTTTCCGGCCGTCTTTACGTTCGGTATTGCGCCTGACTCCGGACCAGGACTCGTTTTCATTACGCTGCCGGAGATTTTCTCCAGCATGTCGCTTGGAACCGTATATGGATTGACCTTCTTTTTCCTGCTTTCTGCTGCGGCTATTTCTTCCGGAGTTTCCCTGTTGGAAGTTGCTGTCGCCTACTTCATGCGCCAGTTTGAATGGTCCAGACAGAAGGCCGCTCTCATCATCGGCTCCATTATCTTTTTGCTTGGTATTCCAGCCTCCCTCGGTCTCGGTGTCTGGTCAGACATCACGCTGATCGGCGGACGGGATATATTCGATTCGATGGACTTCCTGGCTTCGTACATCTTCCTTCCGCTCGGCGGAATGATTATCGCCCTCTTTATCGGATGGGGATGGAAAAAAGCCGATGCGTTCGAAGCTTCAGATTTTGGAGACACGCTGCTCGGAAACATCTGGATCTGGCTGCTGCGAGTCTTCGCACCAGTTGGTATCCTGCTCGTTTTCATTTATTCAACAGGCATTTGGACGTTCTAAAAATCGTATAAGCGGTCACGCTGCCGGCGATCCTTATGAAGGATCGCCGGTTCATCGTGTTGATAACGTCATTTCAGGTGAATAAGATGGTATCTGCCTGTATCTGCGGACCCCCCGCTTTCCGGAGGGAACGGTCTCAGCTAACCGCTTCTTCCTTTCGTCCGCCGGATCTTCGCCTCGTTCTGATCCTCTCGGAGTCGAGGTCCTCCGATTTAGCAGCTGGCTGTCCGGTTGAAACCCTGGTGATGATTCACACGAGCTTGTTCCATCTAGAGGGAACCTTTCGTTAGGCAACGCTTCGATGTCGAATCGGGATGAACGTCAACGTATCCACTAAAAAAAGCCGCAGCGTCCAGCGATTGGGACGTTTTTCTCTATAAACAAATCCATTTCCCCTTTGTGTCCGGCGGGGACGTGGAAGCCGCGCAGCCTGAAGATGCCGTGCCGTTCAGATCTGCGAACGGTATCCACGCACGAGCGGAGCCGGACTGGCTTTTGAAGGCTTCTCGTGAGAAGCCTGTGTCCGAGTGAAGCCTCATCGCCGTTCGATCTTGAACGGCATGAAAAGCGCGAGCGGAGCCGGACTGGGTCTTGAAGGCTTCCCGTGAGAAGCCTGTGTCCGAGTGAAGCCTCATCGCCGTTCGATCTTGAACGGTATGAAAAGTGCGAGTGGAGCCGGACTAGGTCTTGAAGGCTTCTTGTGAGAAGCCTGAATCCGAGTGAAGCCGCGCCATCCTCCCTGCAGAAAGGGGGTCACCCTGAGAAATAGCTGAAGGCCAGCCCACGACAGGCTCGATAAGCAGAGGGGAAAGACAAGCAAACGAATAAGCATGTAAGTGGAAAGACTTTTTCAACAGCCTGTGCCGGCGATCCTCATGAAGGATCGCCGGTTTTTTGCAGTCAAAAACATACCTGCTTTGTCGAAGAAGAGCTCGTAAAAACAGCTCTCGCTTTTCAGCGGGCAATACCATCGACCATTAGAAAAACGATCGGAAACCGCTCCGTGCTTCTGCTCCAAAGCGGTAACGGGGGAAATGCGTTATTCACTATCCGGCAAATTTCTGCTCTTGCGCCCGTACTGATGCAGCCCAGCTCCACCCGCAGTCCGGTTGTACCAGCGGCTGCTGAGCTCGTTTGTACGCTGAAGGTTCAAGCTGTTATTCTGCTGTCTTTATTCGGTGCATCCGCGGTACCATCATTTTAAAAAAAAGATAATGAAGCGCTATCCCTTTCATTCAGGGACTTTGTTGCTTCAAAGCGGTAGTACATTACGCCTTTTTTTGGCAAATAAGTTGCTTCAAGTCTGAAAATTTGAAATAATCAAAGGTGTCTCTTTTTACAGTGAATTGTAAAAGAGACATTTGTTACCCGGTTCTGTTATACGTCAGATGTTTTTCTACCATACTGATTTGTAATAGAGCCTCGTATACTCGGGGTGGTCTGACCGCTTCCGATATGTTTGAAGGAGGGTTTCGTACCATGTGGATGCTTATTTTATTTTGGACGCTCGCGCTTGCAGCCGTGATCGGAACGATCCGCTACAAAAAACCGCTCCTGCTCACCGTGCCGTTTTTTGCCATCATCGGTTTCGTATTCGTGCAGGTTGCCATGGTCCCAATGCCGTTTTGGGACACGCTGAAATTCATCTTCAGTATGCGCTGAATGACGGAGGGATCAGACAATGAGTGAAGTACGCTGTCCTTCGTGCCGCAGCCGTGACGTTAAGGTCATTGAGCGCTGGCAGTATATGTTTATGATGTCTGTCCTGCCAGTTGTTGTAACAACTGCAGTCGGCATCCTGTTTACACCGCTGTTCCTGCTGTTTATTCCGGCTATTCTGCTTACAAACGACCTCATCGCCAGGCGCAAGACGCCAATGATGATCTGCCGTTCCTGCAGACGAACAACCCGTGAAGCTCAGCATCAGACGCGCTAATTTGAAAGCGATTACACCATTAAAGGAGGTGAGGCTCCGAGCACCGGCAGTTCAAGACATACTAAGAAGGAGTGACAGACATGCGAAAAGTTGAAAAAGCGACTGCAGACAAATACTTTCGAATCCGTACGATGATGGTCATTATTTTTCTCGCCATCGGTTTTTCTGTATCCTTCGGGGTTGCGTTCTTCGCTGAAAGCATTTACGAAGGCGGCGCTCTCATTCTCGGAATGCCTGCCCACTATTATATGGGGGCACAGGGAGCAGTTATTACGTTCGTTGTACTGCTCTTTCTGAACGCTATGATCAGCGACCGTGTCGATAAGGCGTTTGGTATTGATGAGAAGCAAAACGAACAAATAAGCGGCGGAGCTTCTGACCATTAATCATCTTGAACCGCCGCTTCTATCATTGCGAAGGAGGGAACTTTCTTGGACCAGCAGTCAATTGTGTCACTTACGCTTATTCTATTAACATTTGCCTTATACATCGGAATTTCTGTTTACAACCGTGCTAAAGTCACTTCGGATTTCTATGTAGCAAGCCGCGGCATCCCGCCGGTATGGAACGGGATGGCCATTGGCGGCGACTGGATGAGTGCCGCCTCATTTATCGGCATGGCCGGTACAGTTATGATTCTCGGCTACGACGGGCTCGCTTACATAATGGGCTGGACGGGAGGCTATTTGCTCCTGACCTTCCTGCTCGCTCCGCAGCTCCGTAAATACGGCCGTTTTACCGTACCGGAATTTATCGGCGACAGATTCGACAGCAACGTCGCCCGTCTGATCGCTGCGATTGCGACGATCATCATCAGTTTCACCTATATCATCGGACAGCTGTCAGGATCCGGTGTCGTGATCGGACGACTCTTAAACCTGCCGGCATCAACGGGGGTTATGATCGGGGTTGTCGTTATTGCGATTTACGCCTCCCTCGGCGGGATGAAAGGGGTCACCTGGACCCAGGTCGCTCAGTATTTGATATTAATTACGGCCTACATCATACCGATTATCTTTATGTCGCTTCAAGTGACGGGCAACCCGCTGCCATGGCTGACGTACGGAAACATCGTAAATGAGCTCGGTGCAATCGACCGGGAGCTTGGTATATCGGAATACTTTGCGCCATTTACTGAGAGCGACAGAAGCCAGTTCCTGGCTCTGCTCTTTACGCTTATGGTCGGTACAGCTGCCCTGCCGCACGTAATTGTCCGCTTTTACACGGTAACGACGATGAAGGCTGCCAGATGGAGCGGTGCCTGGGCACTTCTCTTTATTGCCCTTCTCTATCTCTCTGCGCCGGCCTATGCAGCGTTTTCGCGCTTTATCATTATGACGCAGGTCGTCGGTCAGCCGATTGATGAACTTCCCGCCTGGACAGAACCGTGGGTCAATACCGGGCTTCTGGAAATAGCTGACACCGGCGGCGACGGTATTCTTGAATGGGAGGACCTTGTCATCAATCCGGATATTGTCGTGATGGCAACGCCGGAAATCGCGAACCTTGGCGTCTTTGTCGTCGGTCTCATTGCAGCCGGCGCCATGGCAGCTGCTCTGTCAACTGCCGGCGGTCTCTTGATTACGATTTCGTCCTCATTTGCACACGACATTTACTATCGGCTTCTGAAGCCTGATGCAACCGATGCAAAGCGTCTGAAGGCCGGACGAATTGCGATCGTGCTTGCCACCGTAGCTGCAGGTATTGTAGCTCTTGATCCGCCAGGGGTTATTACGCAGATCATTGCCTGGGCATTCGGTTTAGCAGGCGGAACCTTCTTCCCGGTATTGTTCCTTGGTGTCTGGTGGAAGCGAATGAACGCACAGGGCGCTATCGCCGGCATGCTTGGCGGACTCGGTGTGACGCTCGGTTATATCTTCCTGTCTATGAACGGTATCATGCTGTTCGGTATTCAGGATACAGGCGCAGGGGTCTTCGGGGTTACCGCAAACCTTCTGCTCGTCATTATCGTGTCGCTGCTGACACCGCCTCCTGCTCAGCACCTTCAGGATGAAGCGATGGATCTTCGCTATCCGGAGCAGATGACGTATAAAGATGGCGAGGTCTGGATGAATGACTCAGCCGACAAGTAAGGAATCGATTCGACGGCATCCTCTCTTCAGCGGGCTTAACTCTGCTGAAGCGGAGGAGCTGATCGATCAGTGTGAGCAGGTGGCCTACAGTCGCGGTGAGAAAATACTATATGCGAAAACAGCACGGGAAGGTCTGCTCCTTATTCTTGAAGGAGTGACAGAAGTGTTTGTAGATACGGATGGCTCGGCCTCGCAGGAGGTGCTGGAAGTACTGGAAGCCGGTGAAATGCTTGGCTTTTCAAGTCTTGCTGACTTTCTCGGAGAACCAAACGAGCATGAGGAGTCCTACACCGTCGAGGTTCGCGCGGCGGAAGAAACCTCCTGCCTGCATATCCCGTATTCAGTTCTCGAAGCCAGATGGCATGATGAAACAGTTCGCGACTATGTGATGCGTCAGGTGGCGGTAAGACTGCGTGAGATTTATGCGTCACTTGCTGAACAAGTTCGTCTTTCCAGGCAGTGGGGAGAAAGCGAGCCATTCATCCGTCGAGTGCAGGACTTGATGAATGCCCCGCCTGTGACGCTTCCGGAATCCACCCCGGTCAAAGAAGCGGCGGTGAAGATGGAACAGCATGCTGTAAGCTCGCTGATCATCGTCAATGAAAGCGGCGGTATTACAGGCATCATGACGGAAAAAGACATCGTAAACCGGTTCGTCGCTCCCGGCAAATCCGACGGCACTGTGAAAGACATTATGACGCCGGATCCGGTTGTAATCGGCAGATCCGCCTACTATTATCAGGCACTGTCCACCTTTCTCGTCAATGGCATTAAACACCTGCCTGTCGTCTCCGGAACGGAACCTGCCGGGATCGTTACGCTTTCCGATCTGCTTCGCAGCAAAAACCGGGGGACGTTTGATATTTTGCAGGAGATTGAAGCTTCCTCACCGGAAAAGCTGCCCGAAGTGAGAACTGCCATTTACGGCGTTCTCGGCAAGCTCCTTGAAGATGGCATTCCAATTAAGCACGTTCTCAGCGTTATCACCAGCCTCTATGACAGGCTCATTCGTCACTGTATCGAGCTTGCACTTGAGGAGATGAAAGCTGACGATGAAGGAGAACCGCCCTGCGCATTTGGTTTCTTTGTAATGGGCAGTGCCGGAAGAGCAGAACAATTCCTGCTCACCGACCAGGATCATTTTCTCGTTTACGAAAACGTTCCGGCTGATCAGCAGAAAGAAGCAGACCGTTATTTTGAAAGGCTCGGTGCCGTTATTACCTCTTTTCTTGAAACAGCCGGCTACAAGCGCTGTGACGGCGATATGATGGCAGAATTCAAGCAGTGGCGCGGGTCTATCAATCGCTGGGAAGAACGGATACGCACGTGGGGCCTGAGAGCTACTAACGACAACATTCTGCTCGGACACAACTTTCTCGCCTTCCGTTTTCTTTACGGAGACGAGGTATTGCGCGATTCGTTTACGTCCATGGTCAAGCAGCAGATGACCAAGTCGCGCATCTTTTTGTACCGGGCCGCGGAAAACGAGAAACAGGCGCTGGTGCCGACGCTTGATCACCCAATCCGGGCTTTGTTCCGTATGAAGCGCGATAAGCTCGATATTAAGAAAGAGGCCCTGTTTCCGTTGTATCACTCTCTGCAGCTGCTAAGCGCCCAGCATGAAATCGTAGAAGCAACACCTGCCGAAGCGATACGGGCGCTTCGCAGACGAAAGGTCTTCAGCGAACAGTTTACGGACGAGATTATGTTCGCCTATGAAGTCCTGCTCGCGGTCCGGGTTTCTCAGTCGTGGAGCCGCTACCAGCGCGGCGAAGAGTCATCAAGCGAAGTCCAGTTCGTGCACATGAAAACGAGGGAGAAAGAGGAGCTGATTATTGCTCTCAAAGCAGTCCGCTCCCTTCAAAATCAGATGCTTGCCTCATTCGGAATAATGTAAGTGTGAATCCAGCATAAAGGAGCGCTTCCCATGATGATGTTCTGGAAGAAAAAGAAGCTTCACTACCAGCTCGTTCAGGATCAGCCGCTGAATACGCCGATCAGCGAGCTCTCGTTTACGGTGTTCGATACGGAAGCTACCGGTTTTTCTGTCGGCAGCCACGACCGGCTGATTGAAATTGGTGCCGTCCACGTGGAACGTCTGAAAGTAACCGACGATACGTTTCAGACGTACGTGAATCCCGGACGCGCTATTCCAGAGCGGATTACGGAATTGACAGGCATCACCGATGATCATGTGAAGGACGCGCCTGATTCGCTGGAAGCCATTGAACGTTTTTACGAGTACATTGAAAAGCATGAAAGCGGCGGCTGGGTTGGTCATTATCTTGCGTTTGATGTACTCGTTTTGAAAAAAGAGCTGCTCCGGCACAAGTATACGTTTGATGAACCGCTCTATTTCGATACGCTCGACCTCATTGGCTACCTGGCTCCATCCTGGGATATGCGCGATCTGGAGCATTACGCACTAAGCTTCGGCACGAAAATATTTGAACGACACAGTGCGGTCGGTGACGCACTGACAACGGCCCATCTGCTTGTAGAGCTACTGCATTATTTAGAGGACCGCGGCAAACGAACCCTCGCCGACCTGATTGATATCACCCAGGGAGAGAACGGCAATTCCGCTTTTCAACGCTGAATCAGTTTCATCGCTTGCTGATCAACGCTTGATCCTGCAAATAGTACAAGCGAAGACCGCATCTCCTGTAAAGGAAGATGCGGTCTTCTGTCTTTTATGCTCCTATGAGATGCAGTAGTACGGCTGTTGCAGACACGGCAATTCCTGCAATAAGGCAGAAGACAAGCGTCGGCTTAAATACCTCTGCATCCTTCCCTTGAATGCCTGCCGTACTCGTCCCTAAGACAACGTTGGCAGGGGCGATCGAGTTACCGATTGCACCGCCTGTTGACTGTGCTGCAATCGTCGCAGCAAGACCCAGGCCATCCATCGATTCCGCCACGTTTCCATGCAGTGGTGCGAACAGAACGTTTGAAGAGGTATTGGACGAGGTCATAAAGGCCCCGATAATACCGATAATATTTGCGAGCGCCACATACACGGGCGGAGTAGAAACGGTGGCGATGCCAAGTGCAATAACCGTCGTTTGTCCGGATGTACCCATAATTTCTGTCATTGTTAAGAACCCGGATATCGCGAGTGATGCTCCAATTGCGTTACCGAGCAGTCCTTTGCGGATTTCTTTCGTTGCATCATCACTGAAGAGCTTCAGCTTTCGATAATAGAAAACAGCAAAGATCGATGCAAGCAGCAAATATGTTCCCGGATGAGTGAGCGGAGCGATCGGTGAATACATGCCTTCCGCCTCTTCCTCAAAACCATACCCCGTTTCAGTTGCCGGGAACGGGAAGCCGAATTCAAACTGCTCCAAAAACTCGTTTACCTGAGGAATACCTAGAGCAAGCACCGAAACAACCGTCAGTACATAATACGGCATAAATGCTTTATGCAAGGAAATTTTCGGTTTTTCAGACGTGCTTTGATGCTCCTCTTCCAACACATCCGTTTCATCTTCGAGCTCCGTACGCTCACTGTATTTTTTACGGCGGGCAAATAAGAGCAGCACCACCATTGCAAGCGTTGCCGGGATAAAGGTGGACAGTGTAGCATTTACCTGTGTCAAAGCAAGCTGGCCGCCGCCATGAATCAGGGAAATGATAACAACCACCCAAAATCCTTCTTTTACACCCTTCCATTTTGCAAATAAGTAGCAGATCATTAGTCCGGCCAGCAGGTTCGGAATCCAAAGCAGAATAGATGTGTAGAACAGCGTTAGTGCCTGCTCCTGAATTTCTACCGCGTTAATCGTTGCAATCCAGCCGACTGCAAGCGTTCCGAACATGTTGGCCCAAGCATGACCAATCAACGGGATCACGACAGCGGTAACCGGCTTTACACCGATCCCGATCAGCAGCGGTGCTACAACTGCAATAGGTGCGCCGAAGCCTGCTATCCCCTGCAGGAAGGAGGCGAAAACCCAACCGAAGGCGAGAATAAGAAAAAGGTAGTTCTGGCTATGTTCCTGGATTTCCTCACGGATAACCGTAAACGCACCTGCCTCCTTCGTTACCTGATAGAGAAGCAGAGCAGGCCAAACGACAAGTAAAATAAAGAATGCTTCCCAAAGCCCTTTCCCGAATCCGACCGCCACCGCATCAAACGGTGCCTGATAAAGCGTGAACGCAATCAGCGTTGCAATCCCCATTGCGATCCAGCCGGACCGTGGACCCGACCAGCGCAGAACGACCAGCATAATCAGCAGGAGAACGAGCGGCAAAGCCGCTGCTCCCCAGTGAAGCAAGTCCAGAGGAAGATTTCCCTCCATGATAATCTCTCCTTTCATCTATCGTGCTTCATGTGTTACCAGCTAAGTGCGATGCCGTCTCCACGGGGGTCTGCTCCCGCCTCATAGCACGTTGGACGGAATAATACAGCCTGCGCATGGCCCATTTGCTGCGAATAGCCGGGCGTAATTTCTATTTCGTGGCCAAGGTCGCCAAGCGCCGTTAAGATACTGTCCGGAATCCGCTTTTCCATTTTGAGAGAAGAGCTGTTTTCGCCCCACGTTCTTCCGTACAGCCAGCGAGGTGCTTCAATCGCCTGCTGGACATTGTAGCCGAAGTCAACAATTCTTGTCAGCAGTGCGCATTGTGTTTGAGGCTGTCCTTCTCCTCCCATTGTCCCGAACAGAAGGAACGGATCTCCGTCTTTTAAAGCGAGTGCCGGAATAATCGTATGGAATGTTCGTTTTCCCGGCTCCAGCCGATTCGGATGATCGTCATCCAGGCTGAAGAAAGAGCCTCGGTTCTGAAGCAGAAATCCTCCATCAGCCATAAAGCCGGAACCGAATTCATGATAAATGCTTTGAATCATTGAGACAGCATTTCCTTCCGCATCAACGGCTGCAAAGAATGTTGTATCTTTATTAACGGAAAGCTCCGGAAGCCGCGGCAGATCTGCAACCGGGTATGCCTTGTGTAAATCAATCTGATCGACCATTTTTTTCGTATGTGCATCAGAAAGAAGCGACTCAATCGGCACTTGTTCATACGCCGGGTCAGTCACCCACTGATCACGATACGTAAATGCTACTTTTGCTGCTTCCGCCATCACATGGTAATATTCTTTCGTGTTGTCTCCAAGTGCGGCTACAGGGAAATATTCCAGGATGTTCAGCATCATGAGAGTGGCAATCCCTTGTGTATTTGGACGCATTTCAAACACTTCATATGCTTCATGATACGTTGTAGAAAGCGGAGTCTCCCATGTGGATTCATGCGAGCGCATGTCGTCCATTGTCAGCAGTCCACCGGCCTGCTGAAGCGATGCGGTTACCTGCTCTGCAATAGGTCCTGAATAAAACGCTTCTGCCCCTTCCTCCGCAATGCGGCGCAGCGTCTCTGCAAGCTCCGGCTGCTTGACGATCTCGCCTGGCTGAGGCACGTTCCCGCCTGGAAGCAGAATCGCGGCAGCTTTATCATGCTGGTTAATGACCTCTTGCTTTTCAAACAAAAACCGGCTGAACTTTTCTGTCACGGTAAATCCTGATTCTGCAAAATAAATCGCTTCCTCAAACAATTCCGGCCACGTTAAGTTGCCGTAAGCTTGATGCAGCTCCTGCCAGGCTGCCACCGTTCCAGGAACTGTGTTTGCTGCAAGCGGACCACGATCGGGGATTTCTTCATAGCCCTGGTCAGTATAAAAGCGGCGTGAGGCATTTTCCCCGGCACGGCCGCTGCCGTTTAAGGCTTGAACGTCTTCATCTTTATTTTTAACGAGTGCAAACAAATCTCCGCCAAGGCCGGCCATGTGAGGGTAAACGACACATAGAACGGTATTGACTGCAATCGCCCCTTCCACGGCGTGACCACCGCGGCGCAAAATCTGCTCGCCTGCCTGAGTAGCGAGATAGTTCGGCGATGTCACTGCTCCTCTGACTCCTTGAACAGGTTTTCTGCCAGTATCAAAATAAGGCGCATTAGCTCCTGTGTAATGCTGCATGCAACCATCCTCCTTTAAGATTTCATGTAAAGCCAATCTTCCCATTAAAAAAGTGGGATAAACATGCTTTATCCCACCTCAAGTTCCATTTTTATTCTATTCGCTTGACTGAATCCGAAATGTACCCGCTTTTTGGTTGTTGTAAAAGAGGACTAGTTCATCCCCTTTTTGCACTTTCCCGACTCCTTCCGGGGTACCCGTATAGAGCAGATCCCCCGGACCGATGCCAAGAAGCGGACCAGTAAAGTCGACAAGCTCACGCAGGGAAAAGATCATTTGAGCAGGTGATCCTTCCTGGACTACCTCATGATTCTTTTCTAATCGGAAGGTTGTGTGCTGCCACTGCTTCTCATCAAACGGAAAAAACGGACCGACTGCAGCCGAATATTTAAATCCTTTTGCTGCAAGCCAGGGATGCCGCTTCTGCTTTAATTTTTCCTGACGGTCCCTCAACGTGAAATCAATTCCTACTGCTGTCTGCCCAATCATTTCCTGAAGAGATTTATCCGGGCTGTACGTATCTTTAAAAAGGACGACAAGCTCTGTTTCATAATGAACCTCTCCGGCATCCTCAGGCAGGTCAAGCGTTTTATCTGCACCGTGAGCCAGAGCATGTGTCGGCTTCATAAACAGCATTGGTGCGTCCGGCACCTCATTTCCGAGCTCCTTCGCATGATCAGCGTAGTTTCTGCCTACACAGTAGATGTTACGGATATCCACAAGCCTCACTCCCTGATTTCGTATTCCATTCGTTTCGCGGTGCGCAGCTTTGCCTGCTCTCCGGCAAACCGGCCAACTGTATACAATGAAGCATCGATGCCTGCTGAAATGCCGGCGGCTGTCAGTACAGGCCCTTCGTCTACGAAACGTGTATCTTTCAGGACGGTGACATCCGGAAAAGCGCGCTGCAGATCGTCACGATCCATCCAGTGCGTCACCGCTTCACGCCCATTGAGGAGCTCAGCCTCCGCCAAAATAAACGCTCCTGTGCAGACGGACATCACCAGCTCGGCTGTTTTCGCCTGCTGCTTCACGAAAGTAAGCAGATCTTTGTTGTACACTTCATTCGTTGTTGCTCCGTGACCACCTGGCACAATCAGAATGTCGAGCGAAGGACAGGCTTGAATCGATTTTTCCGTTTCGATTCGAAGTCCGTTTTTAGCAGCCGTCAGCCCGCCGCGGTACGAGAGCGTAATTACATCAAACAACTTATCGCCGTCCTCATCTTCAGCCAGCGAAAAAACCTCATATGGCCCTGCAAAATCCAGCACTTCCACGTCTTCAAACAGGTAAATGCCAACCTTCCATTTCCGCGTCATCGCGGCACCTCCCTCTCAGCAGCGATGTGCCGCTTCATTAGTGCCTCTTATGAAATGACAAAAAGCCCGCCTCCGGTTCTCTTTAGGAATGGCCGAGCCGGCGGGTTTCGTCATTGTGTGTCAGCAGCAGGCTATTCCGTCATCTCCTTTGTAACGTAACCCTCTGTCTGTTTAATCTCATCTATAATGTCTTGCTTGTTCTCTTCAGGCGCTTCAAATTCCAGTACATAGTCAGCATGTGAGCCATGATCAGCTGTCATGGTCTCGCGTAAATTCGAGAGCGATTGAAAAATGCCCGGATGACCGCCTTGGCCTGTGGCCGATCCACCGCTGATTCCGGCCGCAGGAATAACGACAATTTCTTTACTCCCGTCCTCCGGCACACGCTCCACGCGTTCATTATTAATCCCGAACTTTTTTAAGCTTGCAGACAGCGATTCAGCATCGTTCTCGTTTTGAAAGTAAACCGACATTTTTATCGTCATTCTCGTCACCCTTTCTGCATCATTATCAACCTTTTCCCAGCATTGCCCTGTTCAAAACTATTTCCCGGGAAATGAGCTGCTTCCAGACACTTCGTTGAATCGAGCTGCCTGCATGATGAGCAGTATATATTAGGTTAGAGACAGCGTTTACGGGCGGCAGTTGTCCAATTTGCGCTCATCGTTAATGGTTGCCTATGAGAGAATAACTGAATGAAAAGGAAGGCTGCCGATTCCTTTATTCTCCTCCATATGGACATGTCGCTACTTATGATTGCTTCTTCGCTGCTTCACGTTCCCAGAGCGCTTCTGCTGTCAACCTTCGCGAATGCGGCAGTTCCCCGTCCTTGTACATAAAAAGGCCTGGCCAGTTCGGATCCAAGCCAGGCACGTCTTTTCAAGTTAATCCTGCATCGATTCAAGCACGTCTAGAACTTCCTCGATATTTTCTCCAGGGAGGTAGTCGATTTCTTTCGCGAGTTCGTTTGAATCCGGATTAGCCGCTACATATCCACGGTAAATGGTCTGGTCTTCTTCAATGAACTCATGAGTGAACCCGAATTCTCCTTGTACATCTGTGAGAATGTCAAAATCCAGGTCATATTGATCGGCGATAACCTGATGGTTTTCAGCAGGATCAGGGCTTATCGCATAGAGGGTAAACCCAGCGTC
The DNA here is from genome assembly GCF_042654445.1 of Bacillus daqingensis. Lineage (NCBI taxonomy): Bacteria > Bacillati > Bacillota > Bacilli > Caryophanales > Bacillaceae > Bacillus > Bacillus daqingensis. The sequence goes on from NZ_JBHSGK010000013.1 coordinate 560,678, forward strand.
TTCAATTTCATCCAATGATTCGTTCAGCTCAACTAGCTGAGAGAGGCAGATACTTCAATTGACTCCGGTAAAGTAATAATAGAGATCTGCCCGGTCGTCAGTGAAAATCTCCGTTTCACTTCCGTCTGTCGACGGGAAAGCAAGCTGATAATCATCCGGACTGTAGGATTCGGTATCCGGATTATCAGCAGAGCAGGCTGCTGTTAATCCTAAAGCGGCAAACATAGCTGTCAGCTTTTTCATTCGTTCGCGTCTCCTTTCGATTGCAGGTGATGCAGGACTCCGCCAGGTTCAAAAAAGCGGGCCGTGCGTCGTTCAACTGCTTCATCTTTTACGAGCGGTGGTGCGTGATGAGGCTTTTTCCTTGCATCGATAATCATTTGATCGCATCCCCAGTGTTTAAAGCGGTATTGCTCATTGACACCGCTTATATCATGCGATGGATTGCTGCGCGTAAAAACGGACCAAAGGAAATTACTCGTTTGTGCAGCGGTAAAGTCTGCATCGTCGACGATGACAATCATCGGCAGTGTATCATCTGCACCTGCTTTTGTCAGCTGTTCGGCAAGCAGCTCTGCATCAGAACCGTCTGCATAGCTGCCGATTTCAACCGCTGCTACTCCAGGCTGAACGAACGCTGTCTTTTCAATCAGCTCCTGCCGCTTCAGCGCAGACGGTACTGCCTGAGCCAGCTCTCGGCGTTTATCACTATAAGCAGCTGCAATCACCTTGCTGCCCGTATTCAACCCTGTACCGCTGTAATCGAGAGTGTCGATTGTCGTTTCGGTTTGAAAATGCAGATCCCGCTGCAGATCGATTCTCTCCAGCACATAGTTCAGGAAGCCTGCCTCGTCATGCGTCGAAACGGCATCGTCACCCGCTGTAATAAATAAATACTTTGCCAGGCTGAGCTGACCGGTTCCGAGGATGCGGTTCGCAATCGTCAAAAGCTCTGCCGGCCGTTTTGTTTTCTGGTACGGCGTGTAGCGTTCGCTTCCAATCGCAAACAATAGCGGATGTACTCCTGCCGCATCAACCGCGTGCACTTCTTTGACTCCCGGAATTTCCTGACGAACCGCGTCTCCGGTCAGTTCGTGGATCATCGCGCCAAACGCCGTATCTTCCTGCGGCGGTCGTCCGACGACGGTAAACGGCCAGATGGCATTCTCGCGTGCATAGACGTTTTGAATACGCATCAGCGGAAAGTCGTGAGTCAGGCTGTAATAGCCGAGATGATCGCCAAACGGCCCCTCCGGCTTCGTTTCATCCGGAAAAATATCTCCGGTAATGACAAAATCAGCGTCATTGCTGATAGCATATCCACCGCTGTCGTAGCTGTAGCGGAACCGCCTGCCTGCAAGCAGTCCTGCAAACGTCATTTCACTCAGGCCTTCCGGCAAAGGCATCACGGCAGAAAGTGTATGTGCCGGAGGTCCGCCGATAAAAATACTAACTTTAAGCGGTTCGCCTTTCTTTACAGCCTTCGACTGATGCACCCCGATTCCACGATGAATCTGATAATGCATGCCTGCCTCTTTATTCAACTCGAACTCATTTCCGCTCAGCTGTACCCGGTACATGCCGAGATTTGCGTTCATAATCCCTGGCTGTTCAGGATCCTCCGAGTACACCTGCGGCAACGTGACAAAAGCTCCGCCATCCTCCGGCCAATGGCGAATCAGCGGAAGCTCATCTATAGAGATTTTCTGAAATCCGACTGGCTCAAGCGTTTTTCGCTTCAGTGGAAGCGCATTTGTCGCAGCGATTCCCGACGTCACATGCTTCCACGGCTTTTTCAGAGCAGCCGCTGGATCATGACGGACCTGCATGACGTTCTGCACGCTTCCGAGCGTGCTGCGAAACAAAAACCGGCACCTCTCCATCGTTCCAAACATATTGGAAACCGCCGGAAACGGACTGCCTTTTACACGTTCAAATAAAATAGCAGGGCCACCCTGCTCAAACACTTTCAGGTGGATGGATGCCATCTCCAGATTTGGATCTACTTCTTCTTTAATCCGGACTAAGTGTCCGTGCTTTTCTAAATCAAGAACAGCGTCTTCCATGCTTTGATACATGCTGTCTCCCCTTTCTGTTCTCTCTGCTTTCTAGTTTAACGGATTTCCGCGCATCAGCCGCTCTTTACCTGCGACAATTTCGTTACAGGTTTTGCAGCCATCTCGACCACCAGCCCTCTTGCAAACGTCCGTTTTGAAACGGGTTCAAATCCATATGTCTCCAGTACCTTCTCTGTCGGCCGGTCCAGTCTGCATCCCCCGCACATTTTCTCCCAAACCGGTGCAGCTTGAGTAAAGACGTATTTTCTTACTTTGTCCTCTGGCAGCACATGCTCCAGGAGCAGCAATGTTCCTTCTGGCTTCAAGACCCGCCTGATTTCCCGGACCGCCCGGGGCTGATTTTCAACGGTACATAACACAAGGGTACAGACGACGGTGTCAAAACTGGCAGATGCAAACGGAAGCTCTTCTGCTTTTCCGGCCGCTACGCTCACGTCCGCATCTGCTTTAATCATTCTGCTTAACGATTGATTGCGGAGGTCGTCATCCGGCTCCAGTGCCGTTACCTGCAGATCTGATGGATAGTAGGCAAAGTTCAGGCCTGTTCCTGAGCCGATTTCAAGCACACGGCCAGCCGCCTGGTTCACGAGCCGTTTTCGCAGCTCCTTCACGATGAGTTGATCTGCAGGCTGCATGATGAAATCGTACACTTTCGCAAATATCGCCACGCTGACGCCCCCCTCTCTGTCGTCCAGTATACCAGATTCCTGCAGTCTGTCCTTTACAGGTGATTTCTGCTAAAATAGGCGGCAGAGTTAAAAGGAGCTGATGAAATGCTTGGTGCATTCATATTTACAATTACGATGTTTATCGGCTGGACGCTGTTTGATTACATTAAGCATAAGAAGCTGATGAAAGAAAACGTCATTTCCGGGCTGATTGCTTCCATCGTCGCGGGTATCGTCTGGTATATTCTTTTCGTGATCTTTTAATAAAAATGAAAAAAGGCTTGCATCCGCTGAAGCTTCTGACGTATAATCATTTTTGTGAGCAAAACAAGGGGCATTAGCTCAGCTGGGAGAGCGCCACGCTGGCAGCGTGGAGGTCAGCGGTTCGAGCCCGCTATGCTCCACCATACATACGTTATTAAAGCAGGATTTCCTTCAGTGGAAATTCTGTTTTTTTATGGCCATACCGCTTTTATGAGCGCACGTCTTGTTCGTTTCCGCCCCTGTGACAAAGACACAAATAAGCCATTCTGACTTCCGTTATCCAGCAGTCAGAATGGCGGCACCCGTTAAGACCGGGTCTGCTTTCGTTTAAAACGGCTTCGCTCTTTCGTTTTCAGCAGCCGCTTCCGCGCTTTAGAGGCGGTCACCCGGGAAGCTTTTGTCGCTTCATGATCAAGGGTTATCCGGCCTGCGCTGCCGTCTGCCTCTGACAGATCAACGAGCAGCCTGTCGCCTTCTTTTGCACCTGCCGGCAGGTGCAAAAGCGGCAGATTCAGCTGCCTCTGCTGCTCTTCCAGCAGGATAACAGCCGTTCTATCATCAACAATGCGGTCTAGAACACCTCTGCATGTTAGTGTCATGGCACACACGCCAACCCTTCCTCTTTAATATCAGCCAGTCTGCCGGCTGCAATGCCATTAATCTGCTCCAGCTCCTCCAGGGACGAAAATGGCCGTTTTTCAATCAGTTCTGTGGCTCTTTCCGGTCCGATATGGACAATCTCCTCCAGCTATTCCGAATCAGCTTCATTAATGTTTATACATCCATCTGCAGGGGCTGTTTCGTCTCCAGTTTCATTAGCTGTGTCCGCTTCTTCTTCAGGAGCAGCTTCCGGCTCTCCGTCTTTTTCCGTTTCCAGCTCGTACGTTTCTCCGTCGGTTGTAACAATAATCGTACCGTTTACATCGGTGCCGTATACATCGGCCCCATGATCTTCCACGCGCTGCAGCACCTCGTCGTGCGGGTGCCCATAGCTGTTCGCTGCTCCAGCAGAATAAATAGCCGTCTCCGGGTCTACTGCCTCTAAAAAGGGCTGCGTCGTCGATGTATCTGATCCGTGATGCCCCAGCTGCAGAATATCAGCTTCTACGTCTTCATCCCGATTCAGCATCATCTGCTCGGCGCTGTCCTCTGCATCACCGGTTAACAGGACCGAAACGTCCCCATATGTGACGTGGACGGTGAGAGACCCGTCGTGCAGATCTCCGGTCAGCTCCGCTGGATGAAGCACGTCCACCTGCAGCGCTCCAATATCGAAGGAGTCCCCTGCCCGCGGCTCATCATAAACCGGTACGTGCCGTTCGATCGCATCCATCACTCGTAAAAACGTATCCGAGGTCGCTTCATCTCCAGACATCCACACTTCCTCTACCGCAATACCACTCTCCAATATTTTGTCCATCTGTCCGATGTGATCGGCGTGCGGATGACTACCTATCATCACCTGCAGCTCGTCCACCTGCTGTTCCTGCAGATAATGAAGAGCATCCGACCGGTTCCAGTCGCCGGTATCAAACAGGACATGGTACGCTTCACCGTCGTATTCATGGCTGAAGAGAGTGGCATCCGCCTGGCCGACATCGATAAAATGAATGGAAAGCTCTCCGGCTGGTTCAGGCGGTGCTCCGTCATCCGCTTCATGCTCCTCCTCAGCTGAGTTGTTTTCTGCAAGGTCTCCGTTTCCTTCGCCGCTGTTTGTTTCGTCGTCTGTCTTTTCTTCCGCTATGTTCTCTGCTTCTTCGTCTGTATTTTCTTCGGATTCGTTGTCTGCTTCTTCTTCTGCCTGCACGTCTTCGTTTTCTGCCTCAGCTGCATTGTCCGTTTCTTCTACTCCTTGCTGTTCCGTTCCACATCCTGCCGCTATCAGTATACACGCTGAATAGAAGATCCATGAACGAACCACGTCTGCGCTTCCCCCTTCGATAGGTTAGTAGGCTTCAGTGTACCACGGCAGCCCGACCAATGACGGCTTTATCGTCGTTTTGCCTCTAAGCGCTGCTGGACCTGGTCGCGCAGTTCCCGCTTTAAAAACTTTCCGACGGACGTTTTTGGAATCTCTTCCATGAACAGCACGTCATCCGGAAGCCACCACTTTGCAAAACGCTGTTCCAAATGATGCAGCAGTACCTCTTTATTTTCCTCTCGTCCTTCGTGCAGCACGACGCATGCAACCGGACGCTCCTGCCACTGTGGATCTGGTACGGCCACCACAGAGGCTTCAAACACATCCTCATGGGCCATGAGCTCATTTTCCAGATCAACAGAAGAGATCCATTCTCCTCCGCTCTTAATCAAATCCTTTGTCCGGTCGACAATTTTAATCGTCCCTTCCTTATCGACCGTACACACGTCACCGGTATGAAGCCAGCCGTCCCGGAACGTATCATCTGATCGATCATCTTTGTAATAGGAATCAGCGATCCAAGGCCCGCGCAGCAGCAGTTCGCCCATTTCCTCATCATCCCAGGCGACTGTCCCTCCGCTGCCGACCACCTTCATTTCTACGCCGGGAACCAGCAGGCCTTGTCTCGCCCGAACGGCAAGTCTGTCGTCTCCGGTTAAATCCTGCTGATAGCTCTTTAATCGTGATACGGTAACGAGCGGACTTGTCTCCGTCATTCCGTATGCGTGCAAGAACGGGACATCGTACTTTTCCTCGAATGTACGGATCATGCCGGCTGGAGCTGCGGACCCGCCGCAAATGACGGCCCGGAGCGCTGAAACATCATAGTTTCCTTCATCCAGCTCCTTCAGCAGAGCGAGCCAAATGGTCGGCACACCAGCCGTCACAGTGACCTGTTCGTCCTGCAGCATTCCTGCTAACAGACCCGGTGTAAAACGCGGTCCCGGCAGTACCTGTGTTGCGCCCATCCATGTCGATGCATAAGGCAGTCCCCATGCATTGACGTGAAACATTGGCACAACCGGCAAAAGGGTGTCCGATTCGGACAGCGCTGCAGAATCAGCAAGCGACAGGCTCATACTGTGCAAAACGGTGGAGCGGTGCGTATAGACAACGCCTTTTGGATTGCCGGTCGTAGCTGATGTAAAGCACATCCCGGCTGGATCTGTTTCTTTAATATCGTCTGGAAATGAAAACTCCGGATCTCCGTCCGCAATCCATTCCTCATACGAATAAACCGGGCTTATATTTGTTTCAGGAAGGGCTTCGTCCGTCATGACGATTACTGCTTTTACTGTCGTCAGTTTGTCATAGACAGCTTCCACGAGCGGCAGAATGTCAGCATCTACGAATAGAAGCTCGTCTTCTGCGTGATTGATAATATAGACGATATGCTCCGGTGAAAGACGGATGTTGATCGTATGTACAACCGCTCCAACTGCCGGAAGAGCAAAGTACAGCTCCAGGTGACGGTGATGGTTCCAGGCAAGCGTTCCTGCCTTCTGCCCTCGCTGCAGTCCTGACTTTTGCAAGGTGGACGCGAGCTGCCTCGTTCGGCGGCCGATCTCCCGATACGTAAGCCGGTGCACCTTCTCCCCGGTTCGCGAAATCACCTTCTTTTCAGGAAACAGGTTTTCCGCTCGCTCCAGCATCGACGTTATGAGTAAATCTCCGTGCATCATACAGCATCCCTCCATTAAATGAATGATCGTTCATTCCAATCTTAACAGAAAGCGCTTTCAAAAATCCATAAGTTGTCTGAATAGTCAGTCCTGATTTACTATTGAAGATAGAAAGGGGAGACGCATCGTGACCTACTTACAGCTGGAAGCCGATGTACTGGATACGTACAGGCGTCACGAAGGCTTACTGACGATTGGCATTGATGGCCTTGCTGGAGCCGGTAAATCTCATCTGGCAGACTGCCTCGCTGACCGCCTTCGCGGTGATCAGATTCCCGTCACGCTCCTCCGGCTGGACGAGCTCATCACGCCGAAAGCCTGCCGCTATGGGACTGGTCAGCAAGAGTGGTTTGAATATATGTATTTGCAGTGGGATGTAAAGCAGCTCGAACTGAGCCTGTTCCAGCCTCTGCAGGAGAAGAAGCGGCAGTTGACGCTCCCCTATTACGACCCGGAGGCAGATACGATTGTATATGAGCAGCTGCAGCTTTCGGCCTCCGGGATCTTGATTATCGAAGGTATTTTTCTGCAGCGCCCGGAGTGGCAGCACAAGCTCGACCTGACCGTTTACCTGGACTGCCCCCCACCGGTTCGAAAACGCCGCGCCTTGAAGCGGGATGCCTATATCGGGACACTGCAGGAACGGCTGCGCAAGTACACGCATCGCTACTGGCCGGCGGAAGCCTGCTACCTCCGCACCTGCCGTCCAAAACAGACGGCGGATATAGTCGTATTGTGTGAAGCGTCGCTGTCATAAGCCGGCACCTGCCGGGAAGCGAAGGCTGCGACAAAGTCGAACACTTTCAGGCGGAAGTTGAATGTTTGACCTTGGCAGATCATGCTTTTTTATTCTGACAGCCGTAGTGAACGCGCGTAAACACATGATGGGCGAGATTAACGCTTTGGCGGCCGATGTTGATGATTTCCCGGAGCCGGGCTAACACGTTTGCCCCAATAGTTGAACACTTTCACGAGTAGCAATCCTGCCTTTCTAAACGATACCCTGCCTAAAAATCTCCGCTGCGACTTGCCCTCGCTCCAGTCAGGCTGCTTCCGCTACCATAAAAAAAGCTGCCCCGCCTGAATTCAGACGGGGCAGGGCTACTCATTACATATCCTTCAAACGCTGTTCCAGGCTAGCTTTTTCCGCTTCGAATCCTGGTTTGCCAAGCAGGGCAAACATGTTGCGCTTATAATCTTCCACTCCCGGCTGGTCAAATGGATTGACGCCGAGCAGATACCCACTTACGGCACATGCTTTTTCAAAGAAGTAAAGCAAATAGCCAAAGTGGTATTCAGTCAGCTCCGGAATGTCAATAATGAGGTTCGGAACACCGCCGTCCAAGTGCGCGAGCAGCGTACCTTCATAAGCCTTGTCATTCACGAAATCCATTGTTTTACCGGCAAGGTAATTCAGGCCGTCCAAGTCCTGTTCGTCCCGATCGATCGTCATTTCCTCCTGCGGCGAACCAACATGGAGCACCGTTTCAAACAAGTCTCTGCGTCCGTCCTGGACATACTGACCGAGAGAATGCAGATCTGTAGAAAAATCAGCCGCTGCCGGGAACAGACCTTTGCCGTCTTTCCCTTCGCTTTCTCCATAAAGCTGTTTCCACCATTCACCGGTGAAATGCAGCGCAGGCTCATAGTTAACCATCAGCTCAATCAAATAGCCCCGCTGATAGAGAGCCTGGCGGACTGCAGCGTACTGGTAAGCCTCATTCTCCTTCAGGCTTTCGCTTTCATAAGCGCTGCGTGCGTCGGCAGCTCCCTGCATCATCGCATCAATATCGAGCCCTGCAGCTGCGATTGGGAGCAGGCCGACGGCTGTTAAAATAGAGAATCGGCCGCCAACATCATCCGGAATAATAAAGGATTCATAGCCTTCTTCCGTTGCGAGCTGCTTCAACGCTCCTTTTTCTTTGTCGGTGGTGGCATAAATACGTCGGCGCGCTTCTTCCACACCGTACTTTTTCTCTACATATTCCCTGAAAATACGGAAGGCGATCGCCGGCTCTGTTGTTGTGCCGGATTTCGAAATAACGTTGATCGAAACGTCTTTTCCTTCAATGGCTTCGAGAAGATGCTTCGCATACGTCGAGCTGATATTGTTGCCGACGAAAAAAACCTGCGGCGTGTTGCGCTTCTCTACGCTCAATTCGTTATAAAACGAGTGCGTCAGTGCTTCAATCGCTGCACGAGCACCAAGATAGGAGCCGCCGATACCGATCACGAGAAGTACATCCGAATCGGATTTAATTTTCTCAGCCGCCTGCTTAATCCGGGAGAATTCTTCTTTATCATAGTTGACGGGAAGGTCCATCCATCCAAGAAAATCACTGCCTGCTCCAGTACCTTCATGAAGTGCCTGATGAGCTGCGGAAACGGCGTTCTGCTGAAAATCGAGCTCATGCTGGCTGATAAACCCTGCTGCTTTTGAATAGTCGAACGAAATGGTTTTAGACATAATTGTCTCCTCCATACTCTTTTTTACTTCCACTTATCACTTTAGTAAAACCACAGCCAACTTGCAAGCGCCTGAACGACTGAAACCGCTATCAACAAGCTTTTTCCGTACAAAAAGCCGCTGAAACGTCATTCAGCGGCTTTTGAAACCATTATAGCGAGGCCCGCAGAATCGCAAGCACATCGTCTTTTTCAAGCTTATTAAAGTTTCCGAACGGCCCATTGATCATGGCTTTATCTGCCATGTCCTCCAAGTGTGTATCGTCGATCTCATAGTCGGCCAGTCGTGCTGGAGCACCGAGGTTCTGCCAGAATGACTCCAGCTCGCGAATACCTTCCTCTGCAAGCTCCTCCTTTGATTTGCCAGCTGGAGCGATGCCCCATACACGTTCAGCCAGCTGCACCAGCTTCTTTTGTCCGAGTTTTTTGTGATGTCGCATCCACTGCGGGAACAAAATAGCCAGTCCTCCCGCGTGCGGAATATCATACACGGCGGAAACAGCATGCTCGATATTGTGGGATGCCCAGTCTCCGCGTGTCCCCATCTGCAGCGTGCCGTTGAGCGCAATCGTGCCGGAATAAAGCACCGTTTCGCGCTTCTGAAGATCATCCAGATTATGCACGAGACCGGGAGCCTCGTCAATCACCGTGCGAAGCACAGCCTCACACATTCTTTCCTGCAGAGGTGTGTTCTCCTGCGCATGAAAGTACTGCTCCAGCACGTGCGTCATCATATCGACAATGCCGTAGATCGTTTGATCCTTCGGTACGCTGAGCGTATTTCCCGGGTCGAGAATAGAGAATGCCGGAAATACGTGCGGACTTCCCCACCCGTACTTCTCATGGGTTTCCCAGTTTGTAATAACCGAACCGGAGTTCATTTCAGATCCTGTCGCTGCAAGCGTCAGTATAGTTCCGAACGGCAGTGCCGCTTCCGGCTTGGCCTTTTTTGTCACCAGGTCCCAAACGTCGCCGTCGTATTTCACACCGGCTGCCATAGCTTTCACAGCGTCAATCACGCTTCCGCCGCCTACTGCAAGCAAGGCATCGACCTGGTTCTCACGAGCTTTCTCGATTCCTTTTCGGACCGTATCAACTCGCGGATTCGGCTCAACTCCAGCTAACTCATGCACCTTGAAGCCATGGTCATGTAACAGACCCGTCACTTCATCATAAAGACCATTTTTCTTGATGCTGCCGCCTCCATAGACGATCATCACGTTTTTACCGAGAGCTCCGAGCTGATCTGCGAGCTGTTCTTGTACCTGTCCCTGCCCAAAAATGAGCTTCGTTGGATTTTGATACGTAAAGTTATCCATTGCAGCTGTCACTCCTTTACCTGATTGCGATCACTCATTCATTATCCCGAAATCAGATAGAGGATGCAACGAATCTGACTGACTGCAAAGTGCACGATGGTCCAAAAACAGAAGCAAGCTCTTGCAAGGTTTCTTCCATAAGCAGAAACCGCACCTGGTACGCAAAAAAAGCACCGCCCGGAGGCAGTGCTTTTTTCGGTGGAAGTGCCGGACGAGCCGGCGTTCCTTAAAGAAAAAGACAGGAACTTACTTTTTGATGCGCTTGTTAAGATCAGCCTGGATTTCGTTAGACTGCTTGAGCCAATCCTTCAGCTTATCTTCCAGCGTGTTGAAGCCCTGCGGCTGGCTCTGCTGGCTGTTGCCGCGCTTAGGACCGCCGCCGCCCTGATGGCGTGGACGCTCTTGGCGCTCCGGCTTCGGCTGTGTCTCTTTAATGGAAAGAGAGATTTTACCTGAAGCTTCATCGACAGAAAGAATCTTGACTTTAACAGTGTCCCCTACAGACAGCTCGTCATTGATATCCTTCACGTAACCGTGTGCAATGTGGGAAATGTGTACAAGACCTTGCTTCTTCTCGTCCAACGCAACAAATGCACCAAAAGGCTTGATTCCTGTAACTTTTCCTTCAACGATACTTCCAACTTCGTATTGACCTGACATGAAAACAACTCCTAAATATTTTTTAACTGTGTAATTATAACACGGATTTCATTAAAAAACAAAGGGCTTTACCCTTCCTTTTTTCGTGTATTCATGAAGACTGCAATCCGGTCTACAGCCTCTTCCAGCTGGGCCATGGAAGCTGCATAGGAGCAGCGGATATGCCCCTCCCCGCCTTCGCCAAACACATGTCCAGGTACAACAGCAACATGCTGTTCCAGCAGCAGCTGCTCGGCAAACTGCTCTGACGTGAGTCCTGACGCTGTGATGGATGGGAACGCATAAAATGCACCTCCAGGAGTGTGACAGGAAAGACCTGCCTCCCGCAGAGACTTCACGAAAAAGTTCCGCCGCTGCCTGTAGCTCGTGATCATCTCTTCCATCTCCTGGCGCCCATTTGTCAGAGCTTCCAGAGCTGCATATTGTGCCATGGTTGAGGCACACATCATCGCGTACTGATGGATCTTCAGCATGGCAGCAGCGTAAACAGCAGGTGCACAGACGTATCCGACTCGCCAGCCTGTCATCGCAAAGGACTTGGAAAATCCCGAAATCAATATCGTACGCTCCTTCAAGCCTTCGATTGCAGCCGTACTCACGTGCTCCTGATCGTAGGAAAGCTCGGCATAGATCTCGTCTGACAATACGACGAGGTCATGCTCAATAATAAACGATCGCAGCTTTTCCAAGTCTTCCCGTCCCATAACTCCTCCAGTCGGATTGTTAGGAAAGGAGATCATCAGCGCCTTCGTTTTTGGAGTTACTTTTTCTTCAAGTGTTTCTAATGTGACTTGAAAATCGTCCTTCATGAAGGTAGGAACCGGAATCGGCTGCCCCCCAGCCATCGATACAAGCGGCGCGTAGGACACGAAGCACGGCTCCACAATAAGTACATCATCGCCTGGATCAACGACGCTCCGCAGTGCAATATCGATGCCCTCACTCGCTCCAACCGTGACGATCACCTCATCGTCCGGACGGTAATGAACGTCAAACCGCTCCAGCATATAATCGCTGATCGCTTCGCGCAGTTCGATCAAACCGGCATTTGCCGTATACGACGTCCTTCCTGATTCGAGCGAGTGAATACTCGCTTCCCTGACGTTCCATGGGGTGGTAAAGTCCGGCTCCCCAACCCCGAGTGAAATAATATTTTCCATCGAAGAAGCCATATCAAAAAAACGCCGTATCCCGGATGGCTGAATGCTTTCCACTGCACGGGAGAGTTTCACTTCATGCTTTTTAACCTGTGTCATGGCGATACCACCATGCGCGGATCTTCATCGTCATCTTCTTCAAATATAATGCCGTCGTGCTTATATTTTTTCAGTTGGAAATGAGTCGTCGTCGAGATAACTGAATCGAGCGTTGAGAGTTTTTCTGATACGAAATTTGCAATCTCTGACATTGTTCTTCCCTCCAGCACGACAGAAAGGTCATATGTACCTGACATCAGGTAGCACGCCTTCACTTCCTTAAACCGATAAATTCGCTCTGCCACTTCGTCGAAGCCGACCCCTCGCTTCGGTGTCACTTTCACATCAATCATCGCCGTCACCATTTCTGTCCCTGACGCTTTAGTCCAGTCGATCACCGCTGAATAGCCGAGAATCACGCTCCGCTTTTCCAGATTTTCAAGCATCTGCTTCACTTCGTTAAGCTGTATATCCAGCATTTTCGCCAGTTTCTCTGCAGGCATCCGACCTTCCTTCTCAATCAGAAGCAGCAGTTCCCTTTCTTTTTCAGTCATGAATAGTCCCTCCTCAATGTCCCTATTCTACACCAGCATCCGTATCCATTCTAGCTCTCAGCTGGAATTGTTCGAATAATCAATCCCCAGTCTTCTTTTTGCGCCTGCCGAAAAGCAAATAAATGATCGGTCCAAGAAAATTGATAAAGATAATGATCAATATCCACACGAGTCTTCGTTCTTTCGTCATTTCCTGGCGGATGCAAAGCACCAGCGCCACCAGCGTAAGCGAAAACTCCAGTAATACAAACGGAGCAATCAGCTCCCAGTTAACCGCTTCAATTCCTTCCATTAAATTCCCTCTTTTCCGCAATAAATGGTATGATGAAGGCACCAACCGCCACTATCGTATCTTGTTTCCACCTAAAAAACCAGAGCCGTATGAAACTTTCCCACGTCTTCATACGTTAATTAATCAGACCCGATGAAAGGATGAAGCCCTATGAAAAAATCAGGAGCCTTGCTCTGCCTTGCTGGTGCAGCCGGAATAATGACAGCATGCGGCACCGATGAGAGTGCAGAAGACGTTCTCGTCCAATCAGCAGAAACAATGGAGGAAGCGGAGTCCTACCGCGCTGACAGTGTTATTGATCAACAGATTGAAGCACAGGGCGAAATCATGAACATTCACGCCGAAAGCAATATGAATATCACCAACGATCCGATGGCCTTCTTCCAAGAAACGATTATGACAATGGAAGAGATGGATGATACGATGGCGTACAATTCCTATTTCCATTCGGAGGACGGATTTTATATGGAGGATCCGATGACCGGTGAATGGATGAAGCTTCCGGACGACAGTATGAATGATATGCTCTCAATGGCCGAAGCGCAGACTAGTCCCGAGCAGCAGCTGGAGCAGCTTCGCGACTATGTATCAGATGTAGAGATGGAAGAGACGGACGACGAGTTCGTCATTCACTTCTCCGGCGAAGAAATTGATGCCGAGGCACTTCTGGAAAGCACAGGCGGAGCTGGGATCGAAGGCTTCGACGAAATGATGATGATGATGGAAAACATTGATTTCGAAGACTTTGCTTACACCGTTCATATTGATAAAGAAACGTATTACCAGACTCGCGGCGTCATGGATATTACAATGTCCATGGAGATGATGGGGGAAACAGCTGTCATGCAGCAGAGCATGGATATGACGATGTATGACTTTAATGAGGTAGAACCTGTTGAAATCCCGCAGGATGTGCTCGACAATGCAGAAGAAGTCGACGGCGGCATGGGTGGATTTTAAAAAGCAGGTGAATGACCTTGCATCTGCCTGCATCTGCGGACACTCGCTTTCCGGAGGGAACGGCCTCAGCTAACCGCTTCTTCCTTTCGTCCGCCGGATCTTCGCCTCGTTCTGATCCTCCCGGAGTCGAGTATTCTCCGATTTAGCAGCTGGCTGTCCGGTTGAAACCCTGGTGATGATTCACACGAGCTTGTTCCATCTAGAGGGAACCTTTAGCAACGCTTCGATGTCGAATCGGGATGAACGTCAACGTATCCACCAAAAAAGCCGCAGCGTCCAGCGATTGGGACGTTTTTCTCTATAAACAAATCCATTTCCCCTTTGTGTCCGGCGTGCCTTTGGAAGCCGTGCAGCCTGAAGATGCCGTGCCGTTCAGATCTGTGAACGGCATCCACGCACGAGCGGAGCCGGACTATGTCTTGAAGGCTTCTCGTGAGGAGCCTGTGTCTGAGTGAAGCCGCGCCATCCTTCCCTTCATACAAGGGTAACCCTGAGAAATAGCTGAAGGGCAAGCCCACGGCAGGCTCGGTAAACAGAGGGGAAAGTCAATCAATCGAATAAACATGGAAACAAATTGACTTTATCAACACTCTGAAAAGCGGCCTGGACACTTTGTCCAGGCCGCTTTTCTACGTTAACCGTGCTTACAGGTTCAGGACGAGTACTTTATCGCGAAGCATGGAATCAATGCTTCGACCGATTCCCTGAACACCCTGACCGGAGTTTTTCACGCCGAGGAACGGGAAGTGATCCGGACCGCGGGATGTTTTGCCGTTTACCTGAACCGTACCAACGTTCAGCTTATCTGCAATCGTAAAGGCGTTTTCCAGGTTTTTCGTAAAGATACTGGCCTGAAGACCGTAGGCGTTGCGACGCTCCAGATCAATTGCCTCAAGTTCATTTGAAATACGCATGAACGGAAGCACTGGCCCGAACTGTTCTTCCCAAGCTACTTCCATGTCTTCTGTAACGTTATCAAGAAGAGTTGGTCCCAGCAGGTTTTGATTTTGAATGCCTTCATGAATGACTGTAGCACCTTTTTTCTTTGCATCGTCTATGAGTGACACAACAAAATCAGCTGACTTTTGATCGATCATCGGCGTCACATCCGCATCGTCAGAGGATGGGCCGACCTTCAGGGCAGCTACATGCTCTTTCACTTTTGCGAGAAGCTCATCTGCAACTTCATTCACGACCATGACCCGCTTGATCGCCGTGCACCGCTGACCGGAATAGCTGAGCGCTCCGCTCACAATTTCTTTCGCTGCTTTATCTAAATCTGCGTCTGCAAGCACAATCGCTGGATCTTTACCGCCAAGCTCAAGCACGACTGGAATCATTGAGGCTTTTTTCGCAATATGCTGGCCAGTCGCTGTACCGCCCGTAAACGTAATCATGTCAATCTTCGGATGCGTGACCACGAAATCACCGATGACGGAGCCGCGTCCGGTTACGACGTTCAGTACTCCTTCCGGCAGACCCGCCTTCACAAGCGCTTCAACCATCAGCAGCCCGCTTACAGCCCCTTGAGTTGCAGGCTTGAATACGACCGTGTTGCCTGTAATCAGCGCGGGCGCAATTTTAGAAGCTGCCAGGTTCACAGGATAGTTAAACGGCGCAATAGCCAGTACCACCCCGTGCGGCACTTTCTGAACCATTGCTTTTGTTGATTTTGAGGCACCCGGGAAGGCATCCCCTTGGATGAAGCTGCCGTGCGTGCGCAGACCTTCTTCTGCCGTATGGCGAATCAGCTGAGCTGTACGCTTTACTTCGCTTTTAGCTGCAGACAGCGTCTTTCCAACTTCTTTATGAATCATTTCACCAATTTCATCTGTCATTTTTTCAAGCTCTTGAGCCCAACGATGCAGCAGCTCTGATCGCTCTGTGCCGTCCAGTGCTTCCCAATTAGGCTGCACATCAGCTGTTTTTGTTACAGCAGCATCCACTTCCTGCTGGCTGAGTGCTGGAATTTCCCCAGTTACTTCTTGATTGTCCGGAGAGTAAATCTTGACAGTGTCTCCACTGCTGCTTCCAACCCACTTATTGTTCAGCAGGGTATGAAACTTTTTATTGTCTTGACGTAATGCCATGTTTACTCACGCTCCGTTTCATAGTTTAGCCCTCTAATGAGGTAATGTTGTATATTAAACCACGTGAAAACATTTACAAACAAGAGGTTTGCTCAAGAAAAATTCATTCTTCATGTGTTTTATTTGAGCACAATCTACTAGATGGCAACAAATCTGACAAACTGGATACGCTTACAATCCTTGCGATCCCTTTCTATGACTGCGTTCACTTGACATTCCCTCCGGAAAATCTCTATTCATAATTGTATATCCATAATCATCCATATAAAGCACTGTGGATACAGGCTGCGTCATTTTATCAAACTCAAACTGGCTAAGCATTTTCATGTCAATTAGGAACAGGACACCATAGCGAAGTTCGATTTTTACCTGTATGAACCTCAATACTGGTCAAATAAAGTGCCAGACATTACGGAAATAGTGTGTCAAATGCTCTACACTTCTATCTCTGCTGCGTTGAAGGTTCAGTACAAGAAAAAAAGCCTTCTGCATGCACAGAAGACTTGAAAATTGAAAACATGGTGAGCCATGAAGGACTCGAACCTTCGACCCTCTGATTAAAAGTCAGATGCTCTACCAACTGAGCTAATGGCTCGAAATATGGTGACCCGTACGGGATTCGAACCCGTGTTACCGCCGTGAAAGGGCGGTGTCTTAACCACTTGACCAACGGGCCTCAAATGGTGGGCCTGAGTGGACTCGAACCACCGACCTCACGCTTATCAGGCGTGCGCTCTAACCAGCTGAGCTACAGGCCCCCACCAAAAAAGACATAAAAATGGAGCGGGTGATGGGAATCGAACCCACATCATCAGCTTGGAAGGCTGAGGTTTTACCACTAAACTACACCCGCATCAGGCAAACTATTTAATTTGAAAATGGCGCGCCCGAGAGGAGTCGAACCCCTAACCTTCTGATCCGTAGTCAGACGCTCTATCCAATTGAGCTACGGGCGCAAATATCTGGAGCGGGAAACGGGATTCGAACCCGCGACCCCCACCTTGGCAAGGTGGTGCTCTACCACTGAGCTATTCCCGCATATCCGATTTAAGAAAATGGCAGGGCTAGCAGGATTCGAACCTGCGAATCACGGAATCAAAATCCGATGCCTTACCGCTTGGCTATAGCCCTAAAATTTAATATGGGGCGGTTGATGGGAATTGAACCCACGAATGCCGGAATCACAATCCGGTGCGTTAACCACTTCGCCACAACCGCCTTAATAAGTATGTATGGCAGGGGTAGCAGGAATCGAACCCACATCAAAGGTTTTGGAGACCTTCGTTTTACCATTAAACTATACCCCTGTGAAGTTGGTGGAGGGGGAGAGATTCGAACTCCCGAACCCGAAGGAGCGGATTTACAGTCCGCCGCGTTTGGCCAACTTCGCTACCCCTCCACATATAAAAATGGCGGTCCCGACGGGAATCGAACCCGCGATCTCCTGCGTGACAGGCAGGCATGTTAACCGCTACACCACGGGACCAGTATAATAAAAATTGCTTAAAAAATCAATGGCGGAGGAGGAGGGATTCGAACCCCCGCGGGCTTTGACACCCCTGTCGGTTTTCAAGACCGATCCCTTCAGCCAGACTTGGGTACTCCTCCAAAACATTGGTAGCGGCGGAGGGAATCGAACCCCCGACCTCACGGGTATGAACCGTACGCTCTAGCCAGCTGAGCTACACCGCCGCAAATAATATATATGAAACTAAGTAATGGTGGAGCCTAGCGGGATCGAACCGCTGACCTCCTGCGTGCAAGGCAGGCGCTCTCCCAGCTGAGCTAAGGCCCCAAATAAAAAATCCAGCAACGTCCTACTTTCGCAGGGGGAGAGCCCCCAACTATCATCGGCGCTGGTGAGCTTAAC
>NZ_JBHSGK010000014.1:0-848 GCF_042654445.1 Bacillus daqingensis
TTCAAAAATTGACAGAGAATGATTCATTCTCTTTCCTTCTTCTTGTCTTTTGTTTAGTTTTCAAAGATCAAATTGGTGGAGCCTAGCGGGATCGAACCGCTGACCTCCTGCGTGCAAGGCAGGCGCTCTCCCAGCTGAGCTAAGGCCCCGTATAAAAGGGTTGAAATGGTCGGGAAGACAGGATTTGAACCTGCGACCCCTTGGTCCCAAACCAAGTGCTCTGCCAAGCTGAGCTACTTCCCGATAATGGCGCGCCCGAGAGGAGTCGAACCCCTAACCTTCTGATCCGTAGTCAGACGCTCTATCCAATTGAGCTACGGGCGCATGGCTATAAAATTATATTCAAGGAGATAATGGAGCGGAAGACGAGATTCGAACTCGCGACCCCCACCTTGGCAAGGTGGTGTTCTACCACTGAACTACTCCCGCTTAAGTATGGTGCGGATGAAGGGAGTCGAACCCCCACGTCCGGTAAAGGACACTAGAGCCTGATTCTAGCGCGTCTGCCAGTTCCGCCACATCCGCATATAAAAATGGTGAGCCATGAAGGACTCGAACCTTCGACCCTCTGATTAAAAGTCAGATGCTCTACCAACTGAGCTAATGGCTCTCAAAAGTGGTGCTGGCCAGAGGACTTGAACCCCCAACCTACTGATTACAAGTCAGTTGCTCTACCAATTGAGCTAGGCCAGCTTAAATGGTGGAGGATGACAGGCTCGAACTGCCGACCCCCTGCTTGTAAGGCAGGTGCTCTCCCAACTGAGCTAATCCTCCATATTAAAATCCAGCAACGTCCTACTTTCGCAGGGGGAGAGCCCCCAACTATCATCGGCGCTGGTGAGCTTAAC
>NZ_JBHSGK010000015.1:0-17916 GCF_042654445.1 Bacillus daqingensis
GTCACCGGAGGGTGTCTCCCGGAACCAGACCCTGGTTCCCGGGCGGCACCCTCTTTTTTTGCGTTGGCCCGGTTTTTCCCAAAGTAGGAAAACTCTGTTTGGAGCGGTTTGAGCCGTTTTTCAGACTGAATAGTGTGAATAGTAGAACTATCCTCGTTTTCTTGACACTCGTTCATGGTATTGTTAATCTACTGATAATATTTTCAGGAGACCGAAAGGGGAATGAACATCTATGTGGGAAGATAAGTTTGCTAAAGAGGGCTTGACGTTTGATGATGTATTACTGCTGCCGGATGAGTCAAATGTCCTGCCAAACCAGGTGAACGTGGAGACGGTGCTTTCGGATAACCTGAAATTGAACGTTCCGATCATCAGTGCAGGGATGGACACTGTAACAGAGGCGTCTATGGCAATCGCTATGGCACGTGCAGGCGGTCTTGGTATCATTCACAAGAATATGTCCATTGAAGAACAGGCGGAACAGGTGGACCGCGTGAAGCGTTCGGAGAGCGGCGTTATTACAAACCCGTTTCATCTGTCTGAGGATCACCAGGTGTTTGATGCGGAGCACCTGATGGGCAAATACCGGATTTCCGGTGTGCCGATTGCTGACGAGAATGAAAAGCTTGTCGGCATTATCACGAACCGGGATCTCCGCTTTATTGAAGATTACTCGATTCCGATTAAAGATGTGATGACGAGCGAAAATCTCGTTACAGCTCCTGTCGGTACAACGCTCAAAGAGGCACAGCAGATTCTCCAGAAGCACCGCATTGAAAAGCTTCCTCTCGTTGATGACGATAAGAAGCTGAAAGGGCTTATTACGATCAAGGACATTGAGAAAGCTATTGAATTCCCTCACTCTGCTAAAGACAGCTCCGGCCGTCTGGTTGTCGGGGCAGCGGTCGGCGTCGGCGGTGATGCAGACTCCCGCATTAAGGCTCTGGTGGCATCTGAAGTAGATGTGCTGGTCATTGATACAGCACACGGGCACTCTGCAGGTGTCATCAACAAAGTAAGGGAGATCCGCAGCCAGTATCCGGATCTGAACATTGTAGCCGGAAACGTAGCAACTGCGGAAGCAACAAAAGCACTCATCGAAGCAGGGGCTAACATTATTAAAGTCGGCATCGGACCAGGGTCGATTTGTACAACGCGTGTCGTTGCCGGTATCGGCGTTCCACAGATTACAGCCATTTATGACTGTGCGACAGAAGCACGAAAGCACGGTGTGGCGATCATTGCAGACGGCGGGATCAAGCACTCCGGAGAAATTACAAAAGCACTTGCAGCCGGCGGACACGCCGTGATGCTCGGCAGTATTCTTGCCGGTGTTACAGAAAGCCCGGGCGAGCGTGAAATTTATCAAGGACGACAGTTCAAAGTCTATCGCGGCATGGGTTCCATTGCTGCAATGGAAAAAGGAAGCAAGGACCGCTACTTCCAGGAAGAAGAGAAAAAGCTTGTTCCGGAAGGGATCGAAGGACGTATCCCTTACAAGGGACCGCTGGCTGATACGCTGCATCAGCTCGTCGGCGGACTTCGTGCCGGCATGGGCTACTGCGGAACAGGCACGGTGCCGGATCTGCAGGAGAGAGGACGCTTTATCCGCATCACGAATGCCGGATTAAAGGAAAGCCACGCTCATGATGTACAAATTACAAAAGAAGCACCAAACTATACGAACTGAGTCAATAGATAGGGGCCTCCCCTATCTATTTTTCTTAGCTGTGATGTGGTAAAATACCGCTTGTATGTCAATTGAGCAGAAGCGCGTCATTTACATATAGATTATACCGATATTTAGGAGAGATGATGAATGGTACGTAAGCTACAGGCAGCGGCAGCAGGGACACTTTTGACAGCAGGCATATTTGCAGGAGCCGTTCCCGCAATGGCCTCTTATGAGCCGTCTGTTGATACAGTTATTCTCGTGGATGGAGAAACCGGACAAATTCTGTTTGAACAAAACGCAGATAATCCGCTCCCGCCGGCAAGCATGACGAAAATGATGAGTGAATATTTGATTTTGGAAGCAGTCAACAACGGCGATATTGCTTGGGATGATGAAGTCGAGGTCAGTGAATTTTTAAATCAGCTTTCTCATAACCGCGGTTTGTCTAACGTGCCAATGCGGGTGGATGAAACGTATACGGTCCAGGAGCTGTATGAATCGGTCGCAATTTATTCAGCGAATGCTGCTACGATGGCACTGACCGAGCACATTTCCGGCTCAGAAGGAAATTTCGTCGAGCTGATGAATGAGCGCGGCGCCGACCTCGGCATGGGAGAAACGCTTCGGGAAGCAGGCTCCGAGTACGGGATGGACAACCTGGAAGAGATTGCTGCTGAAGAAGTTGGTGATTTCCAATTCGTCAACTCCACTGGCCTTCCGAACACCCTCTTGGAAGGAAACCATCCGGAAGGGACCGGCTCGGAAGAAGATAACTTCATGTCTGCCCAGGCAACCGCAACCCTTGCCTATCACCTAGTCAATGACTATCCGGAAGTGTTGGATACCGCGAGCATTCCGACGATGACGTTCCGTGAAGGAACAGAAGATGAAGTATTTATGGAAAACTGGAACTGGATGCTGGATGGCACGCGGAATCCGGATACCGGTGAAGATGTGAAGTACGACCCGATCGACGGACTGAAAACCGGGCATACGAACGCAGCGGGCTTTACGTTCACCGGAACGGCAGAACAGGACGGCCAGCGCTTTATCAGCGTTGTCATGGGTGCTGGTTCTGAAGCAGAGCGGTTTACAGAAACAAAAGCGGTGATGGAATGGGCGTTTGACGCCTTTTCCGAAGAAGAGATTTACCCGGAGAACATGACAATGGACGGCTATGAAACCCTGCCGGTTGTAAAAGGCGAAGAAGAAAGCGTCGCGCTTGCGACAAACGCTGCCTTCTCTGAAATGGTAGAAGAGGGCGATGAAGAGAACTACAGCTACACGGTGGAACTGGATGAGTCGCTTCTAAACGAAGACGGCGAAATGGAAGCTCCGGTAGAAGCAGGCACAACGGTCGGACGCATGGTCGTTGAGTACGAAGGAGACCGTGAAATCGCGTACCTGCCGGGTGAAGGCGAAAACGGCGGCGAAATTGAAATCGTGACGACCGATTCCGTTGAACGCGCAGGCTGGATGGCGCTGACGATGCACAATGTCGGTTCGTTCTTTTCCGGCGTCTGGTCAAATGTTTCCAACAGCGTACGCGGCTGGTTCTAATAAGCAGGGAAGTTGCCCGGTGCGACGGGATATGTTAGCATATACAGCTAAGGTCGACGAATAAATTTTTGTACTTTTTCGTGCCAATTCAGTTACGGATGGGTGCAGATTCGCTATAATATAAGACGGACACGATGTTTACTACTAGCAAGGTGCTGAAAGGGGATCATCATGGAAAAACGTACAGGTACGGACCGCGTCAAGCGCGGTATGGCAGAAATGCAAAAAGGCGGCGTCATTATGGACGTCATCAACGCAGAACAAGCAAAGATTGCAGAGGAGGCCGGAGCTGTAGCAGTTATGGCTCTTGAGCGTGTTCCTTCTGATATCCGCGCTGCAGGCGGAGTAGCACGAATGGCAGACCCAACGATTGTAGAAGAAGTACGTGATGCCGTCTCCATTCCGGTTATGGCAAAAGCGCGTATCGGCCACATCGTGGAAGCGCGTCTTCTCGAAGCACTCGGCGTCGACTATATCGATGAGAGTGAAGTGCTGACACCGGCAGACGAAGTGTTCCACCTGAATAAGAGCGAGTACACGGTGCCGTTCGTATGCGGTGCAAAGGATCTCGGTGAAGCAACGCGCCGAATCGGCGAAGGTGCTTCCATGCTCCGTACGAAGGGTGAACCAGGTACAGGCAACATCGTAGAAGCAGTTCGCCACCAGCGCTTGATTCAGGCACAGGTACGCAAAGTGCTGAGCATGTCGGATGATGAACTGATGACAGAAGCGAAAAACCTCGGTGCGCCGTTCCACGTGCTCCAGGACATTCGTGAAACAGGCCGTCTTCCAGTCGTGAACTTCGCGGCAGGCGGAATCGCAACACCAGCAGATGCTGCACTGATGATGCACCTCGGTTCTGACGGCGTGTTTGTCGGATCCGGTATTTTCAAGTCTGACAACCCGGCTAAATTTGGCCGTGCGATTGTGGAAGCAACGACTCACTATGATGACTTCAAGCTCATCGCAGAGCTTTCGAAAGATCTTGGGACAGCGATGAAGGGAATTGAAATTTCCACGCTTGAACCAAAAGACCGCATGCAGGACCGCGGCTGGTAAACAAGCTACGTTTATAGGGGATAAGAAAGAGGTGGTTGTATCATGATGAACATCGGAGTATTGGCACTGCAGGGTGCTGTCCGAGAGCATGTGCGTGCCCTGGAGGCACCGGACGTACAGGTAACGGTCGTGAAGAAGGTAGAGCAGCTGCATGAACTGGACGGTCTTGTTTTTCCCGGTGGAGAAAGCACCACGATGCGCCGCCTCATTAACCTTTACGGATTTTATGAGCCGCTGAAGCAGTTTGCGGCAGAGGGCAAGCCCGTTTTCGGCACATGCGCCGGAGCGATTTTGATGGCAAAAGAAATTGCCGGTCAAGCGGAGCCGCATTTGTCTGTGATGGACATGACGGTCGAGCGGAACGCCTTCGGCCGCCAGCGTGAAAGCTTCGAAGCATTTCTGCCGATGAAAAACGTCGGCGAGGATATCGAAGCAGTATTCATCCGCGCACCGATCATCCGCTCGGTCGGCGAGAACGTTACCGTTCTTGCCGAATATGACGGCAGCATCGTTGCTGCTCAGCAGGGTCCGTTCGTTGCCTGCTCGTTTCATCCGGAGCTGACAGATGACGATCGTTTCCATCAATATTTCGTAGAGGTCGTCCGACAGTCTCTGAAGGAGCCTGTCGCCCAGTAAAATAAAAACCGCTGAGACGGGAACTAGTAACAGCCTTTCTTTCTTCAGAGAGCCGGTGGCCGCTGTGAACCGGTGAAAGAAGCTGTGAATCCATCCTTGAGCTTGAAGTGAACCTTCACGGCGCCTGCCGTTATCAGGTCGAGCAGGGAGGCGTTAAAGCCTCCAAGCAGGGTGGTATCGCGGTTACAGCCGTCCCTGGGTGCACATGCACCCAGGGACGGCTTTTTTTAATAGACAATTCACATAGAGGAGAGATGAACATGCTGGATATGAAGCTGCTCCGCAGCGATTTTGAAGGAGTAAAAGAGAAGCTGGCTAAACGAAATGAGGACATCAGCGCGCTGGATAAATTCGTCGATATGGATGAGAAACGCCGCGGACTCATTAAAGAAACAGAAGAGCTGAAAAGCCGGCGCAATACGGTGTCTCAGGAAATTTCCCAAATGAAGAAGGAAAAGCAAGATGCTACAGACGTGATCGCGGAGATGAAAAACGTTTCTGCCACGATCAAAAAGCTGGATGAAGAACTTCGGGAAGTCGAGGCGGAGCTTGACTATCTGATGCTGACGATACCAAATGTGCCGCATGAAGACGTACCGGTCGGTGAGGATGAAGCAGATAACGTGGAGCTGCGCGTCTGGGGTGAAAAGCGTGCATTTGATTTTGAGGAGAAAGCACACTGGGATCTCGTCCGGGATCTGGATATCGCAGACTTTGACCGAGCAGCAAAAGTGACCGGCAGCCGTTTTGTGTTTTACAAAGGACTTGGTGCCAGACTCGAGCGTGCCCTTATTAACTATATGATGGACCTTCATGAAGACGAACACGGCTATGAAGAGGTTCTGCCGCCGTATATGGTCAACCGCGACAGCATGACAGGAACAGGACAGCTTCCGAAATTTGAAGAAGATGCATTTAAGATCCGCGAGGAAGATTACTTTTTAATTCCGACTGCCGAGGTGCCGGTGACGAACATGCACCGGGATGAGATTATGAACGTGGAGGATCTTCCGAAAACCTATGCCGCTTACAGTGCCTGCTTCCGCTCTGAAGCGGGATCTGCCGGGCGCGATACACGCGGGCTGATCCGCCAGCACCAGTTTAACAAGGTCGAGCTCGTGCGGTTTGTAAAGCCGGAGGATTCCTATGAGGAGCTGGAAAAGTTGACAGGTCATGCAGAGAAAATTCTGCAAAACCTGAAGCTGCCGTACCGCGTGCTGCACATGTGCACCGGTGATCTCGGCTTTACAGCAGCGAAGAAGTACGACCTCGAAGTGTGGCTCCCAAGCTACAGCGACTACAAGGAGATCTCTTCCTGCAGCAACTTCGAAGCATTTCAGGCACGACGCGCTAATATTCGCTTTAAGCGTGATACCAAGGCGAAAACAGAGTTTGTCCACACGTTGAACGGCTCCGGCCTCGCCGTTGGCCGTACCGTGGCTGCTATTGTAGAAAACTACCAGCAGCAGGATGGCAGCATTGAAATTCCGGAGGTGCTGCGGCCTTACATGGGCGGACGCACCCACATTACCGCAAAATAAGAAAGCAGACGGTTCGCACAGCGGACCGTCTTTTCCTATGTTTCAAAAATAATTTGCGAAAACAAGCACAAAGGCAAAGCAAGTAATTATGCAAGTTAGGGCTGGTCTTAACAGCAAGAGTCTACCGTAGGTCGACAGTCGTTAACCCCTGCTGTGACAGGTTTGCACGAGGGAAAGAATGACGGGAAGGGAAAATAAACTGAATAATATATTAACTAATATGTATAAATATTCTTTAGGGTGCACGAGTAATGTCTACACTGGAGCTACTGTCCACGTGAATTAAGCAGGATCTGAAAGGAAGATAAAACGTTAAAACGCCTGTCAGTCAGTACTTTACGACGTTTATACATAACTGTGATAAAGTAAAAGAAAGTTACGAAACTTTGTAAGAAAATCTCTTAATACGGTATACATTTATACATTAGTTTGTTTATAATACAAGTTAAGCGGAAAAGTCGGATAATTTCGTGTTATTCCCTGGTTCTGCTACTTTTAAACTAAGTGAGTGCTCATTCATATTGTTTGGAGACTCGAAATTCAGTACGAACGTCGGTGTTTAACCGCGATCGGCTGTGGTAGACTGAACAGGACTTTTATATTGGAATAATGAAAATTTTCCTAATACTCAGCGTTTTGTGACGTTTTGCGCTATGCTCACAGCATAAGCAGTGGAAGCGTTTTCAAAAACAGGTTTACATTCTGAATTCAGACTATTAAAATAACGGTAGTCTTTCCCAAAAAAAGAATTTTTAGTACTATCTTGCTTTCTACATATGTGAGACCGAATTCAGTAAAGAAGAATTGAGAAAACAGTGAAGGGTAGGATCGCCAATGAGCAGCCAGAAACCGCTTCTGGAAGTCCAGAATCTGCATACGGGCTTCAACATCGAGGGAGAAACGCATTACGCGGTGAAAGACGTTTCATTTACGGTAAATCCAAAAGAAGTTGTTTGTATTGTCGGAGAGTCCGGTTGTGGGAAGAGTGTCATGTCCCTGTCCATTATGGATCTTCTGCCGAAGCATAACGGGAAGATCGATAAGGGCCATATCCTGTTTAAGGGAAACGACCTCGTGCCTCTTTCCGAAGAGGAAATGAATCAAATCCGCGGTAAGGATATCAGCATGATCTTTCAGGAGCCGATGACGGCGTTAAACCCGGTTCTGACGATCGGATATCAAATGGATGAGGTGCTGTTTAACCATACGGACACGCGCAAAGAAGAGATCCGCAAAAAAAGCGTGCAGCTTTTGCAGCAGGTCGGCATTTCCCGCGCTGATCAAATTGTCAACGAGTACCCGCACCAGCTCTCAGGCGGCATGCGCCAGCGCGTGATGATCGCCATGGCCATCGCCTGTCAGCCGCAGCTGCTCATTGCCGATGAGCCGACGACGGCACTGGATGTTACCGTTCAGGCGCAGATTTTAGAGCTGATTACGAAAATTCAGGAAGAAGTCGGCATGGCCATGCTGCTTATCACACACGACCTCGGCGTCGTGGCGGAAATGGCCGACCGGGTTGTCGTCATGTATGCCGGCCAGGTGGTCGAAGATACGGATGTGGACCGGCTGTTCTACGAGCCGAAGCATCCGTATACGAAGGCGCTGCTCGATTCAATCCCGAGAATGGACGATCACCGGGAAGTGCTGAATACGATTAAAGGGATTGTTCCATCCCTGAAAAATATGCCGAAACAGGGCTGCCGGTTCGTAGACCGCTGTCCATCTGCAATGCCGGAGTGCAAAAAAATAGATCCGGCTCTCGGGGAAGTAGATAAAGGGCATTCCGTCCGCTGTATCCTCTATGATGCAAGCCACCCTGAAAAGAAAGCGGAGGTCTAGGCAATGGCGAATGAAACAGTTAAAACAGAAAAGTCAGAGCACTTGCTGCAAGTGCAGGAGCTGAAAAAATATTATCCGGTGCGCGGAGGTTTCCTTCGCCGGAAGGTCGGCGACGTCAAAGCCGTCGATAACATTTCGCTGGAGCTGAAGCGCGGTGAGACATTTGGACTTGTAGGAGAGTCCGGCTGCGGCAAATCCACAGCTGGCCGTACGATTACGCGGCTGTTTAAACCGACGTCCGGAAATATCCTGTTTGAAGGAAGGGATATCACGAACCTGCGCGGCTCGGAGCTCCGCAACCTGCGTCAGGATATTCAGATGGTGTTCCAGGATCCGTACGCCTCGCTCAATCCAAAGATGATGGTCGGGAGTATCGTATCTGAACCGCTCGTCAACTATGGACACGGCAGTGAAGGCAAACTGAAGGACGAAGTCATGCAGCTGCTCGAGCGGGTAGGCCTTCCTGAAGACGCCTACTACAAGTATCCGCATGAATTTTCCGGCGGGCAGCGTCAGCGGATCGGCATTGCGCGAGCGCTTGCGCTGAAGCCGAAGCTGATCGTCGCAGATGAACCCGTTTCCGCACTCGACGTATCGGTGCAGTCACAGGTGCTGAACCTGCTCAAAGAGCTCCAGGAAGAATTTAACCTGACGCTGCTCTTTATCGCGCACGACTTAAGCGTCGTCAAGCATATGAGCGACCGCATCGGCGTGATGTATCTCGGCAACCTTGTGGAAGTCGCAGACGCAGACGATATTTATCAGGATCCGAAGCATCCGTACACGCAGGCACTGATTTCCGCGATTCCACAGCCGGACCCTCGCAATAAGAGCGAGCGGGTGATTCTCTCGGGTGATGTCCCAAGTCCGCAGAATCCGCCGGTCGGCTGTCCGTTCCACCCGCGCTGTCCGAAGGCGATGCCGGAATGCAGCGAGAAAAAACCGCAGTTGAAGGAGGTGAACCGCGAGCACCGCGTATCGTGCCTGTTGTATGAATAGGCGTTCACTTTTTAACTGGTCTTATCTAATTTTTATTAACCTTAAGGGGGAAGAATGAATGAAACGTTCTCGTTATCTATTAGGTGCTTCACTCATGTCTGTTGCGATTCTGGCAGCGTGCGGCGGAGAAGGAAATGACGGCAACAACAATGCAGATCCTGCAGACAACAATGCAAATAACGCAGAAGTAAACGATACTGACAACGATGGAGCAGACGATGCAGACGCTGACAACGAAGGAAACAACGACGAAGAAGCGGCTGACGGAGATGCTCCGCAGGGTGGTACCGTTACATACGGCTACACAGCTCCGTTTGCGGGTGTTCTCGACTGGAACTTCTACGGCGGTGTCGATGACAGCCTCGCGCTGAACATTTTCAACGGAGATGCACTCTACTCCATCTCTTCTTTCACAGACTTTGAGCCGGAGCCGAGCCTCGCGCACGACTGGGAATGGTCTGATGACAACCTGACCGTGACGTTCCACCTTGAAGAAGGTGTTATGTGGCACAACGGAGAAGAGCTGACAGCGGAAGACTTTGAGTTCTCCTATGAGATTATCGCTCATCCGGACTATGACGGACCACGTCTATCCAACGTTGACCGGATCGAAGGCTTTGACGAGTACCGTGCAGGCGATGCTGACTCGCTTGAAGGGGTAAACGTCATTGATGACTACACGTTTGAAGTCACGTTCCAGGAAGCACTTGCAAACAATCTGGAAAACCTTTGGGCTTATCCGTCTCCAAAAGCACACCTGGAGCATTTAGAAGTCTCCGAAATTGAAGACTCTGAAGAAGTCCGGCAAAATCCGGTTGGCCTTGGGGCATTTGAGGTAGAGAACATCGTTCCTGGTGAGCAGATCGAGTACACAGCTTTTGAAGACTACTGGCAGGGTGCACCGAACCTGGACGGCGCTGTTTACCGAATCGTAGACGGCAACCAGGCTGGGGAGCTTGTTGCACAGGGTGAAGTAGACATCATCGAACTGACACCGACACAGGCGCTTCCGCTGGAAGACAACGAAGATGTGACAGTTGAAGAGATCGAAGCACTGTCCTACAGCTACCTCGGCTTTAAGCTCGGTGAGTGGAACGCAGAAGACGAAGTAGTGGAAATGAACAATCCGAAGTTTGAGTCGAAGGAACTCCGTCAGGCATTCGCTCATGCGATTGACCGTCAGGGTATCATCGATGAGTTCAACGAAGGCTACGGTACGGTTATCAACGCACCGGAATCCCACATTCGCTGGTCTTACCCGGATGAGTCCTCCCTGAACCAGTATGAGTATGATCCGGACCGCGCACGTGAGCTGCTTGAAGAAGCAGGCTATGAAGACGTAACTGGCGACGGATTTGTCGAAGATCCGGACGGCGAAGAGTTCACGGTAAACCTCGCTGCAATGGACACGCCTGCTGATATCGCAGAGCCACGTGCTCAGTACATTCTGCAGACGCTTCAGGATGTCGGCATCAACGCTCAGCTGATGGACGGCCAGCTGCTCGACTTTAACCTGTTCTATGACCTTGTAGAAGAAGACGATGAGAACATCGACATCTTTATGGGTGCATGGGGACTGGCTACAGCGGATCCGGATCCATCCGGTCTGTGGAGATCCAATGATTTCTGGAACTTCCCTCGCTGGTACAACGAAGAGTCTGATGAGCTGATCGCAGAAGGCCTCAGTGAAGAAGCACTCGATATCGACTATCGTCAGGAAGTGTATCAGGAGTGGCACCAGCTCGTAAACGAAGAGCTTCCGCTTATCCCGCTTAACTCTCCGACGGACCTTTACGGCATTAATGCCAACGTCGGCGGCGTAACAGTGGACGTGCGTGACGCTACAGCGAACCCGCACGAGTGGTACATCGACGAAGAGTAAAAAACGTTTGTTCATCGGAAAGATGAGCATCCCACTTTGACCTGACAAGGAGAAATCGATCATGCTACTTTATACGTTGAGGCGCATCCTCATCATGATTCCAATCCTGTTTCTGGTCTCCATTGTGGTATTCTCCCTGGCATTTGCGATGCCAGGGGATGCCCTTTCCGGTCAGATCGATCCGACGCAAAGCCCGGAATACATTGAAGAAATGAGAGAGGAACTGGGATTAAATGATCCGGTTCACATTCAGTACGGCCGCTGGGTTGCCGGCATTGTTCAATGGGATTTCGGTCGTTCTGTCGTACACAGAATGGACGTATCTGCCATCATAGGGGAGCGGCTGCCGAATACGATACTGCTATCGGCGATGTCGCTTATCATTACGTATATTCTTGCTTTCTTCATGGGCCGCTATGCCGGAAGAAACCCGTATACTAAAGGAGACTACACGATTCAGGGGATCAACTACTTAATGCTTGCGATCCCAAGTTTTGTTGCTGCACTGTTTGCTATTTTCATTTTCTCGTTCCAGTTCGGACTCTTTCCGTCAACAGGAAGCGTCGGCTCCGGTATGACACCGGGTACGTTCGAATTCTGGATGAGCAAGCTGTATCACACGTTCCTGCCGGCTCTCGTTCTCGGTGCGCTCGTGACAGCGAGCTACACACAGTTTCTGCGTAACGATATCATTGAGAGTGCGCAGAAGGATTACGTGCGGACAGCGCGGGCAAAAGGAACGCCGGAGTCTGAAATTTACAACAAGCACATCCTCCGCAATTCGATCATTCCAATCGTCACGCTCTTCGGCTTTGACATTGCGAGTATTATCGGCGGAGCGGTTATCATTGAAACTATCTTTTCCTACCGCGGCATCGGAGAGCTGTTGATCTCATCTATAGAACGCCGGGATTCAGCGGTCGTGCTCTCTGTTACGCTGATGTTATCTGTAGCAACGCTTGTCGGCAACCTGCTTGCTGACTTGCTGTACGGCATCATCGATCCGCGGATCAGGGTGGAATAAGGGGGGAACTGTCATGGAAGCAGCAGAAGAAATACAGCTGGAGAAAAAAGCAAAAAAGCAGTCCCCCTGGTCGATAGCACGGCGCAAGCTTGTCCGCAATAAGCTCGCTATGCTGAGCC
The DNA here is from genome assembly GCF_042654445.1 of Bacillus daqingensis. Lineage (NCBI taxonomy): Bacteria > Bacillati > Bacillota > Bacilli > Caryophanales > Bacillaceae > Bacillus > Bacillus daqingensis. The sequence continues at coordinate 12,338 of NZ_JBHSGK010000015.1, forward strand.
TTGGCTTTCTCGTGCTCGTTATTACGATGGCCTACATGGCACCGCTGCTCACCGGGTACGATCCACAGCGGGTGGATATCATCAACCGGAACCAGCCGCCGGGCGAGGGCTTCCTGCTCGGAACCGACGCTTCCGGACGGGACATTTGGACACTGCTCCTCTACGGGGCACGCACCTCGCTTACGATCGGACTCGTCTGTACGGCAGCCGTGATCATGATTGCCACGGTGATCGGCTCGATTGCCGGCTACTACGGCGGCCTGGTGGATGCGATTCTTATGCGCTTTACAGATTTTATGATGAACTTTCCGTTCCTCGTTTTTGTTATCGTACTCGCCTCTATTTTCCGTGAGGCAGGTATCTGGGCGCTGATTATCGTGTTGAGCGTCCTTTCCTGGACCGGGGCAGCCCGGGTTGTGCGAAGCAAGGTAATGGCGGAAAAGGAAAACGAATACGTCATGGCAGCGATCTCAATCGGCAGTACACCGTTTAAGGTGATCCGAAAGCACCTGCTGCCAAACGTGATGACGACGATCATTGTACAGGCAACGCTCCTTCTTGCCGTCATGATCGTGGCGGAAACCGCACTGAGTTTTCTTGGGTTCGGGGTTCCAACCGGAACACCGAGCTGGGGGAATATGATGACGGAAGCACGTGATCCAAACGTCATTCGTTCGTACTGGTGGATCTGGATTCCGCCGGGTCTTGCGATTACCTTTACGATTCTTTCCATTAACTTCATCGGGGAAGGCATCAAGGATGCGTTCAACCCGCGATCTGCTCGATAAGATGAAAGCCGTCCCGTTTGCCGGGGCGGTTTTTATCGTTCTGCGGCTGACGGAACAGTCCGGTTCTTTACCGCCGGCTTCAGGAGCGGTAAAATAGCGGCAGAGGAGGTCCGGCTCATGGAACAGGACGTTTTATTTATGAAAGAAGCGCTTGCAGAAGCAGAGAAAGCTGGGGCAATGGGGGAGGTGCCGATCGGGGCTGTCATTGTAAAAGACGGAAGCGTAATTGCGCGAGGGCATAACCTGCGGGAGACGACCCAGCAGTCGCTGACGCATGCTGAGCTGATTGCAATGGAAGAGGCGTGCCGCGTAACAGGCAGCTGGCGGCTGGAAGGCTGTACGCTGTACGTCACGCTCGAGCCGTGTCCGATGTGTGCCGGCGCTGTCGTACAGTCGCGCGTGGAGCGGGTCGTATTTGCCGCAGAGGATCCGAAGGCCGGGTGCTGCGGCACGCTTATGAATCTCGTGCAGGATGCCCGTTTTAACCACCGTGCGGCGCTGACATCTGGTATAATGAAAGAAGAGGCAGCCACGCTGTTAACATCGTTTTTTCAGCAGCTGCGGCTCGAAAAAAAGAAAAAGAAACAGGAGGCAAACGCCGATGCGTCCGAATCAGATTTCACTTGAAACAGCGAAGATGATGGCAGAGAAGCTGAACATGCCGATTGAGCATGTGATGCACACACCGCCGCACATTTTAATGGCGAAGCTGCAGCAGGCAGAAGCCGAAAAAGAGAGCACCGACGAATCATAGTTCATCATTGATTTTCATCCTGGAAGAAGTTATACTGAGATTTGTGTCGCAATCAGACACCACCAACTACGTTATCCACTTTGTCGTGCTAAGCGGGGAGCTAGCGGTTCCCTGTACCCGCAATCCGCTATAGCGGGGCTGAACTCCTCTTCTGAGGCCGTACGATTTCATGGCCTGCCCTGAGTAAGTGGTGTTGACATCCGGGTTCTGCGCAACGGAATCTTGTGAACCCTGTCAGGTCCGGAAGGAAGCAGCAGTAAGCAAGTCCTTCCGTGTGCCGCAGAGTTGCCTGGATCGAGCAAACTGCTCAGGTAACGCATGAGGTTTTGCGGTCGAGGAAAGGTGCACGGCATCTACTATAAGAAGAAAACGGCGTTCCTGCTTTGTGCGGGCGTCGTTTTTTTCTGTCTGCATACATACTGGAATTTCCCTCGGCAGAAACCAGATAGATTTTGAATTCACCTCTCAAAGCCGGTATAATAGATAGAGGTGAAACACGACGAAGGAGCTGAACGGAGATATGAGCTATCAAGCGCTGTACCGCGTCTGGAGACCGCAGAAGCTTCAGGACGTCGTCGGGCAGGAGCACATCACGAAAACGCTGCAGAACGCCCTTGTCCAGCAGAAGCTGTCGCACGCTTATCTGTTTACAGGCCCCCGCGGTACCGGTAAAACGAGCGCTGCCAAGATCATCTCCAAGGCAGTGAACTGCCGGAATGCTCCGACGACAGAGCCGTGCAACGAATGTGAAGCCTGCCGGGGAATCTGGGATGGCAGCATTGTTGATGTCATGGAAATTGACGCAGCAAGCAACAACGGGGTAGATGAAATCCGCGATATCCGCGATAAAGTAAAGTTTGCACCAAGTGCCGTTTCCTACAAAGTGTACATTATTGATGAAGTGCACATGCTGACAACAGGAGCGTTTAATGCGCTCTTAAAAACGCTGGAGGAGCCGCCGCCGCACGTTATTTTTATTCTGGCTACAACCGAGCCGCATAAGATCCCGCTGACCATCATCTCCCGCTGCCAGCGGTTCGATTTTAAACGGATTACTTCTTCAGCCATGCTCGGCAGAATGGAAGAGATCGTGCAGGAGAGCGGGATCGCGATTGAGCAGCCGGCGCTTGCGCTGATTGCACGGGTCAGTGAAGGCGGTATGCGGGATGCACTGAGCCTGCTGGATCAGGCGGTCTCCTTTTCAGACGGTACGATCAGCCGAGACGACATTCACGCCGTTATCGGCTCCGTTTCCAACGACATGATGTATCAGATCGTGGAAGCAGTCCGATCCGGAAGCGTCGGCGACGGGCTTCAGGCAGTAGACACACTGATGCAGGAAGGGAAAGACGCAAACCGCTTCATGGAAGATTTAATTTTTTTCTTCCGCGATGCGCTGATGGTGAAAACAGCTCCGGAGCTGGAAGAGGCACAGGAGCTGATGGAAACGGATGAGGCGTTTCAGCAGACCGTTGAACAGCTTGATACCGTCTGGATTTTTCATATGCTGGAAAAGCTTAATCACTTTCAGCAGCAAATGAAATGGGCCAATCATCCGCAGGTATTTTTGGAAATGTTCATCGTGCAGGCTTCCCAGCAGACAGCGTCACTTCCTGCACCTGCCGCGGATACCGGAGCTTCAAGCTCGGCTGTAGAAAAGCTGGAGCAGAAAATCGAACATTTGGAACGGACGCTGCAAAAGCTTCAGTCAGAAGGCGTCCCTGCTGCGAAAGAAAACGTTCAGGCTCCGCAGGCGAAGCCTAAGCCGAGGCAGGCAGCTTCTTCTAACAAGAGCCGTGCAGGTGTCCAGCGGGTGAAGGCGATGCTGGACAAAGCCTCCAAGCAGGAGCTGCAGCAGGCTCAGTCCAAATGGGGCAACGTGATCGAGCAGGTGAAACGGGAAAGCGTGCCGGCCTCCGCCTGGCTCAGTGACTGTCAGCCGGCTGCCGCATCAGATAATGAACTTGTGCTCAGCTTCCGTAACGAAATGCACCGGAATATGGTTGACGAAAAGTTCCGGGATCTCGTCGAAAATGCGGTCAGTCAGCAGCTCGGCCGGACATTTTCTCTGCACACGCTGTTAGAAGCCGACTGGGAGGACGTAAAGGCTGCCTACTCAAAGAGGCAGACCCAGCCGCCGTCAGAGGACGGAGAACTGGAAGAAAAAGACGAGGGAAATCCGCTGATCGATGAAGCCGTGAAGCTTGTCGGCCGAGATCTGCTGGAGATCAAGGAATAAACCGCGCGTGCGGAATCATAGAATCATAAAGGAGTAGATGGATATGAAAGGCATGGGCAACATGATGAAGCAAATGCAGAAAATGCAGAAGGATATGGCGAAAGCGCAGGAACAGCTGAAGGAAGAAACAGTTGAAGCATCAGCCGGCGGTGGAATGGTGAAGGTCATTGCCAGCGGAGAAAAGCGAATTCTCGATATTCAGATTAACGAAGAAGCCGTAGATCCGGATGACGTTGAAATGCTCGAGGACCTCGTGCTTGCAGCAACAAATGAAGCACTTGGCAAAGTAGATGAGCTCGTAGAAGAGCGCATGGGCAAGTTCACAAAAGGGATGAACATTCCAGGACTGATGTAATTCCGGCATGTGCCGTTATCATTCAGCCCGGTCTGCCGGGAAGAAGCTGTCTCCTGCCTGATGGAAGGGGACAGCTGTTTTCTTAGCTTACAACATTTCATCTGGATGGAGAAGCGGCTTCGCCCGCGGTGCGGGAAGGATAGATGTTTGATGCTCTCCCTGCGGACCTGCAGCAACACCTCGTGCCGTTTTGATTCAAAAGCGCATGACGCCAATGATCAGACATTGTTATCAGCCGGACTGCCAGAGGCAATCCGGTCTTATTAATCAGGAGGACGGAGGAACGTTTATGCAGTACCCACAGCCGATATCAAAACTGATGGACGGCTTTATGCGGCTTCCGGGCATCGGCCCGAAGACAGCTGCCAGACTCGCTTTCCACGTGCTTGATATGAAAGAAGACGACGTGCTGGATTTCGCGAGGGCTCTCGTAGCCGTTAAACGAGAGCTGACATACTGTTCGGTCTGCCACCACATTACCGATACGGACCCGTGCCGCATATGTGAGGATCATTCCCGCGACAGATCCATTATTTGCGTCGTGGAAGAATCCAGAGACGTTATTGCAATGGAAAAGATGCGTGAATACGGCGGAATGTACCACGTCCTGCACGGCGCTATCTCGCCTGTGGAGGGCATCGGTCCAGAAGATATTTATATCCCTGATCTGCTGAAGCGCCTGCAGAATGAAGAAGTGCAGGAGCTGATCGTGGCAACGAACCCGAATATTGAAGGGGAAGCAACCGCCATGTACATTTCCAGACTGGTGAAGCCGACGGGCATGCGTGTAACACGGATAGCTCATGGCCTGCCGGTTGGCGGCGACTTGGAGTACGCTGATGAAGTGACGCTTTCTAAAGCGATCGAAGGCAGACGCGAGCTGTAAAGGAGCGGATGAGGATGATGCGAAAGAAAAAGCGCAAGCTGCGCCAGTCAAAAGATGACGAACTGATCTATCACCTCGACAGAATTAAACAGCGGGTGAATCAGCACGAGACGTATCTGCAGTATTCCATGGATGCGCGGGACGAAATGTACGGCATGGCGAAGGCAGAGCAGGCGAAATACTGGTTTTTACTGCGCGAAGCCAGGGTCCGCCATACAACATTTTATTAGCATAACGTTTTGAACGAAGGGGCGGGAGATGTGCCTGCAGTATTCATAAACAGTGAAATGAACGTATATGCCTTGGTGTGACAGGCTTTTGCAAAAAGCTTGTCCACTTTTTTCATTTTCTTTTAAATAATCGTTGACCATTCAGCAGGGTTGATGATATATTATTACTTGTCGCTGAAACGCGAACGATCGCATCGCAGCCGATTGAACGAAAGTTGAAATCGGCGGTTGACGAACAGAACGCTTTCGTGATATATTAATAAAGTCGCCAAAACGAGCGACGCCGAGCAACACGGCCCTTTGAAAACTAAACAAAAGACAAGAAGA
>NZ_JBHSGK010000016.1:0-46568 GCF_042654445.1 Bacillus daqingensis
GTCACCGGAGGGTGTCTCCCGGAACCAGACCCTGGTTCCCGGGCGGCACCCTCTTTTTTTGCGTTGGTTTCCTTTTTCCATGGATACGCCTTTCAGCAGAGCGCCGTATTCGCTATGATGGAGACAGGGAGGAATGACGATGAGCGAAACGATTCGATGGGGACTGGCTGGAATCGGTAAAATTGGAGCAGCGCTCCTTGCCGGCTGGGACCGACAAGGACTGACGACAGAGATATACCACCCTGATGAACATAGACGCCGCGCGGCAGCATCGTCTGCAGCGGGGGCACGAGAAGCGGCAAAGGAAGAGCTGCCGCATCTGGATTACCTGGTTCTGGCGCTTCCAGCTGACAGCATTGCACCATTTATCGAGGATCTCGAACAGAGCGGCCTGAACATGCGCCGCACGACGCTTGTCAACATGGCGACGACAAAGGGGACCGCTTCGCTTCGGAAGCAGTTTCCAGAGCATCGCTTTGCCGGCATGAAGGCAGCTGTTCATGCTGAAACGTTAAGGCGGGGCGAGGCGGTGCTGTTTGTTTCTCCTGAGGCGGCGTCGGACCAAACGCTGAAGTTGCGGTTTGAAGCACTGGGAGACGTCATTAACGGTGAGGAAAAAACGGTAGAGACGTTGAACCGGACAGCGACGGAAGCAGCTGTAAAAGCCGCAGCCGCTCTTGAAGAGCAGCTGCGGCAGGAGGGATGGCAGGAGCTTTACATCCGCCAGGCGTTAGCTTCACTTATGCCTGAGGTGATCCATGCTTATGCTGATGGCAGGCTTGGTGCTTTTGGCAGGAAGCTGGCAGATGAACTGCGCCGAGACTAATCAGCAGCCTGCCGGCGGTTCATCCAAAGAAGCAGCGCTGGACCGACCGCCGGAATAAAGGCAAGCCACGCATAACGCTCGACGCCCCATTCACGCTTTAAAATGTCGTAGGCAAGCCAGACGACGACGAGAAAGTCAATAGACATCACGCTGACGAGATGAGACTGCTGGAAATCTTCTATATAGCCGCTTACACTGCCGCCAAGCGCAGAGAGGAGCACGGCGGCACCCGCGATGCCTGCAAGCAGATAAGCTGCCGGATGCGTGAGGGCGTGCTGCAGAAAGCGTGGACCACGGGGCGTCTCCCGCGTCTTCCGGCCGCGAACGGCCATGTACGGCAATATCGTAAAGGCCCCTAATCCGAAGGAAAACAGAGCAAACAGCCAGGCAGGAACGCGTCTTGTATCCTTTGGAAGCAGCAGAAACAAAAACAGCAGCGGGTAAATGCCGAGCATCGTAAACACAGCGACCGTCAGCGGATTCAAGTCCTGAATACGACCGTCGATGATGGCTGATAAAAATGGATCATCTGCATTTTGTGCACCTGGTGCTACAAAGACGGCATAGGCTGTTAACAGGAGAAATAGAATAATATAACGTTTCACATAAGGCCCCTTTCACAGCTGTTTCCTCCAGTTAACCAGAGGCAGGACAGGAGTGCAAGCGGAGCGGAGGAAGCAGAAGGAGCGTACCATGTTACATATGCCGATCGTACAAGCGTTGATGAACAGGCGGGGCGACAATTCGTTCCACGTTCCCGGTCACAAGAACGGAACGCTGCTGCCGGAGGGTACAGAGGAAATCCTGCAAGCCGTGATGCAGGTTGATAAAACAGAAATCACCGGGCTTGATGACCTGCACGATGCTTCCGGGATTATTCGGGAAGCAGAGATCCTGCTGAGCCAGCTGTATCAGAGCCGGGACAGCCGCTTATTAGTCGGCGGCTCTACTTCCGGTATCCTTGCTGCAGTCCTTTCCTCTGTTTCACGTGGACAAACAGTCATTGTGCAACGAAACTGCCATCAATCCGTGTTTCACGCGCTGGAGCTCGCAGGGGCAGAAGCGGTGCTCGTCGAACCGGATATAGAAGCACAGACAGGCACACCGCTCGGCATCCCCTCCGACGCTCTTCAAACGGCCTTTGAAGAAGTGCCGGAAGCAGCGGCCGTACTGGTGACGAATCCATCTTATGAAGGGTACGTCCAGCCGCTTCATCAGCATGCAGCCTTGTGCCGCGAGCACGATGCGCTGTTTATTGTAGATGAAGCGCACGGCGCGCATTTTCTGCCAGGGGCAAAGCTGCCCTTTTTTGAGAGCTCTCTGCAGCATGGAGCGGATCTCGTCATTCAGTCCGCTCATAAAATGCTCCCGGCCCTCACGATGGGAGCGTGGATGCATATCGGCACCAGCCGCGTGAACCAAGCAGCTTTAAACCGGATGCTGCAAATGATTCAATCGAGCAGCCCCTCGTATCCGATACTGGCCTCGCTTGATGCGGCCCGGGCTTTTCTCGCAGAAGTGACAGGTTGGAAGGAGATTGCGCAGGCGGCAGAGGAGCTGTGCCGGAAGACGGGAGCACTGGTTCTCCCGGCGCAGCTCGGCAATTGGCGCCGTGATCCGCTGAAGGCAGCATTTGCCGCCTCATTGCACAGGAGCACAGCAGATATGGAGAACCTGCTGGAAGCAGCGGGGGGCTATGCAGAACTTCGTACACCGGAGCTGTTCCTGCTCACGCTTCCGCTCGATGCGGACCTGATCCATCGCATGACAGCAAGCGTCCCGGTATTTGGGGACCGTTCAGCTGCAGCGCCGGAATTTTGGCATGCGGAGCCGGAGGTAAGGCTGCGTCGTCCTGCTCTCCGGCAGGAGGAAATGGCGATGCTTCCCACTGAGAGCTGTCTGCTGCACGAAGCCAAGGGAAGAATCAGTGCAGCTGAGCTTATTCCTTATCCACCGGGAGTGCCACTTGTCATCCGCGGCGAACAGCTGACAAAGCGGCACATTGAGAAGCTGTACCAGCTGCGGAGGGCGGGCATACGTATCAAAGGGGGCGACGACTATGTTCGTGTCTTTAAAACTAGAGCATAAGAAAGGATGAACACCGTGAGCGGATGGTTTATTACAGTAGAAGGAGGAGAGGGAGCCGGTAAAACGACGGCGATGCTCTACCTGAAGGAAAAATTGGAAGAGGAAGGCTGGGAGGTCCTGGCTACGAGAGAGCCGGGAGGAAGTGTAATCGCGGAAAAAATTCGTGCGGTCATTCTCGATCCGTCCCATACAGAGATGGACGCCCGCACCGAAGCGCTGCTTTACGCAGCAGCCCGGCGGCAGCATCTTGTAGAAAAAGTATTCCCGCACCTTGAAAAAGGAGGCATTGTGCTCTGTGACCGGTTTGTCGACAGCAGCCTCGTTTATCAAGGGTATGCTCGGGGCATCGGCGTAGAAGCAGTAAGGGAACTGAATCGCTTTGCGACAGAAGACCGCATGCCTGATCTGACATTGTATTTTGATATTGATCCGGAAATCGGTCTTGCCCGCATTGCCTCTGGCAGAGGACACGAAATCAACCGGCTGGACGCTGAAGCACTGCCGTTTCATGAAAAAGTGCGCAGCATGTACCGGGAGCTGCAGCAGCAGGAACCAGAGCGGATTCGTCAAATTGACGCTTCAGGTACGCCTGCCGACACAGTGAAAAAGGCGTGGGAAGAAATACATAAAAAACTTAGCCGCTGAACGCGGTAAATCTGACAAATCACACGCCTGCGCAGCAGTTTCTTGTTATAATACGAGTAACCCCTTTCGATGGAGGAGATGACTATGAAGCTGATCGTTGCAGTAATCCAGGATAAAGACAGCAACCGTCTTTCGGATGCGCTGGTGGATCAGGATTTTCAGGCGACCAGGCTTGCAAGCACAGGCGGATTTTTAAAAGCAGGGAATACGACCTTTATGATCGGTGTGGAAGATGATCAGGTACAGCCTGTTTTGGAATTGATAAAAGAAAACTGCAAGGCGAGAGAACAGCTGGTGGCGCCGATCTCACCAATGGGGGGAAATGCAGATTCCTACGTGCCATACCCGGTGGAAGTACAGGTCGGCGGTGCGACCGTCTTTATTCTTCCGGTTGAACGGTTCGAAAAGTTTTAGAAATGAAGGAGACAGCCATGCAGCATTGGCAGGAGCTTGAACAGACACAGCCGGCTGTAGCGCACGTGCTGCAAAACAGCATCCGCCGCAGCCGGCTGGCCCATGCATATATTTTTGAAGGCGGCCGCGGCACGGGGAAGAAGCTTGCGGCCCAGCTTGCGGCTCAGGCATTTCTGTGCCGAAATCTGAGCGGTGCAGATCCTTGCCTGGCCTGTCCGGAATGCAGGCGTGCAGCCTCTGGGAATCATCCGGATGTGCACGTGCTCCGTCCGGACGGAGCCGTGATCAAAGTAGACCAGATTCGTGAACTGAAGCGGGAGTTCAGCATGCGCGGCATGGAATCCGGCAGAAAGGTATACCTCGTGGAAGAAGCCGATAAAATGTCAGCGAGTGCAGCGAACAGCCTGCTGAAATTTTTAGAGGAACCGGATGGCGAGGCACTGGCTGTTCTCATGACGGTTAACTCCCGTCTAATGCTTCCGACGATTCTGTCCCGTGCCCAGATGCTCAGCTTTGTGCCGCTGCCGCCGGAAGCCGCTGCGAGGGAGCTTGTCCGCAAAGGCTATCCGGAAAAAGAAGCGTACCTTGCTTCCCGGCTGACCTCTGATCTGACGGAGGCTGAGGCACTTTTTGGCGAGGAATGGATTTCACAGGCGCGGGAGAAAGTGATACAATTAGTTGACGATCTTATCCGCAAACCGCGCGATTCCTATATTACCCTGCATGAAACGGTGATGCCGTTTTTTACAGAACGCAAGGATCTGGAAACCGCACTGGATATGATCATGCTCTGGTACCGGGACGTGCTGCGCATGCAGGTCGGCCAGTCCGAGCAAATTGTGTTTATCGATCAGGAAGACAGTCTCTCCAAACAGGCTTTCCAGCTCTCTCAAGGGAAACTCGGTAACAACCTCCAGGCAGTGATGGATGCGAGGCGCCGGCTTAGTGCCAACGCAGCGCCGCAGCTGCTCATGGAACAGCTGCTTCTTCGTCTACAGGAGGGATAAATGTGCATCGAGTGATCGGAGTTCGTTTCAAAAAAACCGGGAAGATTTATTATTTCTCACCCGGGGATTTTCATATAGAGAAGGATGACTACGTAATCGTCGAAACGGCGCGTGGCGTCGAATTCGGAAAAGCAGTAATCGGCATGAAGGAAGTTGCCGAAGAAGACGTTGTCCTGCCGCTGAAAAAAGTACTGCGCAAGGCAACGGAGAAGGATAAATTGACTATCGAAGAAAACCGGCGGGAAGCCGCGAAAGCATTCGATGTCTGCCTGAAGAAGATTACGGAGCACAACCTTGATATGAAGCTGGTTGATGTAGAATACACGTTTGATCGAAATAAAGTACTGTTTTACTTTACAGCGGACGGGCGCATCGATTTCCGGACGCTCGTCAAAGACCTCGCTTCCGTTTTCCGTACACGCATTGAACTGCGTCAGATCGGCGTGCGGGATGAGGCGAAAATGCTTGGCGGTATCGGTCCGTGCGGCCGCATGCTCTGCTGCTCGACGTTTCTCGGTGATTTTGAGCCGGTTTCTATTAAAATGGCAAAGGATCAGAACCTGTCGCTTAATCCGACGAAAATTTCCGGACTGTGCGGAAGGCTGATGTGCTGCCTGAAATATGAAAACGATATGTATGAGGAAGCGAAAAAAGTGCTTCCTGATTTGTATCAGAAGCTGAATACGAGCTACGGCCGCGGGAAGGTCGTTGGACTGAACATGCTGGAGCGGCTCGTTCAGGTCGAGATTTTCGAGTCTAAGCAGGTCATTGAGTATACGCTGGATGAACTCCTGGAAGAAGGAGCGATCGCCACGGAAACCACGAAATAATGAGGTGTGCGCATCGTGAACAAAAATGAGATATTTACACGCGTCAGCCAGATGGAAGAGCGCATCGGCGGTCTCCATCACGAGCTGGGTGAACTAAAGGATCAGCTGGCGCTGCTTCTCGAGGAGAATACGCATCTGCAGATGGAAAATGAGCACCTGCGTGAGCGGATGAACCAGGAGGAAGAAGCAGCAGAGGCTGCAGGAGTCGGCGCTGCCGGTCCGCGTTTGAAGCCGGGATTTGGAGAAGGCTACGACAATCTGGCGCGTCTTTACCAGGAGGGGTTCCATATTTGCAACCTGCACTATGGAAGCATCCGCAAAGAGGGAGACTGTCTATTCTGTCTTTCCTTCCTGAATCGGGAGGAATAAATGACGCAAACGTTCAGAAGCGCTGCTTTTGGGCGTTTTTCTTTTTGAAAGGACAGTACCGCTTTGCACGGAAGCGCATTGGGGGAAGAAGAGAGCGTTAGTAATAGAAGAAAGAGGCGTTTGAACGATGACGAAAACAGAGGAACGAGCAGATTATCTGCCTGGAGGAACGATCATTCATCAGCGGCCCGACGTCTTTACGTATTCGATGGATGCGGTGCTGCTGGCAATGTTTGCGGATGCTGCCAGAGCAGAGTCTGTCATTGATTTATGCGCGGGTACCGGGGCGATTCCGCTGCTGCTTGCATCGAAAACGAAAGCTTTCATTCGGGCAGTGGAGCTGCAGCCGCAGCTGTGCAGACTTATGGAACGCTCGGTTACAGCAAACGGTCTTGAGGAGCGCATCCAGGTGGAGGAACGCGATTTGCTTACCCTGCACCCCGCCGTGGATGGACCGGTTGATCTGGTCACGTGCAATCCGCCCTATTTTGCGGCCCCGAAAATGAAGCAGCCGCTGAAGGAAGCGGGAGCGAAGCAGATCGCCCGTCACGAAGTGGCCTGTTCGCTGCAGGACGTTACAGCAAAAGCCGCAGCGCTCGTCCGTCCTAAAGGAAAAGCTGCGTTTGTCCATCGTCCGGAGCGGATGTCGGAACTATTTGCCGCCATGCAGCGGGTAAATCTGGAGCCGAAACGGGTGCAGCTGATTCATCCGAAGCCGGGACGGGAAGCGAATATTCTACTCGTGGAAGCGGTGAAAGACGGGTCTCCGGGTATGAAAGTAGAGTCTCCGTGGACGGTTTATCAGGAAAATGGAGAATATGAACCGGCGTTTTACGACTACATGGTGAAAGGAGAGGGTCTTCATGCATGAGCAGCGAACGTATCAGGCTGATGGCGGCATGCTGGTTCTCGTACCGACGCCGATTGGCAACCTGGAGGATATGACATTTCGTGCTGTCCGCGAGCTGAAAGAAGCGGACGTTATTGCGGCAGAAGACACGAGACATACGCGGAAGCTGTGTCATGTCTACGAAATTGAGACACCGCTGATCAGCTTTCACGAACACAGCAGCGATACGCGGCTGGAGGAGCTGCTGGAAAAAATCCGCAGCGGTAAAAAGGTCGCGCTCGTCAGCGATGCGGGAACGCCGGGTGTTTCCGACCCGGGCTGGGCAGCCGTTGACGCATGCCGGCAGGAAGGGCTGACTGTGACCGCACTGCCCGGAGCAAATGCAGCCGTCACGGCTCTGACCGCTTCTGGACTTCCGACCACCTCCTTTACGTTTCTCGGCTTTTCTGAACGAAAAAAGAGAAAGCGCACTGAGCTGCTGGAAGAGTGGCGGACAGCCCGCTCTACGCTGATTTTTTATGAATCTCCGCACCGGCTTGATCAAATGCTGCAGGCCGCTTTTGATGTATACGGCCCCCGCCGGGCCGCCGTCGGACGTGAGCTGACGAAGCAGTTTGAAACATATATGACCGGAACACTTGAGGAGCTTGCAGCCTGGGCGGCCGGGACAGACATCAAAGGAGAGTGCGTGATTCTGATCGAAGGTGCAGGTGAGGAGGAAGCGGCAGCTGCCGGAACGGAATGGTGGCAGGAGCTGTCGCTGAAGCAGCATGTCGAGCACCATATCGACAAAGGCCACTCTTCCAAGCAGGCGATCAAACAAACGGCTGTGGACCGGAGCATGCCGAAGCGCGACGTGTATGCGGCTTATCACGACACTGGAGCTAGTTAAAAGGTGTCAGTGGCAGCGCTCTGTGCCCCAGCTTAGCTTTCTGAAAGCAAAAAAAGTACGCCCGTCGACTAGACGGGCGTACTTTTTAGAGATTAATTTTCCTGCTTGGAAATATATTCTTCCAGGTCTTTGATGATCTCCTTGGCACCCATAGGGCTGAGGATGATTTTGCCTTTCGCAAGGGAAAGGTTGTCATCAGAGACTTCACCCGTCACCTGGCATGTCATGTTTGGCTTGTACTTCTTCAGAACGATGCGGTCATCATCCACGTAAATCTCCAGCGCATCCTTTTCAGCAATATCCAGTGTACGACGCAGCTCGATAGGAATGACGACGCGGCCCAGCTCATCAACCTTTCTTACAATACCTGTTGATTTCATGTTAATACCCCTCTCTGTAATCCTGTGTGTTATTCCAGAAGTCTCGAAACGTCATGATTCGACAAAATTCTGTTAAGAGTATAATACCAGCACTTCCAAATGAAGTCAATTAAAATGATATAAAAAGGAAATAAGTTTTTTATTATATGGCGTGCAGCTATGCTCTGAAGCTGGTTTCACTGGAAGCAGTCTGTCAGGTTGTCATAAACCGCTCCCCGTCCCTCCTCTCCATTGTCGACTGAATTCGACATCTGACATCACGTATAGCACTATACCCAAAAAAGGGAAGAATATAACAAAAATGCAAGAAAAAAATTCTTCATTATAAAGAATGTACAAACTTTGTACAATGTTTAGTTTGTCGAAATACCATATACCCCCGGTGCCCGAATTGGTAAAAACCGCCATGCAGCACGCTTCTATTGACAGAGGACGAGCCATTCGGTATATTGCAGAGAGAATACGCATACGCTTCAATGATGGGATGAGTAGAGAGCCGCCGTCCGCTTGCAGAGAGCCGGGGAAGCTGAGAACCGGTGCGGAAGGTCTTTTGAACATGGTCCTGGGAGAGGCTGTATGGTCGAGCGTTTAAGCGTAAGGCCTGCACGTCCGCTGCACGTTACGCAGCAGAACTGCCAGCCGCAGTTCGACCGAGACCGGATTAAATCCGGTGAAACCGGGTGGTACCGCGTGGGCTTATGCTCTCGTCCCAGTATGTGGGGCGGGGGCTTTTTAGTATGCCTGCAGCGAAACATGATTGAAGGAGGAGACTGTCACCATGACAGATCAAAAGAAGACATTTTATATTACAACACCAATTTACTATCCGAGTGCAAAGCTGCATATCGGACATGCTTATACGACGGTGGCCGGTGATGCGATGGCCCGCTATAAACGGCTGCGCGGCTATGACGTTCGGTATTTAACCGGAACAGATGAGCATGGTCAGAAAATCGAAACAAAAGCAGCGGAAGCCGGAGTAACTCCGCAGGAATTTGTCGACGGGATCGTGAAAGATATTCGCGACCTGTGGGGCAAGCTGGACATTTCTTACGATGACTTCATCCGAACGACAGAAGAGCGCCACAAAAAAGTAGTAGCAGATATTTTCGAGCGTCTGCTGGAAAAAGGCGATATTTATCTGGATGAGTATGAGGGCTGGTATTCCATCTCAGACGAGACATTTTACACGGAGCTGCAGCTCGAGGATAAAGAATACGATGAAGCTGGAAATATCGTTGGCGGAAAAAGTCCGGACAGCGGCCATCCGGTAGAGAAAGTGCGGGAGGAGTCATATTTCTTCCGGATGAGCAAGTATGCGGACCGGCTGTTGAAATACTATGAAGAAAATCCTGAGTTTATTCAGCCGGAATCTCGTAAAAATGAGATGATCAACAACTTCATCAAGCCCGGACTGGAAGATCTCGCTGTATCCCGAACGTCGTTCGACTGGGGTGTGAGCGTAAAGAGCAATCCAGAGCACGTTGTTTATGTATGGATTGATGCGCTATCCAACTATATTACGGCGCTCGGCTATGGAACAGACGATGACAGCCTCTACCAGTCCCACTGGCCGGCGGATGTGCACCTAGTCGGGAAAGAAATTGTCCGCTTCCATACGATTTACTGGCCGATTATGCTGATGGCACTCGACCTGCCGCTTCCGAAAAAAGTGTTTGGTCACGGCTGGCTGCTGATGAAGGACGGGAAAATGTCCAAATCAAAAGGTAACGTCGTCGATCCGGTGCCGCTGATTGACCGTTACGGTCTGGACGCTGTCCGCTACTACCTGCTGCGCGAAGTGCCGTTCGGATCTGACGGCGTCTTTACACCGGAGGCATTTGTAGACCGGATTAACTATGATTTGGCGAATGACCTCGGCAATCTCGTTAACCGAACGATTGCCATGATCAACAAATATTTTGATGGAGAACTGCCTGCTTATGTGAAGGATGCGACGTCCTTTGATGCACCGCTTGTCGAGCTTATTGACGCTACGGTAGATAAAGTAGAGGATGCAATGGAAGACATGCAGTTTTCTGTTGCACTGACAGCAGTTGGACAGCTGATCAGCCGCACGAACAAATATATCGACGAAACACAGCCGTGGATTCTTGCCAAAGACGAAACGGCAAACGAGCAGCTCGGTTCCGTTCTTCATCACCTGACAGAATCGATCCGCCAGATTTCCATCATGCTGCGCCCGTTCCTGACGAAAACACCGGAAAACATCCGGCGCCAGCTTGCGATTCCAGAGGAGCTGATGGAGTGGGATACGCTGCGGACGCCGGGACGTCTGAAGCAGGGTGTTCGTATCATTGAAAAAGGAGAGCCGATGTTCCCGCGTCTTGATTTTGACGAGGAGGTCAAAGCAATCGTGGAGATGATGGGCGGCACGGTGAAAGCAGCTGACGAGCCGAAGGAGGAAGAACTGCCGGAAGCTCCTGAATCAGAAGAAATCACGATCGACGATTTCTCGAAGGTGGATCTGCGCGTCGCAGAGGTGATCGGAGCAGAAAAGGTGAAGAAAGCGGATAAGCTGTTAAAAGTTCAGCTCGACCTCGGCTACGAGAAGCGCCAGGTCGTCTCCGGCATTGCCAAATACTACGAGCCGGATGATTTAATCGGGCGCAAAGTGATCTGTGTGACGAACCTGAAGCCGGTGAAGCTGAGAGGCGAATTGTCCCAGGGAATGATTCTTGCCGGCTCTCACGACAAATCATTGACGCTTGCGACCGTAGCAGAGTCACTCCCTAACGGTGCTCAGGTTAAATAGACAGAAAGGAAGGAGGGTCCATCATGCTGATCGATACGCACGTGCATCTGAATGCGGATCAGTTCGCTGATGACGTGGATGACGTCATTCGGCGGGCGCAGGAAGCTGGCATAGATAAAATGATCGTTGTCGGCTTTGATACAAAAACCATCAATCTCGCCATGGAGCTGATTGAAACGTATCCATTTCTATATGCGGCTGTCGGATGGCACCCGGTAGACGCTGTTGATTTCGATGATGACAAGCTTGCCTGGCTGGAAGAGCTGACCAGGCATCCGAAAGTTGTCGCAGTCGGGGAAACGGGTCTTGATTATTACTGGGACAAGTCTCCGCATGACGTACAGAAAGAAGCATTTCGAAAGCAGATCGCACTTGCAAAGAAAATGAAGCTGCCACTCATTATTCATGACCGCGAAGCTCATGAGGATATCACGGCTATTTTGCGGGAAGAAGAGGCAGCGGAAGCAGGCGGTATCATGCACTGCTTTCAGGGTGATGAGGAGATGGCAAAAGCATGTCTCGACATGAATTTTTACATTTCATTCGGGGGACCGGTTACGTTTAAAAACGCGAAGCTGCCAAAGGAAGTCGCAAAAATCGTTCCGGACGACCGGCTTCTGATCGAAACCGACGCTCCTTATCTTGCACCGCATCCGTACCGCGGCAAGCGAAATGAACCGGCTTATGTGAGGCTTGTTGCCGAACAGCTTGCCGAGCTGCGTGGTATCACCTATGAAGAGCTTGCAGCACAAACAACGAAAAATGCCGAAACATTGTTTCGCCTGTAGCACATCCGGGCCGCCCCTTCTTCAAGAGGCGGCTTTTTTGCATGGAAAATGGCGTCCGGAAAAACAAACAAATGAAAAAGAAGGACGAGGTCAAAACCAGACACATCATTTTGTTATCCTTAGACATGCGACTAATGACCTTGTTGAGGCAGTTGAAACGGACGTTTGGGCGCAGAAAACACCCCCTTTTGCGTGAAATAATCATCCGTAGTAAGCGACATGAAAACATCGATGAAAGCCCACTGTGAGCGGCAGTTCAGCGATTTGTAACGAAACTGTAAAGTAAGACGTTCGAAGCAGGCAGGGCGCGCTGTTTCTCATGTAATACGGCGGATATTATCCTATTCGATGACGTTTATTTAGGATATTCGTTTGACACGTTTTAAGGGCGTGCGTATAATCTGCGTCTTAGAAGGAGGGTTTGCCATGATTGAGAGGATTAAGTCGTTTTTTGTACATATCGTACGAAAGTCGGACCTCACCGCAAACATTGGAATAATTGCTGTTCTCTGCCTGCTTTCTGTTGTCATCTATGATGTGACGAAGACAGAAGTAACAGTATCAGCTGACGGAGAATCATTTACGGTGGAAACACACGCCGGAACAGTCGGCGACGTATTGGCAGAACAAGACATTGAGTTGATTAAGCATGATGACGTAGAACCGCCGCTTTCTGCTGAAGTAGAAGAGGGCCTTATTATAGAGTATGTACCTGCACAGCACGTGAACGTATCCCTGGATGGGAGCGAGGAAGAAGTATGGACGACAGTTGATACCGTCGATGAACTGATGGAAGAACTGGACGTTGCAGTGTCCTCTCACGATGAAGTGGAGCCATCTTTGCATGCGCAAATTGAAGAGGGCATGACTATTGCTTACGAAGAAGCATTTCCGGTAACGGTCGTGCATGACGGAGAATCCGCCCAGGTCTGGACGGTAGCTGCCACTGTAGAAGATGTCCTGGATGAACAAAATATCGACCTTGGCGAGATGGACCAGGTGGAGCCGGACATCGATGAAACACTGACCGCTGATGCAGATGTAACCATTACGCGAGTAGACATGATTACGGAAACGATCGAGGAGTCTGTATCCTTTGCCACAGTTCGTGAAAACGATGACTCGCTGGAAGCTGGCACGGAACGAGTGGAGCAGGAGGGGGAACGAGGCACTCTTCAAAAAACGTATGAAGTTGTTTTAGAAGACGGAGAAGAAGTCTCCCGTGAGCTGATTGAAGAAGAAGTTGTGGAAGAGAGCAGTGACCGCATCATCGCAGTCGGAACGATGGAGCAGGAAACCGTGTCGCGGGGCCGTTCCTCCGCTTCTGAAGAAAGAACGGATAAGGAAGAGCCGGCTGCGGAAGAAACGACCGCATCCTCTGAGCGCGAGACAGAAACAGCAGAAGCGAGCTCGTCTTCACAGGAGGAAGCCAGCTCGTCCAGCGGGACGGAAGCTGCCTCCTCGAGCAGCTCCTCGTCTGAGAGCAGCAGTTCTTCTTCAGAAAACGAAAGCTCCAGCAGCAGCTCGAGCTCTGAATCAGAAAGTTCCGGCAGCAGCTGGGAGTCCTTCCAGGCTACTGCCTACACCGCTTCCTGTAATGGATGCTCAGGTGTGACGGCTACTGGAGTCGACTTGAAGGCGAACCCGAATGCAAACGTGATCGCTGTTGACCCTTCCGTTATCCCGCTCGGCTCCAAGGTCGAAGTGAAAGGCCATGGAACATTTACTGCAGCGGATACCGGCGGTGCGATTAACGGCAATAAAATTGATATTTTCATGTCGGACCGTGGAAGTGCTACTTCCTTTGGACGTCAGAGTGTCCAGGTACGCGTTGTTGATTGATGAAAACAGGCTGATCCTGCAGGTATTACCACCTGCGGATCAGCTTTTTTTGCGTGCAGGAAAATAAGCGCGTCCGAAGGTTATTCCCCGGGAAATAACGACAGGAAATGGTTAAGGTGCTTGTGTCCGCATCGAATTTGTGTAGAATGAATAAAGATAAACGTGATGGAAGCGGGGACGACTAGCGTGCAAATAAAGGAGATTATCGTCGTAGAGGGCAAAAACGATACACATCGGCTGAAGCGGTTTTTGGACTGTACGACGATAGAAACAGGTGGAACCGGTCTGACGTCTGAAACGATGGCGCGAATTCGGGAAGCGCAAAAACGGCGGGGAATCATTATTTTTACAGACCCGGACTACCCCGGACAAAAGATCCGTCATATGATCGACAAGACCGTGCCGGGATGCCGCCATGCCTTTCTGCCAAAAGCAGAAGCTGTTGACCATGTGAAACGGAAGGTCGGAATTGAGCATGCCAGCAAAGAGGCGCTGCTGGAAGCGCTGCGGGAGGTCCGTACCTTCATTCCTGAAGAGATCCGGGAAGAAAGTCCGGGCTGGCTGGAGCTGCACGAAGCAGGACTACTTGCCGGTCCCGGAGCTAAGGAAAAAAGACGAAAGCTCGGGGAGGCGCTGCATATCGGCTATGCGAATGGCAAACAGCTGTTAAAGCGGCTGGAGCAGTTTCAAATCAGCCGCCGCGAATTTTATGAGGCGGCGGCAAAGCTGGAGGATGACCAATCATGATGAAAGATATTGCAACACCGAAACGAACGAAAGACATTTTGGAGCGGCACGGCTTCCGCTTCAAAAAAAGCCTCGGACAGAATTTCCTGATTGATCCGAACGTACTCGCGAATATTGTCGATGCTGCCGGCGTAACTGAGGAAACAGGCGTCATTGAAGTCGGCCCGGGGATCGGCGCACTGACAGAGCAGTCGGCACGGAAAGCGAAAAACGTGCTCGCTTTTGAAATTGATCAGCGGCTGCTGCCGATTTTAAAGGAAACAATGGCTCCCTATCCGCACGTGAGCGTCGTGAACGAAGATGTCCTGAAAGCAGATCTGCATCAGCGGATCGGGGAAGCGTTTACTCCGGGACAGGATCTTGCGGTCATCGCCAACCTGCCTTATTACGTGACAACACCAATTTTGATGAAGCTGCTGGAAGAAAAACTTCCAGTCAGAGTGATGGTCGTCATGATGCAGCTGGAAGTAGCAGAACGGATTGCTGCTTCTCCAGGGTCAAAGGCTTACGGCTCTCTATCCATTGCTGCACAGTATTACGCACACACAGAAACGGTGTTTACGGTGCCGCGAACGGTCTTTATGCCGCCTCCAAACGTTGATTCGGCCATCCTGAGACTGACAAGGCGGGAAGAGCCGCCGGTGGACGTCGTAGATGAAGCACTGTTTTTTGAAATTGTCCGGGCGTCGTTTGTACAGCGGCGCAAAACCCTTTTAAATAACTTATCTAAGCACTTTCAGGAAAAGCTCAGCAAGCAGGAAACGGCCGACGCACTGCAGCGGATCGGGATCGATGGAGCGCGCCGGGCTGAAACACTGACGATGAAAGAATTTGCTGCCTTAACGAGCACCTTTTTCCGCATTTAACATTTTTATCTGCACGCCTGCGCCAGCCGGAGAGTCCCGGCTGGCTGTTTGACGTTTGCCAGCTTGATCACCGTCTTTGAAAGCGGCGGGCATGCAGCGCAGGAAATTTTAGCAGCGCGTCATTTCGGCACTCGAAAAGGACCCAAAAAGTAAAGAAAACCAGAATTTATTCGTTGACACACCGGCTTGGCGTTGCTATAATTTAAATTTTATTTGACTTATCGGCACCACTTAGGGTATAATATCGTTAAGTGAGGTGTCGTGGATGGCTAAAACATTAGCGGAAATCAAACAGTCGTTAGAAGCAAATGTCGGTAAAGAGATTACGATTCACGCGAACGGCGGACGGAAGAAGACCATTGAACGTTCCGGCCTGCTGGAAGGAATTTATCCTTCTGTATTCACCGTAAAACTCGATAAAGAGCAGTATTCAATCGAGAGGCTTTCCTACAGCTATACAGATGTACTGACCGAAACAGTGAAGCTGTCCGTACCGGATGGCAGTGAACTTAACGGCGT
The DNA here is from genome assembly GCF_042654445.1 of Bacillus daqingensis. Lineage (NCBI taxonomy): Bacteria > Bacillati > Bacillota > Bacilli > Caryophanales > Bacillaceae > Bacillus > Bacillus daqingensis. The sequence goes on from NZ_JBHSGK010000016.1 coordinate 15,840, forward strand.
GCAGGCTTAAGCACGACCCATATGCATCGGAAGAAAGGCTTATCCAGAATGTCACGTCTGGGTAAGCTTTTCTTTTTGTCTGGAATCGCCGCAGGGGGAGCGGCGGTTCTTTTTCACGGCCGTAAATGATAGAATAGCAAAAGCAGTACGTGTACAGAGGCAGGTGCTCCTGCTTATCTCAGATAAATTTAAAGAAGGTGACGGACGTTGAATACACTTACAGTGAAGGCACCGGCAAAGATTAACTTAACGCTGGATGTGCTTCGCAGACGAGAGGACGGCTACCACGAAGTCGAGATGGTGATGACGACAGTCGATCTCGCAGACAGAATCGAGCTTACCAGTCTCGGCCGCCCGGTGATCCGGATCGAATCAAACAACGGCTATCTGCCGCTCGATGATTCCAACCATGCGTGGCAGGCGGCGAGGAAGCTGCAGGAACGTTATGCCCCGGAGAAGGGTGTGCAGATCTACATAAATAAACAAATTCCGATGTCAGCAGGACTTGCAGGCGGAAGCTCCGACGCGGCAGCCGTACTGCGCGGATTAAACCGGCTCTGGGAACTGAACTGCTCGATGGAGGAGCTCGCGGAGATCGGTGCAGAAATAGGCTCGGATGTTCCTTTCTGCGTCTATGGCGGCACAGCGCTCGCTTCAGGCCGTGGAGAAAAGCTGGAATTTCTGCCGGCGCCGCCTTCCTGCTGGGTCGTGCTCGCGAAACCGCGGGCAGGCGTTTCTACGAAGGATATTTACAACCGCCTCAAGCTTCATACGATGGCTCACCCGGACACAGCGGGCATGATCCAGTCTCTTAAGCAGCAGGATTTTTACGGCATTTGCAGCCGCCTGCAAAACGTCATGGAGCCGGCGACCTTCTCGCTCGAGCCTGAAGTGAAAGTCATTAAGGAGCGGCTGCAGCAGTACGGGGCAGACGGAGTGGTCATGAGCGGAAGCGGGCCGACAGTGTTTGCACTGGCGAAAAGCGAATCACGCGCAGACCGGCTTTACAACGGATTAAAAGGCTTTATGGATCATGTCTACGTGGTCCGGATGATGGGAATGCGCCACGAACTGTAAGTTCATATTGTGAAACCCGTACAAAAATGATATATTACAGGTGGAATATTCGGGTTTTACAGGAGGTGGCAGCATGAAGTACCGACGAAGCGGCCGGCTGGTGGATATGACGGAGTATCTGCTGCGGCATCCGCACCAGTCTGTTTCACTGACGTTTTTTTCAGACAAGTATGGTGCGGCAAAGTCTTCCATCAGTGAAGACATTGGCATTATCAAAGAAGTATTTGAACAAAAAGGGATCGGCAGGCTGTCGACCTCTGCAGGGGTGAGCGGCGGCGTAACCTACATACCGCTGATAGGAAGCGACGAAGCCGTTCATGCGGTGGAGCAGATGTGCAGCAGACTGGAAGAGCCTTCCCGGCTGCTCCCGGGCGGCTATTTATACATGATGGACATCATCGGGGACCCCCAGTGGATGCAGAAGCTGGGCCGAATTTTTGCGTCCTGCTATGAGAACGCACAGGTGGATACGGTGATGACGATGGCGACGAAAGGGATTCCCCTTGCCTATGCGGTGGCTTCCCATCTGCGTGCGCCGGTCAGCATTGTCCGGCATGAGCAGCGGGTGACAGAAGGTTCGCTAGTGAGCATCAACTATGTTTCCGGATCGTCCAACCGGGTACAGACGATGTCGCTTTCCAAGCGCAGCCTGGAAGCTGGCAGCCGAGTGCTGATTATCGATGACTTTATGAAGGCCGGCGGCACGATACGCGGCATGATGGACCTTGCAGAAGAGTTTCAGGCAGAGGTGGTCGGCGCAGGCGTGCTGATGGAAGCGGTGCACGAGCACGAGAAGCTGGTAGACGACTACGTTTCCCTCGCACGTCTCGACAAGGTCGATGCAAGAGGAAAGAAAATCACCGTCCGCAAAGGAAGCATATTCGACTCGTAAAAACAGGCTCAGCCTGTTTTTAGGCTGTTGAAAAAGTCTTTCAACTTACATGTTTATTCGTTTGATTGTATTTTTCTCTGCTTACCTAGCCTGCCGTGGGCTGACCTTCAGATATTTCTCAGGGTGACCCTGTATGAAGGGAAGAAAGGCACGGGAGGATGGCGCGGCTTCCACGGGCACGCCGGACACATCAGGGAAACGACTCAGATTCTTGGAGAACAACGTCACGTCAGGCAGGTGCGACTGCTTTTTACATTTATCATGATTTCTAGAAGTACGGACACCCCCTATTCAACATCGAAACGCCTCATAGGGAATGGTCTATATGTATGGAAGCCAATCGTGCAGTCCTAACCAGGTACGTGAAACGGTCTGCCAGCTGCCGGCATCGAAGGGTCTCGGCTCAGAACGAGGCGAAGATCCGGCCGACAGCTGGAGGGAAAGCCGAGCCCGTTCCCTCCGAAAAGCGAGGGGCCGCAGATACAGGCAGATGCAACGTGATTCACCTGAAATGACGTTATCAACACTCTGAAAAACAGGCTCAGCCTGTTTTTTGTCGTTTCCATGCCGCGTGGCAAAAGGATACGTCGGAATCGGCTGCAGGTTTCAGCGGAGACGCTGAAGCCTTTTTTTACCTTTTGTTCTTTTATGTAAATTTTTTTATGAAATAAAAAGGATTTCAACTGCTGCTTAAAGAAGTATTACCAGCAGGCAGTTATAAATATAGAGAAAAGGTGGTGGCAGACATGGAAGTGACCGACGTCAGGCTCCGCCGGGTGCAAACGGAGGGACGGATGCTGGCAATTGCCTCAATCACATTCGATGAGGAATTCGTCGTACATGATATCCGTGTCATTGATGGGAACAATGGGAAATTTGTAGCGATGCCGAGTAAGCGCACTCCGGACGGGGAGTTCCGCGACATTGCCCATCCTATATCTTCAGTAACCCGGGAAAAAATTCAGCATGCTGTATTGAAAGCCTATGAAGAGGCCGGTGAAAACGCAGAAACGTTTGAAGAGGCTGGCACATCGTAGTCGTTTTACAGACACATAGACAAAAAGTCCGGATGCGGAATGTACCGGGCTTTTTCAGCATGGGCGAAAAGCCCGCGTTCGCTTGAAATGAAGTCGGATATAAGATATATTCATAGAGGAAATTCTGGCCGTGGAGGGTACTTAATATGACAAATCGATTTGCGGTCGTTCTGGCCGCCGGAAAAGGCACGCGAATGAAGTCCAGTCTTTACAAAGTGCTTCACCCTGTCGGCGGCAAGCCGATGGTCCAGCATGTGACCGACCAGCTACAGCAGTGCGGTCTCGAAAAGATGGTTACGGTTGTCGGTCATGGGGCCGATACGGTAAAAGAGCAGCTCGGCAGCGTCACTGATTATGTGCTGCAGGCAGAGCAGCTTGGTACCGGTCATGCAGTTATGCAGGCAGAGGAACAGCTCGGCGGAAAAAGCGGCACAACGCTTGTTGTCTGCGGCGACACGCCGCTTTTAACAGCAGAAACGCTTCAAAATCTGCTCGATTCTCATGAATCAAAGCAGGCAAAAGCAACGATTCTGACAGCTCACGCTGAAAACCCGGCCGGCTACGGGCGCGTGATCCGTGACGGTGCAGGCAAAGTCGTTAAAATTGTGGAACAAAAAGACGCCTCAGAGGAAGAAAAAAAGGTGCAGGAGATTAACACCGGCACGTACTGCTTCGATAATGAAGCGCTGTTCGACACGCTTCGCCGCGTAGGGAACGACAACGCACAGGGAGAATACTACCTGCCGGATGTGATTGAGATTCTGCAGGAGCAGGGAGAGCCCGTGTTCGCCCATCAGAGCAGCGATTTTCATGAAACGATGGGTGTCAACGACCGTGTAGCCTTGAGTCAGGCGGAAACGCACTTGAAGAAGCGGATCAATGAGCATTGGATGCGTGAAGGAGTAACGATCACAGATCCGGATTCCGTTTACATTGGAGCGGACGTGACGATCGGCAGCGACACCGTGCTGTATCCGGGCACGATGCTCCAAGGGGATACACAAATCGGCAGCGGCTGCGAAATCGGCCCGCACACCGAAATCCGTGACAGCCGCATCGCAGACGAGACGGTGATCCGCCAGTCCGTCGTACATCGAAGCAGCATCGGCAGCAGAGCGGCAGTAGGACCGTTTGCGCATATTCGTCCGGAAACGGCACTGGAGGATGAGGTGCGGGTCGGCAATTTCGTTGAGCTGAAAAAGATGCGTATGGGCGCAGGCAGCAAAGCCTCCCACCTGAGCTATCTCGGGGACGCGGATATCGGAGCAGGCGTTAATGTAGGCTGCGGATCGATCACCGTTAATTATGACGGCAAAAACAAGCATCTGACGACGATTGAAGACGATGCATTTATCGGATGCAACTCTAACCTGATTGCGCCGGTGACGGTCGGAAAAGGCTCTTACGTCGCAGCAGGATCGACGATTACCGACGATGTGCCAGGGGACTCACTGGCGATCGCCCGTCAGCGTCAGACAAACAAAGAAGGCTATACCCGCAAATCGTAAGACGATGACTAGATAACAATGGAGGGCATTTGGATGGCTCAGTATGCAGACAACAAGTTAAAGGTATTTACGCTCAGCTCCAATCCGGACCTGGCATATGAAATCACGGAAGAAATCGGCGTGCCGTTAGGAAAAAGCTCTGTACAGCGCTTCAGCGACGGAGAAATCCAGATTAATATTGAAGAAAGCATCCGCGGCTGTGACATTTACGTTATTCAGTCCACGTCCTCACCGGCCAACGAACACATCATGGAGCTTCTCATCATGATCGATGCACTGAAGCGCGCCTCGGCAAAAACGATTAACGTCGTGCTGCCTTACTACGGCTATGCCCGTCAGGACAGAAAAGCTCGTTCCAGAGAACCGATTACGGCCAAGCTCGTTGCAAATCTGCTTGAAACAGCAGGTGCCACCCGTGTTATCACGCTGGACCTCCATGCGACACAAATTCAAGGCTTTTTCGATATTCCGGTGGACCAGCTTGTTGGTGTGCCGATTCTGGCAGATTATTTCGAAGCCAAACAGCTTGATGACATTGTGGTTGTATCACCGGACCACGGCGGTGTCGTACGTGCCAGAAAGATGGCAGACCGCTTGAAGGCGCCGATTGCGATCATTGATAAGCGCCGTCCAAAGCCGAACATGTCTGAAGTGATGAACATTGTCGGGAATATTGAAGGCAAGACGGCGATCATTATCGACGACATTATCGATACGGCCGGCACGATGACGCTTGCAGCCAATGCCATGATTGAAAATGGAGCAAAAGCCGTTTACGCATGCAGCACACATCCGGTGCTCTCCGGTCCGGCAATCGACCGCATTCAGAATTCGCAGCTGGAAGAGCTCGTCATTACGAATTCCATTCCGCTTCCGGATGAAAAGAAAATCAGCAAAATTAAACAGCTGTCAGTGGCTCCGCTGATCGGAAAAGCCATTGTACACGTGCACGAGCAGCGTTCTGTCAGCCGTTTGTTTGACTGATGCCGGATCCCCTCTTGAAAAAAGACGTTTCATTGCTCTATAATTGGGGAAGGTGCATTTAGGATCTGAAAAAACTATTGAGGTGATTTTGAGATGGCTACTGTATTGAAAGCCGCGGTAAGAGAGGATCTTCGCGGATCCCGTCTAACAAAAATTCGTCAGCAGGGAAACATCCCGGCTGTTGTTTATGGTAAGAAGTTCGGAAGCAAAGCAGTTTCCGTTAACTCGATCGACTTCATCAAGACGATGCGTCAGGAAGGTAAGACCGGCGTTTTCAAGATGGACATCGACGGTACGAAGACTGACGTCATGATTTATGACCTGCAGTACGATACGCTGAAAAACGAAGTCGTACACGTAGACTTCTACGCAGCAGACATGAACGTGGAAATGGATGCAGACGTACCAGTGTCCCTCATTGGGGAAGCACAGGGCGTAAAAGACGGAGGTGTTCTGCAGCAGGCTGTTTATGAGCTGTCTGTACGTGCGCTTCCACAGGAGCTCCCGGACCAGATTGAAGTGGACGTGGAGAAGCTGGAAGTAAACGATTCTCTCTCTGTCAGTGATCTGACAGCTGGCGAGAAGTACGAATTCAACAACGACCCGGATGAGGTTGTCGTTTCCATCACGCCTCCGGACGAAGAGCCGGAAGAGCCGGAAGTAGAAGTGGATGAAGAGCCGGAGCTTGTTGACGCTGAAGAAGGCGAAGCATCCGAAGACGCTGAAGAAAAGAGCGAATAACACGAAAGACAGGTTCTAAAAACAACGCCTGCACGTGGAGAAGCCGGAAGCCTGCTTTCAGCCGGATTCCGGCTTCGACACATATATATCCTCCACGATGCCGTGGAGGATTTTTTTAGGGAACGCGAAGGAGGAACAGGATGAAGCTGTTGGATAAACTGTTCCGGCGCAGACACCAGGAAGAGCATGAAGGAGCAACGAGCATGAAACTGATCGTCGGACTGGGGAACCCCGGCCGTAAATATGAACGCACCCGGCATAACATCGGCTTTGACGTCATCGACCGGCTGCAGGACAAATGGTCGCTTGACTTGAACGAACAGAAGTTTAAAGGCGTGTACGGGGTGGAAAGGAACGGTACGGAGAAATTATTCCTGCTCAAACCGCTTACGTACATGAATTTGTGCGGTGAATCGATCGCACCGCTTATGCAGTACTACAACATACCAATCGAAAACGTGCTGGTGATTTATGATGATCTCGATCTGGAACCGGGACGCATCCGCCTGAGACAAAAGGGCGGCCACGGCGGCCATAACGGATTAAAATCGATCATCCAGCATACCGGCAGCAATGAATTTAACCGGATTCGCATCGGCATCGGCCGTCCGTCTCCTGGAATTCCCGTGCCGGACTATGTTCTCGGCAGATTTTCGCCGGAGGATCTCCATAAAGTGGAGGATGCAGCCAATCGCGCTGCAGAAGCGGTGGACGCATGGAAGGACGAATCGTTTCTTCAGGTGATGAACCGCTTTAACTGATCCATTCACAGCAGAAGAAAAGCATGGCGAGGGTGGGTTTCTGATGTCCGGTTCGGACGCAGGGGCTGACCCTCTTGAAGCCGTCCGGCAGGAACTTGAAGAAAAAAGGTGGGGAACGCGTTGAAAGGCTTTCTAGAACGGTTACAGACATCAGGAGATTTACAAAAACTGACCTCCAGCGAGGGCGACAGACTCGTATCGGGAGTCACCGGTTCGTCACGTGCAGCCGTATTGGCCTCTCTCTATGAGCAGAGCGGCGGTTCCCAGCTTGTCGTGGCACATAACCTCTTGCAGGCGCAAAAGCTGTACGATGATCTTTTGTCGTTTGTCGACGAGGAGGACGTACACCTTTATCCGGTGAACGAGCTCATTTCAGCTGAAGTAGCGGTAGCGAGTCCGGAGCTGCGGAGCCAGCGCATGGAGGCGCTGAACCACTGGGCTGAAAACCGCCGCGGCATTATTGTCACACCGGCCGCAGGCGTCCGGAGGCTGCTTCCTCCTCCTCAAATGTGGAAGGAGGCGCAGCTGCGCGTCGAGACCGGCACTGATTTGGACTTGGAAGCATTTATGACCCGCCTGGTAACACTCGGCTATCACCGCGAAGACATGGTCGGCGCGCCGGGTGAGTTCAGCGTGCGCGGAGGAATCATCGATGTCTATCCGCTTACGGAAACGCATCCGGTCCGAATTGAGCTGTTCGATACCGAGGTGGACTCTCTCCGCTTTTTTGACGTCGGCTCCCAGCGCTCGCTTGAACAGGCCTCTGCCGTACAAATTGGACCAGCGCGGGAAATACTGCTGACCGATGAGGAGTATGAGCGCGGTGCAGAAGCGCTCCAGGAACGACTTGATACGAGCGTCCGCGCTGCCCGGGAGCAGTCGGCAAAAAACCGTCTGGCAGAAAACATCGGCAGCGAAATTGAAAAGCTGAAACAGCGCACGCCGTTTGAAGCGCTGTATAAGTACATGTCGCTGCTTTATGACCAGCCGTATACGATTTTGGACTATATGCCGGAAGGAACGAGGCTGGTCGTTGATGAACCGGGCCGGGCGCAGGAAACGATGGATACGCTCGACCGTGAAGAAGCAGACTGGCAGACCGCGATGCTCGCGGATGGAGCGATTCCGCGAAATCTGACAATGTCTGTTCCGTGGTCGGCAGTCGTGGAAGCAGACGCTCCGAAGCTGTACTTCAGCCTGTTTGCCCGGCAGATTCAAGGCGCTGTGCTTGCCGATCACATTAATCTGCAGACGAAATCGATGCAGCAGTTTCACGGCCAAATGAACGTGCTGAAAAACGAAGTCGACCGCTGGAAGAGTAACGGCTATGCGGTGCTGTTTACATGCGCCTCTGATGACCGGGCCGAGCGGCTGAAGCGCGTCATGGGGGACTATGAGATGGAGGCTTCCATCGTTCCGCCTGAAACGCCTCCACATGAAGGAGAAGCACGGATTACGACAGGTCAGCTGACAGCCGGCTTTGAAATGCCGCTTGAAAAAATCGTCATCATTACGGAAGAAGAAGTTTTCACGAAGAAAACGCCGAAAAAGCCAAAGCGGCGGCAAAAGATGTCCAACGCTGAACGAATTAAAAGTTATTCGGAGCTGAAGGTCGGCGACTGGGTCGTACACGTGAACCACGGGATCGGCAAATACCTCGGCATTGAGACGCTGGAAGTCGGCGATATTCATAAGGACTACATGCATATCTCCTATGCGGGCAACGATAAACTTTACGTTCCGGTAGAGCAGATCGATCTCGTGCAGAAATACGTCGGCTCCGAAGAAAAAGATCCGAAGCTTTACGCACTCGGCGGAAGCGAATGGAAGAAAGTCAAACGCAAAGTCCGTTCCTCCGTTCAGGACATTGCGGACGACCTGATCAAGCTGTACGCGGAGCGGGAGCATTCCAAAGGATATGCCTTCACGGCAGACGGGCCGGAGCAGCGTGAATTCGAATCGGCGTTTCCGTATCAGGAAACGGAGGACCAGCTGCGTACGATTGAGGAAATCAAAACAGACATGGAGCGGGAGAGGCCAATGGACCGCCTTCTCTGCGGAGATGTCGGCTACGGCAAGACAGAGGTCGCACTGCGGGCCGCGTTTAAAGCGATCATGGACGGCAAACAGGTCGCAATTCTTGTGCCGACGACGATTCTCGCCCAGCAGCACTTTGAGACGATCCGCGAGCGGTTTCAGGATTTTCCGATAAACGCCGAGCTGTTAAGCCGGTTCCGGACACGCAAACAGCTGAAAGAAACGTCGCAGAAGCTGCAGGCTGGAGGGGTGGACATCGTAGTCGGTACGCACCGGCTGCTGTCCAAAGATGTAAAGTTCAACGATCTGGGATTGCTCATCGTCGATGAAGAGCAGCGGTTCGGCGTCACGCATAAAGAGAAGATCAAGCAGCTTAAGGCGAACGTTGACGTATTGACGCTGACGGCGACGCCGATTCCGCGAACGCTTCATATGTCGATGCTTGGCGTTCGTGATCTTTCTGTCATTGAAACGCCGCCGGAAAACCGCTTCCCCGTACAGACGTACGTGGTGGAATACAATGAAGCACTCGCCCGGGAAGCGATGGAACGCGAGCTGGCCCGCGGCGGACAGGTCTATTTCCTTTACAACCGGGTGGAGGATATTGAATCGATGGCCGACCGGGTTCAGATGATGGTGCCGGATGCAACGGTCCGCTTCGCACACGGCCGCATGACGGAAACGGAGCTGGAATCGGTGATGATGGACTTTCTTGAAGGAGAGGCGGACGTTCTTGTGACGACGACCATTATCGAAACCGGCGTCGACATTCCGAATGTCAATACCCTCCTCATCCATAATGCCGACCGGATGGGCCTGTCCCAGCTCTATCAGCTGCGCGGTCGCGTCGGCCGTTCCAACCGGATCGCCTACGCGTACTTCACCCATCAGCGGGATAAAGTGCTCACGGAAATTGCCGAACAGCGGCTTCAGTCCATGAAGGAATTTACCGAGCTTGGCTCCGGCTTTAAAATTGCCATGCGGGACTTGTCAATTCGAGGAGCGGGCAATCTGCTTGGTGCCGAACAGCACGGCTTTATTGCCTCCGTCGGTTTTGATTTGTACTCGCAGATGCTCAAAGAGGCAATCGATGAACGAAAAGAGGAAATGGACGGCAAGGAAGAGGCCGCTAAAAAAGAAGCACCGCCGGAGCTGGAGCTGGATATTAAAGCTGACGCCTATATTCCGGAGCGCTACATTGGAGACTCCCGTCAAAAAATCGATATGTATAAACGATTTCGGGCGGTGGCAGCGCTTCAGGAAGTACAGGATCTGCAGGACGAAATGATCGACCGCTTTGGAGAATATCCGGAGGAAGTTGACTATTTGTTCATCATCTCCCGGATTAAGCTGTACGCAGCCCGTGAAGGGATTGAAACGATTCAGGAAAAAAATCAAACCTGCCGCGTGACGCTGAGCAGAGAAGCAACAGACCGGACCGACGGCTCAAAGCTTTTCACGCTCGTCAACAAGCTGTCCCGCAGCATGAACCTCAGCTATGAAAATAATCGCATTGTCATTTCAATTAAAACGAAGAAGCTGGAGGACGGAGACTACCTTTCTCTCCTGGAGCAGGTGATTTCCCGTCTGCCGGAAGTCAGCCGGGATGCAGAAGTGAAAGCATAGCCGTCCGGCTGTTTGCATGGAAGGAAGCCGATCCGTATGCCGCATCCGACGCCATCGTGGGCGAAGGGCGCCGCTTATTTGTCCCTGGCTGCGCTCGCAGCCAAAGGACTGAGCGCGCTGTATAAAATTCCGTATCAAAACATGACAGGAGACACCGGATTTTACGTCTACCAGCAGTTATATCCGCTTTATGGAGCGGTACTCGTGCTCGGGACATACGGTTTTCCGCTCGTCATTGCCAAGGCGTTGATCGATAACGGGAGCCGGGACGGCATCCGTTCGCTGCTGACGTTCTATACGGCGATTATGATCGTGCTGTTCGGTCTCCTGGGAGGAGCGGTGACGCTCGCAGCGCCATCGCTTGCCGCACTTATGGGAGATCCGGCTTTGACCGAGCCGCTCCGGTGGATGGGGCTTCCGTTTCTGCTGATTCCATTTGCTGCAGCTGCGAGGGGTTATTTTCAGCACGACAGCAATACGCTGCCGACCGCCGTGTCACAGGTAATTGAACAGTTTATTCGAGTGATTGTCATTCTGCTGGCGGCTTGGGCGGGGATGCAGCTTGGAAGCGTGTATACCGCCGGAGCGTCAGCAGGCATTGGAGCGTTCGCCGGCGGAGCCGCAGGACTTGCATCACTCTGGTTTTACGTCCGGCGTGAGGAAAGCATATGCCCGGACTTCCGGCTTCCGCCTGCCTGGCCGGGGCTTATGCGAGAGCTGCTCGTAAAAGGACTCTTCGTCTCAGCGAGCGCGATGCTGCTCATTTTGTTTCAGCTCATCGATGCGTTTACCATCGTTCAGCGGTTACCCGAGGGGCTGCAGGCCGCGCAGGAAAAGGGTGTGTATGACAGAAGCTGGCCGCTGATTCAGTTCGGCGCAGTGGTGATCACGGTCTTTTCCTATGCGGCCCTGCCTGCAGTAGCAAAAGCGTGGCCGCTCGACCGGCGCAGGGCGTCGGAAGAGGCGGGGAGTGCGCTGAAGCTTTGCACGGTCTTTGGCGCAGCCGCTGCACTCGGTATGGCAGCGGTGATGCCGCTGTTGAATGTCAGCATGTTTACCGACGCATCCGGCACGGCCGTGCTGCAGGTCATGGCGCTGTCTATTCTGCCGGCAGCGGTCTTTATGACCGCAGCAGCGCTCCTGCACGCAGCGGATCATGCGGGAACAGCCGCTGCACTGCTGCTGGGAGCCCTTGCAGGAAAAGCGGTGCTGAACGTGCTGCTCGTTCCTGTTGCAGGAACGATGGGCGCCGCAGCGGCAACGGTGCTTGCAGCCGTTCTGCTTGCAGCGGCATCTGTGCGGTCGCTGATCCGGATAGGGGTGCTGCGTCCTGGACCTGGAACCTGGCTTGTAAAAACGGGAGCGGCGCTGCTCATCATGACAGCGGCTGCCTGGTTCGCCGCTTCAGGTCCTATTGGAAGCCGAGCCGGAGCATCGGTGCAGCTTGCACTCGTGTCCGGAGGAGGAGCTGTCCTCTATATCGGGATCATTTGGAGACTGTCTGTGTTTACGGTGCGCGAATGGGAGATGCTCCCGAAGCTGGGAACCCGGCTTCCGCACCGGCGTCAATCTGAAGGAGGAAATCACGTATGAAACCGTCGATTACGATCATCGGGCTTGGAGCAGGGGAGTTGGACCAGCTCCCTGTCGGCCTGTATAAAAAACTGCTCGGGGAAGAAAAGGTGTACATTCGTACGGCTGACCATCCGATCATTGCGGAGCTGGAGCAGGAGGGAGTCGTTTTTCACGCTTTCGATTCCTTGTATGAAAAGCACGACCGCTTTGAAGAGGTGTACCGGGAAACAGCAGAAACACTCATGCAGAAAGCGCGTGAAGAAGGAGCGGTCACGTTTGCAGTGCCCGGTCACCCGATGGTAGCAGAAACAACGGTGCAGCTGCTGCTGCGCCAGCCGGAAATTCCTGTACAGGTAGCAGGGGGACAGAGCTTTCTCGATGCCGTCTTTACGGCGCTTGAGATCGACCCGAACGATGGCTTTCAGCTGCTGGACGGAACCGCGCTCTATCCGCCGGACATCGCCGTCACTCAGCACGTGTTGATCAGCCAGGTCTTTGACTCCGCGAGCGCCGGCGAAGTGAAGCTGTCGCTTATGGAACGCTATCCGGACGACTATCCAGTAACGGTGGTCACCGCTGCAGGTTCTGAAGCAGAGTCACTCGTGACGGTGCCGCTGTTTGAGCTGGACCGGGCCGTGTCTGTCAGTAATTTAACGGCTGTGTACGTGCAGCCGATAGAAAGAGAGAGCATTCTGTACCGTGAATTTCAGACGCTGCGCGAAGTCATCGCAACGCTCAGAGGGCCGGACGGCTGTCCATGGGACCGCAAGCAGACGCACGAATCGCTCAAGCGCTATGCGGTCGAGGAAGTGTATGAGCTGCTTGAAGCGATTGACGAGCAGGACGATGACCATATTGCCGAGGAGCTGGGCGACGTGCTGCTGCAGGTGATGCTGCATGCACAGATCGGCGAGGACAATGGCTATTTTGATATCCAGGATGTCATTGAGCACGTCACGGAAAAAATGATCCGCCGTCACCCGCACGTATTCGGCAATACGGCTGCAGCGGACGCAGAGGAAGTACTCGCGAACTGGGAAGAAATCAAAAAATCGGAAAAGCAGAATGGAAGCCGTAAGTCCCTCGTAGATGGCATTCCGGCATCGCTACCTGCTCTGCACTATGCTTGGAAGCTTCAGAAAAAAGCGGCAAAAGCCGGCTTCGACTGGACCGAAGACGGGCCTGTCTGGGCCAAGGTGGAGGAAGAGCTGAACGAATGGAAGCAGGACCTGCAGGAAAACCGGATGGAAGCAGCAGCCGGCGAACTTGGCGATGTGCTGTTTGCCGTTGTTAACGTAGCGCGTCACCATGGCATGGACCCGGAAGAAGCGCTTCGACAGACGAACCGTAAATTTTCATCAAGGTTCCGTCATATCGAAATGCGGCTTCAAGAACAAAACCTGAACGTGGAAGATCAAAACCTGGAGCAGCTGGACGTATATTGGGAGGAAGCGAAAAAGATCGAACGAAGAGAGGGATCCGAGTGAGAATCGATAAGTATTTAAAAGTGTCACGGCTCATCAAACGGCGTACAATGGCAAAAGAGGTGGCCTCCCAGGGTCGGGTGGAAGTAAACGGCGTAACGGCGAAGGCAGGTACGGAGGTGAAGCCGGGAGACGAGCTGGTGATACACTTCGGCCAGAAAGTGGTGACACTGAAGGTGGAGCGTACGGCCGAAACCGCTAAGAAAGAAGAAGCAGCAAGCTTTTACACCGTCATATCCGAAGAAAGAGTGGAAGATTAAGACAATCCGCCCTTGTAAGGGGTGGATTCGTCCATTACGATAGAGAAAACGCTGTATGGATAAAGGGGGAAGTTTGATGGACGGTAACCGGAAAACGGAAATTAAAAAACTGACGACAGAATACATGCATCGTCAGGAAGAAATGGAAGAGAAGCGCAGCCGCCGGATGAAGGGTCTCAAACGTCGTCTTAGTGTATTTGGTGCTTTCATGCTCCTGTTCGTTATTATTGTCTCCGTCACCCTTTATCAGCAGCATTCGGCCATTCAGGACAGTGAGCGGGAAAACCAGCTGCTTCAGGAAGAACTGGAAGAGCTGCAGGCTGAAGGAAGCAGCTTGGAGGAAGAAATTGAGCTGCTGCACGATCCAGAATACATAGCGGAGCTGGCCCGGCGCGATTTCTTTTTATCAAAACCGGGAGAGACATTGTTCCAGCTGCCGCGCAGCCAAATGAATGATGATTGACACGCGTTTCTCTGCTTCGTATAATCAGGGCACATAAGCTTGCCGTTACGGAAGCAGCGAAGGAGGAGCACAAGCTGACATGACAGTGGAATCGGGAAGGACCTATACCGGACGGGTGACAGGCGTGAAGCCATTTGGTGCTTTCGTCAAACTGCCGGACGGAAAAACGGGACTCGTGCATATCAGTGAAGTGGCCGAAAGCTACGTGAAGGAAGTATCCGACTTTGTGGAAGCTGGTCAGGATGTTCAGGTTAAGGTACTGGAGATCAAGGACGACGGCAAAATTGCGCTCTCTATGAAGCAGGCCGGCAGTGAAACGAAAAGCCGGCGCAAAAAAGAAAGTCCGGCTGCATTCGAAGAGAAAATGAACCGGTTTTTAAAAGACAGTGAGGAACGGCTCTCCACGCTTCGCAGCAAAACCGATGACCGGAAGCGGGGAGACCGGAACAGATAGCAGCACCGTAAAAGGATGTGTCCGTCTTGGGATCAGGGCGGCGCATCTTTTCGTGTGCAGACAGAACAAGCTGGACAGGAAAGGAGGATGCCGGATGGGTGCAAAAGCAGATAAAGTCATGGACGTCTGCCTGCGGGCAGGGGAGATTATGCTGACGTACGGAGCAGAAACGTACCGCGTGGAAGAAACGATTGAACGAATGGCAAGAGCAGCAGGCTTTACGAACGTGCACTGCTTTTCAACGACGACCGGAATCTTCCTTTCATTTGAAGAAGAAAAAGGGAACGGCGATCTGATGCAGATGGTCCGCGTCGATGACCGGATGCAGGATTTAAATAAGGTGACCGAGGTAAACCAGGTTTCCCGGGAGTTTACCGCCGGCGACATTACGGTACAGGAAGCGGAACGCAGATTGGAAGAGATCTACGCAGCCAAAATCCAGTATCCGATGTGGTTGATTCACCTCGGAGCGGGAGTCGCAGGCGGCGGCTTTTCCTACTTATTCGGGGGCGGCCTGTTTGATTTTATTCCGGCCTTTCTGGCTGCAATGATCTCAAGCTTTACACTCGTGACGATCGAAGGCTATCTGCGAGTGCGCTTTGCTTCGGAAATCGCCGCGGCTTTTGCAGGCAGCTCCAGTGCCATCGCTCTTGTGGCACTTGGACTTGGTACGAACATGGATCAGATCATTATCGGCTCGTTAATGCCGCTCGTTCCAGGTGTCCCGCTGACAAACGCGGTCCGTGACCTGCTCTCCGGCGATCTGCTTGCAGGTATGTCGCGCGGCGTAGAGGCTCTGCTCACATCGCTGTCGATTGCGAGCGGGGTCGCCCTCGCCATTTCGATTTTCATATAAGATTCGTGCATCATGAAGAAAGGAGGAAGCATCGTGCAGCTACTGACGGAAATTATCCTGACATTCGCAGCGATTATCGGTTTTGGCATCATATTCAGTGTGCCGAGACGGGCTCTGCTGCTCGGCGGCATGATCGGCGCCTGGACGTGGACAGCGCTGCAGGTCAGCCTGTATATGGGGATCACCAACGTGGTAGCGACCGTGATCGCCTCGTTCACTGCCGCAGTGATTGCCCATTTTCTCGCCCGGCGGGTGCAGCTGCCGGTGACCACTTTATCTATTCCCGGCATTTTGCCGCTCGTTCCCGGAAGTCTCGCTTACTTCACGATGCTTTCCTTCGTTGAAAGTGATTATATTAACGGGTTGGAGTACGGCGTTGAAACGATGCTGCAGGCTGGAGCGATTGCCGCAGGACTCGTGCTTGCGCTGTCCGTCTTCTCCTTCCGGAAAGGAATAGGAAACCGTTATGAGACAGGCGATTGAAGCATTCGCATCGGAGCATAAGCTGTTTAAGCCGCATGACCATGTCATTGCGGCTGTTTCCGGCGGCGCAGACAGCATGGCGATGCTCTGGTACTTGTACCGCTATTCCCCGCTTCAGCCGGAAGTGCTGTACCTGCATCACCACCTGCGTCGTGAAGCCGACGAAGAAGTCCGTTTTCTGAGCCGGTTCTGTCATGAACACGAGCTCGCGTTTCACGTGAAACATCTGGACGTGGCAGCCTGGATGCGCCAATCCGGAGCCGGTACTCAGGCTGCGGCCCGCGAGCTCCGCTATCAGGAACTCGACCGCCTCATGCAGGAGCGTCAGATTCCGCTGGCTGCGACGGCCCATCACGGAGACGATCAGGCCGAAACCCTGCTCATGCGCTTTCTGAGAGGTACACCCCGCGGAGAAGGTATTCCGGTCCGGCGCAGCTTGGCCTTTGGCACTGTTATTCGTCCGTTGCTCGCGGTTTCCAAAGAGGACATTCTGCAGTTTCTGCAGCACGAAAAGATCCGCTGGTGCGAGGACAGCTCCAACCAATCGGATGTTTACGAACGAAACCGCATCCGCATGAGCGTGATGCCGGTGCTCCGGGAGGAAAATCCGCAGCTGCACCGGGCGGCTCAATCGATGAGTGAGCAGGCGGCGCTCGATGATTCGTATTTGATGCAGGAGGCGCAAAAACAGCTGGAGCGGTTCCAGTTTTCACCGGATTCCGTCTGTTTTTCGACAAAGGACTGGCAGGCGGTGCCTGCGGCTTTACAAAGCCGGGTCATTCCTCTACTATTGAACTACCTTAACCCCGGAATGCCTTGGGGGAAGCATCATATTGCCGTGTTTCAGCGGACAGCATCCGGACAAGATGCATCGGAAACGGGAACGATCGGATCCGGCATCCAGCTGGAGCGGTCTTACTCGCATGTTACGCTGCGCCGTGCTCAAGAAGCGGCACTTCCGCCCCGACAGATCATTGAACCCGGAGCCGTCTGCGGCGCCGGCGGATTTGAAACCCACGGGCAGCAGGGGAAGGCGGACGCCACACTTTATGCAGACCTAGCAGCGCTTCCGCTGATCGTGCGTACGAGAAAAGACGGCGACCGCATCCATACGGCCTCTGGTACGAAAAAACTAAAAAAATTGTTTATTGATGCAAAAATTCCAAGAAAAGAACGGGACAGGTGGCCCATTGTCGCCGACAGTCATGGTACAATATTGTGGGTGCCTTTTCTTGCGGCTGCTGTGCCGCCGAACGACCCTGCGGCCCCCCTCCAGGAGATAAACCTGACGTTTGTTTCCGGACAGGGCTTGACCGCTATATACAACTAGGAGGAATTAAATCCATATGAACGAAGATATTTTGGAGACATTAATTTCGGAAGAGGAAATTCAGGAGAAAGTGACGGAGCTCGGAGCAGACCTTGCTGAGGAGTACAAGGATCGATTCCCGCTCGTCATCGGTATTCTGAAAGGATCTCTTCCATTTATGGGAGATCTTATTAAAAAAATCGATGCCCACCTGGAATATGATGTGATGGACGTATCGAGCTACGGCACGGGCTTCGTATCAAGCGGCGAAGTGAAAATCGAAAAAGATTTGAACACGACCGTAAAAGGACGCGACGTCATTATCGTCGAAGATATCATCGACAGCGGAAATACACTCAAGTATCTGACAGAGCTGTTCAAATACCGTCAGGCTAATTCCGTTAAAATCGTGACGCTCCTGGATAAGCCGGAAGGACGGCAGGTAGACATTTATCCGGATCTGACAGGCTTTACCGTCCCTGATAAATTTGTAGTCGGCTACGGGCTGGATTATATCGAACGGTACCGCAACCTCCCATACATCGGCGTTTTAAAGCCGGAAGTATACGAAAAGTAAATTCGTTGTATGGCAAACAGTCGGTATGATACGATGAAAAAAGTGTATTAGATGTGGGAGGAGGACCAGGATGAATCGAATTTTTCGTAACGTCATTTTTTACTTACTTATCTTTCTCGTCATCATCGGGATCGTCAGCATTTTCCAGGCCGATCCGGACGAGACAGAACAGATAACATTCAATGAATTCCAGCAGGAGCTGGAAAATGACAATATTGAATCATTAACCATTCAGCCGACGCTGGATGTTTATGCTGCGCGCGGACAGCTGCGCGGGGCAGAAGAAGATGAATTTTTCACGGTTAACGTGCCGGACCTTCAGGTATTCCTGGAAGAGGTGATTACGTCAGCCGGCGAGCAGGGCATTGAGGAGCTCGTGATTGAACAGGCGGATGAGCCGAGCGGCTGGGTAAACGTCATGATCGCGATCATCCCGTTCGTCATCATCTTCATTCTCTTCTTCTTCCTTCTGAGCCAGGCTCAGGGCGGCGGAGGAAAAGTGATGAACTTCGGCAAGAGTAAAGCGAAGCTCGTCAGCGAAGATAAGAAAAAAGCCCGCTTTAAAGATGTAGCAGGCGCAGATGAAGAAAAGCAGGAGCTTGAAGAAGTTGTTGACTTCCTGAAGGATCCCCGCAAATTCGCGGAAATCGGCGCACGTATTCCGAAAGGGGTGCTGCTCGTAGGTCCTCCTGGTACCGGTAAAACGCTGATTGCCCGTGCGGTAGCCGGAGAAGCAGGCGTACCATTCTTCTCCATCAGCGGTTCGGACTTTGTGGAAATGTTCGTCGGGGTCGGTGCATCCCGCGTACGCGACCTGTTCGAAAACGCGAAGAAAAACTCACCGTGTATCATCTTTATCGATGAGATTGACGCAGTCGGACGACGCCGCGGCGCCGGTCTAGGCGGCGGACACGATGAGCGTGAGCAGACGCTCAACCAGCTGCTCGTCGAAATGGACGGCTTTGGTGTTAATGAAGGAATCATCCTCATTGCAGCGACAAACCGTGCGGATATTCTGGACCCTGCCCTTCTGCGTCCAGGCCGTTTCGACCGTCAGATTACGGTCGGCCGTCCGGATGTGAAAGGCCGGGAAGCGGTGCTGCAGGTGCATGCAAAGAATAAGCCGCTTGACGATACAGTCGATCTGAAGGCGATTGCCCAGCGCACACCTGGCTTCTCCGGAGCAGATTTGGAGAACTTGCTGAACGAAGCGGCGCTTGTTGCTGCCCGTTCGGATCTCAAGAAGATTGATATGGCTTCGATCGATGAGGCGATTGACCGAACGATCGCAGGACCGTCGAAGAAGAGCCGCGTTATCTCTGAAAAGGAACGCAATATCGTTGCTCACCACGAAGCCGGTCATACCGTCGTCGGGGTGAAGCTCGAAAATGCCGATATCGTGCACAAGGTAACGATCGTGCCGCGCGGACAGGCAGGCGGCTACGCGATGATGCTTCCGAAAGAGGACCGCTACTTCATGACGAAGCCGGAGCTGATTGATAAGATTATCGGCCTCCTCGGCGGACGGGTTGCAGAGGAAATCATGTTTAACGAAGTGAGCACAGGCGCTCATAACGATTTCCAGCGTGCTACCGGCATCGCCCGCAAGATGGTCATGGAATACGGCATGAGCGAAAAGCTCGGACCGATGCAGTTTGGCAGCTCGCAGGGAGAAGTCTTCCTGGGCCGCGATATCAATAATGAACAAAATTACAGTGATGCGATTGCACACGAGATTGACATGGAAGTTCAGTCAATTCTCAAAAATGCATATGCAGCCTGTAAGCAGATCCTGACGGATAACAAGCACAGCCTGGAGCTTGTAGCTCAGACGCTGCTCGAGTATGAAACGCTCGATGCGCAGCAAATTGAGTCCCTTGTAAATGAAGGCAGGCTTCCGGAAGGCCATCACGCTACCGGCCGCAACGGTAACAACGGCGAAGAAAAAGAGAACGCTGAAGCAGGTGAAGCAGAAACACCTTCTGCGGACACAAAAGAAACCGAGCATCAGGAACAGACGGACGAACCATCCGAGGATGATCGCCGTAAAGAAGACTAGTATGAGCGGGGAGCGCTTCCCGTGCCTAATGGGCACGGAAGCGCTCCTCTTTTTTGCACAGAAAGGGGGAGGCAGATGAATATTGTGGCAGATGCAGGGAATACAGTGATGACCGTCGGTGTTTTTGAAGGAGAGGATCTGCTCGCCAGCTGGGAATGGAAAACAGACCGGGGCAGAACGGTCGACGAGTATGGATTGATGCTGCACCAGATGATGGCTTTATACAGCATTCCGTCTGAGGAAATCGAAGGATCACTCGTCTGCTCAGTCGTGCCGGATATGGACACCCTGTTGGAGCAGGTGCTGGAGCAGTACGTGCAGGCACCCGTCTACTTTGTCGGACCCGGTGTAAAAACAGGGCTGAATATTCTTTATGAAAATCCGCGCGAAGTCGGGG
Source organism: Bacillus daqingensis (assembly GCF_042654445.1). NCBI lineage: Bacteria > Bacillati > Bacillota > Bacilli > Caryophanales > Bacillaceae > Bacillus > Bacillus daqingensis. The sequence continues at coordinate 36,420 of NZ_JBHSGK010000016.1, forward strand.
CTGACCGGATCGCGAATGCTGTAGCAGGCAAAGCACTTTACGGATCCCCGCTTATTATTGTAGACTTCGGTACAGCTATTACCTTTTGCTATCTGGATGAAGCAGGCCGCTACCTGGGAGGCGCGATTATGCCCGGACTCGATCTGGCCATGGAGGCACTGGCTGAAAAAGCTTCCAGGCTGCCGAAGGTACGTGCAGAAGCCAGTCCCCGCGTCATCGGCCGAAGCACAGCAGAAGCACTGCAGTCAGGCTACCGCTACGGCGGTCTTGGAGCAGTGGAAGGCATCATCAGCCGCATCCGCCGGGAGTCCGGGACGAATGCGACGGTTGTTGCTGCCGGTACTGCCGCTGAATGGGCAGCGTCCGAAAGCAGGCTGATCGATCACGCCGATCCGCTATTGACGCTAAAGGGTCTGCAGTTTATTTATGAAAAAAACAGCGGCTTATACCGCTAAGGAGGAACAAAGAACATGAATCAGGATTATCTCGTAAAGGCACTCGCCTATGACGATAAAGTACGAATTTATGCCATACGGTCCACAGATATGGTCAAGGAAGCAGCGCGGCGTCATAAAACATGGCGCACCGTAACAGCAGCCCTCGGCCGTGCGATTACAGCAGGCACGATGATGGGGGCGATGCTGAAAGGCGATGAAAAGCTGACGATCAAAATCGAAGGCAACGGCCCGGCAAGCCCGATCATCATTGATGCGACGGCTGCCGGTACGGCACGGGGCTATGTATCCAACAGCTTTGTCGATCCGGAGCGTCACAGCAGCGGCAAGCTGAACGTTGCAAGCGTCGTCGGAACAGAAGGCAACCTGTCTGTCGTAAAGGATCTTGGCATGCGCGACCACTTCACCGGAAGCGTGCCCCTTGTGTCAGGCGAGCTTGGCGAGGACTTCACGTATTATTTCGCAACGTCAGAGCAGACCCCGTCCTCTGTCGGTCTCGGTGTCGTGATCGGCTCGGAAGATGTGATCGAAGGAGCAGGCGGATTCATTCTGCAGATCATGCCGGGAGCGACGGATGATATTCTCGATGAAGTCGAGGCAAGGCTGCAGACGCTGCCGCCGGTCTCCTCGATGGTAAAGCGGGGCGATACGCCGGAGCAGATTGTCGAGCAGCTCACGGGCGGAAGCTACCGGATTCTCGACACCCAGCCAACAAGGTTTGAATGCAGCTGTTCCAAGGAACGGATCTCGACTGCGCTGCACAGCATCGATGAGGATGAACTCAAAGCGATGATTCATGAAGATGAAGGCGCCGAAACGACGTGCCATTTCTGTAACGAGCAGTATCTCTTTTCCAAAGCAGAGCTTGAAGAGATCTTATTTGCGCGTCAGGAAAAATAAACTTCAGTTGCTTTTCCAGAAATCGTCTGCTAAACTGACTGTGTAAACCTATTAAAATAGTCAGGATTAAAAGGGAGGCAGTACCATGGTGAAAGTCGTTAACAATATTACGGAGCTGATTGGAGATACACCACTTGTTAAACTGCAGCGCATGACCGGGGAACAGGACGCAGATGTCTATCTGAAGCTGGAGTTTATGAATCCAGGCAGCAGTGTGAAAGACCGTATTGCGATTTCCATGCTGAACGCCGCAGAGGAGCAGGGCAACCTGAAGCCCGGCGATACGATCATTGAGCCGACAAGCGGAAACACCGGTATCGGTCTCGCGATGGTAGCCGCTGCAAAAGGCTACAAGAGCGTACTTGTCATGCCGGATACGATGAGCATGGAGCGACGCAATTTACTGCGTGCGTACGGAGCTGACCTTGTCTTAACACCTGGTGCAAAAGGAATGAAGGGTGCGATTGCCAAGGCGCTCGAACTGCAAAAGGAGCATGGCTACTTTATGCCGCAGCAGTTTGAGAACGAAGCGAACCCGAAGATCCACCGTGAAACGACAGGCAGGGAACTGCTTGAACAGGTCGGCGATCAGCTGGATGCGTTCATTTCCGGCATCGGAACCGGCGGAACGATCACAGGCGCCGGCGAAGTGCTGAAAGAAAAGTTCCCGGATCTGAACATCATTGCATTGGAGCCGGAGGATTCACCAGTTCTTTCCGGAGGCGGTCCAGGACCTCATAAAATTCAGGGAATCGGAGCCGGTTTTGTACCGGACATTCTAAATACAGATATTTTTGATGAAGTGATGCAGGTCTCTACTGAGCAGGCATATGAATATGCACGCCGTGCTGCACGTGAAGAAGGAATTCTCGGGGGCGTTTCTTCCGGTGCTGCCATTTATGCAGCGCTTGAGACAGCGAAAAAGCTGGGCAAAGGCAAGAAAGTCGTCGCCGTCATTCCAAGTAACGGAGAGCGCTACTTGAGCACGCCGCTTTATCAGTTTGAAGAACAGGAAACAACGAGCAACTAAAGAGCGGATCCTATAGATCTACCAGCTGCGCCGGGAATGTTCCGGGTGCAGCTTTTTTATCTTTGATAGAGAAAATCGCTGCCGCAGGCTTCAGGCGGTTCTGCTCAAAAGGCAATGATTGCAGGATAGAGGGCTCCCCCGTATAATGATGGGAGAAAATGAAACGGCCCTGCAGCGGCCGGAGGTGACGCAATGACACAATCTATGGATGTTCAGGGCCGCCCGGTCCCACTGGCGGAAGACCGGGAGCCTTGGTTCGAAACGTATAAAAAACTGAGCCGGCAGAGTGCCAATCATCTTCTGCTGGAAAGCGGACGCGGGGGACGCTACTCCTTTATCGGCCTTCATCCGGTCTCGATTTTAAAAGGGAAAAACGGCAGGCTTGTCGTCAGCGAAAACGGAGAAGAGACGGTGCTGGAGGGCCCCATTTTGCAGAGCCTCCGCGCGTGGCTTCAGCGCTATACGGCACCAAAGCGGGAGGCGCTTCCCGATTTTCAAGGAGGCATTGCCGGGCAGTTCAGCTATGATTTAATCCGGGAGATTGAATCGCTCCCAAATGAGGCAGCTGATGATCTTGCAACTGATGATGTCCTGCTGCTGGCGTTTCAGGAGCTGTATGTCATTGACCACCAGGAAGACATACGCTGGTGTATCGTTTCAGGGGCGGCCGAAGAGCTTGAAGCTAAGCTGAAGCGGATGGAGACAGACTGGCAGGAGGCAGCAGCATCGGCATTCGACGGCTGGCAGCGGCCAGCACCAGCTTCAGATGACGTGCATCGTTCGATGGATGAAGCCCGCTTTGCCGAGGCTGTGACAAAAACGAAAGATTATATTGCTGCAGGCGACGTGTTTCAAGTCAACCTGTCGGTCCGGGAAACGCGGAATCAGACGACGGAGCCGCTCCATATTTATGAGCATCTCCGCAGCATGAACCCCTCGCCGTACATGGGCTTTTTACAGACAAAGGAGCTGACCTACGTCAGTGCGTCGCCGGAGCTGCTCGTGAAAACAGCAGGCGATGAAGTAAGCACGAGACCGATCGCCGGAACCCGTTCTCGAGGGCGGGATGATGCAGAAGACCGCCGCCTTGCAGAAACGCTCCTCGCCAACGAAAAAGAGCGCGCGGAGCACATTATGCTCGTGGATCTTGAGCGCAACGATCTCGGCCGCGTCTGTGAATATGGAACGGTCGATGTGAATGAGCTGATGGTCATTGAAAAATATTCACACGTGCAGCACATTGTTTCCAACGTGCGGGGGACGAAGCGGTCCGACTGTGATGCGCTTGACGTTATTGCCGCTGCTTTTCCGGGTGGTACCATTACCGGAGCACCGAAAATACGCACGATGGAAATTATTGAAGAGCTGGAGCCGGTCCGACGCGGCGCCTATACTGGTGCGATGGGCTGGATCGGCTGGAACGGCGACATGGAGCTGAACATTACCATCCGCACGATGATTGTAAAAGACGGCCGGCTGCACGTGCAGGCAGGAGCGGGGATCGTCATCGATTCCGAACCGCGGGCAGAATACCGGGAGTCACTGAAGAAAGCGGCCGCTCTCTGGCGGGCGCTGGAAATGAGTGAAGCAGAGGCAGAAGAGCAGAGGAGGATATCAAAATGATTTTAATGATTGATAACTACGATTCGTTCACGTATAACCTGGTTCAGTATCTCGGTGAAATGGGACAGGAACTTGTCGTCAGACGTAACGATCAGATTACGATGGAGGACATCCGCGAGCTGAATCCGGACTATCTGATGATTTCACCGGGTCCTTGTTCACCGGACGAAGCCGGTGTTTCGATGGAGGCGATCCGCACATTCGCCGGACAGATCCCAATTTTCGGCGTCTGCCTCGGGCACCAGGCAATGGCCCAGGTATTTGGCGGAGACGTCGTACGGGCAGAGCGGCTTATGCACGGCAAGACGTCTGAAGTATTTCACGATGGAAAAAGCGTATTTCGAGGACTTCCGGATCCGTTTGTTGCGACACGCTACCATTCCCTGATCGTAAAGCGCGAAACACTGCCGGACTGCTTTGACATCACGGCGGAAACAGCTGAAAAAGAGATCATGGGCATCCGTCATAAGGAGCTGCCGGTAGAAGGGGTGCAGTTTCATCCGGAATCGATCATGACAGATACCGGGAAAATAATGCTCCGCAACTTTCTTGACGCATACAAGGAGTTTGAGCCGGCATGTACCTCTACGTAAACGGAACGATCCAGGACGATAAAGAGATCCGCATTTCCCCGTATGAGCACGGCTTTCTGTACGGGGCGGGTCTCTTTGAGACGTTCCGGACCTACGGCGGGCACCCTTTTCTCTTTTCCGATCACATACGCCGTCTGGAGGAAGGTGCTGCAGAGCTTGGACTTGTGCTTCCTGCAGCCTTGGAGCAAGACATCCGCTTGGCCGTTCCGAAGCTTCTGGAACGGAACGGTATGGCAGACGGCTATTTTCGTCTGAATGTCTCGGCCGGTGCTGAAGGCGTCGGTCTGCCTCAAGAGCCTTACCGCAGCCCCCTCATCATTCTCTACGTCAAAGCACTGCCGAATCAGGCGGCGCAAGAAAAGGTCGCCGTCACGCTTCAGCTTCGGCGCAGCAGTCCAGAAGGCGCCGTGCGTCGTAAATCCCATCATTACTGGAATAATATTCTCGCAAAACGGGAAGTGGGTAAGCACGCTGCTGAAGGAATTTTTCTGGACGCAGCCGGTGCTGTATCGGAAAGCATTACGTCCAACCTTTTTTTCACGGATGGCCATACGCTTTATACGCCTGATCCGTCGACCGGCTGTCTGCCGGGCGTGACGGCAGGCTTTGTCCGTCATGCAGCGCGTGCACTCGGCATGCAGGTGGAGCAGGGCAGGTACCCGCTCCAGAAAGCGCTCCGTGCCGAAGAGGCTTTTCTAACGAATTCCATACAGGAAATTGTGCCGCTCAAGCGCTGGGACGATACGATCTTTCCGGGAAAGCGGGGACCGGTGGCACGCAGCCTGCAGCGGGTTTACAAGCAGGCAGCTGAAAAGACGAAACAGCAGGAAGAACAGGGTGATAGAGAATGAAGAAGATGAAATGGAAGACGCATGAACTGAACTTCGCGGAAAAAACGTACGTGATGGGCATCTTAAATGCGACGCCTGATTCGTTTTCCGACGGCGGACGTTACGAGACTGTGGAACGAGCGGTGCGGCATGCCCGGGAAATGACTGCGGATGGAGCTGATATCATCGATGTCGGTGGTGAATCGACTCGGCCGGGAGCGGAAAAGGTTGGCCAGGCAGAAGAAATCAGCCGGGTCGTCCCAGTTATTGAAGCGCTCCAACAAACGATTGATGCGCCGATCTCTATTGATACGTATAAAGCCGCTACGGCAGAAGCAGCGCTGGAAGCCGGCGCATCAATCATTAACGACGTCTGGGGTGCTAAAGCGGATGCGGACATGGCCGGAACGGCTGCTGCCGCGGATGTTCCGATTGTCCTTATGCACAACCGCCCGGAAGCGGTGTACACCGATCTGATTGCAGATATGAAGCGGGACTTGTCGGAGTCGATTGAACGCTGCCTTCGTGCAGGAGTAAAAGACGACCGGATTATTCTCGACCCGGGGATCGGGTTTGCAAAAAGCTATGAAGATAATCTGCTTGTCATGCGACGTCTCGGTGAATTCAATGAGCTAGGCTACCCGCTGCTGCTCGGCACCTCCCGCAAATCACTCATCGCTAAAACCCTCGACCTGCCTGTGGAAGAGCGCATGGAAGGGACTGGTGCTACGGTCTGCCGCGGCATCGATCAAGGATGCAGCATCGTGCGCGTCCACGACGTGAAGGAGATCAGCCGGATGACCCGGATGATGGACGCAATGCTAGGAAAAGGCCGGCACCCACTTACGACTATTGGAGGCGTATAAGCATGGATAAAGTCTACGTAGAGGGAATGCGATTTTACGGTTATCACGGAGCGTTTAAAGAAGAAAACGAGCTGGGCCAGCGCTTTTACTGCGATATCATTATGGAGCTGGACGCAGAAAAGCCTGGAACGACCGATGATCTCGATGATACAGTGAACTACGCACTCGTGTATGAATCTGCGAAGGAAGTACTTGAAGGAGAACCGGTGAAGCTCGTGGAAACCTTAACCCGCAAAGTCGCCTCGCTTATTTTAGGCCGCTTTGACATCGTGCATGCAGTGACGGTGAAAGTAACGAAGCCGGATCCGCCGATTCCAGGCCACTATGATGCGGTAGCCGTTGAGATTCGCCGTGAACGGGGATTTGACGGAACGTGAAGGCGTATATCAGCCTCGGGGCAAACATAGGCGACCGGTTCAGCCAGCTGGAAGATGCTGTGCACATGCTTCACAGGCTGGAGCATATCAAGGTAACGAACCAATCCTCTTACTATGAGACGAAACCAGTCGGGGTGACAGATCAGCCTGATTTCCTGAATGCGGTGGTAGAGATTGAAACGGATCTCGCCCCGCTCGCTCTATTGGAGAAAACGCAGTCGATTGAGCAGGAGCTCGGTCGCGTCCGCAAGAAAAAATGGGGCCCCCGTACGATAGATCTTGACATTTTACTCTATGGAGACGAGAATATAGAGTTGGAATCGTTGATTATCCCGCACCCCCGCATGCGTGAGCGCGGATTTGTCATGCTTCCGCTTGCAGAGATAGCACCAGAGCTGCAGGTGGCAGATGGAGAAACAGCTGCAGAAGCGGCTCGTGCGTTCACCGGGGACAGCGGCATTGTGAAAGCTGAAAAGCCGCGCTGAATGGTGGAGACCGGAGCAATCCCCCGGTTTGAAATAGAAGAGGTGGAAAAGATGCTGAAAATTGGCGATATTGAAATGAAAAATCCTGTCGTACTCGCCCCTATGGCCGGTGTATGCAATCCGGCATTCCGCTTGATCGCAAAAGAGTTCGGAACCGGCCTCGTCTGTGCGGAAATGGTCAGTGACAAAGCGATTCTCCGTGAGAATAAGCGTTCTCTGAAAATGCTGTACGTAGACGAGCGCGAAAAACCGCTCAGCCTTCAAATTTTCGGCGGCACAAAAGAGACGCTTACAGAAGCAGTGAAAGTCGTGGATAAGCAGACAAATGCGGACATCATTGACATTAACATGGGATGTCCGGTGCCAAAGATTACGTCCTGTGACGCAGGGGCCAAGTGGCTGCTCAATCCCGATAAAATTTATGACATGGTGCAGGCTGCTGTTAACGCAGCGGATAAACCGGTCACAGTAAAAATGAGAACAGGCTGGGATGACGATCACGTCTATGCGGTAGAAAACGCCAAGGCTGTTGAAGCGGCCGGCGGCAAGGCAGTTGCCGTGCACGGACGTACCCGTTATCAGATGTATGAAGGAAAAGCAGACTGGAACATCATTAAACAGGTGAAAGAGTCGGTCAATATCCCGGTTATCGGCAACGGGGATATTGAAACACCGGAAGATGCCAAGCGGATGATGGAGTTCTCAGGAGTAGACGGCGTGATGATCGGCCGCGCTGCACTTGGAAACCCGTGGATGCTCTATCGGACGGTCCGCTACTTGGAATCAGGTGAACATATACCGGAACCGACTCCGTATGAAAAAATGGAAGTCTGCATTTTGCATATGGATCGATTGATCGATCTGAAAGGCGAAAAAGTCGCTGTGAAGGAAATGCGCAAGCATGCTTCCTGGTACATCAAAGGACTAAAGGGAGCTGCTGAGCTCCGTAATGAAATCAACCAGATGACGACGCGCGACGGCATGGCCGACGTGCTCATCAGCATCGGCGGTAAGCTGGAAGAAAAGCGGCCGCGTGCAGCAGGCCGCTGATCCCGTTCTGCTTCTGCGTTTTTCATCATTAGCGAAAACTGCCGGTAGATGCTGTCGGCAGTTTTCTATGTATCCACTACTACTTAACTACCCAGGAGTTGATGAACGTGAGTCAAGAATTCGAAGGTTCCGATCAAATGCAGGTCCGCCGTGAAAAGCTGGAGCAGATGCAGCAGAGCGGCATGGATCCGTTTGGCGGTAAATACGAACGATCGCACGATGCAGCCTCTATTTTGGCGCAGTATGAAGAGATGACAAAAGAAGACCTTGCAGAAGAAGAGGTTCCTGTTTCGATCGCAGGGCGGATGATGACAAAACGAGGTAAAGGGAAGGCCGGATTTGCCCATATTCAGGACTTAAGCGGCCAGATCCAGATTTATGTACGAAAAGACAGCGTTGGAGAAGAGCAGTACGAGCAGTTTACAAAGTCAGACATCGGCGATATGTTCGGTGTCCGCGGCGTGATTTTTAAAACGAAGGTAGGCGAGCTCTCCGTAAAAGCAGAGGAGCTGATCTTCCTGTCCAAATCTCTTCGTCCGCTTCCGGACAAGTACCACGGACTTAAAGACGTCGAGCAGCGCTACCGGCAGCGCTACCTTGATCTGATTGTAAACCCGGAAGTGCGCGATACGTTTGTCACAAGAAGCCGGATTTTGCAGTCGATGCGCCGCTACCTGGATGATCGCGGATACTTGGAAGTAGAGACACCGATGATGCACTCCATTCCGGGCGGAGCGACAGCTCGTCCGTTCGTTACTCATCACAATGCGCTCGATATGACGCTGTACATGCGTATTGCGATCGAGCTGCACCTGAAGCGTTTGATCGTCGGCGGTATGGAGAAGGTCTATGAGATCGGCCGCGTCTTCCGAAATGAAGGGATCTCCACACGTCACAATCCGGAATTTACGATGATCGAGCTGTATGAAGCTTACGCGGACTACGAAGACATCATGAATCTGACAGAAGAACTTGTTGCACACATTTCCCGCGAGGTGCTCGGCAGCACGAAGGTTGTTTATGATGACACGGAAATAGATCTGGAGCCCCGCTGGAAGCGGGTGCACATGGTCGATGCTGTGAAAGAGCATACCGGAGTCGACTTCTGGCAGGAGATGAGCGATGAGGAAGCAAGAGCTCTTGCAAAGGAGCATGGAGTACCGATTAAAGACACGATGAAGTTCGGTCATGTTGTGAACGAATTCTTCGAGCACTTTATTGAAGAAAAACTGATCCAGCCAACGTTTGTTTACGGACATCCGCTTGATATTTCCCCGCTTGCGAAGAAGAACGCGGATGATCCGCGCTTTACAGATCGGTTTGAACTGTTCATTGTTGGACGTGAACACGCTAACGCCTTCACCGAGCTGAACGACCCGATCGATCAGCGCAGCCGATTCGAAGCGCAGCTGGAAGAGCGGGAGCAGGGTGATGATGAGGCCCATATGATGGACGAAGATTTCGTCGAGTCACTGGAGTACGGCATGCCTCCAACAGGAGGGCTCGGCATCGGTATCGACCGTCTCGTTATGCTGCTGACGAACTCCCAGTCCATTCGTGACGTACTGCTGTTTCCGCAGATGCGTCCGCAGGATGATCACGAGTAACATCACATCAAAGGCAAGAAAGAGGCTGGATGACCAGCCTCTTTCTGCCATTAAGCAGAGTGAAACAGCTGCCGTAAAAAAAGTAATATCTTTTTTCTGATTATCTCTTGTCAGATAGAAATGAATCGTGATATATTATTATTCGTCGCTGCAGGACAGCGCAGCCGCAACGAACAGCTGAAAACTTCTTAATAAAAAGTTGTTGACGCAAAATGTTCAGCGTGCTATATTAATAAAGTCGCCAAAACGAGCGGCATCAAGTAACACGGCCCTTTGAAAACTAAACAAAAGACAAGAAGAAGGAAAGAGAATGAATCATTCTCTGTCAATTTT
>NZ_JBHSGK010000017.1:0-16133 GCF_042654445.1 Bacillus daqingensis
CCTTGTCAGGAGTGGACCATGAGGTCCAGAAAAGCGGAAATGTGCCTATTTACTGTCGAACTCGAGTCTTATATTCCAATATTAGTAGATATATTTTTCTAAAACAATAATAGGCTCTAAACTAAACATTCTTAGCTCAGAGCCTACTACCACAAATTTTTCTAATTCAATTACACTTTTTCTAAATCATTTTTCTCGTGTCTCTCTACCTCTTCCAACTCATCGAGTGCAGCTTCCATTAATTTTTTAGATGCCCATACATTTATACTTTCCCCTGAATGTAAGGCCGCTTTATTGATGAACTTGTGGCGTCTTGGGCCTACTCGCAGCATAAAATTACCTGAAAAAGGTTTCTCTGGTTGTACGCCTTCAGATGCACAAAAATCAAGATAATTATCCACAGAATCATGAAACGCTTTTTTCATCTCAGGAATAGTTTCCCCTTGAAAGGTAATGGTATCTTTCAGGTCTACAACTTCTCCATGCAATATGCCTTCATCAACATCAAGGTCAATGACGCCGGTATACCCTTTATAAGTCAATATAGTCATTCTGTTACACCTGCTTCCTCTAAAAATTTCCTCACAGATTTGACGGCACCTTTATCAGTCACTCTTTCCGGATGCGGACGATGGAATACAGCAAATCGCCCATTCAACTTCACGCGAACACGAGAGCCGCGACCTTCGCTGATTTCGCCTCCAGCCGCTCGAAACAACGATTCGATGTCTGACCATGGGATGTCTGATTAGACGGGATCTGTGAAAATTTTTTGGAGTGTTTTCGAGTGTTTGTTATTTAATTTCTTAGGGGCCAGTGATATCACCTCTTGATATCATAATATTGGATCAATCTCTTATTGTCAATTGATCCAATCAAGTTTCCTCTATATAAAGAGAAATCATTATTTGTTTTTTAATTCTTCGATTTGTTTCACTAATTTATAGAATGTGGTCTTCTTTACCCCTGTTTCTCTCATAGCACGGGTAGCAGTCACGTGACCTTGTTTCCAGCTTGCATAAACTTCTAGAAAATCTTCTGAAATTTCGACTGTCGGTCGTCCATAAGGCTCTCCATTATTTAATGCTGCATCAATGCCTTCTCGCTGCCGCTTACGAATACGTTCTCGTTCATCTTGAGCGACCCAGGAAAGAATCTGCAAAACCAAATCCGCAATAAATGTTCCCATGCTGTCTTTATACTGGGTGGTATCCAGAAGAGGCATATCAAGAACTACAATATCTGCTTGAATCTCTTTGGTGATTTCGTTCCATTCCCCTAAAATTTCCTCTTTGTTTCTTCCAAAGCGATCCAAGGAATGAATATAGAGCACATCTTCTTTTCGAAGCACTCGTTTTAATAATTGATACTGTTCTCTTTGGAAATCTTTCCCACTCGCCTTATCAATAAAAATATCTCGACTGTTAATACCTAATTTTTCCATGGAAATTATTTGTCTGCTTTCATTTTGATCTTTACTACTTACTCGTATATATCCAAATTTTCTTTTTTTCATAAATTTCTATCATCTACCTTTTAGTATAGTCTTATTGTTAAATTATACCATAATATGTCCGTAAATATGTTGGTAAAATCGCGAACGTTCATAAAGTCATTTTACACTTTTGCGAACGATAAAACAGGCATATTTTCTATACGGAGTAAGCGTTCGGAAAAGTGTACTTTTAAGAACGAATAAATTATTTATCACAATAAAGTTCACTTACGATATCGTAATTTCTTTCAGCTTTATTTCAGAAAATTCTTTCTATGTCGCGAAAAACTTATACAAATTTATTATTATTCAAACATCTGCTTGAATAAAGAAAACAAGATGATATACTATATTCAAACAAATATTTGAATGACGAGGTGTATGTATGAATAAGAAAGAAACATGTGAAGTTTTTTGTTATGACGAAGAAAAGGTTGTTTGGATGCAAGAGAATTTACAAACTGTTGATATTGCCGGTATATCACAGATGCTTAAGGCTATTGCCGATGTGAATAGGGCAAAAATCACCTATTCCTTATGCAAGGAAGAGGAATTATGCGTCTGTGACATCGCAAATATACTCGGTGTGACTGTAGCAAATGCATCTCATCATTTACGCACGCTCTACAAAGAAGGCATCGTTACATTCAGGAAAGAAGGGAAACTCGCGTTCTATTCTCTGGAAGATCAGCATATTAAAGAAATCATGACGATTGCAATAATACATAGGAAAGAAGTGATAACCAATGTCTGAAGGGATTGCAGAGCTGACTGAAGAAGAAAAAAAAGTTTACCGTGTTCAGGGGTTTTCCTGTGCGAACTGTGCAGGGAAATTTGAGCGCAATGTGAAGAAACTACCTGAAGTTCAAGATGCGAAGGTGAATTTTGGCGCATCAAAAATTTCTGTATATGGTTCTGCAACAGTTGAGGAACTGGAAGAAGCAGGGGCATTTGAAAACCTCAAAGTGGTGCCTGAAAAGTCTAGGCGTCAAACGCAACCAGAAGTAAATAAAGAAAAAAAAGTTTACCGTGTTCAGGGGTTTTCCTGTGCGAACTGTGCTGGCACATTTGAGAACAATGTGAAGAAACTACCTGAAGTTCAAGATGCGAAGGTGAATTTTGGCGCATCAAAAATTTCTGTATATGGTTCTGCAACGGTTGAGGAACTGGAAGAAGCAGGAGCATTTGAAAATCTCATAGTGGTGCCTGAGAAATCCCGGGAAGAAAGTGGACAAGACAAAAAAGAAAAGGAAGTAACCATTCCATTTTATAAAAAGCACAGCACTCTGCTCTATTCGCTACTGTTTATCGCTTTTGGCTTCATTTCAATGTTGGTGAATGGTGATGACAATATTCTTACACCGCTGCTATTCATCACTTCCATGATTGTCGGAGGGGCTTCAATGCTGAAAACGGGTCTCCAGAATTTAGTCCGGTTTGAATTTGATATGCGAACCCTGATGACAGTCGCAGTGATTGGCGGTGTCATCATCGGAGAATGGGCCGAGGTCGCAATCGTGGTCATCTTGTTTGCCATCAGCGAAGCGTTGGAGCGTTTCTCGATGGATCGAGCAAGGCAATCCATCAGTTCATTGATGGATATTGCTCCTAAAGAGGCACTTGTCAGACGCAACGGACAGGAAATGACAGTGCACGTCAATGATATTGCTGTGGGCGATATCATGATTGTTAAGCCTGGACAGAAAATTGCTATGGACGGCGTAATTGTCAATGGCTACTCTGCAATCAACCAGGCAGCAATCACAGGTGAATCAGTGCCGGTTGAAAAATCGCTCGATGATGAAGTATTTGCAGGGACACTGAACGAAGAAGGCTTACTGGAGGTTAAAATCACTAAATTGGTTGAAGATACGACCATTGCCAAAATCATTCATCTGGTGGAAGAAGCACAAGGTGAGCGTGCTCCTGCCCAGGCATTCGTTGATAAATTTGCAAAATATTATACGCCTGCCATTATGGGTGTCGCAGTGCTGGTTGCGATTGTACCCCCGTTATTTTTCGGTGCGAGTTGGTCCACTTGGGTGTATCAAGGGTTAGCGGTTCTCGTTGTAGGGTGTCCATGTGCATTGGTGATTTCCACGCCGATAGCGATTGTTTCAGCAATCGGAAACGCTGCCAAGAAGGGAGTCCTTATAAAAGGCGGGGTCTACCTCGAAGAAATGGGTGGATTAAAAGCCATTGCATTTGATAAGACCGGCACACTCACAAAGGGCGTCCCGGTTGTAACCGATTATCGTTTAATCGACAATGCAATTGATGAAAAGGAAATGCTGGCAGTCATCACAGCATTGGAAGATCGTTCTCAGCATCCATTGGCATCCGCGATTATAAAGAAGGCAGACAGTTATAACCTTCCTTATTCTGATATCTTTGTCGAAGACTTTTCTTCCATTACAGGCAAAGGGATACGGGGCAAAATCAATAATGAAATGTATTACGTTGGCAGCCCGGCATTATTTGAAGAGATAGAGGCAGATAATTTCAATGATGCAATTAAAAGTGATGTCAAAACACTTCAAGAACAAGGTAAGACCGTTATGGTTGCAGGAACGAAAAATACAGTTCAGGCAATTATTGCAGTCGCGGATGAAGTCCGCGAATCAAGTAAAGCGGTAATCCAGAAGCTGCATCAGGTAGGCATCGAAAAAACAGTCATGCTTACGGGGGATAATCATAGTACTGCCCGTGCGATTGGTTCACATGTCGGTGTCACAGATATTCAATCTGAATTACTCCCGCAGGATAAACTAGACGTAATCAAGCAACTAAAAACTGATTATCGTCATGTAGGCATGGTCGGCGATGGGGTCAATGACGCCCCGGCGCTGGCAGCTTCCACCGTTGGTATCGCTATGGGTGGCGCCGGTACAGATACCGCTCTTGAAACAGCAGATGTCGCTTTAATGGGCGATGACCTGAGGAAACTGCCCTTTACCATCAAACTTAGCCGTAAAACATTGAACATCATCAAAGCGAATATCGCTTTTGCCATTGGAATCAAACTGATTGCTCTATTGTTGGTCATCCCAGGATGGCTGACACTATGGATTGCGATTCTCTCGGACATGGGTGCCACTTTAGTGGTGGCCATGAATGGTTTGAGGCTTATGCGTGTGAAGGAAGATGAATTAAGCTTGGGTTCTTCCCAGATAAATAAAAGTACTGATGCTGAAAAATTGGAGTTGGAACTATGATTGTAACGGCATTTACAGCTGCTGCCGTTTATGTAGCGACAGGAATCGACTACCTCGTTATATTGATTCTTCTGTTTTCGCAGATCAAAAAGAGTAATCAAATAAAACATATTTGGATTGGACAATATATAGGGACAGTCATTATTATAGGCGCAAGTCTTCTGGTCGCATTGGGAGTAGCCAATTTTATTCCTCAACAATGGATGATCGGCCTGCTTGGATTGCTGCCACTTTACCTGGGTATCAAAATATGGATCAAAGGGGAAGAAGACGAAGATGAAGGCAACATTCTCTCCCTTTTCTCTTCAGGCAGATTCAATCAATTATTCATAACGGTCACTTTCATTGTACTGGCTTCCAGTGCGGATGATTTCGCTATCTATATACCGTACTTTACGACTTTAAATATGATGGAAATCATTATTGCCGTCATTGTTTTCATGATCATGGTTGGTGTTCTATGTCTAATCAGCTATCGATTGGCTTCCTTGAATTTTGTTTCAGATAAAATCGAAAAATATGAACGTTGGATCGTTCCAATCGTCTTTATAGGATTAGGAATTTATATCCTATTTGAAAATGGCACATTCAACGCTCTGTTCTCATTCCTATTTTAATAGAAAATTTTATAAGCCGATATCTCTCTTTTAATGTGAGATATCGGCTTAATTTTAGTGCAAAATATCACTTAAATAAGTGCAAAATAAAGTCAAAAGTCACAGTTATATCAGGATTTTTAAAATACCTCGACTTGCAGGTTTAGAGTGTACTTTTACGAACGTTTGATTTCTGTCATCCACATTCTTTAGAAACTAGTAAAATACCTTGACATTAATCGTTTACAATTGTAGACTAAATATAACGATTACAAACGTAAACGAAAAGGGGGATGAAAACATGAATACGCAAATAGATTATAATATCACTGATGCAGAATGGGAAGTAATGCGTGTCGCCTGGGCTCACGAAAAAGTCACGAGTAAAGAAATCATCAACGTGCTCCAGCAAAAAATGGATTGGAAACCAGCTACAACGAAAACCTTTATTGGCAGACTTGTAAAGAAAGAAATGCTTCATACGGAAACAGAAGGAAAGAAGTATATATATTCCGCCAATGTCAGTGAAAGCGAAATAACCAAAAAAATGCTTCATGAACTTCTGGAACGTATGTGTGACAAGGAAATTGGCAATACGATTGTGGATGTAATTTCCAAAGCACCTTTAAGCTTCAAGGATATAGAGAATTTGGAAAAAACATTGGAGAGTAAGAAAAAAGATGCTGTAGAGGAGGTCCCGTGCAGCTGTGTTCCAGGACAGTGTAAGTGTCAGAATCATCACTGCTAGACAGAAGGTTATTGATCAATGAGGTTAGCCGCTGTTCAGGAAAAAACAGCCGGCCATCTTTTTTAACTATTTATATACTATACCCAGGTATTGTACAAAACAGGTAGAGGAGGAATTGCTGTGAATAAAATTAATGTCTCTGTGAGTGGTATGACGTGTGCTTCATGCGTCAACCGGGTGGAGAAATCTATTTATAAAGTAGATGGCGTTGAAGAAGCCCAGGTAAACCTTGCTTCGCACAGCGCGCAGGTTTGGGTAGAGGACGATGTGACGAGCGAGCAGATTATTCAAGCCGTCGAAAAGCTTGGATACGGGGCAGAATTGCAAGGAAGTGACGAGGTGAAGGACCGTTCCGGGGAAGAGAAACTGGAGACGGATTCTCTTAAGAAAAGTGTGTTTTGGAGCAGCCTGGTAACAGCCATCGTTCTGATAGGGAGTATTCCGCACATGATGCCGCACTGGGGGGACTGGGTACCGGCGTTTCTTGCAAGCCCGTTCGTGCTTCTTTTGCTTACCTCCTATGTGCAGCTCGGTCCGGGGCGCCGTTTTTACACCAACAGCTATAAAGTATTAAAGAGCGGTTCGGCAGATATGAATGTGCTTGTCGCAATGGGAACGACAGCCGCATGGTTTTACAGTGGGGCACTGACGCTTTTCCCAGCCTATTTAACAGGACTCGGCTTTCCAAATGAGTTGTACTACGATGTCACCACGGTCATCACTACACTTATTCTCGTGGGCCGTTATCTCGAAGCAAAAGCAAAAGGAGAAACGTCGACTGCGATCAAAAAGCTCATGAACATGCAGGCAAAAACGGCGCGCGTAATACGCGGGGGAGAACAAAAAGAAATTCCAGTAGAGGAAGTGCAGATCGACGATGAGATCCAAGTGCGTCCCGGGGAGCGTGTTCCGGTAGACGGTCGGATCATCAAAGGGACCTCCTCTGTCGATGAGTCTATGATTACGGGCGAGTCCCTGCCAGTGGAAAAACAGGTGAAGGATGAGGTGATCGGTGCGACCCTCAATAAATCCGGAAGTTTTACGATGAAGGCTTCCAAAGTCGGAAAGGATACGATGCTTTCGCAGATTATCCGGATGGTGAATGAAGCGCAGGGTTCTAAAGCACCAATCCAGAGAATTGTCGATGTAATTGCTGCTTATTTTGTGCCGGCCGTAGTGCTGATTGCTCTCGGCAGCGCGGTTGTCTGGTTTCTGTTCGGACCGGAGCCGGCTATGATTATGTCGCTTACGACCTTTATCGCTGTGTTGATCATTGCTTGTCCGTGTGCCCTTGGGCTTGCGACACCGACAGCGATTATGGTGGGAACGGAAAAAGGAGCAGAAAACGGCATCCTGATCAAGGACGCGACGAGCCTGGAGCGTATAAAGAAAGTGGATACTGTCGTTTTTGATAAAACAGGTACGATTACGAAAGGAAAGCCTGTCGTCACAGATTTGATACTTTCCGGCATGCTGCCGGAGGAAGAACTGTTGCAGATGGCAGCTTCGGTGGAAAACAGCTCCGAGCATCCATTAGGGGAAGCGATTGTGGAAGCAGCCAAAGAAGAGGGTCTTTCACTGATCGAACCGGAACGTTTTCAATCGATTACCGGTCATGGAATTGAAGCCGTGTGGAATGGAAAAAAAGTTCTGATCGGCAACGAAAAGCTGATGCAGGACCGCGGGGTGGATACAGCTTCTATCAACAGCGAGAGCGTGGAGCTTGCAAAATCTGGCAAGACACCGATGTTTGCGGCAGTGGACGGGCAGATAGCAGGTATTGTTGCCGTAGCAGACACTTTGAAAGAAAATGCAAAACAATCTGTGCGAACGCTCCAGGAAATGGGGCTGGAAGTTCTAATGATCACTGGAGATCATGAAGATACGGCTGCGGCAATCGCGCGAGAAGCCGGAATTGATGATTATATTGCACAAGTGTTACCCGAGCATAAGGCAGAAGCGATTAAAAAGCTGCAGAAAGAAGGAAAAATTGTCGCTATGGTCGGCGACGGAATCAACGATGCCCCGGCACTTGCGCAGGCGGATGTCGGCATGGCGATCGGTACCGGTACAGACGTAGCGATGGAAACCGCAAACATCACTCTGATGAAGGGGGACATTGCAAAAGTCGCTACAGCGATCAAACTTTCCAGAACTACCATGCGTATGATACACCAAAACCTCGGATGGGCATTTGGTTACAATATTGTGCTGATCCCGGTAGCTGCTGGAGCGTTGTTCCCGGTGTTTGGTCTTCTCCTCAATCCTATGCTTGCCGGCTTAGCGATGGCGCTCAGCTCCGTTTCAGTAGTGTTAAACACTTTAAGACTGAGAAAATTTAAGTCAGTTACTGCGTAATTTATAACAAAGTTGATGTTCATGATTTTAACAGGATCTAATTAATAAAAATGTAAATGAAAGAATAAGGAATGTTGCACCTTGTAACGATAATAGAGAAGCAAAACACTTAGAAAGGAGCGGAATTCAATGAATGATCATCAGCACCATCAGCATGAGGCATCAGAAGATCATGCTCACGAAAATCATTCCGAAGGGCACGCACATCACGAAAACGAATTTAAACAGAGATTTTATGTTTCTCTGATCTTTATGGTCCCTATTTTACTTCTTTCTCCCATGATACAGTCCTTTATCGGAGTAGATTGGCGCTTTCAGGGAGACATGTTCATTCTTTTTGCGCTTTCCAGTGTGGTGTACTTTTACGGAGGATGGCCGTTTTTAAAAGGGGTATTCCAGGAAGCGAAACAAAAAGCGCCTGGGATGATGACGCTGATCGCTTTTGCCATTTCCGTCGCGTATTTTTACAGCACAGCGGTTGTATTCGGTGTTCCAGGGCACGAAATGTACTGGGAGCTTTCTACCCTCATCGTGATTATGCTGCTCGGCCATTGGATAGAGATGAAGTCGATTATGGGAGCATCCAATGCTTTGGAAGAATTAGTGAGGTTTATGCCCTCCACCGCTCACTTGTTAGAGCAGGATGGGAGCACGCGGGAAGTAGCCGTTTCTGATCTGCATCCCGGCCAGCAGGTGCTGATTAAACCCGGGGAAAAAGTACCGGTAGATGGAGAAATCATCAAAGGCTCTTCTGAAGTAGACGAATCCAGTCTGACCGGAGAATCTGTTCCTATTCTCAAAGAAATGGAAGATCAGGTCATTGGAGGATCCGTAAACGGAGAAGGATCACTGACAGTTACAGTGAATAAAACGGGAGAAGAAAGCTATCTTTCTCAAGTCATTACCATGGTGCAAGAAGCGCAGGAGTCCAAGTCCCGTGCACAGAACCTGGCGAATCGCGCTGCAAAGCTGTTATTTTATGTAGCAGTGCTTGCTGGCTCCGCTACGCTCGTTATCTGGCTGACTGCCGGATTTTCCGTACAGTTTTCTATTGAACGAATGGTCACCGTGATGGTCATTGCCTGCCCGCATGCATTGGGGCTTGCGACGCCTTTAGTTACGGCAGTATCAACAAGTCTGTCTGCGAAAAAAGGACTGCTGATACGAAATCGCACCAATTTTGAAGAAGGCCGGTATTTAGACGCGGTGGTATTTGATAAAACAGGCACGCTGACCAAAGGGGAATTTGGGATTACAGATTTTCTGACAGCAAACGATGGAGAGAAAGAGGAAATTCTTTCCCTGGCGGCTTCTGTGGAATCACAATCGGCACATCCGATTGCAAAAGGAATTGTCGAAGCAGCAAAAGATAAGCATGTATCGTTTTCTTCTCCTGACGACTTTACTTCTTTGACTGGGAAGGGACTGCAAGGCACGGTGAACGGGAAGAAAGTGATGGTGGTAAGTCCGGGATATATGGAGGAAGCGGACATTACTTATCCAAAGGAAGAATTTGAAGCATTATCCGAGGAAGGAAAGACAGTAGTGTTTGTGCTTATTAATGACAATTACGCTGCCATGATCGCCCTCGCCGATCAAGTACGGGAAAGCTCTAAGAAAGCCGTGGCAGCATTAAAAGACATGGGGATTAAATCAATCATGCTCACCGGAGATAATCAAAAGGTGGCAGAATGGGTAGGAAGACAGCTCGACCTGGAAGAAGTATATGCCGGCGTGCTTCCTCATGAAAAAGCGGAAAAAATCAAAGAAATTCAAGCAAAAGGTTGGAAAGTAGCAATGACAGGAGACGGGGTGAATGATGCACCTGCGCTTGCCAATGCGGATTTAGGCATTGCCATCGGGGCAGGAACCGATGTAGCGATGGAATCGGCAGATGTCATTTTAGTGAGAAGTGATCCGCAGGACGTAGTCGCGTTATTAAAATTGTCTCGCGCCACATATCGCAAAATGATCCAAAACCTCTGGTGGGCTGCGGGATATAATATTGTCGCACTCCCACTGGCAGCGGGTGTTCTCTATACATTTGGCATTCTGCTCACTCCCGCAGCTGGAGCAGTATTAATGTCGCTCAGTACCATCATCGTTGCGATTAATGCAAGATTATTAAAAGTTTCTTCATAAACAAAAGACTTTGCAGATTATGCTGGAACATACTAGTGCACAATTGTTGAATTCCTCCATCACCTCCATGTTACCTCGAATAGAGAATTATCAATATGGGGTGATAAGAATGGTCGTACGACAAGCTGCAACCATTGAATGAAGTGAAAACAGCATTATATTCTTGATGAACTTATGGCAGGGACCAAACCTCACTTCATCTTAAAACCCGTGCATTGATTATCATGAAAGTGGCAGAATGAATAACAAACAAATCGCGTTAAGAAATGGCGTAATCGTTAGGAAGAATCCGCAGAAGCTTTACCGCGTGAGGCCGAAAGGATTCACGCGGTAAATATCCCCATTTATTCCGTGATCAGTGATAGTTAGCTCCGGCAAACCAGGTTTCTTCTCAGACAATTAGAACACCGCTAGAAAAAGGGCTTCCCTTCAGCCACTGAACACTTGGAAAACACGCACGGCAAGACGAAAACGAAGGGATAGTAGAAAATATTTCCGCGAGCAGTGTTTTTCGTTTTTAAAAATCAGCGGATTTGAAACCTCCTCAAAGTAGGGTTTGATTACATACAATCGTGGAAGATCCGGAAAAATATCAAGAACAGGTCAGGCAAGTATGCCAAGTTTATCAGGAAGCTTTAAACGAAAAATTTAACGGAGAGGGAGCATCGTCGTATCCGTGTGATTTATACACCGAAATAATGTTCCGGACTCCAACAAATTGCATGATGATTTAGCATTCTCTGCCGTGCATTAATCAATCCGAGAGCCAGCTTTCTTTCCGTGGAAGACCTAATCCATCAATTAAGTGAATCCATCGCATTTTGTAATCAACACCTGGCTAAACCATTTCTTTGGACTTATAAAGGAGGACGATTGGAGGTGTAACTATTTATTTGCGTCACGAAGCACTAGTGAAAATTAGTAGTTGATTCAACAAGTTGAGAAAGGAGAGAAAATCATCTTTTTCGCATTACCAAAATGTCATCATATCTAATATGCCGATGAAGATCATGAATCCCCCCGCGAGACGTTGCACTAAGCTACCTAACTTTCTTCCCTGTTTTAATATAGCGCCTCCAATTCCCAAATACCAAATGATAAATATTACTATCAAGAGAGGCAGCGTGGTGCCTATAGCGAAAATTCCTGGTAAAATCACTCCATATGCAGTGGAAAAAGTAACAGGCATAAGTAACACGAAAAATAAAATGAACATCGTGGGGCAAAATCCAAGTGAAAAACTAAAACCCAACATAAAAGCGCCCCAATTTCCTTTTCTTTGTCTCTTACCCGCCTCATAATTTTGCGATTTCCACAATTTCATTGTCCAACGCATCGTAAAAAATCCAAGCATATAGAGTCCGACGAATATTAATATGGGCCCTAATATCCTTCTGATCCAAGGGAAATAGGGTGTCAACTCTCTTTGGAATTCTTGTCCAATTATCCAAACGATGCTTCCGAGCAATGTAAAAGCTGTAATTTTTCCGAGCGTATAAAAAAATGTATTGGACCAAGAGATCCCTTTGTTGAGAGACTTTGAACCGTAGAGAGTAATCGCACTTACATTTCCTGAAAATTGACAAGGTGCTAAAGCTCCTACAACCCCTAGCGCTAAGGCAAACAATAGGGGGATTGTTTCAACGCTATTTGCCGCATTCATAAAAGGTTCTCGAAAAAATGCGCTGATTTGCTCCACTAATTGGTAAAACAACGAATCCCCACCTTTAATTGTATATTTGAAATTAATATATTGAAGTAATAGCCATTACTATGATACATAAATGTGTTGCATTTGTACTATTTCTGGACGTTTAATCAAAGCTACGGGAAGAAGTATACTGTAAAAGGAAGTAAAACATATCTGATGTCGCTTTTATAAAGTTGATAGATCAAGGAAGCAAAAAGTGATAATAGAATATATTTAGAGCCCTCCATTAAAAAGGAAATAGTTGAATTACATGAGGGGGTATCTGTTAAAAGCACAGAAGAAAAAACAGAGTTTTTAATTTATCTTAACTTGTAAAGACTTAAAGGTTTAAAAAATAACTTTTACATTGTTGTCTCTGTTTATCTTTTCTTTTTAATACTGCCTTCCTTACTTGAGCACTACCAATTAGTATCAGAAATATAGTTAAAACTATGTAGATAGTATATTGGTATTCTAATGCGATAACTCCTTCTGAAAATAAAGCAAGCATAAAAACGAATATAGTATTTCCAATAAAGGTAGCTGTAATATAATCTTTTGCTTTTATATTACTCAAACCACACCCAATATTAATTACACTAGCAGGCATGAACGGAAAAAGCCGCAACCACAGTACAAATTTAAACCCATTGTTTTCAATTTTCTGTTTGATTGTGAGATGGTTATATTTCATACCCCATTTATGAAAACCATACCTGCCCAAATAAAAAACCAATACAGATCCTAAGAAATTTCCTATTAAACTCCATATATAACCATAAAAGAAACCGAATAACCAAATGTTAAACATTGTAAGCAATAAAAAGGGAAGAATAGAAAAGATATTTTGCATCATCATAAATCCAAAGGTGATAATCAGTATGGTTAATAAGTTCTCACCCATCTTTTTTTGTAGAATCTCCCAATCACCAGAGTGGAAATAGACAATCCATTCTTGTTGATAAATAAAGCCTGCCCCAATGAATAAAACTAATAGAAAGAAAAAAAATAATTTCAACGCAGAGCCCCTTTCATCTTTAAAAAACCCAGCACTTTAACAAATTCAATAAGACCTCGGCGCTTTCTCATTATTCCACTATTAAAGTGGATTTTATATCCAAGTGCCCCCTCCCCATGAAAAGCTGAAGTAAATTGTAAATTCTCTCGGTGCCAATTATTGTGTACACTCCTAGACGTAATATTTTGCCCGGATATTATTTTTCCTTTTCTTGTTTTCTATGGATGTTTCTATACATGACTCTCGGAATGTGTAACAAGGAATGGAAGTATCAGCATTTTCATGTCACAAACAACCGTTCTTCCCTAGATAAATAATTATTGGTTCTCCTATTAAAGGGGGATGTCTTAGCTTTGAATGTTTTCTACCCCTCGTTACATATTTAGAAATGCACGTTTAAAATAGAAAAATCCACTAGCCAACCAAGATAATAAAAGGTTAGAATTTCATTATATATATATCCATAATTATCTAATTTAGAGGAGTGAATTATTCCCACTTTCTTACTCGAAATGAAAGCATCCTTTCTTTTGAAAGACAGTCGAACTCTATAATCTGATTTGCAATGGTTAAACATAAAAATATTATACCTGAATTTATTGAAGAAAGTATGAAGGAGTAGCATGTAACAATAATGAATATGCAGGGGAGTCAATTTTATAATGTAGTATTCCTGTGATTTAACAAGTATTTTTGAAAAAAGAAGAAGATGCTCTTCAAAGAAAACGGATGAAGTGGAAATTATTCACAACATTTGGATGTTACTTTGTAATAAAGATTTATGAAATTGATTCAATTATCAAACGAACGCTACTTTGTATAAGCGGACCTCTGCAGGGAGTATCGGCAGTGAAACAGAACTGGAAGAAGTGAGGGATCACGCTATTCGGGTAAATGAACCGCTCACTTTTGAAGGAATATCTTTATACCAGGTCGATTATCGTTTAAACGAGCTTGCTACCTTTACTTTTGGGGTGGAAGTGGAAGATGAAGACGGAGAAGCAGAAGCATTGGAAGACGTAGTATTTGAAGTTGACCTGAATGACCCGGAGATGTTTTACGAGTTTGATAATGGTTACCAGATTGAAATTATAGAATATTTTCCGAATTTTTATATAGATGATGATGGGGAGCCGACTACGATGAATCGAATTCCTGATAATCCACGGATTATATTTGAACTATTTCCACCAGACGCTGATCCTGCCGTTGATACAGGAGAAATCAGCCTGATTGGAGTGCAGGTAAATGAAGCGCTGAACGGGGAAGGCGATCATACAATCCGGATGCTGGGTGTTGAAATGCTTGATCTTACAGGCTTAACAATTCGAAGAGATCATACGCTGCCGATTATTATGGCTGGCGGTGTGATTTTTATGATTGGACTTGTTCAAGGTTCCTACTGGTTCCACAGGCGTATTTGGATTCAACAAAAAGATGGAGAGTTCTTCGTAGCCGGTCATACGAATAAAAACTGGCATACGCTCAAAAAAGATATTGATTATTTAGGAGGCAAAGTTGCGCTTCCTGAAGTGGTTGACCAAGCAGATAAAGAACAGGAAGAAAAAGAACTAAAAGAGAAAGAAGCGAGAAAGCAAGAAGAGCAATTGAATGAAGGAGGCAGGAAATAGGATGTTTGAACTCAGCAGTACATTATTATATATTGCTTTCGGTCTGTATTTAGCTTCTACTATCTTTTTTACAGTTTCAATCACCGGTAAAAAGTTCAAAAACAAAGCGGGAGAGGAGCAGAATAAAGCAGGGTTACTCGGCTACCTCAGCGCGATAGTGGCTCTCATAGCAGCGATTGCATATTTTATCACCCGCTGGATGGCGACGGGGCATGCTCCGGTCAGTAATATGTATGAATATACAATTGCACTGGGAATTGCAATGTCACTCGCATTTGTAATCATGTATCCTATGTATAAAAATAATTACCTGGGACTGTTTACGATGCCGGTGGTCATGCTGATAATTGCCTACGGGTCCATGTTCCCTGGTGAAGCACAGCCGCTGATTCCTGCGTTGCAGACGAACTGGCTGTGTCATCCATGTAATCACGACAGCGATCGGTCAGGGGATTTTAGCGATTGGGTTTGCTGCCGGCGTATTATATCTTGTGCGCATGATTGACTTTACCAAGGCTTCAAAGAAAGTTAAAGGCATTGAGTTCATTATGTTTACCCTTCTTGCCACGGTTGCTTATATTGCAATAGGGATGGGCTTTAATGCTGCAGGATATACGGCTACGTTTGACTACGTAAATGAGTTTGGAGAAGAAGATGCGATAGATTATTACCTGCCTCCGCTTGTAGGACCGAATGAAGGAGAGCTTGCCTCAGAGCAGGGGTTCAATCCTATCATTAACATGCCGGAATTTGTGCGCAGTGATGATGTGAACACTGTCGTTTGGTCAATTATTGGAGGATTGTTTTTATACGGTGGTCTCCGGTTTGGATTCCGAAAGCCTGTGGCAGGTCTCTTACAGCCGCTCGTCAGAAACGTGAATCCCCAGACAGTAGATGAAATCAGCTACCGTGCGATTGCGATTGGATTTCCTGTATTTACATTAGGAGGATTAATTTTCGCTATGATCTGGGCGCAGATTGCCTGGACTCGCTTCTGGGGATGGGATCCAAAGGAAGTATGGGCATTAATTACCTTTTTATTTATGCGGTGTATCTCCATCTGCGCTTATCTAGAGGATGGCAAGGAGAAAAAAGTGCCTGGCTTTGCGTGATAGGCTTTGCGCTGATCATGTTTAACTTAATATTTGTTAACTTAATTATTGCCGGTCTTCACTGTTTATGGCAAACTAAAAATGTAAGGTTCGGCATTGCATTTATGTATGATCCTAGATAAGGGGAA
>NZ_JBHSGK010000018.1:0-744 GCF_042654445.1 Bacillus daqingensis
ATAAATGTTTTCTACACATAAAGAAGGGGCTGTTCCGTCGATAATATCGACTTATGGGACAGCCCCCTCTTGTTAAAAGATAGCTGGATACTTTCGACAAGAAGTAGAGAGTGAACTATTGCTTAAGTGAAGAATATATTCATTAAGAGAAGTGATCGAAACAGGAAGGTGAGTTGGATAATATGTAATTATTTGAAAAAAATATTGATATTATTACATAAATAGCATACGCTTGAATTATCTATTAGGACTTATGTTGTAATAATTATGCATCATTTTTACGGTATCAGTGTTCCTTAATACATACTTAAAAGGAGAGATTTATGAAACAAGTAAAGCAATCTAAAGTTTTTATTCTGTCGCTGATTTTTTTGTTGTTAGCTAGTAACTTTGCAGGGATAGAAAGTGCATTTGCTTCACAGTCAGATGGGACACCACCTGAGATTCAAAGTGCATCAGTAAGTGATGGACCATTTTCAATCGGGGACGAAGTGAAATTTCAAGCTAATATTTCAGATGATTTATCTGGAGTAAGAATTGCCCGATTAAACATCCAATCTCCCGGTGGAAACCGAACTATCTCGTTAGATTTGAGGTTCTCAGGTGAGGAAGATATATGGACCGGAATTTATGATGTAAATGATTTTGATGAAGAAGGAATTTACACGGTTAACTATGTTTACATGATTGATCATGCAGGAAATAGCACTATTCAATACGCGAGAGATGTAGACTTTATTCAAG